>NZ_JBHZOZ010000009.1:0-166003 GCF_042787865.1 Priestia sp. YIM B13486 | reverse complement strand
GTTATTGTTAGGTACTACATACCCGTTTTTTACTTAAAGGTGTTTTTTTATTTGTCTCACTCTATGGGGTCAGTCCCGAATGTCTCGAGGCTTTTTCCCTATACATAGACGATGATGCGTTTGAAAGATGTAATTAAACTGGTCACTATACCGGAGCATACAACAATGAATAATGAATAAATAGCTGTATCGTTTTGAAGCAGTAAAATACCTGAAATAATAATAGATGCGTCAATTACTAAAATAATGATGCCAGGATTTAAAGATAACCATTTCGCAAGTATCAGAGAAAATAAGTCGACCCCGCCTTGACTTGCGTGCTGCCGGAGCATGATGCCGGTTCCGATTCCGTTAAAAACACCTCCAAGGCAAGCGCTTAAGATAATGGGAAGGTGAAAAATCCCATGAAGCGGAAACAGCAAATCAATCATCACGGCTGAGAGAACCATGCCATAGATAGCATTTAAAAAATAAGAGCGGTTAAAACCTAGAGCGAGAAGGTAAATAGGGAAGTTTAAGCAAAAAATCATCACGCCTACTTTATAGCCAAGTAAATAATTAAGAATTAAGCTAATTCCCGTAATGCCTCCTGTTACAAGCTGAAGCGGAAGAATAAAAACGTTAATTCCAATACTAACAAACACACTGCCAATTCCAATTGCAATTAATTTTTTATACATGCTGTCTCATCCTTGTCTCTGAATCTCTTTATATGTATATGAAGACAAGCAGAGTTTCAGCACAAAGACCGCTTCAGAAACCATAATGAACGGATTAAATATATGCAAAGGAAGCTGTTTTAAAATGCAAATGTGTTGCATAAACATGTTTCACCATAGACAATAAGAACTAATGAAGAAGGTAAATGGAGGAGAAAAAATTGATCGTTCGAAAAGCTAGAGAAGAAGAAACATCATCTATTGAAACAGTGACGCTTGCTGCTTATGAGCAATATGCAGCTGTAAAATCAGAAGCACACTGGAAAAGATATCGAAAGGGAATTTTACATACCCTGAGTGAAGAAAAGAAATTTGAGTGCATTGTAGCTGAAATCGATGGAGAAATGGCAGGAAGCGTTTTGTTTTATCCGCCGAATACGGATGTATACGGAGGGTTGTTAAAGCCATTTCCATGGGCCGAAATTCGTCTGCTGGCAGTTGCTCCGACGCATCGCCGAAAAGGAGTCGCCAACGCGCTTCTTGAAGCGTGTGAAAAAAAATCTCGGGAGCTAGGGTGTTCTTATTTAGGTTTACATACAGATCATTCAATGGAACATGCCATTAAGCTGTACACTAAAAGAGGTTACGTTCGCTTTCCTGATAACGATTTTTATCCGGTAAAAGATTTGCATGTTATGGCATTTAGAAAATCAGTTTAATAAAAAAGCCTTTGAAATCAATGATTTCAAAGGCTTTTTTGAGATTCTGAATTTAAAATGACAAAAGCGAGAAAAAGAATAGCAGAAGCTAGCCAAACTGCTTTTGTCCCCAGGGTGAAAGTAGAAATAGAACCTAACAATGCCCCGCTCAAAAAAGAGAGGATAATGGCGGTAAAACGAAGGCACTGATAAGCAGCGTTTTCATCGCGTTTGAATATAGCATAGTATGCTGCTTGAGAAGCAGTACGAAGGTTTCCGGTCGTCATGGTTGTATTATATGACCATTTTATCAAAGTTCTAAATGAAGAAACTTGAAGAGCAGCAACAAATGAAATTGTTACTGTAACCAACATATTAGGAACACTAGACGGTAAAAAACCAACGATAATGAGTACGACAATTTCTAAAAGCAATACGATACGAGAAGTATCAGGGAGTACAGATACAAATCGCGGCTGCTTAAATGTTTCGGTTACAGCAACACCTAGGATAAAGGCTACAATAGGGGGAATATGAAGAAAAGCTTCTGTCCATTGACCTTGCGCTGCCTTTACACCTAATAAGACGATATTTCCACTTTGTGCATTTGCGAATACTCCGTTTCTGCTTATATACGTATAAGCATCAAGAAAACCTCCCACAATAGCTAACAAAATTCCAAGAATAACTGAATTTGCCGTTGCAGCTTTTTTGAATCGTTTCGTTAATTGTAAAAAGTAAGATGATTTATTTGTGAGCATGTCTTCTTTCTGCCTCCTGAAAATCTAAGGTGCATTATCTAGTATAAGCAAAAGAGAAACTTTTCTTCAATTACTGTGATTTCATAGAAAAAAGATAGGGGAGGTCCCTATCTTTTTTGTAAGTTATATAACGTGACGATTCCAGTGGCGGTGAGCTGAAATAGCTTCAATAAATTCATCTGTAAAGCGTGTAGTTTCTCCAGTTACGACACCGGGACTGCTATCTAAACCAGCAGCTTTTAGCCACTTAACACCTTCATCCGTCGCGCCAATTGGTTTAAAATGCTCGAATGCTTCTTGAGCAAATGTCAGTGCTTCTTTACGAAACTTCTCATCAGCCGACGCGCTTCCGACAACATAAACCGCATCGAATAAAACAGAATCACTTGTTAAGAACGTGTGCTGTACTTCAAGTTCTGACCCGTCTGTTCCTTTTACGTTTTTGAGGGTTGTGCTTACAATTTCAGGCTGAATGCCCTGTTGTTTTAAATTGTTTAACACCTGTGGTAGGTCACTGCTAAAGTCATTAGCTGCAATGACAGCTACTTTACGCGTATTCGGCTTTTTAATCGTCTGTTCCTGACTAAGAGCCGGAGATGACTTGGTCACTGGCGCCTCTTCTCCTGATGGAGACGTTGCACCAATCGCTTGTGCTACTTGTCTAGCTAGCACTGTACTGACGTTGGCAAACATATCAACGACCTGCTGCTGAACAGACTTGCTTTTCACTTTTCCAAGCTCAAAGCTGAAAGCACTGATAATATGCTCTTTTTCAGGATCGCTCATGCTATTCCAAAATAGCGTTGCCTGTGAAAAGTGGTCTTTAAAACTTTCGCTTCGGCTTCGAACTTTTCTTCCTTCCACTTTTTCTTGATAGTGAGCATAACCGCCCTCTGACTCTGGTACAGGAGCCGGGGTATTGGCTGCAAGAGAGTTTCTGTGATAGCTGACAGGCCCTTTGTTAATCGTTTGACGTCCGTAACCGTCTCGTTGATTGTTATGAAACGGGCATACTGGACGGTTGATTGGAAGTTCGTGAAAATTCGGACCGCCAAGACGAATAAGCTGGGTATCCGTGTATGAAAACAATCTTCCTTGTAAGAGAGGATCATTGGAAAAATCAATTCCCGGTACCACATGTCCCGGATGGAATGCGACTTGTTCCGTTTCGGCAAATACGTTGTCTACATTTCGATTTAAGGTCATTTTTCCAACCAATTTGACGGGAATGTCTTCTTCAGGCCAAAGCTTAGTTGGATCGAGAATGTCAAAGTCGAATTTAAATTCATCTTCCTCATCTATGATTTGAATACCTAGCTCATATTCAGGATAGTCTCCGTTTTCAATCGATTCCCATAAATCGCGGCGATGAAAATCCGGGTCTTTCCCAGAAATTGTTTGAGCCTCGTCCCAAACAAGGGAATGCGTTCCGAGCACAGGCTTCCAGTGAAATTTGACAAAATGAGCTTTTCCTTCTGCATTAACTAAGCGAAAAGTATGTACGCCGAAGCCTTCCATCATACGCAAACTGCGTGGAATTGCACGGTCTGACATTGACCACATGACCATGTGAGCAGACTCTTGGTTATTGGCGACAAAATCCCAAAACGTATCGTGTGCTGAAGCCGCCTGCGGCATTTCGTTGTGAGGCTCAGGCTTAACAGCGTGAATTAAATCCGGAAATTTAATCGCATCTTGGATAAAGAACACGGGAATGTTATTTCCAACTAAGTCATAGTTTCCTTCTTCTGTATAAAATTTTGTTGCAAAACCACGGGCGTCGCGCACCGTTTCAGCTGAACCTTTAGAACCTGCTACAGTAGAAAAACGGACAAATACAGGTGTTTTTACAGATGGATTCTGTAAAAATTTAGCTTTTGTATATTCACTGAGAGAGTCATACAGTTCAAATTCTCCGTGAGCAGCGAAGCCTCGTGCATGAACGATGCGTTCAGGAATGCGCTCGTGGTCAAAATGCGTCATTTTTTCACGGAAATGAAAGTCTTCCATAAGGGTTGGACCACGTTCACCTGCTTTTAAAGAAAATTCATCTTCGGAAAGCTTTAACCCTTGATTGGTTGTGAGCGCTTGGTTTCGATCATCTGTTTTAAACTGCTCGAGCTGTTCTTGCTTGCTTTTTTCATTTACAGAGTGCTTTTTTGTCATACCTGTCTTCCTCCTTGATCTTCAGTTAATAATCATTACAAAATGTGTACCCTATCAAAAGTTGAAGCAAACAGAAATGTTGGAATTTTTTCGTAGGAAATCCGTTATTTTCTTGTTATGATTATGAATAAGTATTCATAAATAAGAAAATAAAAGGAGAGGGGATACATAGATGAAAACACGGGTAACAGATTTATTAGGAATTCAATATCCAATTGTACAAGGAGGTCTGGCTTATTTAGCGTACGCAGAACTTGCTGCTGCTGTCTCAAATGCAGGAGGTCTTGGACAAATTACAGCTATGACGCTCCGAACACCTGAGAAACTTCGAGCTGAAATTAAGAAAGTACGTTCTTTAACTGAGCGTCCTTTTGGCGTTAATTTTGCTGTTGGAGGTCAAACAGAAGGTTCTTATAAAGAACTTCTCGACGTAGCAGTAGAAGAAGGTGTGCCGGTTGTTTCCATAACAGGAGCAAATCCCGCACCTATTTTTGAGAGATTAAAAGGAACAGGAATTAAAACGCTCGTGCTTGTAGCCAACGTGCGTCAAGCTCAAAAAGCTGAGAAGTTAGGAGCAGATGCTGTCATGGCAGTGGGGCAAGAAGCAGGAGGACATATCGGACGTGAGGATCTCGGCACAATGGTACTAATTCCTCGAGTAGCTGCGGCTGTGTCAATTCCGGTCCTGGCCAGCGGAGGGATTGGAAACGGCCAAGGATTATTGGCGGCGTTATCATTAGGCGCTGAAGGAATTGAAATGGGAACACGTTTTATCGCGACAAAAGAATGTGTAGATGCCCACGATGCGTATAAACAAGCTATTGTAGAAGCAAAAGAAACCGATACTGTGGTTATTAAACGTTCGTTCGGAGCACCTGGACGCGTATTGAAGTCCCACTACACTCTTGACATTATCGAGCGTGAGCAGCAAGGAGAGAGGTACGAAGAGTTAAAAGACGTCATTAGCGGAGTAGCAAACTGCCGGTATATTTATGAAAATAAAATCGATGAAGGCTATGGGTGGGCAGGTCAAGTCGTTGGACTGATTGATAGTATCCCAACGGTGCAAGAGCTTTTTGACAGTATGATAGAAGAAGCAGAAGCTAGTTCTAAACGACTGCTGAGTATAGTGGAAAAGAAGTAGAGATACAAGCCGTCATACTGCAGCAATTATTCGCATATTTATAATCTATATCTCTAAATGAGGTGAGAGAATGAAAAGGATGCGAGCATTTGCTATTATGACGTTTTTAGTAGTAGGTTCAGGGTATGCAGTTTTTACTAAAAAAGAAGAAGTTTCCAAGACTCAGCAAGCACAAGTGTACGAAGAAGCAAAGCCTGTTATTAAACAAATGGACAAACTGGATATTTGGCATAAAATCAGCAGCGGTTTAACTGAAGCGGGCTATGAATCAAGGGGCGTGAATTCTTCCCTTTACTCAAAAGACAGAGTAGAGCTGGATGTGTATATGGAGCCTTCCATTTCAGCTGATGCCAAAACGCAAGAAACGATTAAACAAATCGTATATAAAATACTCGAAGAAAATAAGTTTCAGCAAAAGGCCTTTCATGTAACAATTAAATTCCTGCCCGAAAAACAAGCAAAATAGACTTGTCTCGGCCAGGAAATTTTTTGTTAAAATGCTTTTTCATTGGCTGCTGGAATACTCTCTGGGAGAGAAATTTCAGCGTTTTTGGGCTGATATGCAATTTTTCCGTCCAGCACATCATTTGCTTTTTGTAGATCTAATAAATTTTCCCATCGTGCGATAATAAAAGCAGCTACCGCATAACCAATAATATTAACTGTGGTCCGGTAATTACCCATAAAGCGATCAGGAGCGAGCATCAGAGCCACGGCTGCTACCGGAATGGATCCGGTTGCTGCTGCGGTAGCCGAGAGAGCAACAAAAGCTGATCCTGGAATACCAGCCATTCCTTTAGACGTAAGAAGAAGAACACCAAGCATTAAAAGCTGATCAGTAAGGCTCAAATCCACGCCTGTTGCTTGTGCTAAAAAGACGAGGGCAAGAGACAAGTAAATGGAAGCACCGTCTAGATTAAACGAATAGCCCGTAGGCACAACAAGGCCCACGACTGCTTTGTTGCATCCTGCTTGTTCGAATTTATCCATGAGCTGCGGCATAACGGCTTCAGTGGAACCCGTAGCAAATGCCAGCATAATTTCTTCTCGTATATATAGAATGACTTTCCACAAACTTAATTTTAAATAGATTCGTAAAATAACAGCTAAAACAAGAACAAATGCTAGACAGGCAATTGTCATAGCGATAAATAGCTTTCCGAATGCAGCAAGTGTTCCAAGACCGTACTGACTAACTGCGAATGCCATGGCACTAAAGGTGGCAAAAGCCGTTAATTTCATAATGTATCCCATAATTTTAAACAACACATCATTTACTTTTTCCAATACATTTAAAAGTGTCTCTGCTGTTTTTCCACCTATATGAACAAGCGCGATGCCAAACAAACAAGAAATTAAAAGCACTTGAAGCATGGAGTTGCTTGAAAAAGCACCAACTGCACTGTCTGGAATCATATTAAGAAAAAAATCACCTTCACTCGGAAGTTCGGAGCCGTTTGTCTTCGCGTCCACTTCGCTTGTGCTTAAGCTTGAAGGATCAACATTCATACCGGTGCCGGGGTTCATTACGTTTGCTACTAATAGACCGATCAATAGAGCGAATGTTGTGACAATTTCGAAGTAAAGAATGGTTTTTCCGCCGATACGCCCAACTGTTTTAATGTTTCCAACCTTGGCAATTCCAACAACGACTACTCCAAAAATAAGAGGAGCAATCAGCATTTTGATAAGCTTAATAAAACCGTCTCCAATCGGTTTCACAGCATTTCCAAAGCTTGGCCATAGATATCCTATGGCTATGCCAAGTACAATTGCCATCATAATTTGAAAGAAAACACCTTTATAAAAAGGTTTTTGCTTACTTTTTGCTGCTGTTTGTGTCATGTGTTCTCCCTTCGTCATACAATTTTTTGGATATCACAACAGATGTTATGTTTTTTTACATTTTAACGTAAGGTTGTTTGAGGTGTCATTGGTCTCTTTGACTAAAATTCAATAAAAATATTAGTTGAAGTGTATAAGAAGGGAAGGGAAGTGGTTTAAAACATTATTATTTTTAATGTAGATCTTTAAAAAAACTAATAAAAAGCACATGCAAAGGCATGTGCTTTTATTTGTTAAATTAATTTAATTCCGCTAATTAGAATGATGGTTGCCATAATGGCTTGAAGCGGTCTTGAAGGCACTTTCGTTGATAAACGGCTTCCGATTAACACACCTGGAATAGATCCAGTTAATAGGTTAGCAGTCAACATGTAATCCACGCTTCCAAAGCTTGCATTTAAAATACCAGCCACCGTAACGAGAAGAAACGCATGTGCAATATCAGTTCCAACCAGCTCAGATGTTTTTAGCTTAAATAAGTACAGCATCGCAATCGCAAATAATGAGCCTGAGCCAATCGATGTTAGTCCGACAATGAATCCAAAGACTACGCCAATTCCGATTGTTAATCCTTTTTTCTGATTTAAGTCCATTTCCTGAAATCGGTTGGGACGAATTAATTTATCAAAAAAGACGCGAAAGATAATTGAAATGGCAACCAGCGTCATGACATATCCAAGAGCGTGCTTAATAATCGTTTCTTGATGCTCGTGAAAAGATGGAAATGCATGAAGTGTGACAATAGCCAGCACAGCGCTCGGAATACTTCCGAAGGCTAAATATTTTGCTAATTTAAAGTTAATGGTTCGCTGTTTGTAGTGCTGAGCGACTCCGAATAATTTTGTGATAGAATTGTAGACAAGATCTGTTCCTACGGCAATGGAAGGGTTAATGCCGAGTACAATCAGTAAAGGTGTTAATAAAGCGGCACCTCCAACCCCAGTTAAGCCTACAAGGGTTCCAACGAATAATCCCATTAAGGTAATTGATAGTTCCATATTTCGTCCTCCTACTCTCAAAACCAAGTACATTGATCTGATTATAGAGCATTGTAACTCATATGTAAATAAAATTCTGAATATTTTTAGTGAAGTTGAAAAGGTTTTCTTAGCCTTCACTATTTTAGGGAACGGACGATAAAGTCATAGGAAGTTATAAAAAAGTAAATAGAATACGTTTATTTATCTATGATTACGCTCTAATTTGTGTTACAAATGTAAATGCAATAAAAGAGTTTATTTTTATCTCATTTGAAAGACCGGTGAATGCATGAGTTTTGTCACGAAAGATTTGTTAATTAATTTTTTGTTTATTTTATTGGCGCTGTTTTTAGTGCAGATGTTTTATTTAATCAAGTATGCTAAAAAAATTCATTGGTGGAAAGATCGTTATATCGCGGTATTTCCGATTTTAGCTATTACCTTTTGCCTTTTGTTTCCGGTTAACGGAGCTTATGTCCCGGATGACTATCGGATGGATCTACGAAGAATTCCTTATATTTTAGGAACGTTATATGGAGGCTGGCCGCTAGGAAGCTTGCTTTTTGTCTTTATTTTACTGCTGCGCTTGCTAATTGGCGGGTACGATGTAGGCTTTTTATCAACACTAATTTCTCTTCCGATTTTATCCATTCCTTTATTTTTCATAACAAAATATTTTTTGCATTTCTCATTAAAAAATAGAATTATCGTGAGCACCTGTCTTAGTCTGATCGGTTCTTTATTAGCTATGCTTGTATCTATTTTTGTCTTGCACGTAACAAGCATTCCTATTAGCGTGTGGGTTCAATTCGCGATTTTAGATGTAGCAGGCATGTTTGTAATTACCATACTCTGGGAAGCGATACGGGCAAATTTACTAGTGCTGCAGCGCCTGATGAAAGCAGAGAAACTAGAAATTGTCAGTCATTTAGCTGCCAGCATCTCTCATGAGGTGCGAAATCCTCTAACGGCAAGCAGAGGATTTATGCAAATGCTGCAAGAAGATGAAAAAGAACCTGCTAAAAAACGCTACATTTCCATTGCGATTAATGAACTAGATCGTGCAAAAGAAATCATTGATGATTACTTGCTGTTTGCCAATTCTGCTCCGGAACGAAATGAAAAAATGAATATTTCAGAAGAGATTCATCATGTCACCCATATTATGACGCCTCTTGCCAATATGAATGGAGTCGCTATTGATTTTACATTTGATGAAGAAGTGAAGTTCTTCGTAATGGGAGAAAGAAGAAAGCTTCAGCAGTGCCTAATCAATTTATTTAAAAATAGTATTGAAGCCATGCAAAATGGAGGCACTTTAACCGTTAAAGTAACAAAAGAAGGCGAAGCTGTTATTGTGGATATTATCGATACAGGCTGCGGTATGACGCAAGAACAAATCACCCGGTTAGGCGAACCGTATTTTACAACAAAAGAAAAAGGTACGGGGCTTGGAACGATGGTATCTTTCAGCATTATTCATTATATGAAGGGAAAAGTGAGTGTGTCTAGCACAAAAGGAAAAGAAACGTGCTTTTCACTTCAATTTCCACTTTGTGAATAAAAAGCAGTCTTAGGGCTGCTTTTTTTATACGCAAAAGTTTTAGAGATAGATAAGAGTAAACTGATTATTAAAAAAAGTATTGAATTTAATAAATGAAAGCGTTACAATCTATTTAAAGTTATCCGAAACGTTTTGGAGGAATTTTGAGTGACAACGATTAAAGATATAGCGCGAGTTGCTGGCGTATCTGTAACAACGGTCTCTCGGGCTTTAAATGGTTATTCAGATGTAAATGAAAAAACACGGCAAAAGATTGCAGCCGTAGCAAGAGAGCTGAACTACAGCCCTAATACGTTAGCTCGAGGACTGGTTATGCAAAAGTCAAAGACTATTGGACTACTAGTTTCAGGCATCAGCAGAGAGAGCGTAAAAGATAATTTTACATTTGAAGTGCTGTGCGGTGTAAATGAGCGAGCATCTACTTTAGGGTATGATTTGATTTTATTCAATACAAACACGATGATGCAACGAGAAAAAACGTATACTCAGCTTTGTCGAGAGCGAAGGGTAGATGGGGCAATTATTCAAGGTATTAAAAAAGAAGATCCCTATTTAAAAGAAGTAGTAGAAAGTGATATTCCCTGTGTTTTAGTTGATATTCCAGTTCATTCTAATTCAGTGGGCTATGTCACCACTGATAATGCCTTGGGAGCTAAAAAAGCAGTTGAACACTTAGCGAGTCTTGGCCATACGCATATTGGGATGATTAACGGACATGAAGACGCATTTGTCAGCCAAGAACGTCTCAACGGATACAGAGAAGCGCTCAAAGAATGCGGTTTTTCTTTTCGTTCTGAGTGGGTTGTAAGCGGGAATTTTGAAGAAAAGAAAGCAGAGAAAGCTGCTCGGGAGCTTATAAATCGACATAAAGAGGTCACGGCTATTTTTTGTGCAAGTGATTTAATGGCACTTGGAGCACTAAAAGCATGCAAAGAACTTGGCCTTCATGTACCGAAAGAGATGTCGATTGTTGGATATGATAACATTGTCCTTGCCTCTTATTCGTCTCCAAATTTGACGACAGTAGGACAGGAAGTATATCAGATTGGCTATGAAGCTGCAGATTTACTAATTGAAATGCTAGAAGGAAAAGAAACAAATATGAAGCGATATCTTGATACAAATCTGATTATTCGAGAATCAACAGCTAAAAACCACAATTAGTGGTTTTTATATAATGTAAAACCGAAACGTTTCGGATATTATGCGCTTTTTCCAAAACGTTTCGGTAAAACTTAGGGGGATGGAAATGGATTACCGTGTTATTAAAGAAAATGACTTATTTTTACTGACTGATTCAGTAGGAAATATCAATGCAAACCATCAGTATGGTTTAGGGCTATATATGAGAGATACGCGTTTTCTGAGTGAATTTCGCTTGAAGATTAATGATGCAGATCCTGTATTATTGTCCTCAAGTGCAGAGGAGAACCTATTAGCTACAATTCTTCTTACTAATCCGCATATGGAAAAAGAAGGAGAGCTTGTACTATGGCGAGAGTCTATAGAAATAGAGAGAAAGCGCTTTATATATGGAGGAGTTTTCTATGAAAAAATAAAGTTAAAAAGCTATTTTCCTAAAAAAATTGCTTTTACATTAAGTATCCAAACAGATGTCGATTTTAACGATATGTTCATCGTAAGAGGTTTTCAAACTGGAAATGTCGGAAAACGAACGGGGGAAATAAAAGGGGAAAGCAGCCTAACATATACATACAAAGGAGCAGATGATATCAAGCGGGCGACACGGATTCTCTGGGATAAAGAAGCTTCATATGTGGATGAGCAAGGAGAGGTTACATTTTCTTTTGAACTCAATCATCAAGAAGAAGAAGAAATTACATTAATGGTTCAGCCGCAAATCGGAGAGGACACCAATGGGGATATTTTATCAGCCGGTGAAGCATTTAGTTTACTAAGCCAGTCATATAAAGAATGGGAAAAATCTTCTACAAAAGTAACAACTGATCATCCGACAATGCAGCGTCTTATTACAAGAGGACTTAACGACCTGCGCGTACTGCTAACGGATGTAGGATTCGGTGTCTTTCCAGTAGCAGGATTGCCTTGGTTTGGTGTACCGTTTGGAAGGGATAGTCTAATCGCAGCGTTTCAAATGCTGGCTTTTAATCCTGAAATAGCAAAAGGAACGCTGCGTACGATGGCAGCGTATCAAGGAACGGCACATGATCCATGGCGTGATGAACAGCCGGGTAAAATCATGCATGAAATACGTTACGGAGAACTTGCCAACACTAATCAAATCCCTTTTACGCCGTACTATGGAACAATTGACGCGACGCCATTGTTTTTAATTTTATTAGCGGAATACGTAAAGTGGACGGGAGACTTAGAGTTTGTACAAGAAATGCAAATGACTATTGATGGAGCTTTGAAATGGATCAACGAATATGGGGATCGAGACGGCGATTTATTTCTTGAATATCATCAAGAGTCAAGTAAAGGAATTGCTAATCAAGGCTGGAAAGACTCAGGAGATTCTGTTGTCCATCGCAGCGGTGAATATGCAAAAACCCCCATTGCTTTAGTGGAAGTACAAGGCTATGTATATCAAGCAAAAATGGGTATTGCTTCTGTATACGATAAGTTGAGCAAAACAAATCAAGCAAACAAGTTACGTGAAGAAGCAAAGCAGCTGCGTAAAAAATTTAATGAATCCTTTTGGATGGATGACGTATCATTCTACGCAATTGCACTCGATGAATGTAAGAATCAAGTAGGAACGATTACGTCAAATCCAGGTCATGTACTTTTAGCAGAGATAATGGATGAGGAGAAAATAAACAAAGTAACCGAAAGACTAGTGTCGGACTCTATGTTTTCGGGATACGGTATCCGCACAATGGCAGAAGGAGAAGCAGGCTATAACCCAATGAGCTACCATGACGGGAGCATTTGGCCGCACGATAATAGTTTAATTGTTCTCGGTTTGAGTAAAGCGAACAAGCAAACAGAAGCCAATAAAGTTATAAAAGGGCTGGTTGATGCAGCTAGGCATTTTGAGTACGACCGTCTTCCTGAATTATTCTGCGGCTATTCAAGTAAACTTGGCAAGCCTGTTAAATATCCCGTTGCCTGCTCACCTCAAGCTTGGGCAGCCGGTACGCCTTTAGCTTTCATACAGGCGATGCTGAGACTGTTTCCTGATAGTACAGCCGGTACAATCCAGATAAATCCTGTACTCATAGACGATATGAATGAACTCTCTGTAGAAAACCTTGCGATTGGCAGTGGGAAACTGTCATTAACGGTTAAAAAAGAAGGAAGCGAAACGATTATTCACGTAAAAGAAAATACGACAAAGTACGAGCTTCTATCTCAATGTAAAGTAAGAAATTATGTAGGTTAATATTAATTCGACTGCGGCTTATTAAGGGTCAATTAATAAGTCGCAGGTCAATGAAATGAAAGGAGACACCTAATGAAGAAGTGGATACTCGCTTTAAGCTTGCTTCTGGCAGTAGCCGGAGCAACTTTAACTGGATGTTCAAATGTACAAGAAGTTTCCGGGAAAAATGGTCAAGTCGAAATTGTATTAGCCGGCTGGGGAGGCAACCCAACAGAGACGAAGCTGCTTAATCAAACTATTCAAGACTTTGAAAAGCTCCATCCATCGATTCATGTGAAGCATGAAGTGATCACTGATCAATACATGGATATTTTAAAAACGCGTTTAATAGGTGGAAATGGTCCAGATGTTTTTTATCTTGATGCACTTGAAGCGCCTGGTCTGATTAATACAGGAGTTTTAGAACCTTTGAATTCTTATGTAAAGCCTGATTTTGATGTTAAAGATTTTGAGAAACCATTATTGAAAGCGTTTCAAAAAAATGGAGAGACATATGGTTTTCCGAAAGATTACTCCACGTTAGGCTTATTTTACAATAAAAAGCTGTTTAAAGAAGCGGGAGTAGAAGTACCAACAACATGGGATGAGTTTGAAGAAGTTTCAAAAGTATTTAAAAAGAAAGGGATTCAAGCGTTTGGTGTCACGCCGGAATTAGCACGTGTCTTTTATATGGCGCAGGCAAGCGGAGGAGACGTGGTAAAGAACAATAGGGCAAATTTTGCTACGAAAGAAGTCGTTGACGCTCTTCAGCCGCTCATCGATCAGCATTTAAAAGATAAAACGTCTGTACAACCCTCTGATGTAGGTGCAAACTCAGGTACGGACATGTTTGCACAACAAAAGGTGGCTATGGTAATTGAAGGAAATTGGATGATTCCGTTTTTACAAGAGTCCTTCCCAAAACTTGATTACGGTACAGCGGAAGTTCCGACAATAAACGGTCATAAAAATACAATGGCATTTACGGTCGCGTATGTAATGAATGCTGACTCAAAAAAGAAAAAAGCATCTTGGGAGCTCATTCAGTACTTAACTGGTAAAGAAGGAATGGAAACTTGGACAAGCAAGGGCTACGCATTGCCAACAAGAAAATCCGTAGCGGAGAAGCTTGGTTTTGCTGAAGACAAAAAACGAGGTCCATTAGTAAAAGGAGCTGCTTATGCTACTGTCTGGCAAGACGGCCCGTATTTACCTATTATCATGAATAACTTTAATAACCAGTTTTTAAGCGCCTTTTTAGGCCAAAGTGATTTGGAAACAGCTTTGAAAAAAGCACAAAAGCAGGCAAATCAAGAGATTAGCATTTATGAATAAGGCTTGGCGGGGGAGTGGAGGAAATGAAAAAAGGAAAAATACGAACGTACAAACCTCGTGATGTAGGGCAAGGGTATGCTTTTATGACACCTACACTGTTTGTACTGTTGCTGTTTGTGATTGCACCTATTTTTTATGCCATCTTTTTATCTTTACATAAAGTTCAATTGTTGGGAGGGACTGAGTTCCACTTTCGAGGGCTTGAGAACTATATGAAAGTTCTTGAAGATGACAAAGCTAAAATTGCTCTTTGGAATACGGTGAAGTATGTAGTAATTGTTGTACCGGTACAAACCGCATTGGCACTTATACTGGCTGCCACATTAAATGCAGGGTTAAAAGCAGAAAAAGTTTTTCGTATTATTTATTTTTTACCTACACTTACATCATCGGCTGTATTAACGCTTATTTTTATGTGGATGTACAATCAAAATGGAATTGTGAACGAATTTTTAAAGTTTGTTGGCCTTCCGACTTATAATTGGCTTGGAGATCCGCAGGTCGCTTTGATTGCCATTATGATTATGAACATTTGGGCAACAGCTCCATTTTTTATGGTTATTTATTTGGCAGCTTTGCAGGACGTACCCGATTCGCTGTATGAAGCAGCTCAGTTAGACGGTGCTAATGTGTTTCAACGATTTTGGCATATTACAGTTCCGAATCTGCGTCCGGTTACATCTTTCGTGGTGATCATGGGACTAATTGGTACGTTTCAGCTGTTTGATCAATCGTTTATTTTTTCAGGAGGTTCAGGGGGACCTAATAACTCGACTCTAACTGTTGTTCTTCTTATTTATCAATATGCATTTAAAAATTTAGGAACCATGGGATATGCTGCAGCACTAGCCTTTATGTTGGCGCTCGTGATTTTGGTGGCAACGGTTATTCAGCGAAAGTTTTCAAAAGAAGAAAGTATGTACTAAGGGGGGAAGAAAAAGATGAAGAAAAAAACGGGGGTCCTCATTTTATATGCTATTTTAAGCATATACGCACTGATTACGCTAATTCCATTTATTTGGGCGCTGTCAGCTTCTTTTAAAACGCTTGAAGAAATTGTGTCAGGTACGGTGAACTTTATTCCAAAACACTTCACGCTAGACAACTATAAACAAATTTTTGTGGAACAAAAGCTGTTCCCGCGCTGGATGTTTAATAGCTTATTTATTGCTGTAGTAGGAACAGCACTGAATTTGCTATTTAACTCAATGGCTGGTTATGCCCTTGCACGCCTCAGTTTCCCGGGAAAGAAAAGTTTGTTTATTATTATTTTAGCTGTGCTTATGATTCCTGGACAAGTAACCATGATCCCTAATTTTTTAATTTTGAAAGAGTTAGGCTGGTTAAATACCTATCAGGGAATGATTGTACCCGGAATGGTGAATGCGACATTTATATTTATGATGCGTCAATTTTTTATTAATTTCCCAAAAGAGCTTGAAGAAGCAGCGGAGTTGGATGGGTTATCAAAGTTTGGAACATTCTTTAAAATAGTCCTTCCACTTGCAAAACCTGCCCTAGCAGCACAAACGATTTTTGTATTTATGGGATTTTGGAATGATTTTATGAAGCCTTTAATTGTGATGTCTGATGAAAATATGTTTACATTAACTTTAGGGCTCAACACATTTAAAGGTCAGTACATCAGTTATTGGAACTATATTATGGCAGCTTCCATGGTTTTTACACTTCCCATTTTACTCATTTATGCGTTTTTTAATAAATATTTTATTAAAGGAATCTCGTTTACTGGAGGAAAATAAAAAAGAGGCTGGGATAAAAATATTTTAGTTAGAATTATAAACGAACGATTAATTTAAAAATATTAATCGTTCGTTTTTTTGGTATTATGATGAACGTGAATTTCATAAGTTTAGTCGCTTTTAGCGGTTGATGAAAAGGCAAGGCGAAGACTCCTGCGGGAAAAGCGGCACAGGTGAGAGCCCTCAGGAGTGTACGCGACGAGGAGGCTCACCGGCCGCCCGCGGAAAGCGAAGTCTTGTACGGAAATCAACAGCGGTGTAACAAGTAACTTATACTAACTCCTTTATTCAATTTATTCGTCTGTAAATTGTATGGATTTAGTTATGTTTTAACCTCTTTTTAATGACGTTCACTCACATACTGATCAATCATCGTTTGCAGTTCCTCTAGGGTCGTTTTACCGTTGTTAACAGACAGCTGCTTTAACGATTGAAGGGCACTATCTACAACAAACTTCCGGGGATTTGACTGTTTAAACAGCTCTTCTTCAATAAAACTAATAAGCTCTGTGCATTTTTGACGTTCGAATTCATCAGTAAATTGTTTGTGAACCTGTTTTTTTAAATCGATAAGTGCTGCAGAAATGTCCTGTTCTATTTGATTTTTAGTATTTGGGCAAGATGGAAGCCATTCTTTAATCCTTTGCGGATCGAGCAAAATGTCTCCTGAATTTGCTACTTCGTCTACAAGAGGAAGCAGGCGCTTGACACTGTAGCTTATGATCTCATGGGGGTCAGTATTTGTGCCGTTAACCATAAAATTATAGTGAAAGTTGCGATGAAGCATGCCAAGAAACATAATTGCACAATCTAGCAGGTACGGTTTCTTTTCTTGTCCAAATAAATCAATGAACCGCTTGTAAACCCAGTTTACTTCAACAAACTGGGTTTTTTTTATGTATGCTTTTAAATCAGGATCATTGGAAACAAATACTTCTTCAAGTAATGTGAAAAATTTATGTTTATGATGGTTTTTCATCTGTGCATCAATCTGTTTAACAAATACATCTACATCGGTCAGGCTTTTACCAACCAGCAGCTGATTTCGCTCTTGTTCAATTGTTGTATGAAGCCAGGTAAAAACAGCGATTAATAATTCATTTTTTGAAGAAAAATAGTTGTAGAATGTTCCTTTTGAAATGCCGCTATAATCAATGATGTCTTGAATAGATGTAGCTTGAAATCCTTTTTCAACGAAGAGATGGTGTGCATTTTTTACAACTTGCTGTTTTCGGTTATTCATTATTATCACCTAAATATAAAATTAGACTCATGGTCCAACTTTATGATACATGATTTAAAGCGTTTACACAAATGTTCTTTTCAAAAAAATAGACGATATCACGACAATGCATTGATATAAAAGGATTATAGGATTGAAAAAGTCGATAAAATAAAGAACATGAACGCAAGATTTTTCACTTGCATAAATTGAACTCACAGTATAATATACTCTATGTAGAACATGTGTCTAAAAAAATGAACTTAAAGTATAAGGAGGTACAATAATGAGTGAATCGATAAATCAAATTGAAAAGCCCCCTTATGGCATAATTGCTATTTTGTTAATTGGCGCTTTTATCTCATTGTTGAATGAAACGTTATTAAATGTGGCGCTTCCGTCTATTATGAAAGACTTAGATGTGACAACGTCAACTGTCCAGTGGCTTTCTACTGGTTATATGTTAGTGAATGGTATTATGATTCCAACTACCGCTTTTTTAATTCAGCGCTATTCTGTCAGAGGCTTATTTTTAACGGCTATGACTTTATTTACAGCGGGAACAATACTTGCGGGTGCTTCGCCCGTATTTTCGGTCTTGTTAACCGCTCGTATTATTCAAGCATCAGGCGCAGCCATTATGATGCCGCTTTTAATGAACGTATTGCTCACAAGTTTTCCGTTAGAAAAACGCGGAGCTGCGATGGGAATTTTCGGTTTAGTTATGATTTTTGCTCCGGCAATTGGTCCTACCTTATCAGGATGGCTAATTGAACACTATGAGTGGAGAATGCTGTTCCACCTTGTTACGCCAATCGCGGCAATTGTATTAATAGGCGCTTTCTTCCTATTAAAAGACAAAAAAGAAAAAGTGGAAATCAATTTGGATTTCCTATCGCTTGTGTTATCTACAATTGGATTTGGGGGACTTCTATACGGATTTAGCTCAGCAGGGGATAAAGGCTGGGATTCTGTGGAAGTATACGGCACCATTATCGTAGGAGCCGTGGCGCTGATTTTATTTATTACGCGTCAGTTCAAGCTTAAAACACCTATGCTTGAATTCCGCATTTTTAAATATCCAATGTTTGCTTTATCATCAACGATTTCAATGGTGATTACAATGGCATTATTCTCAGCCATGCTGCTAATGCCAATTTATGTTCAAACAGTACGAGGCATTTCTCCGCTTCACTCAGGATTACTAATGCTTCCGGGTGCGCTACTCATGGGTGTAATGTCTCCGATTACCGGAAAATTATTTGATAAATTCGGAGCGCGTGCACTGGCTGTAACGGGTCTAACGATTACAGCCGTTACGACGTATTTCTTCAGTAACTTAGAGCTTGATACGACATATACAACGCTCATTACGCTTTACACGCTTCGCATGTTCGGAATGTCTATGGTGATGATGCCGGTTATGACAAACGGATTAAATCAGCTGCCGCAACGCTTTAATCCGCATGGTACTGCGATGAATAACACGCTTCAACAAGTATCGGGAGCTATTGGTTCGGCTCTTTTAGTAACGGTAATGTCAAATCGTACAGCTACGCATGCAAAAGAGCTTGCTCAAGATGCAATGAGCGGAGCAGGAGCAGCGAATGCAACGGCAGCCGGGGCAGCTCAAATGAAAGAACAAATTGGGATGCAGGCAATGGTACAAGGAATTAACGATGCGTTTGCCGTCTCAGTAGTACTAGTGGTGGTTGCTTTAATTCTTTCATTGTTTATGAAACGCGCCACGCCGGCAAGTGAAGATGAAGTGATAAAGGAAAAAGCAGGACGCGAGCAGTTTGCTAAATAAAAAAGAAATCCCCGCTGTTTCAGCGGGGATTTCTTTAGCTTGTATATCTAAAGCTTAAGCCCATTTTCTTTAATAATTTCCGGTAGCCGATGGACGTTTGATCAGCCATAATATGCGCTTCCATCTGCAGGTCTAAAGGCAAGTCTTCAGGCTTTTGGTTTTCAACCATTTCACGGTCTTCGTCAAAGACGCGAAGGTTAAAGTCATACACACCTTCAACGGGAGAATCTTTGTCAAAGTTTCGAGCGATTGGTGCGAATAAACGTGTTTCGCGGGCTGAAATAGGAGAGACTGCATTCATAATCCACAGTTCTGCGCCTTCTGGGAAGTATACTTTTAGCGTAGCTGTAAACGGCGGATAAACATCAAAGACGCGAAGCCATTTAAAATCAGATGGATTTAAATGCTGCTGTTCTTTGGAATAATTGCTCACGGTGCTCGTATATTCTACATGAAGCCCATACTCTGTATCGCTTACTTTATATTTAGGCACAAAGGCGTTGTTTCGATCACCAAATGTGTCCGTGTGAACCCAAGCAAAATGAGCTACGTCTAAAAAGCCTTCCATTTGACGACCGGCCGAACCCATGATATCAAAGCTCGGACAAACAATTTGCTGAAAATCAGGGTCCTCCCACGCATCGAAGTAAGGCAGGTTATCTTGTTCTCCTGTCAGGGAAGTCCACACTAATCCAAATCGTTCAATAACTGGATAGACGGCCATACACAAGCGGGGAGAAATATTGGCATCAGGGTGAGCTGGAATCGACGTGCATGCACCGTCCGTTGCATAGCGGAAGCCGTGGTAAGGACAGACAATTTCATCATCTTCCACCCAGCCCATGCTAAGAGGGGTGCCTCGGTGAACGCATAAATCACGAGCCGCCACTACTTTGTGTGTGGTACGGTATAGAACTAGATTTACATCTAGCAGTTTTACGGACGTTGGTTTCTCTGTTACATCACTGCAGCGTGCGACGGGGTACCAATACTTAGCGAGCGTCGTCCAATCTTCCAGGCTGAACGTGCAGTCTCTTGGGTAGGGAGTTGCCGTTTTTGATTTGGTCATGGTTGGTTGTTGTTCCATCTATTTTCTTCCCTTCTTTTGTAAGCTCTTTTACTAAGGGTAATATAAAAAAAGAAAATTCACACAATTTATGTAAGGAGTTCTAACATAAAATATGGAACTTTGTAAAAAGTGCGAATTTCAGAAGACGTAAATTAGAGAATATACCAATAAAAAATTTAAAAAAGCGCTTCCTAAATGAATTTAAACGTGATATAATTTTCCAAGACGCTGGTGTAGCTCAGTAGGTAGAGCACTTGCATGGTAAGCAAGAGGTCGCAGGTTCGATCCCTGTCGCTAGCATACTAAAAAACCTTCTTTCTTGTTGAAAGAAGGTTTTTTTATTTGTGTCGGCTTTAAAATTATTCTCCGAATTATTCTTTCCCTTCTTGTGAAAACTTTAACAGTTTGATAGCCTTATTAGGAGGTTTTGAGAAAATATGTGTATCTTTTCCCCTGTGTCTTATGAATCATATTTAGAAATATTCTTAAAAGAATGTTTATTGCCTCTAAATATTGGGTACACAAAACTAGGGGTTAAATTTCAACAGGGAGTGTGAACGATAATTTGATTACGTTTAAGAATGTGTCAAAGCAATATCCAGACGGTACGACCGCCGTGAAAAATATTAATCTAGAAATTAAAGAAGGAGAGTTTTTCGTTTTAATTGGTCCGAGTGGGTGTGGGAAAACAACCACCTTAAAAATGATTAACCGTCTTCATGATATTACCGAAGGAGAACTATACATAAAAGATAAGCTCGTATCGGACCACAACATACATGAGCTACGCTGGAACATTGGTTATGTTCTGCAGCAGATTGCTCTTTTTCCTCATATGACCATCGCTGAAAATATAGCCATTGTACCCGAGATGAAGCATTGGAAGAAAAACAAAATCAAAACGCGCATTGATGAACTGCTTACCTTGGTAGGACTAGACCCAAAGCAGTATCGGAACCGAAAGCCGTCTGAGCTCTCAGGTGGCCAGCAGCAACGTGTAGGTGTAGCACGTGCCCTCGCAGCTGATCCCCCCGTTATTTTAATGGACGAACCCTTTAGTGCCCTCGATCCGTTAAGCCGCGAACAGCTTCAGCAAGATGTTATTAGCTTAAAAGAAAAAATCAAAAAAACATTTGTGTTTGTTACGCACGATATGAGCGAAGCGATGACGCTTGGAAATCGTATCTGCCTGATGAAAGATGGGGAAATTGTTCAAGTTGGAACCCCGGAGGAATTCATCCAAAAGCCTAAAAATGAATTTGTAAAAACATTTATTGGAAATCAAGGCAATGCTTTATTTGAGACATTGGATATGTTTGTCAAAGAAAGTGAACAGCCAGACGTAGAACCTACTGAAGAGTTAGCTTCAACCGCCACTGTTCAGCAGGCAATGGACGCCCTTTACGACCATGAAGCAATAGCCGTGAAAAAAGGGAGCAAACGTATTGGCGTTGTAACGCGCAAAACTCTATTAGCGTTTCTTTCTGATAAAACGAAAGAAGGAGGAACGCTGTAATGAATGCACTAAGCACATTATTAGATCAACGAGGAGATGCACTGTTTCAAGCTCTTCTTGAACACATTCAAATTTCAGTGCTGGCTCTTGTTATCGCCGTATTAATTTCAGTGCCGCTCGGACTGTACTTAACGAGGCATGACCGCATTGCTGAACCAATCATTGGCGTAACAGCCGTACTGCAAACCATTCCTTCACTCGCTTTATTAGGATTACTGATTCCTCTTGTCGGAATTGGAACCTTTCCCGCGGTTATTGCACTGTTTTTATATTCGCTTCTTCCTATTGTACGAAATACATATACCGGAATTAAAGAAGTGGACCCATCTTTAATTGAAGCATCCAAAGCCATGGGGATGAACTCGTGGAGACGATTAATTAAAGTAGAACTTCCTCTAGCACTTCCTGTCATTATGGCCGGAATTCGCACAGCGATGGTACTCATTATTGGCACAGCGACAATCGTGGCTCTTATCGGAGCGGGCGGACTCGGAAGCTTAATTTTGCTTGGTATTGACCGAAGCGATAATAGTTTGATTTTATTAGGAGCCATTCCAGCAGCATTATTAGCGCTTATTTTTGATGGAATTCTGCGAACGATTGAACACTCAGCTAAAAAAGGGTCCAAAAAACGCTCGTTTATTATGATCATCGTATTAATACTTATTCTTGTTTCTCCGTTTGCAGCGATGAGCGCAACAAAACCAGACCTTGTTATCGGAGGGAAAATTGGTGCAGAACAAGACATTTTAATTAATATGTACAAAGAATTAATTGAAGATCAAACCGATATGAAAGTAAATCTTCGTTCGTCGCTTGGGAAAACGGTATTTGTATTTGAGGCTCTGCGTAACAAGGAAATTGATTTGTACCCTGAATATACGGGTACAGCCATTGTGACGCATCTAAAGGAACAGCCGGACAGCAAAGATGAAACAGAGGTGTACAAGCAGGCAAAAGAAGGATTTCAAAAGAAATTCGGCCTTGTCTATTTAGATCCAATGAAGTTTAATAATACGTACACATTAACCGTAACAAAGGAATTTGCCAAAGAAAATAATCTAACAACTATTTCAGATTTGGCAAATGCAACAGATAAAGTAAAAGCAGGGTTTACGCTTGAGTTTAAAGATCGTGAAGACGGCTATGTAGGCGTTCAAAAAGAATATGGTCTTACCTTCCCGAATATTAAAACGATGGAGCCGAAGCTTCGCTATCGCGCTGTAGAAAAAGGCGATATTAACATGCTTGATGCTTACGCAACGGACCCTGAAATCAAACAGTTTGGTTTGAAAGTCTTAAAAGACGATCAGCAGTTCTTCCCTCCGTATCAAGGAGCGCCTGTGCTTCGTGAAGATACGCTAAAAGAGCACCCTGAACTGAAAAAAATCTTAAATCAACTGGGCGGTAAAATCAGTGATGACGAAATGCGTGAAATGAACTATCAAGTAAATGCGAAAGGAAAAACAGCTGAAGAAGTTGCTCATCAATTCTTAGTGAAAAAAGGATTAATTAAAGAGTAAAAACGAAGAAAAAAGCTAGGACAACAGTATGTTAGTTGAAAGAAGATCCGAATGATGAATCGTTCGGATCTTTTTATTTTAGTTGTTTCTAGCAGTTGATTGGAGGGCAACGCGAAGACTCCCGCGGAAAGAGAAGTCTTGCATGGAAATCAACTGAGGTGCAAGAAGTGATTCATACTCGATTATTTACTCCATTCGTCCATCTTTGGATTGGCGTGATTTCGTTATGTCTCAATCTCTTTTTAATGTGAGAGAAGCATTAATGAAAATGAGGTCTTATGAACAAGCTAAAGGTACCGAATTTGTTTTCTGATGGAAGGAAGGCGCTTTTATGAATTCATTTTTTACGTGTCATCCTGTACAACATTCCTTTCAGCTTTTTTCAGTTGAACATCTTGTAACTTTAGCTATTATCGTGATCATAGGAGCATTTATTTTTTTGTGTCGAAAGCATCTGGGAAAAAAGAGGTTTGTGTTCATTTTGCTTTCACTCATTCTAATTGCTTCAGAAACAGCCTACCAGGCTTGGGAAATCGGATGTCATCAGTGGTCTGCTGAAACTTCCTTGCCTCTTCAGCTCAGTGATATAGTCGTGCTGCTGGCTGCTGTTATGCTGATAACCAAAAGCAGGTTTCTTTTTTATTTTGTGTACTTCGCAGGAATCAGCAGCTCTGTTCAAGCGATGATTACCCCAGACCTTGGGGGCTATACGTATGCCCAGTTTCGCTATGTGCAGTTTTATGTATCGCATGGCGGTGTGGTACTTGCTTGCTGTATGCTAATTGCTGCCTGCAGATATGAGCCGACGTTTCGTTCTTTGTGGGTAAGCGTAGTATTTGTTAATCTGTACGGGGGTTTTATCTATGTCATGAATCGTTTACTCCATGCGAATTATTTATACATGATGAAAAAGCCAGAGCACGCTTCCTTGCTGGATGTTCTTGGACCTCATCCTTGGTATTTAGTATGGATTGAAGGAATCATGATTCTTAGCTTTCTTGTCCTTTATCTGCCGTTTTGGGTACATAAAAAAATTAAAGGTGATAAAAGCAAAGTCAATTTTGTTGAAGCAAAATGATAATACTGGTAGTTTATAAGTGTAAACTAACTCGGATTTCCTAAAGGAAAAGGAAAGAATGACTGAACGAGCCGTGAGAGGCAAGCATAAAAAATAGAAAAGAAAAAAGCAAGCACAGACATCAGAAGGAGAGTATCAAAATGAAAACACTGGTTATTTTAGCACATCCAAACTTAACATCTTCTCGTATTAATAAAGCCTGGGCAGAGCGAGTAAAAAAAGAAGAGAATGTGTACGTTCATGATTTATACGCAAACTATCCCGATTTCAAAATTGATGTAGAAAAAGAGCAGGAGTTAGCTGTTCAATTCGATCGTATTGTTTTTCAATTTCCATTTTACTGGTACAGCTCACCAGCACTCTTAAAAGAGTGGCAAGATGTTGTCTTAACATACGGATGGGCTTATGGAAGCAAAGGTACTAAACTTCAGGGAAAAGAGTTTGTCGTAGCTACTTCAACAGGAGGCCCTGCAGAAGCTTATCAAGAAGGGGGATACAACCGTTACCCAATGAATCATCTGCTTCTTCCGTTTCAAGCTACGGCAAATTTAACAGGCATGAAGTTCCAAACGCCATTTTTATTTCAAGGAGCAGGCGGTGAGCTGAGCGACAAAGTCATTCAAGATAGTGCTGAAAGCTACGCTCAATTACTAAGGTAAATTAAAAAGCCGCGTTAACGCGGCTTTTTAATTTACATTTGTTCGTGAAAAAGAAGTAAGCAGCTTTTGAGGAGCGATATCTAATCCTTCAATGAGTAATCCTGTCATAGCAGTTAGACTCCCGACTTCAAATGATTCCCCCGCTCTCCAAAATGCGGATTCACCTTGTTTGATATAAATTTTCAGTCCGTTATCGCCAGCTACCCAGCCTTCCCCGTGAACGACTAATAGAAGCTGTGGAATCGTAGCTTCTTGACGGGGAGTATAATCATTTTCTTGAAAAGATAAAAAGCTAATTTTGACATCTCCAGTATGAGAAAGCAATGGATTTACTTTATAGGTAGAATGAAGAAAGGAACGCTCTTCTTCAGATTGAAAACCATATAATTTCATACGTTCATCTCCTTGAATCAAAAATATAAAAAAGAAGTCCTTCTCCTTTCATATACGCATGTAGTAGAAAAAATAGAACTTCAAAGAAATAGCTGTTTTCTGGAAAATGGCTTCATTTTTGTCGAAACTCAAATTTTTTTGAGAGATAGGGAGGAAAAACAGAAGTTTTTTTGAATAGTATAAAAAAAGGTGTCCGCTAATGGACACCTTTTCCTAATTTAAAAATGACTGTAACGCTTGTTTGTTTTCTTCAAGGTCGATGCTTAAAACAGCACCAATACCGGATACTCGTTCATTTGAATAGGAACCTTCGACCGGTAAACGAAGAGATTTTAAATCTGGCTGATTCCCAACTAAGAAATCTTTTCCTATCACGATAAATGTTTTTGGAGGAATATTTGTATCCACATATGGATCAATGACGCCCCATAGCTTAGGAGCTTTTGCCAGCGTCTTTACTTGAAGAGCTTCATCCATTAATTTACCGATCACTTCTTGTTGACGCTTCACGCGCCCGAAATCACTTTGGCTATCATGTCGGAATCGCACGTATCCTAGTAATTTATCTCCGTGAAGAGTTTGTTTTCCAGGTTTTAGCGTCATGCCAATTCCTGATGACATTTCGTGCGGCACGGTAACCGTAATTCCCTCAGGGGCAATTGTATCGGCAACTTTAGAAAAACCTTTAAAATCAACAACGGCATAATAGTTTACATCTACGCCGAAATTTTCTTTAATTGTCTTACGCATTAATTCGGGCCCGCCAAATGCATAGGCTGAATTTAATTTGTTTTTGCCATGTCCAGGAATATCCACATATGAATCACGCATCAAAGAAATAATTTTAGGCTGATTGCTGTCTTTGTCATAATGAGCAATCATGATTGTATCGGCACGCGAATGTTCTTCACCTCGAGAGTCAATTCCAAGAAGCAGCACATTCATGCTATCTAAATTGGCACTTGCACCATTAAAATCAAATTGTCCATCTTTCCCAAAAGCTCCGTCTGCTTCTGCTAACCCTTGTTGGTATTGATAATACACATACGCACCAGCGGCGATTACAAGAATGAGAAAGAAAAGAAGTAGCTTTCTAAAGCGTTTCTTTTTTCTTTGCTTTTTTCTTTTATGTTGTTTACGTTCTGTACGTTCTTCCAAATGTCTCACCATCGCATTCAAAAATATTAATACTTTTTTGTTTGAAACCAATTATGCAAAAAATTATAAAACGACATAATAAAATTAACACTAAGGAATTAGATTAGCAAGTACGTTCACTAGTAAATCTGCGAAGACAGCTAAAATAAGAGAAGTGTACAAATAGAAGAAAGAGGAAATAAAGGTTATTTTTTTCAAGGATCTTTGTTATAATCTATCATAGTTAGGGGAAAAGTTCTGTCTTTTAAGAATGGAATAAGAGGAAAGTCTCTATTTGGGGAGAATCAAATATAGGTCTAAATGTAGAAAAAAGGAGTGAAGCGAATGAGTATATATGTGTCATCTTCGAACCTTGTGCTGATTCCAGAAGCGACGTTAAGTCATTGGAAACCTTATGGCGCGGGGGAATTGACCGGAGCTATTATTTCAGGTAAAGATAGTGCTGAAATAATTAAAGAGCTTAATCAATCGTCTATTCTGCCTTTTACAAGTTTTTTCTATCGAAAGCATTTTGTTATTCTGTTTGATAAAGAACAAGTGAAAAATCATTTTGAACAGCTGCTTTTATTATATAAATCTCAGGGATATATTTTTTATTCTTCTACTTTATACGATGATCACTGGTCCCAGGTCCTTGAAGGAACGAAGCAGCTGCTAACGGTAAATGGACAAGTGGTGCCAGTGCTTGAGCTTGAACAAAACGGTGAATTTGATGTTGTGCGTGATGAAGGCGGTCTGCACATAGTGATAGATGATGACGAAGACGAAGAGAAGCAGCTAGAAAAAAAAGTTCATGAGCTTCCGCTTGAAGAAGGTACCTATTTTATTGGCGATCCGGGATTTGTTGAAAACCGGGACATGCTGGTGAAAGAATATTTTCCTAAAGGTACGTACGAATTTATTTATAGATACGGAGAAAATGGCTGGCTGATGAAAGTAAGTATTCAGCGAAAAGCGATTAAAGAGCAGCTTACTACTCTTCACGCGGCTTTGTCTTAACCTCTATTCATTGTACAATATTGCTAAATAACTATGTTATAATAGTAATATTGTACAATGAAAGGGGTTTTTTTAATGGAAGCACGTTTACAAAAAGTCGTATCGTGGCTAAAAGAAAAGAATGTAGAAGCAGCCTTTATTTCGTCAACCGAAAACGTATTTTATTTAACTGGATTTCACACGGATCCGCATGAGCGTTTGCTTGGCTTATTTGTGTTTAACGAAGCGGAGCCGATGCTTGTTTGCCCATCAATGGAAGTGGGACAAGCAAAAGAAGCGGGCTGGAAGTTTGATGTGATTGGATATGAAGATCATCAAAATCCTTGGAAGCTTATTAAAGAAGCTTTACATAAACGAAACGTAATAGATGTGAAAAAGGTTGCTGTAGAGAAAGAGCAGCTGCTGTATGCGAGAGCTGAAGAACTGCTTAGCCTATATCCAAACGCTGAGCTAGTCGGAGCAGAAGAGAAGTTAAATCAGCTGCGTTTAATTAAAGATGAGCGTGAAGTTGAGATTCTTCAAAAGGCAGCTGCCTTAGCTGATTTTGGTGTAGAAGTAGGTGTAGCTGCTTTAAAAGAAGGCGTTACGGAAATGGATGTTCTGGCTAAAATTGAATACGAGCTAAAGCGAAAAGGAATTCGTGAGATGTCGTTTTCAACGATGGTTTTATTTGGTGAAAAAACGGGAGAAGCGCATGGGAACCCAGGTCTTCGCACGTTAAAGCCAGGAGATATGGTTCTGTTCGATTTAGGTGTAGTGCTAGACGGATACTGTTCAGATATTACACGTACAGTCGCTTACAAGTCTATTAATGATAAGCAAAAAGAAATCTATGAAACGGTACAGCGCGCTGAGCAGGCAGCACTTGAAGCTTCCAAGCCCGGAACTCGCATTGGCGACTTGGACATGGTAGCACGCAATATTATTACAGAAGCAGGATATGGAGAGTATTTCTTGCATCGTCTTGGTCATGGTCTTGGCATCAGCGTGCATGAGTTTCCTTCAATGAGCCGCAACAATGACGATGTGCTTCAAGAAGGCATGGTATATACAATTGAACCGGGTATCTATATTCCAGGACTCGGAGGCGTGCGTATCGAAGATGATGTAATCATTACAAAAGATGGATACGAAACGTTAACGAAGTACCCAAAAGAATTACAAATTATTTCATAATAATGTCATAAAAAATAGAGGCTGCCATGGTGCAGGCTCTATTTTTTATGGGAAAAGAAAAAATTGGTTAAGGTTTCTCGTTTGCTTCTTGATACAATTTCATAGTATGTTACGAAACGATAACATTTCTATCACATTTTCTAAAAACTATATCGTAAGCGAGTGCAGTAGTATATGCTGTACAGTAGGGAGCTTTTTAAGGTCGCAAGCAAGGAGGTTTTTTATGAGTAATTTTACAAAAGATGAAGAATTAATTATACATAAAGCAATAGATGTATTTGGTCAAAAGGATCGAATTGAAGATTATTCAGATGAAAGAAAAAAGCATGGTATTCACGTTGTGGCGTGTGAAAACCATCCGCGTCAAGACGTAACCGCGTATGCAACGCTCGGTGGACATCAATGTCCGACAGGCTATACAGTTGGAGGAATCCCGCTTCGAATTGAAATCGTTGGGGCTTGTCATGAGGAATTCGGTATTTATTCTGCTATTTTAGCAAACTGTATTTTCCATATGATGAAATCTCATGTGTCCATCTTCCCAGGAGCTATTTATAAAGACGTTATTGCAGTGCTTGATGACAGCTTTCATATGCAGCACATTTTGCTGATTCCGCCGTTTTTATGGGATAATTTTTCAACGATTGAACTATCTGATAAAAAAGTAACGTTCCTGCAGGCCGTTCCGATTTCAGAGAATGAACGTGCTTTTGCACTTGAGTACGGAGTAGATTCGTTGCTAAGCCGCTTTGATGCTGAGCAGGTGAATGTCTTCAATTTAGAAAGAAGATCTGTTGTATAAACAAAAAGAGCGCCGACTAAGACGCTCTTTTTTGTTATTAATTAGTAGGTCAATTCTTTTTGCGGTATAGCTTTTTTATGACTTGTTTGGTAGCTGTGAAGGACCATGCCTGCTATGATAACTCCCATTCCAACCCAAGAAAGAATCGATGGCAAAGGACTTGATAGAAGGGAGACCTCTCCTAGCAGGGCAAATAAAACTTCCATCGATTGTGTAGCTTCAACTGCACCTAGCTTTTGAGAATCTTTTTTAACAAGGTCGGTTGCTGCAAAAAATAGAACTGTTGCACATACTCCTGAAAGTAAAGCAACTAAACTGCTTTGATAAATCTGAGTTGTTTTTGGTAGTCCATCGGTCACGCAGGCATAGACAGAAAGAATAATCCAAAACGGCAGGCTTGAAAGCGTCATTCCAAGCACGCGCTGAAACGTATTAAGTGACGACACTTCCATCATTTTACGGTTGCCAAGCGGGTACGCAAAAGAGGCAATTAAAATGGGAATGGTACAAAGCAAGGCAGTAACGGCTGACAGTTCAGTCGCATGCTCAAGCTGCATGAGCACAACTCCTATTAAAATAATAAACGAAAAACCTAGCTGCTTGAAGGGAATGCCTCCTCGCTTCTTTCCTTCCTTGTAAAACAAAGGAGCTAGGAGAGACCCCGATAAAATTGTGATTTGCCAAGTTCCTGCAATAAGCCAGCCGGGACCGTAGGCTGAAGCAAAACAAAGAGGAGCGTAAAATAACCCAAATCCAACCGTGCTCCAAAGCAGCCATTTTTGAGGCTGGGCTTTTATTTCTGCCACCACAGGTTTAATACCACCCCAAAAATAAACGAGCACAAGTAAAAGAGGTACCATAAAAAAATAGCGCAGCGACGCGCTCCACGCCCAGCTGCCTCCGGATAAATCCATCGCTCGATTTAAAACGAATGTAAAAGCAAAAAAGAATGAGGCAGCAATGCCTAATAAAAGAGGCTTCACTTGGATTCCTCCTCACTTGTCAGCGCTTCACCTAGCGTCAGCCAGTTCGTTTCGACAAGCTGCGATGTCAGTGCGGCATCTTTTTGACCGCAAGCGTTCATGATTTCTTTGTGCTGATCAACCGAAGCAAGGCTAGCAAGAGACGAAAAACGAGCGATTTCCAGACGCTGAATTTTGGCGCTTGTTTGTTTTACAACACGTTCTAGCTCTATATTGTTCGCCCGTTTTAAAAAGACGGAATGAAATGCTTCATCCGCTTCGATCGCTTTAAGGACATTTCTTGTTTTGATTGCATGTTCTAGAGATTGATTGTGTTTGATTAGTTCGCCCATATCTTCTTCTTGTAACGAAGTACAAGCCAGCTTAGCAGCAAGTGCATGAAGAGCTGCGACGACAATAAAAGATTGTTTTGCCTCCTCAAGGTTTAATGGAGCCACTTTTGTAGAAGAGCCAGGTGTCGTTTGGACAAGGCCTTCATCTTCAAGCCTTTTTAATGCTTCTCGAACAGGAGTGCGGCTAACTCCAAACTGCTCAGCCAGTTCTTTATCCTGAAGCTTTTGTTCGGGCTGAAATTCAAGCATGACAATATTGTGTTTAAGTGTTTGATAGACTTCTTCCCTTAAAGAAAGTCGTTTGAGAGGTTGAATGTTATTTTTCATAAAACCAATATATCGCATATTACATTAAATAACAATGTGAAAACTAAAAAAACTTCGTCTAAAAAGCAGACAGCTGCTTTTTAGATGAAGAGCTTAATTACTGCTGCGCAAAGATTTAGATAAAATGCTCGCAATCGCTTTGCTGTGCTCAACCTGCGTTTTTTTGGATTCTTTTCGTTCAAGAGCTACTTTTTGAAGGCTTTTTTCTTCTTCAGTTTGAGCAATAACTTGAGGAACGGAGGCAGGTTTTCCGTTTTCTAATGCAACAAAGGTGAGAAAAGAAGTAGCTGCGATACGCTTAATGCCCGTTAATAAATTTTCGGCAATCACTTTAACAAAAATAATCATGGAGCTTTTTCCTGTAACAACAACGAATGCTTCATATGAAATAAAATCTTCTTCGGTGACGGGTTCGATAAAATCAACGTGATCAATGGAAGCCGTAACACACGTCTTTCGTGAATGTTTAGCTGCTGAAAGAGAAGCCGTCATGTCCATGTCAGCGACAATTTTTCCTCCAAAAAGGGTGTGGTGATTGTTTAGGTCATTTGGAAAAATGTGCTGTGATTTGACTACTCGTGAGACGCTGCAAAGTACTGCTTTTTCACTCATTGAAAACACTCCTTCAAACTGTTCATATGGTTTAATGTATGTTGACTACTTGTTCTTATGTATACAAGTTATAGAGAGCCCTTTCGTAAAAAGCTCTTCAAAAGCTTCTATATGGTAAAATAGAACAAATATGAAAGAGAGGATGAGAGCATGAACTTAACTCAATTTTCTAGAAGAAAATATACAGATTCCCCTACACCTTTAGAGAAGCTATCGGTTTTATCTCAGCAGTTAAATGGACCTTCAATTTATATGAAGCGAGATGATATGCTTGGACTGACAGGTGGCGGAAATAAGACACGCAAGCTTGAATATTTAGTAGCTGATGCAAAGGCGCAAGGAGCAGACGTGCTTGTAACGTGCGGTGCGATACAATCCAATCACTGTCGTTTGACGCTCGCTGCGGCTGTAAAAGAACAAATGAAATGCGTGCTCGTATTGGAAGAAGGCGAAAATAAAGCAAGTGATCAGCCCACAGGAAACTATTTTCTTTATCATTTATTAGGCGCTCATGACATGCGGTTTGTCGCTGAAGGTTCTGATTTGACAGCCGAAATGAAAACAGTAGAGCGAGAGCTAATTGAAAAAGGTCATAAACCGTATTTAATTCCAGTAGGAGGTTCGAATGTTATCGGTGCAACCGGATACGCTGCCTGTGCACAAGAGCTGCTTATGCAAAGCTATGAGCAGCAAATAAAGCTTAGCCATGTGGTTTGCACAAGCGGAAGCGGAGGCATGCATGCAGGATTAGTGGCAGGATTTCAAGGTCTTCAAAGTGACGTATCTGTTATTGGAATGAATGTCAGTCGTGCTAAAGAAGAGCAAGAAGTAAAAGTTGCCAAACTGACTAGTGAACTTTATGATCATTTACATAGTAAAACGCCTTTTAAAAAAGAAGAGATTGTATGTATGGATGAATACGTAGGTCCAGGGTATGCTGTTCCGACAGAAGAGATGGTGGAAGCAGTTAAACTTGTGGCCAGTACGGAAGGGATTTTATTGGATCCTGTGTATACGGGAAAAGCGATGGCTGGTCTAATTGATTTAATTCGAAAAGGTTATTTTAATAAGGATGAAAATGTGGTGTTTGTCCACTCAGGCGGTTCACCGGCTCTTTATGCCTATACATCAATTTTTTCATAAAAAAGCAAGGGATTCGAATCCCTTGCTTTTTTAGTTTATATAGGGATAGTAAGTGAAAACGTTACTCCGGTGTTCGTGTTTTCAGCCGTAATGGCTGCATCGTGCATCGTAACAATACGCTTTACGATACTTAAGCCAATACCGAATTCACCGTTTGCTCCTTTTTTAAACGGTTCAAACAAGTGTTGAAGTACGCTTTGATCAATCGGCGGACCATCGTTGCTGATTGTACATTGAACGTTCGTTGGGTGTTTAGCAAGTGAAAGTGAAACCTTCGTCTCGGCATAGCGCAGCTGATTGTCGAGGACATTTTCAAGAACTTTTGTCCATAGTTCTTTATCTCCTTTAATCGTTGCGTTTGCGTCGTCAAATTCCCACTGTATTTCAGGGCGCCTCCACCGCAAGCGATCCACTACTTCATGAAGAAGTGCAGTAAAATCAAAGTCATCTTGTGCAAGCTGATGAGTGGACATATAGTCAAGCTTGGTTAAGTAAAGCAAATCGCGGATTTTTTTCTCAAGATTTTTGGATTCATCTTCAATAACTTTTACCGTTTGCGATAAATCACCTTTTGGATAAATGCCGTCTTGAATTGACTGAGCGTAGCTTTGAATCACCATAACCGGTGTTTTTAAATCGTGTGAAATATTTTGAAGCAGCGTTTGCTGTGCTTCATCTTTAGATACGAGCCTTTTGCGCATTTGCTCGATGGAGGCGCCTAGCTTGCCAATTTCATCGGAACGGTTGACTGTAACGGGCTCATGCCAATTTTGTTCGGCAATTTTTTTCACATCTTTTTCAAGTGATACAAGCGGCTTGCTTAAATATCTTGATAGCCAAATAGATGGAAGCCAGCTGAATAGAAATACAATTGAAATTACAAGAAGCAGCTGTTTAAACAGAGTAGAAGTGAGCGCGTTGCGATACGTATCCCACGAAAATGAAAGTAAAAAAGCAGGCTGTCCGTTTACGCTTACTTTTCGAATTACATAAAAAAGCGTCCGGTTGCCAAGATCTTTTTCATAGCGAGCGACGATTTTTCGCTGACTGATTGCATCTTCCTGTGCTTTTCTCAAAAAGTCTTGAGGCAACACCCGTGATGAAAAATACGAGATATCCGCATGTTCAGGCAATAAAATATGATCCACGGTTCGATTTCCAAGTGTTGGTTCACTGTCTTCGTTGCTAAAGTAGTATTCACCTGAGCGGCTTGGCAGTCCGTATTCTTTTAAAATATGCTGTTCATTTTCAATAGTGGTATAAATTTCATTCGTGAAGAACTGCCTGAGCGTCGTTGGGAATAAAATAGCGAGCAAAATTGAAATAAGCAGTAAAATACCGGAGATGACGAGCCAAATTTGAAATGCAAGCGACTTGTTTTTCATGCTTTCATCATCCGGTATCCATATCCATAAATCGTTTCAATTCGTGCTTGCGGCATTTTTTTACGCACGCGCCTTACTAAATCATCCACCACTCGGTCTGTGCCAAAATAATCTTCTCCCCAAATGAGATTCAGCAGCTGCTCCCGTGAAAAAGCCTGTCCAAGGTCTTTTGAGATAGTGACAAGAAAATCAAATTCTTTAGACGTTAAATCAATCGGCTTTCCATCTTCACTGACTGTACGAGTATGTAAATCGATTTCATAAGGAGTCAGCATAATGGTATCGGTTTTCTTTTGATTGGAACCATATACGCGGTTTAGCAGTTTGTTTGCTCGAATAACTAGTTCACGAGGCAAAAAAGGCTTTGATAAATAGTCGTCGCTGCCCATTTCAAGCCCAAGAACCCGGTCAATATCGGCATCGCGGGCTGAAATGAAAATAACAGGCACATGCGGCGTTTGCTGCTTGATTTCCCGAATGAGCTGATACCCGTCAATATCAGGCAGCATAATATCTAAAATCCACAGATGCGGAGGGGTTGCAATCATTTCTTTGGCGTCCGTGCCGTTAAAAAATGAGCGAACGTCCCAGCCTTCTTTTTGAAGGTAAAGGGTTAAAACTTCGTTTAAATTTTGTTCATCCTCTACTAAATATAGTGTAAAGCTCAAATTTGACACCTTCCTCTGAATATATGAAAATTAAGGTAAATAAAGCATATTAAGCCATATGTGCGCATTTCTTTAAAGGTCTATGTACCCGCTATTATACTACGTGTTTGCTGTTATAAAGAAATTTTTCACAATTTCACACATTGTTTTGATACTTATCCCAAACTTTTATTTTATAGTATAGATAACATAAAATTTGCTACGTTAAAAGGAGTGTTTTTCATGGATCCACGTGATTATGAAAGAGAGCAAGAACGAAAAGAAGAATATGAAAACCGCCAGCAGCGCTACGATCAGTATCAGCCTGCGTCATCATCACAGCCTCCAAGAAGACGCTTATTTCCAGTGATTGCGTCTTCTATCGCCGGAGCAGTGCTAGGTGGAGGAATTGTGCTATACGGTGCTCCCCAGCTGGGGTTAATGGATTCAGCTGATACGCAAACAGCGAATCAAACAACGCAGACTCAAACCGCAACAACAACGAGCACAACGCCTCGAACAGTAAGCACAACCGTGAATCAGTCAGATCTTGTTTCAGTTGTAAATAAAGTATCAGCTGCTGTTGTAGGCGTGAACAATATTCAACAGCAAACAAATCCATTTTCTGGAGATACCCAAACGCAAGAAGCAGGAACGGGTTCCGGTGTTATTTTCAAAAAAGAAAATGGAAAAGCCTACGTTGTGACCAATAACCACGTTATTGACGGCGCAAGCGAAGTAGAAGTGTCACTTTCAAACGGACAAAAAGAAAAAGCTAAAATTGTCGGAGCTGACGCGCTAACGGATTTAGCGGTGCTTGAAATGTCTGACAAAAATGTTGAACAAGTGGCGAAGTTCGGAAAATCATCGGATTTAGTAGCGGGTGAAACGGTGCTTGCAATCGGAAATCCTCTTGGTGAACAGTTTTCTCGTACTGTCACACAAGGTATCGTGAGCGCAGCAAAACGCTCTGTCCCTATTTCAGAAAATTGGAACGTAGATGCAATTCAAACGGATGCGGCGATTAATCCAGGAAACAGCGGCGGTGCACTTATCAATTCTTCCGGTGAAGTAGTCGGCATCAACAGTATGAAAATTTCAGAAGACAATGTAGAAGGCATCGGCTTTGCTCTTCCAAGTGATGAAGTGCAGCCGACGATTGAACAGCTGATGAAAAATGGGAAAATAACGCGTCCATATATGGGGGTAGGTCTTCAAGATGTAGGTCAGCTTTCAGCTGCAACAAAACAAAACCAGCTAGGCCTAACAAGCGATACGTCTGAAGGAGTTGTCGTAACGACGGTTGAACCATTCTCTTCTGCTTCTGATGCAGGTTTACAATCAAAAGACGTGATTGTTGCCATCGATGGAAACGAAGTCAAAACATCCAGTGATTTACGTCAATATCTATACACAAAACGTAAAGTAGGAGACACGGTAAAATTAGACGTGTACCGAAATGGAAAAAAACAAACTATTTCTCTGAAGCTTTCAGAACAGCAGGATAACAATGGATGAGTTCAACACCGTTAAAGCTGCTGCTAGCAGTATTAACAGCGTTCGGATTTTTAACCGGCTGCGGAGGGAAGCATTCAAACACGATGTTTCCTTCTGTAGAAATTAGTCAGCTATCTTCTACCAAAGAACTGGCAGCGTATGAGGGAGGCAAGGTGACAGGAGCTGAATTCAACCGTTTTTTAGCCGTTGAAGGGTTCTTAAATCCAGATGCTCCGCTAAATGATACAAGCTACCGCAAAGAGTTATTGCGGCAGCTTGTTATGCAAAAAATCTTAATTTCACATCTAAAGACAAGCGATAAAGTACAAAAACAAGTCGAGGATATGTGGAAGCAAATTAAACGCTCATATGACGAGGATACAAGAAAACAAGGTTATGAAGTGTTAAATATTCGTTCCAGTGATGTAACCAACCAGCTAACGAATCAGTTTAAATTAGAAGAATATTTCCGCAAACAAATTACGTCTGATGAACTAACTGCTTACTATAAACGTATTGAAAACGATCTAACGCGCGTATCTTTTACGCAGCTGGCTTTTTCCACTTTACATGATGCCGACGCCGCTGCGGCTGAACTGCAAAAGGGAACATCTCTTCAGGACGTTCAAAAAAAATATGCTGAATTCCAGACAGTCAGCAAAATAGAGAATGCTGATAATCTAAAGCTTTCAAGTCTATCTCCTTCTTTTATAGATGTTTTAAAAAAACAGCACATCGGAGAGAGTAGTGAGCCCATTAAAATGGGTAAAGTCTATTATATTCTTATTTTAAAACAAAAAGATAAAAAAACGGAATCAGAAGTCAAAGAAGAAATGATGAAAGAACTTGTTTTGAATCATAACAACCGGTATATCCAGGATCAACTGCCAAGGTTTCACGTGACTTTTAACCTTAGGTAGTTTCCTTTTATATAGATTGATTGTTTTCAAAAAACAAGCAGGTAAAAGAGCTTTCTATTAATAGAGAGCTCTTTTACATTTTTAAGTAGACAGAAATGTCGGCACCTGATAAAATGAAGTTGTAAAACTTTCATTATTCGGAAAATTTATACCCTCCAGCTTTGGAGGGTTATTTTTTATGCTGTTGGACGAATAAAAGAGGCTGGGACAAAAGTAGTTTAATGGAAAGAAGATCCGAACGATGATTCGTTCGGATTTTTTCGTTACGTTTCAATCACTTTTCATCTTTTAAATGACTCAATAATGCAGGAGCCATCTTCACATGAGAAAGGGCGATGTGTGAAATCGTTTTGGCATAAGGTGTAATTTCGTTAATAAATTGTTCGAGTATGTGCAGGTGAGGAAGCTGAAGCTTTGTAATAAAGCAGGCTTGCCCGGCGATGCGTTCACAGAATAAAGCGTAGGGATACTGAGAAATAAATCGTTTAAAACGCTCGTGCTCTCCGTTTTTCATCGTTACTTCAATAAAACACGACACGGGCAAATGCAGCTTTTCATAATCAATATCAATCGTATACCCTTTTATAACGCCAAAGCTCTCTAGCTGCCTTACTCGCTCTGCCACCGAAGGAGGAGACAAATTAATTTGTTTTCCTAGCTCTCGTAAGGAAAGGCGGCTGTTTTGCTGCAGCGCCTGCAAAATCGATAAATCAATTTCATCAATTTTCAATTGAAAACCTTCTTTCTCATTAACGTTTCATTTGATTAGTAATAGTAGATAAAATGTTTTATATGTAATCTGAAATTTCCATTTTTCTTACTATAATAATTAAAAAGGAGTGAGTGAAAAATGGCAAGAGTTTTATTAGCAAACGAAGAGGGAACAAATTTTGAAAAAGCATTGAATTTAATTCCGCATGTAAAAAGATTGTACGATGAGCTTTACGAAACGCTTTGGAACAGCGGTATAGTAGAAAAAGAGACTAAGGAAAAAATGAGGCTTTACCTAGCAGGTGTTAACGGCTGTGAGACATGTATGAGCATGTCATATGTAGGCGATGAGACGCTTAATCAAAAAGTGTTAAGAGAAAAAGAGCTGGAAGAAAAAGATCGACTGCTGTTTCGATTTATTGATGTATACCGGGTGCGTCCAAGGGAGTTGACGGATGCTGATATGGATCAATTAAAGAAATTTTACAGTGATACGCAGCTGTTAGAGCTTTTAGCTGTTATTAATTTATTTGATCAATTTCACAAAATGATTGTCAGTTTAGATTTATATGATTTTTGCAGCTTGCAGGGCAAGTGAGGTCTTCCCTAAAAATATCTTGACAGACAAAATCCACAGGAGTAAGATAGCTTTCGTGAAGTGAAATGTATCATGAATCGAATCGATTATTCTAAAAAATAGATCATAGACATTTGAATAAAAATCGCTTAATCCATTACGGAGCGGAGGACCCATTATTTACGCACATATTGTGCTCCGGGGTGAATCCTTAAAAAGGTAGGGTTACTCTTAAAACCCGAACCCGACAGCTAACTTCGCAAGCGTTTTGAGGGGGAAGAGTGTGAAAAAACACAGGAGCCTTCCTGTGTTTTTTTGCGCTTTTTTTAAGAAAAAGATGTAATTTTTTAGAAAAAGTATAAGCTAAGAGAACACACAGCAGTTGAAGAAAGGAATAAATACATTATGAAAAAACAGTTTGCTGTATTGGGATTAGGTCGTTTTGGAGGCAGTTTGGTTGAAGAGTTTGCTAATCTGGATGTGGATGTGCTCGCTATTGACCGCAATCAGGAGGTAGTAAATAAATTTAGCAACTCAGCTACATATGTTGTGCAGGCGAATGCAATTGATGAAGCTAGCTTAAAGGGGCTAGGTATTCGCAATGTTGATCATGCTCTTATTTCGTTTGGGGATGATATCGAAGCGAGCGTGCTCGCAACGATGCTTTTAAAAGATATGGGCGTTAAGCAAGTATGGGTAAAAGCAGTGAATATGTATCATCAAAAGGTGCTGGAGAAAATAGGAGCGGACAAAGTCATTCATCCTGAGCGCGATATTGCTAAGCGTATTGCTCATCACGTGGTGTCAGAAAAGATCATTGATTACATTGAACTGTCAAAGGATTATAGTATTGTCGAAATTGTCGCCTCTAAGAAACTTCATAATAAAACGCTGTTTGATTTGAACATTCGTGCCAAGTACGGCTGCAACATTATCGGCTTTCAGCGAAAAGACGGGGAAATGGTGATTTCGCCTACCGCGCATGAAATAATTGAACAAGGAGATATGCTGATTGTTATCGGACATAATCGCGATTTGAACCGTTTTGAAGAAGAAGGAGTTTAACTTATGAAAAAACAAATCATTAAACTCACCCCTCCGCAGCTGCTTGTCTCCATTTTTGGCGGAGGAATTATTATAGGTGCTCTTCTATTGATGATGCCTGTTTCTACTACTGAGCCCATCCGGTGGGTAGACGCCCTTTTTACGTCTACTTCCGCGATGACAGTAACCGGCTTAGCCGTCGTAGATACAGGTACACGTTTTACCGTCATTGGTCAAACGATTATTATGCTGTTAATTCAAATAGGCGGTCTTGGCATTATGTCATTTGCCGTGTTGATTTTTATGATGCTAGGTAAAAAAATTGGATTTAAAGAGCGTATGCTCGTTCAGCAGGCATTAAATCAAACGAGCATCGGCGGAGTTGTCCTGCTAGTTAAAAGACTGTTTATCTTTTCATTTTTAATTGAGTTTGTTGCACTTATCTTTCTAGCGATACGCTGGGTTCCGGAGTTCGGATGGTCTAAGGGGCTGTTCTTTAGCTTGTTTCATTCGATTTCGGCTTTTAATAACGCAGGGTTCGGACTATTATCTGACAGCCTGGTTCAGTATGTAGGAGATCCCATTATTAACATAACGATTTCTTTTTTGTTCATTATCGGTGGATTAGGGTTTACCGTCCTTGCAGATATGTGGGTAAAAAAATCCTATAAAAAGCTAACGCTGCATTCGAAAATTATGATCATCAGCACGTTTGCGATTAACGTGGTTGCCATGCTTTTTATTTTTTTCTTGGAGTACAGCAATCCACATACGCTCGGAAGTTTGTCATTAGGAGACAAAGTGTGGGCATCTTATTTTCAAGCTGTAACGACACGTACAGCAGGTTTTAATAGTATCGATATAGGAAGTTTGCATGATTCCACTATATTTTTAATGGTTATGTTAATGTTTATTGGTGCAGGAAGTGCTTCAACAGGAGGCGGTATCAAACTCACGACGTTTGTGGTGATTATTTTTTCTGTATGGGCATTTTTACGAAGCCGGGAAGATATTGTGCTATTAAAGAGACGACTTCTTCCTCTTCACGTGTTTAAGGCACTAGCCATCACGATGATTTCAATTATGTTTGTATTTGGGGCCATTTTCCTGTTAAATATTTCGGAAAACCTGCCGTTTGTAAAAATTATGTTTGAAGTTGTTTCTGCATTTGGAACAGTAGGTTTATCGATGGGAGCAACTCCTGAACTTTCGTACTTTGGACGCGTGATTATTATCTTTATCATGTTTTTAGGAAAAGTGGGGCCATTAACGCTTGCGTTTTCATTATCTAAGCAAAAGCGTGAAGCCGTTCGTTATCCAAATGAAGATATAATGCTGGGGTAGAAAAATCGCCTTCGATGAGGCGATTTTTTTATATTATTTATACGTTCAAGACATATAAGAGGTTACGCACAAAACAGTTGCGATGAATAAAAAGAAGGCAAAGACAAGAACAATGGGCAATTTAGAATGTCGGCGCATTAAAGGCCCCCCTTTTTTATAGTAAAAAAATCTCTTACTATATATAACGAAAGAAACAAAAATATGATTCACTTTTTTGACGAAATTTGAAGGTTTTTCTCGTTAAAAAAATCCGCACCCCTGTCCTAAACATTTTGCCAAGCTGTTGCATACACTAAAAGCAGATAACAGGAAGTGAGGGATGGTACGTGGGAAAACAAAATTTTGCGTTAATCGTTGTGTTATTTGTTTTACTTGTTATTGTAGGTGCGTCTGGCTTTCGCTTTTAAACGTTAACTTTATTTGCGCATAGCCCCCGTCAAAAAGGGCATACTAGGCGGAAGTAAAAACCAAAAATTTCTTCAATATTGCCGAACAATGAGTTCCTCTACTCATTCATCTAATCGGTATGTAGCCATGCGAAAGCATGGTTTTTTTTGAAATAAGAGGATGAATGATGTTCATCCCCTCTAAAAATTAGTAGTAGCAAGAACATCCTACGATTACTAATAGAATAAATAAAACAACGATAAATGAAAAACCAAAACCGCCTTTTGCGCCCATATGTGTAACCTCCTTTAATAAAATTCTCTATATCCTATGTACTAATTGGGTTAACTGATTGAGAAATTTGCCTATTTTTTAACGGTAACGATCTTTTGAGAAAAATGAAGAACACTTACTTTTTTCATTTGTGCAGAAATCCTTTATGATAAAGAGGAAAAGGAGGGCAAAGTGGTGGGAATACATGTAGAATACGTCATGAATCAGCTAGAAGAGGGTAAGTGGAAAGAGATCAAACGTGAAATTCAACAAGAAATGAAGAAAAAACCTCAAGCATCTGATTTGTACTGTTACTTAGCGGTTTGTTTAGCAAAGCAAATCGAAGAATCAATTATTTTTGAAAAAATGGTATTAAATTTAGAAATGGACAGAGCTCTTCATCAGGCACTAACATTAAATCCATCTTCAAGCTTGGCGCACTTCGTTCGAGGAATAAAATACCGGGAAACTCCGCTTATGTTTGGAGGGAATTACGAAAAATCGCTGTCTTACTTGCAGCGGGCACAAGATCTTGGTTTTGAAGGGGTTATGCTGCCGCTCGAACTCGCAAAAACCTATATTCAATTAAAAGAAATGGAAAAAGCGAAAGAACAAATTGCTTATGCCCGGGAAATCAATCCTACTCACGGGGATATTAAAAAAGTCGAAAACATGCTGCAAACAGGACGGTGAATCAAAAGTCCTGTTTTATTTTTGGTTTTTAGGAAACATATGCTGATTTTCATAAAGAATTGCTTTTTATATAACAATAAGAATATTTATAGAAATTTTAAGAAGTGCATGTAAGTCCAACGACTTCTTAACTGCTAGATTTTCTACATTATTAGAGCGTTCAGTCTACATAATTCCAAAAATAGTAAGAAACTATCAGCCTATGGATAAATTGTTAGAAAATATAGATAATTGTAAATGAATAGAGAAAAGTTAAACATGCGACTAACTAAAAAAAGCAAAGGTCTGATTTACTTTGCTTTTTATTTATACACATATGTAAAAAATATCATAATAAACCAATTTATTCTTTGTGAAATCCATCGTTTCAGACGATGTGAAATAATGTATTTGAAGGAGGAGACCCAGGTGAAGGTTATGAAGATGTTGGTTATTGCATTATTTAGTTTAAGTTTAGTTGTCACACCAGCTGCTGCTGAAGTTCCGGGTGTCGACCATTCAATGAAACGAGGTGCTACACAAGGAATTGTAGCGGCATCTCACCCGCTGGCTGCTGAAGCGGGCAGGAAAGTTTTAGCTGAAGGCGGAAATGCTGTGGACGCGGCAGCTGCTATTCAATTATCTCTCAACGTTGTGGAACCGATGATGTCAGGTATCGGCGGCGGCGGCTTTATGATGATTTATGAAAAAAAGAAAGATAAAATTACGATGCTAGACAGCCGTGAAATGGCACCAGCTGATGTCACGCCTAAGCTGTTTTTAGATTCAAAAGGAAAAGTCATCCCTTTCAGTAAGCGTCACATAACAGGAAAAGCAGTTGGAGTTCCTGGTACGCTAAAAGGAGTAGAAACAGCCCTTAAAGATTATGGAACAATGGACTTATCAGATGTTATTAAACCAGCTATTGCTCAAGCAGAACAAGGAATCAAAGTAAATTGGTCGATGGCTCAGTACATTGATGAAAATGTGGACAAGCTTGAAAGATACCAAACGGCCGGTAATGTATTCGTGCCGAATGGCAAGCCGTTAAAAGAAGGAGATAAGCTTGTTCAGCCGGATCTTGCTAAAACATTAAAGCTTATTCAAAAAGAAGGATCAGACGCTCTTTATAAAGGAGAAATTGGAAAAGCGCTTGTTAAAGAAGTTCAAAAACGCGATGGAAGCATGACCATGGATGATTTGAAAAATTACGTTGTAAAAGAACGTGAGCCGGTTAAAACAACTTACCGGGGCTACGATGTGGTTAGTGCGGCTCCTCCTAGCTCCGGCGGATTAACCGTTCAGCAGATTTTAAAGCTAATGGAAGGTTATGATGTAGAAAAAATGGGTTCCAATACGCCTCAGTATTTGCAGCATTTAACGGAAGCGATGCACTTAGCTTTCGCGGATCGCGCGGCGTATATGGCAGATGAAGACTTTTACGAAGTGCCGAAAAAAGGACTGTTAGATGAAGATTATATTAAAGAACGTCGTAAATTAATTAATCCAAACAAAGCAACGCCTAATGTCAAAGAAGGAGACCCTTGGAAATATGAAGGAAAAGAAAATCCAAATAAAGCAACAGTAAAGGAAGAAAATCCAATCGGCCAAACGACTCATTTCTCTGTTGTAGACAAATGGGGAAACATGGTTTCTTACACGACTACCATTGAACAAGTTTTTGGTTCAGGAATTATGGTTCCTGACTACGGATTTATGCTCAACAATGAAATGACGGATTTTGATGCCACTCCGGGAGGCGTGAACCAGGTTGAGCCTAAAAAACGTCCTCGAAGCAGCATGTCTCCAACTATGCTGTTAAAAGACGGAAAGCCGTTCATGGCAATTGGCTCACCGGGAGGCCCAACCATTATTGCGTCTGTAGCAGAAACGATTATGAATGTTATTGACCATAAGATGCCGATTCAAAAAGCGATTTTAACACCTCGTATTTATTCAGGCGGCTATCCAACCGTAAGATGGGAACCTGGCTTTAGCCAAGATACAATTCTTGAAATGATGGCTAAAGGACATGCGTTTGAAGAAAAGCCTGAGCATATTGGAAACGTTCAAGCGGTTATCTATGACTATGAAACGGGGAAAATGTACGGAGGCGCTGATAATACGCGCCAAGGCACGGTATTAGGAGTAGACGCAATTAAATATGTATCCAAACAGCCAAAACCAATTAAAGAAGAGAAAAAAGGAGAGTTTACAGTTGAAGTCAACCGTGCCGTTTATCCATTTACTGATAAGCAAGTGAAGCTGATTGATGGAAAGCCTTACGTTCAATCCGATCGCCTGCTGTTAGGCTTAGGCGTCATTGATTCGAGTGACTTAAAGCTGTATAAACCAAATCATCACTCTTATTTATCAGTTATCAAAGTAGCCAAATCACTTGGCTACAAAGTGAAATGGGATGACAAAAAGAAAGTGGTCTCATTAGAAAAAGATCCTGGTGAAGACGATACAGGCGATGATGAAGACGGAGACGTTATTACAAATTAAAAGAGAGACTGGGACAAAAGTATTTTAGGTGAAGAAAAATCCGAACGATGAATTGAGATTCTTGATGAAGAATCCAACTCGTTCGGATTTTTTTATGGGTATGACAAATGTAGGTTTTCTGTGTGTAGTTACTTCTAGCTGTTGAATGGAATTTATTATGTCGCATCTCTTTTTTATGAAAGCAAATAAAATTGGCGATTTTAAACCAAACGACAAAAAAATTGGCGTGGTTTGCCAAAAAGTTGTAGAAATCGACAGTTTTTTTGGCGTATGTAAGAAAACCCGTGATAAAAAGACTGATAGAATGCTACAAACAAAGTTGGCATCATTTTTGCATAAGAAATAGATGAGGGGCTGTATCAATGAAAAAAATACATAGTTAAATAAACACCTATGTTTACTTCACACAAAATAAAATGCAACGGAGGTATAGAAAATGAAAAAAGACATTTCAATTATCGGTGTACCCATGGATTACGGACAAACAAGAAGGGGTGTAGACATGGGGCCGAGCGCGATTCGCTATGCAGGCATGAATACACGCTTAGAAGCTCTTGGCTATACCGTACACGATGAAGGCGATATTAAAGTAGAAATTAAAGAGCGGGCAGACGTAGATAAAAATACGAATTTGAAAAACTTAGCGGCTGTAGCCAGCGGAAATGAACAGCTTGCTGCACGAGTTGGAGAAGTGAGAGAGCAAGACCGCTTTCCGTTAATATTAGGCGGAGACCACAGCATTGCAATTGGAACGCTTGCAGGAGTCGCGAAAGGTTCAGAAAATTTAGGCGTTATTTGGTATGATGCTCATGGTGATTTAAACACCGCTGAAACATCTCCATCAGGCAATATTCACGGCATGCCGTTAGCGGTGAGCCTTGGTATTGGACATCCTGTACTTTTAAATATTGGAGGGTATACCCCAAAAATTAAACCTGAAAATCTAGTTATTATCGGTGCACGCTCATTGGATGATGGTGAAAAAGAGTTAATTAAAGAAAAAGGAATTAAAGTGTATACCATGCATGAAATTGATCGTTTAGGTATGACGCAAGTGATGAAAGAAACGATTGATTATTTAAGCGGTACAGACGGCGTGCACCTGTCGCTGGACTTAGACGGCTTAGATCCGGATGATGCACCAGGCGTAGGTACACCTGTAAAAGGCGGCATCAGCTACCGAGAAAGTCATTTAGCAATGGAAATGCTAGCGGAAGCAGACATGGTTACATCTGCTGAATTTGTAGAAGTGAACCCCATTTTAGATCAGCATAACAAAACTGCAGAAGTAGCGGTTGCGTTAATGAGTTCATTGTTTGGCGATAAGCTTTTATAAGAAAGAGCTACTTAATAGGTATCGTGTAGAAGAAAATCTGTTATGATCTAATAAACGTTCATGCAGGGCTAAGCGGCTGCCATCCTCGCTACGGGGCTGGCGCCATTTGAAAAACATCCGGCATTAATGGACTTCAGCCATGAAGAGCTACCTAGTAAGCGGCTATAAAAACAAAATAAACCTAAAAAAATGAAAGCGATTTCATTTTTATGCAGCAAAGGGAGGAAATGGGATGAATATTCCACAGGGACAGCCAGGAGAATTAAAAAGAACGATGAAAACAAGGCATCTTTTTATGATATCACTAGGGGGATGTATTGGTACCGGTTTTTTCCTTGGTTCAGGTTATACCATCAATGAAGCAGGTCCGATGGGAGCAATGATTTCCTACTTAGTAGGAGGGATCATTATGTATCTAACGATGCTGTGTCTTGGAGAATTATCCGTTGCTATGCCAGTTGCAGGATCGTTTCAAACGTACTCCACTAAATTTATCGGCCCTGCAACCGGTTTTGCGATTGGATGGCTGTACTGGCTAGGATGGGCAGTAACGGTGGCGCTTGAGTTCTTAGCCGCCGGACAATTAATGCAAAGATGGTTCCCAGACTCGCCCGTTTGGTTATGGTGCGCCATTTTTGGAGCGTTAATTTTTTCACTAAATGCACTTTCAGCTAAAGCATTTGGTGAAACAGAATTTTGGTTTTCAAGCGTTAAAATTTTCGCCATCATTATGTTTATTGTTGTAGGCGGAGCGGCAATGTTTGGACTCATTGATATGAAAAGCGGACAGGAAGCACCGCTTCTATCAAACTTCTTTGCCGAAGGGCTGTTTCCAAATGGCGTAACGGCTTTGCTGATTACAATGATTACGGTGAACTTTTCGTTCCAAGGAACAGAATTGATTGGAATTGCGGCAGGGGAAAGTGAAAATCCAGAAAAAACAATTCCAAAAGCGATTAAGCAAACGGTTTGGCGTACGCTTTTCTTTTTCGTCTTATCCGTGTTTGTCCTAGCAAGCATGATTCCTCGTGAAAAAGCAGGCGTCGTAGAAAGCCCATTTGTTGTTGTGTTAGACAGTGTAGGTGTACCTTACGCGGCGGATATTATGAACTTTATCATTTTAACAGCTCTTCTTTCAGTCGCAAACTCTGGATTTTACGCGGCTACACGTATGCTTTATTCTCTTTCAAGAGAAGGAATGGCAAGTCCTGCGCTTGGAAAAGTTAACAAAAGAGGAGTTCCGTTTAATGCACTATTAATTACGCTTGTGATTTCATGTTTTTCGCTGCTTTCAAGCGTAGTGGCAGCTAAAACCGTTTTTGTATGGCTGATTTCACTCGCTGGACTCGGTGCTCAAATTGGCTGGATTGCGATTACCGCTTCACTGCTTGCATTTCGTCGTGCTTACGTGGCTAAAGGTGGAAAAGTGGAAGATCTGAAATTTAGAACACCTCTTTATCCGGTTCTTCCTATCGTAGCGCTTATTACGAACTGTATCGTTATGATCAGTCTTGCGTTTGATCCCGAGCAGCGAATGGCGTTATACTGCGGAGGTATTTTCTTTATAGGCTGCTATGTTTATTATTATTTGAAAATTCGAAAACAAAATCAGTCAAAACAAGAGCAAGAAGTTCAGCTTGCGGAAAATAAACGAATGATTATTTAACATAAAAAACCCGGAAAATCACGATTTTCCGGGTTTTTTATGTACTCGTTTTTAGCTATCTAGTGTTGTGTCTTCATTTTTACGTCGGCGGAGCCTCCATAGTGTGATAAGAGCAACCAGTGTAAGAACAATACCGCTGCCGAGCAGGATATGACTCACTGTTTTATCCTGCTTTTTTTGGCCTTGCTCAAAATATTTCTTGTACATTGCCACCGCAGCTTTATTTTGCTTGTATTTTCTGGGAACGCTCACTTCTTTTCCAAGTTTCCAGCCGTCTTTATAAGCTTTTTTCTGTAAAGATTTCACATCTTTATTCGAATAAAAACCTGCTTTGTACCATTTTTCTAGCTCGGGCTTGTCCTGAAGACTTTTAGGCGCTCTATAGGTCTGATAAGTGAAAGCTGAGTCGTATCCGTCTGCTTTTACGTCTTTTTGCTTTTGTTTCTGTCCTTTTTCATATCCTTGCTCAAAGGCTGTTTGCAATTCGCCTTCTGCTTCTGCAGGTACTTCTAATGAAAGGACGTGATAGCCTTGTACGTAGCCCTGCTTTTCAAACTGCTTTTTTTGCTGCTTCAGCACTTCGGCTTGAGCGGTTTCAAAGCCTTCTGTAAAAGCCTGACGTGTGACATCCTCATCATCATACATGCTCGGAACACTCATTGAATCATTTTCAAGACCTCGGTCATAGCCTTCTTTTTTTGCTTTAACAGATAAGTCCATTAAAGAAATAGCTTTTTTGTAGCCTTGAACATACCCTTTATTCCAGTCGGATGACTTAGAAGGAAAAGGGTCGATTTCTGACTGAATAGTAGCATGTTTGTAATCAAGGACGCCTTGCTGATAGCCTTCCTCTTCGCCGGCAGCCATTTCATTTTCTTGTTCAGTCTTGAGTTCTTCCTCTTTTTGCTGCTGTCCTTTTTTATATCCTACCGTATACCCCATCATAAACCACGTGAATTCTTCAGAAGATTTGTCCAGTCCTGTTGTTTGATCAAACTGTTCGAATTTTTTCTGTGCGTATCCATCTTCTTCTCCAAGCGAATAGCCTTCTTGATAGAGGGAGTCAAAAATTGCTTTTACATCTTCAGTTGTATCCACGTCTGTTGACTGGTCCAAAACGTCGGAAGAGGAGTCCGGGGAATCGGGAGTAGCATAAGAAGGGATGGGATCACTTGCAAGAATAAGTAAGCAAGCTGTACTAATAACGGCTAATTTTTTTTTCATCATTTCTTCACCTTTTAGTTCAAAGTCAATGTTTATTTTGTAGTTTAAGCGTACAGCTTTCCATGTAGAAAGGCGTGTAAAAGTTTTTCCAATTATGAAAATTATAACATTTAAATGAGAAGGAGAATAGGTGGTAAAAAGGAGAAATATGTGTTTTTTACAGAGTTTTATTTTTGTCGCTGTTTTGCTTTTTTCACTTTAAATGAACGATAAAATACTTCAGCTACAAAACAGAACAAAAGGAAAAAAAGGACAAATAGTTCAGCGAACTCCATAACCCGAAACGGACTATAGGCATTTTGCAAGGCCATGGAAAAACTAAATCCTTGTATCATATCCACTCCGATAGAAAATCCCATTAAGCATCCTAACAGCAAAGCTGATATCCAAACGATTTTCATACGTCTCACTCTCCGTTTTTGTTTTTTTTCTTGAAAACATTCTACCGATAGTTTTTGTTATTTTTTTTGTCTTACGCTTTGATTGCTCTATTAAAAATTGCATACAAAGCATTTATTTGGAAAAAGCTAAAAAAAGAAAAGAAAGGTGTTTTTAATCGTGCCTTCTTTATTTAAAAATAAAAAAAGCAAAGACAATACAAAGGAAACAGAAGGTTCGGCGTCAGAGGAACAAGCGACAGTCCTTTATTTGTAATGAATGTGATGCTGATGCTGTTAATTATTTATACGGTGCACAAAGGATTTGAAGTAATAGCTAGAACGGCTGGACGTGTTTTTTATGATTGCATTAGTCATCGGAGGATTTGTTAAAATCAGCGTCTTTTTTTACGCCGTGATTGTTGGACTTTCCACACTGTTTAAGGTGAAACGACCTTCTGCGCTGACATATCCTGTGGGCACGGTGATTTTATTTTTTTCTTTGACGATTGCAAGTAATTTTCAAGAGCATTTAAAAGAAGGGCTAACGATTATGCCGGTGTTGCTTTTTATCCCTTTTCACGTAGTGATTCCGTTTACGCTGCTCTGTATAGCATTTATTAAACATCGCATGAAAAAAACAAACGCGCTGCAGCCATCCTAATGGCTGCAGCGCGTTCGTCTGCTATCTGCTACTGCACATGCAGCTGCTCCCGCTCTTTTTTTACTTGTTCTAGCTGTGAAATCGTAACAAGCTGATACCCTTGTGCGTGAAGCTGCTTCATAATTTCAACCGCTGCTTCGGCGCTTGTTTGGTAAATATCATGCATTAAAATAACTTTTCCGTCTCCGACTTGGCTCATAACCGCTTGAACGGAGTGAGGAACGTTTCTATATTTCCAGTCTTCGGGATCGATATCCCATAGAGTCACGCCAACATTTCCGATATAACGTCTTACATTTGCGTTGACGGCTCCATAAGGAGGGCGTACGTGCAGTGGTTCATAGCCGCTCACTTGTTTAATGAGCGCTTGGGTATCGCCTATTTGGTGTTTGACCTGGGCTTCGTTCAAACGTGTGAGCTGAGGATGATCCCAAGAGTGATTTCCAACTTCGTTGCCTTCCTTGACCATACGTTCGATTATTTCAGGATAATATTGAACGCGGCTTCCTAACACAAAAAAGGTAGCGTGCCCGTTCACTTCTTTTAATCCATCTAAAATCACATTGGTAGATGCAGGGTTAGGTCCGTCATCAAAGGTCATCGCAACGACTTTTTTAGTTGGATCAATAGGCGCTCCTTGCTGCGGCATTTCGTTAACGATATGTTTTGGAGGCGTTTCCTTGACTTTATTTTTATTTGCTGCTTCGTCTTTGTAAGCATCGCTCAGCACGTCTTTAAATAAATCTTTTTGGATAGCGATTGTTTTGGTTTTTGTTTGTTCAGCACCTAGCTGATAAGGCTTAAAATAGATCACAATACTGTTTTCAAGCAGCGCAAACTGACTGAAATTTTGATTAGCTGCCTGAGTTCCTTTTTGAAGGTCCGGGTCAAAATCAGCTGTTTTCATTTGTTTTTTTAATTCAGCATATGAAATAGCCGAAAGGCGATCTAAATAGTTTGCATTTTTTTTAAATAAATTCTTTAACGTCATTTGTTTTTGAGCAGGCAGGTCAAAGGTAAAGGTTTTGAGAGAAGACGTTCCTTTCTCTCCATTTACAGATTCATATTCATCAAAGACAACGCTTAGCGTTTGCTTGCTGTAATGGACGATTTTATATGTAATCGTTAATTCAGATTTTTTCTTTTTTGACTGCTTCTTTAGCTTTTTTTCATAGTGTGCCACTTGATCTGTTACGTAAGCTTGAATAGATTGATCGATTTCTTTTTTACCAAAGGAAGGGTAGCTAATAGCATAGCCTCCGTCGGTAAGGTCTTTCACTAGCGTTTGAATTTCAACGTTTGGATAGGTTTGATCTGTTTGAATACTTGCCGTTTTTTTCTCTGTACTGTTTGCTTTGACGATATACCCTGCTGTACCAAGAAACAAAATACAGCATCCAAGCAGTGTCAAAATACGTTTGTAGCCCATGGTTTTCATGTGGTAATATTCCCCTTTTTATATAAATCTACCTAATAGACGCATGAGACCATCATTTAGTTTTACTTTTTTTAAAAAAAACCAAACTATTTTTCTACTCATTCCGTCTACCTTATAGATGTACTTCAGCAAGAGAAAATAGAAGGGTATGAAAGATGATGAAAAAACATGATGCACATCAGATGCTCGTAGCGTGCATAACCGAGCATAAAGAGGATTTTTACCGGCTTGCTTTCAGCTATGTAAAAAATCAAGAAGATGCGCTTGATATTATGCAAGAATCGATTAAAAAAGCACTCATTTCAATAGACACTATCAAGGATACTCAATCGATTAAAAGCTGGCTTTATAAAATTGTTGTACGAACAGCAATCGATTTCCTGCGCAAGCATAAACGTTTAACGCTTATGGACGATGAAGCGCTTGAGTACTTGAGCAGCGGACGTGAAGACCAGTATGAAGATATCGATTTAAAGCAAGCAATGGATCACCTGCCGGTTAAATATAAAACCATTATTATTCTGCGGTTTTTCGAAGATTTAAAAATGGACGAAATTGCGGAAATCATTGAGGAAAATGTAAACACGGTAAAGACAAGGCTCTATAGAGGGTTGAACCTGTTGCGGATTAAGATGACGGAGGAGGACTTAGAACAATGAATGAAAAAATAGAAAAGTTAAAGAAGCAGTATCATGACATTCCTATTCCTGAGGAATTAGATGATGTTGTTGCAAAGGCACTTTCTTCACATCCTCGTAAAAAGAAATCCTATATTTGGCCGAGCGCAATTGCCGCAGCAGCGGTTATTTTTATCACAACGGTGAATGTGAGTCCAGACGCGGCAAATGCAATGGCGAAAATTCCTGTAATTGGAAAAGTGGTAGAAGTGATCACATTTGATGAACTAAAGCAAGAAGAAAAGCATTCTCGTATTGACGTGAAAACACCATCGATTTCAGGCTTGGAAAACAAAGGTCTTCAAACAAGCTTGAATGAAAAGTATATAAAAGAAAACGAGCAGCTGTATGAACAGTTTAAAAAAGAGATGAAAACATTACAAAAAGGAGAGAAAGGAAACGTGGCTGTCAGCAGCGGCTATGATATTATGACGGATACCGATGATTTGCTTGTGGTTCATCGATATGTGGAAGAATCGAGAGCTTCAACGTCGAGCGTCAATCAGTACGACACGATTGATAAAAAACATGAAGTGCTCGTCACGCTTCCAAGTTTGTTCAAAGATAAAAGCTATATAAAGGTCATTAGTGAAAATATTAAACAGCAAATGAAAGATCAAATGAAACATGAAGAAGGCAAAATCTACTGGCTGACTGAAGAAGATATGGATCCTTTTAAAGAGATTGCTGAGAATCAAAGCTTCTACATTACGAAAGATCACAAGCTTAGAATTGTATTTGATAAATATAAAGTCGCCCCAGGATATATGGGAAACGTTGAGTTTGAAATTCCAACGGACGTTATTTCAAACCTTCTGGTTGGTAAACGGTATATTCATTAAAAAACAGGTGTGAACGCTGAACGTTCACGCCTGTTTTTTTACATAAAGAAACGTTTAAATTTATTTTTATGCAAAATAAGTTGAAATATATAAGCAATCATGTATAATATTTTGTATATATTTTCATTCTTTTTGTTTATAAAGTCTTACGGGAAAATGATGTGAACGGTTGCATTTCTAGAGAGGAAGTGAAGAGGTGAAACGCACGTTAAATCAAGATACGATTAAAGATGCCATGCTGTTTAATCAGCTTGTGATGCAAGTAAGCAAAGCTCTTTGGAAGTCTACTGAAAAGGATTGGGAGCAGTGGGTTAAGCCGTACGATCTGAGCATTAATGAGCATCACATTTTGGGGATTGCTTATCAGCTGGAAATTGCATCGATGACTGACATTTCAAAGCTAGGCGTCATGCATTTATCCACAGCTTTTAACTTTGCAAAAAAATTGCACTTGCGGGGCTATCTTACCCTTTCTAAAAATGAGAAAGATAAGCGGAATACATACGTACAGCTCACAGAAGAAGGAAAAAAGATGTTTTTAAAAACGCTCGAGGATTATAATCCTCTTGAAAATCCTTTGTTTCAAGGAGCAATGCCGCTTCGAGATGTTTACGGAGAGCTGCCTGACTTTGTTGAGCTGACGGCTCTGATTCGAAGCATATACGGAGAAGATTTTGTCCAGTTTATCGAACGTTCTTCTCAAGAGCCCGCTGCTAGCTTGAAAAAATAAAAAAGCCTTCTTGTGCAAGCTGAGAAGGCTTTTTTGCATATCAACTTTTTTCAGTTAACCGTTCAAGTTCTTCTGAGGAATGGGCCATCTTCTCAATTCGCAGAGACAGTTGCTTCATTACATCCGCTATTTTTTCAAGCTCTTTTTTGGTTAGCACGGTTTGCTGTTTGTTCTCGGTTGTTATGCTAAGAACGTTCGTGAAAAAAGAAGTAATGTTGTTCATATTGTCAGCCGTATCTTTTGTTAATGTAGCGACTTCTCCGCCTAGCGCCGAGACGCTTTCGATTTGTTTTTGAATGTCTCCGATAAAAGTGGAAATATTAGCAATAGATTTCTTCGTTTCTTCTGCAAGCTTCCGTACTTCCTGTGCCACCACTGCAAATCCTTTTCCATGCTCGCCCGCTCGAGCAGACTCAATCGAAGCGTTTAATGCTAATAAATTCGTTTGCTCCGCAATAGAAGTAACAATCGAAACGATTTGATGAATTTGCTGTGATGTATGTTCGAGCGTTTTCATTTTGTTTTGAATGAGCGACGTATTTTTTTGTATGCTTCCCAGCATGTTTTGTTCTTCTTTTAATTTTGCTTGACTCGTAACGGATTCTTTCTCAATGACTTCTGCTAGTTCAGAGCTTTTGTTTGCATAAGAAACGACGTCAGAGGACTGGTTGTGCATTTGATTCATAAATGTCTTCGTTTCTTCAGATAGCGAAGAAAAGATAGATGATGTACGAGAGATTTCTAGCTGAATTTTCTCTTTTTGAGTCTGAAGTCCAGCGCGCTGCTCGTCATATTCAAGCTCATAGGCTTTTAACACAATTTGCTGTTCTAGACTAATAAGCTTTGTCATACTTGCAATAAAAGCCAGACATTCTTCTTTTGATTCCATCCTACGTTCACATACTGAAAGAAGCGACGTAAATAAATTTTGAAATGCGCACAAATACCAGTTTGGCTCAAGTCCAATTTTAACGTGCATCTTGGAAATTTTTTGACGTTTTACCACAAAAGCATCATCTATTTGTCCATCAAACATTTCTAAAATATGCCGCTTTAACGTTTGTTTTAATGCATGGACGCTGCTGTTCTTTTCGATAATCGCAACCAAATGGGCCTGTTCACCAATAGCTTTGTAAAAATCGTTCACGATCTCTTCGATGGCATTCAGCGCGTGAACTTGAAATCTGGCAATCCGTTCGAGATCCTCTGCTGTTAAGGAAATCATGTTAATCTGCTTTTTTATCATCGGGTCCGATACATGAAGCTTTACAGTGATGGATTCGACAGCGGCTGCTTCGGCGTGCGCTTTGTTTCGTTTAAACCAATTCATGTTTATCACCTTTATTTGCTAGAATAGTTGTTTTTCTCTTCTTCTTATATTTCGGCGTTTTACATCCAAGAGTTGAGGCTGTTTAAGAAGATTGTTATCAAATTGTTATCTTCTATTAATTGAATTGTTATCCGCAGATGGTATGGTTGTACGGTGCTTAAAACATGATTCGGGGAGGAAACGAAATGAAAAAAATGCTATCGGCGCTTCTTGTAGGAGGAGCTTTATTTGCAAGTCCGGCAATGGGACACGCTGCGTTTGGCGACACGGTTTTAAAACAAGGGATGACAAATGATGATGTTGAACAAGTTAAAACGGTGTTAAAAGATAAAGGATTTTTAAAAGGCGAAGTATCGCGTTATTTTAATTATGAAACGAAAAAAGCGGTTATGGCTTTTCAAGAGAAACATAACCTAGAAGCAGATGGAGTTGTTGGAGAGAATACATACAATGCATTAGGTAAAGGCGGCGTTGTAGAAGGCGAATCGGAAGTGAATACGGATAAAGTAATCAGCAAAGCAAAATCCTTAATGGGCACGCCGTACAAATGGGGCGGCACTACACCTTCAGGATTTGACTGCAGCGGATATCTTCAGTATGTATATAAAGAAAGCGTAGGCGTTGATATTCCCAGAACGGTTGAAGATATCTATAAAGCAGGTGAAAATGTAAGTGAACCGCAGGTAGGAGATCTTGTGTTCTTTGAAACGTACAAAGAAGGTCCTTCTCATGCAGGCATTTATCTTGGAGACGGAAAATTTATTAACGCATCGTCTTCTAAAGGCGTGACAATTAGCGATAAAAATTCAAGCTATTGGAAAGAGCGCTATATAGGAGCAAAGCGTATTGCAGCTAACTGATTTATCATTTAATAAATAAAAAAGGCAAAGCCTGAGGGCTTTGTCTTTTTTATATTGGTTTCAGTAGGTAGGGGATTATCCTATACAAAATGGGCTAGTCAAGTGCGTATTTGTATGGAAATACGACAAAAGTTCTGTCACCTTTCTGATACAGCTTGTATATATTGATAAAGTAATCTCTCAGGTTGCGTCAATTGTTGTAGGTAATTTGAAGGGATAGCAGTATAAAAAGGAGGAACAAACTTTATGTTTTTTTGTTGTTACCGTCGCTATGTAGAAAGGATAAGACATCTGTTGTTTTCCAATCGATTTGCTGAATTTATTCAGGAAAACACAAAAAAAGCAGTAGAAGACGTTGTTTATTCCGACACGTTTAAAGAATATGTGATCAGTATTATTAAAGAAGCTCAAGAATCACCTTTTAAAGAAATTGCTAAGCAGTATATCGGACAAGAAGTTGTAATTGAAACAACGGCTGGTCCGCTTGAGGGCGTCGTGACGTTTGTTGGGGATAACTATTTAGAATTGATAGAGTCTTCCACATCAACGGTATTACTGCCATTTACAAGCATTGTCACTATTCAAAGTGCTTAAACGAAAGGAGAGAAAAGTATGTTTCAAGATGCATTAAGAGAAAATGTGGGTTCATTTGTGCAAATTATCACAGCTATTGACGTTATTAATGGAACACTGCTTGCTGTTACGGACGCAGCGGCTGTTGTGCGTACATCAAGCTCATATGGTGAGCCAACGGACGTAACAATTCCACTAGTAGCCATTACGTATGTTCGAATTTTTAGCGGAGTTGAGTGAGTTTGAAAGTATCAGTGATTATTCCAGCCTGTAACGAAGCCGATTCTTTGTTACCTGTTATTAAAGAAGTTCAGAAAATGAAGCCGTTTGAGATTATTGTCGTCGTAAATGGATCTAGTGACGCAACTAAGGCAATAGCCAAGGATGCAGGCTGCCGCGTCATTTATTATGAGGAAGCTCTTGGCATTAATATCGGAAGAGCCATTGGGGCTAAAAAAGCAAAAGGAGACATTTTGCTTTTTTTGGACGGAGATATCGCGGTTCCTCATCAAGAGCTGATAAAATATACGCAAGCTATAGAAACCGGTCATGATATCGCCTTGAATAACCTTACGTGGATTATGAAACGAAAGGTGCATCCTCATCCTGTTTCTGTTGCAAAATATATGCTGAACTTGTGCTTACAGCGCGAAGATTTATCCGTTCAAGCATTAACAGCCATTCCTCATGCCATAAAAAAAACATCGGCTGCTGAAATTGGATATGAGAATTTAGCTCATCCCCCGCTCGCTCAAACGATTGCTCTTTTAAAAGGAATGTCAATCGTTGCACCGTGTTCTTCAGACGTTATTTATACAAATAAGATTAGAACCACCCACAAAACAATTCCTACCAATTCACCTTTTCCTATTTCCACTAATTATATTATTGGAGACCACATTAAAGCGTTAGCTCATCTTATCGAAGAAAAAGGCATAAGAGGAGGACTAACAGACGGCGATCGAAACCGAGAAGTTGTTTCCGCTTACACACCAAGCGTGAAGCGGAAAGCAGGCGTTAAGTACAGTGCTGTTATTCCAGTAGGTGAAGAAAAAGAAACGATTGCAAGCGTGATTCAAGAAGTGAAAAAAGCCGGAGTGGAAGAAATCATCGTGGTTGCCAACGGGGCAGACGAAGTGACGGTTAAGCGAGCAATTGAAGCGGGTGCTACTGTTCTTCATTACAAGCAGCGGCTTGGACATAATGTACCTCGAGCAATCGGTGCGATGTACAGCAGCGGTGAAGTTTGCTTGTTCATAGACGGAGATATTGTTATTTCTGCGGAAAATTTACGTCCGTATTTGGAAGCTGCTGATCAAGGAATTGATGTAGCGCTTAATAATTTAGAGTGTCTGCTTGATGAAGTGCATCCTATTCACTCGGTAAGTACTGCCAAATATTTTCTGAACCTTGTCTGTAAACGTCCTGATTTAACAATTAATACAACAACGGCTATTCCCCATGCCATTAAACGAGATGTAATGGAGAAAGTAGGCTACGAATCTCTTATTATTCCGCCTTTATTTCAATTAAAAAGTATTATGTACGGCTTTAATGTCCAGCCTGTTCATTTTGTGGATGTGGCGCGAACAAATCGGATTCGAAAAGAGCATATGAAAGTCAAAGGTCTAGCAGCATCAACTCAGCGAATTTTAGGAGATTATGTAGAGGCCATGGCGTACTATATTAGCCAAACTAGCGAAAGAGGCGAATTTCTTCCCGACATACGAAGACATGATCTTTTGTTTGAGGTGTTGAAGAATGAATAAAAAAGTTGCCGTTATTGGTCTAGGGTATGTGGGACTGCCGCTTGCTCTTTTGTTTGCTAAGAAAAACTACACCGTGATTGGACTTGATATTGACGTCCGGAAAATTGAAGCGCTAAAACAAGGGGAAAGCTATATTCCAGATGTACGTAATGATGTGATTCAAAGAGAGAAAAACTTTCAAGCATATGAATTAAAAAAAGGTATTTCCGCATTTCAAGCATGCGATTATGTAGTGGTGACCGTGCCAACTCCTATTACAGAGAATCATAATCCGGACTTAGGACCCGTTATTAGCGCATCTACGTTTTTGAAAGAACATATGGTAAAAGGACAAACCGTTATTTATGAAAGCTCTACCTATCCAGGCACGCTTGAAGAAGTTGTTTTACCTATTTTAAAGGAGTCTGATTTGCAAGCGGGAGTTGATTTTTATTTAGCTTACTCTCCAGAACGAGTCGATCCAGCAAACAAGTCGTACGACATTGAGTATATTCCAAAAGTGATTAGCGGCTACAGCAAAGACTGCCTTTATCACGTGCAGACGTTTTATAAAAGTATTTTTCAGCAAGTCGTACCTGTTTCTTCTCCAAAAGTAGCGGAAATGTGCAAGCTGTTTGAAAACATTCAGCGTCTTGTCAATATTTCGTTGGTGAATGAAACAAATGAACTGTGTGAGGAATTAGGGATTGATTTTCATGAGGTCTTACAGGCGGCATCTACTAAGCCGTTTGGGTTCACGCCGTATTATCCAGGTCCCGGAATTGGAGGACATTGCATACCCGTTGATCCGCTTTATTTTTTATGGAAACTAAAGCAAAATGGGTTAACAAGCGAACTTATTGAAGCTGCTCATCATATTAATGAAGAAATGCCAAATAAAGTAATTAAACGTGTTGAAAAGCAGCTCGCAGCAAATGAGAAACGCGTGTTTGTTGTGGGCATGGCGTATAAAAAAGACGTAAATGATATGCGTGAATCGCCGGCGCTGACGGTATGTGAAGGTCTTTTAACAAAAGGATATGAGCTGACGTATCATGACCCTTACATTGACTCCGCTATATTAAATAAGCAAACGTATTTCTCAGTCCCGCTGACAAAAGAAGAAGTTAAAAAAAGCGATGTTGTACTTGTGTTAACCGATCACAGTCAAATCGACTGGTCGATTGTAAAATACGCAAAAAAAGTTGTGGATACAAGAGGTATTTTAAATGAATGAAGCCGCTGAATTGTTCAGTGGTTCTTTTTTTAGGGGGGATATCAATGAAAACTCTTTCTGTCGTGCTGCCCGTTTACAATGAAGAAGAAACGCTAAAAACTGTGCTTAAGCAAATTAAAAAAGTAAACGTGCTTGAGATTATTGTGGTCGCAAATGGCTGTACAGATGCTTCAGTAAAAATAGCGAAAGAAGAAGGGTGCACGGTAAAAGTAATAAAAAAGCGTATGTCTCCACATGAAGCGAGAATGGAAGGAGCAAAGACTGCCAAAGGAGATGCCGTCTTGTTTGTAGACGGAGACATTATTCTTTCGGCTTCCGAGCTTGAGCGTTTTGTTCAGCCTTTGTTATTTGGACATAGCGATGTTGTGCTAAACAAGTGGGGGAAAATGAAAATGAATGCTTTTAACCGCAGCGAGCTGATGTGGAGTAGGGTTTTGCATCATGCGATTGGGAAGCCTCACCACGCCAACGCTTATTTAAAAGCGCCTTACGGGGTACAGTTAAGCGTGTTGAAGAACTACTGGGAGCTGCCGCCTCTTTCGTTATTTGTGACATTTTTAACACAATACCGCGTAAGTATGTCTATGTCGATTGAAACACAGGGGAAAGGAAACTTTCGTCCATTTGATCGCCCGCTGCGCACCAAAGAGCGAATTCAATCCTACCAGCAGCTTCTTCAAACATACTATACGCTTGCATCAAATCGTAAAAGGCGAGTGGATATACTTACGCAGCCCATTTCAGTTGTTGAGCACGGCTGGGGGAAATTATCTTCTTTTTATGGAGGAAAACAGCTGTCTGTTATTATTCCAGTTTGCAACGAAGAACAAACAATCAAACAAGTGATTGCAGAAGCAAGAAAACTTGAGCCGTTAGAAATCATTGTCGTGATTAACGGTTCCACTGATCAGTCGGAGGCTTATGCCAAAGAACAGGGTGTCAAAACCCTCGTCTACGATGAGCGGTTAGGGCATGATTGCGGAAGAGCTGCGGGGGCCCTTGCAGCAACGGGAGATATTCTTCTCTTTATAGACGGGGATTTTGTTCTTTCAGCTCAAGAGTTGTATCCATTTGCTTCAGCGGTAGCGAGCGGCGTTGATGTAGCTTTAAACGTATGTGAAGATGAAGCGAAGCTCACGCATGTTGTGCAGGGGTGGAAGTACGTGTTAAATGAGACGGTAGGAAGAAAAGATTTATTAATGAGCTCGATGACAGCTGTTCCTCATGCCATAAGCAGAGAATGCCTGCAAAAAATCGGAACCGAATCTCTTGTGATGCCGCCTTTTGCTCAAGTAAAAGCGATAATAGAAGATTTTCATGTGCAGGCCGTTCACCATGTTGACGTAAATAAATTCAATCGGTTTCGATATTCTGAGCACATTCCATTAAAGAACCATTCTCCTACGGCAGAACTCATTATTCACGATCATATTTTTGCTTTTCTCTCTTATCTTCAGCGTGACTGAGCAGGGAGTATTGCCTTACTTCTAAAAGAAACGTTTAAAATGAGATAAAGAAATTTGCTGATATCTTGTTTTTCTGTTCTAACCCCTTGAATTTGTTCACAGTTGTAACTAAAATTGTTACATGTGCAGACAAAAGTAAAAAAGGAGGAAAAGAAATGAAAAGCTATCAGCTTGGAACGTTTTTACTTCGTCTTATGTTAGGGCTAACGTTTTTTATTCATGGCCTTGGCAAATTCCAAAGCGGTATTGATAATACGGTCGGTTTTTTCCACAGCATGGGCATTCCTGCGTTTTTCGCTTATGCGGTTGCGGTTATTGAATTCGTAGGGGGAGCCGCTATGATTCTTGGATTTCAAACGCGTTTAATCGGTGTCTTGTTTGCGATTGTGATGATTGGCGCTATTTTTACAGCGAAAAGCGGTGCTGGTTTTATAGGCGGCTATGAGCTTGAGGTTGCCCTTTTTGTCGTTTCGCTTCATATGATTCTAGCAGGAAGCGGCGCGTACGCGTTAGACAACCGATTACAAAAACCAGAAGAACATTATTCTTAAAAAGGTAGGCGCTATGCGCCTACCCTTTTTTGTAAAAAATATCCTTCTATCGATTCATTTTTACTAAAATATACAGCTATCATTTTTAAGAAAATTCATATATATGGTACTATTTGGTCATAGATGACTACGTAGTCATTCTATTTGAACGATACGGGGAGGTTTTAACATGAAAACCGAAAGAGAAAACGGAATTGTCCGTCAAGTGAATACAATTCAAACAAAAGAAGAGCGCTTTAATCCTTTTTCATGGTATGAAGAGATGAGAAACACCGCGCCTGTGCAATGGGATGAAGAAAGGCAGGTATGGGATGTTTTTCACTATGACGGGGTCAAAGAAGTGCTAGAACAAAAGAATATTTTTTCTTCTGATCGAAGACCTCCACAAAACCAAAGACAAACTGCTCTAGGAACGAGTCTAATTAATATTGATCCGCCTAAGCATGCTGAAATGAGAGCGCTTGTTAATAAAGCTTTTACGCCTAAAGCAATGAAAGCATGGGAGCCTAAAATTGCGCGTATTACAGCTGAATTATTACAAGAAGTTGAGCATCTTGAAGATATTGATATAGTCGAGCATCTGTCCTATCCGCTTCCGGTTATGGTAATTGCCGATATTTTAGGCGTGCCGATAGAAGATCAGCGTCAGTTTAAAGATTGGTCGGATATTATTGTAGCCGGTCCTTCTAATAACGAACGTGAAACGCTCGAAAAATTGCAGCAAGAGAAAATGAAAGCAAATGATGAGCTAGAAACTTATTTTTATCGAATCATTGAAGAAAAACGTACGCGTCCAGGAGATGATATTATCTCCGTGCTTCTTCAGGCAAAAGAAGAAGGGAAACAGCTAACGGATGAAGAAATCGTCGGTTTTTCTATTTTGCTGCTGATTGCTGGAAACGAAACAACCACAAATTTAATTTCAAATACGATTTATTGTTTAATGGAAGATAAAGCTTCTTTTGAACGACTCAAACAAGAGAAAGAACTTTTGCCTTCTGCGATTGAAGAAGTTCTTCGCTATCGTTCACCCGTTCAGGCTCTTCACCGAATCGTAAAAGAAGATGTGACTCTTGCAGGCAAGAAACTAAAAGCGGGCGAACACGTGGTTCCATGGATGGGATCTGCGCATCGAGACGCGGAGTATTTTGAAGACCCGGATGTATTTAAAATCGATCGAAAGCCAAATGTGCACATGGCATTTGGAAGAGGCATTCATTTTTGCTTAGGAGCACCCCTTGCTCGAATAGAAGCAAAAATTATGCTGGCCGAGCTGATTGACCGCTATCCGCAGATGGACTGGAGCCCGTCATTTGAGTTAAAGCCGATTGAAAGCACGTTTGTGTACGGATTAAAAGAATTATTGATTCGTAAAAACGTATAAAGAAGACTTCCCACAGGTCAATTTCACTGACTTGTGGGAAGTCTTTTTTTATGTAGATTCACTCTAGCGACTATTCTTATAAACTTTTAAATTCTTATCAGCAAATTTCTTATATCCAGTAGGTAGGGTACGACCTGTTACTTCGTACGTTATTTATAAGAAGGGCAACAATTACAATTACAATCGATCCTATTAAAACGGGATTGATAATATAATTCCAAGAAGAAGCGCCTAAGATCACAACAATGGGGTCTGCTCCTGCGGGTGGGTGAGTTGTTTTTGTAAGCATCATAAAGAAAATGGCTAGGCCGACTCCTATCCCTAAAGTGTAAGGGTTATTACCGAATAAATGATAGATGGTTAACCCCACCAAAGTCGCTACTAAATGCCCTCCAATAATATTTCTGGGCTGTGATAGAGGAGCGTTCCAAAGTCCAAATGCTAATACACAGCTGGCTCCAAAAGGGGCCATAAGCCAAGGGCTTGATGTAAGCTGAGTCAGTATAGCTAGAAGTAAAATACTAACCGTTCCACCGACTAAGCCTGTAACTGCATCTTTTACGTCAATTTTTAAAGGGCTTCTCGCGGTCGTTATCATTTTAGAAAAATATGATTGCGTGTATGAAATGTCTTCTTTTGCCGCCGCTTTAGGTGAACTATTCATCTTTATATAAAACCTCCTTTATTTTTCAATCATTTTACCTCTTTGTAAATTAACCTGTAAATAATGATTTTAATGGTTAGTTTTTGTGAGGTGAAAAAAGCTTGAATTCATGATTAGAATTCAAGCTTTTTTTCACCCCTATCCTTTTTATCTTGAAAACGCGCCGCTTTTTGCCTGTTCCCGCAGATTTTCATCGAGCACCATTTGCGTCTTCCAGTTGTATCAATAAATAACAATACACAGTCAGGGTTGCTACATCTTCTTATTTTGTTTAGTTGGCCTTCACTGATTAACTGCAAAGCATCTAATGATAGTAAGGAAAAGAGTTTATTTACGATGCTCCCGATTGGGATTTGTACCAATTGTTGTGCATGAATTTTAAAAACATAAGGAGCTTTTTCAATATTTCTTTCTAAAGATAATATCCACTTATTATCAATGGAACTTCCATCTGCTATTGATTCGAAGTTGTTTCTTAAACACAATCGAAAATCATATATAAGATGTAACACTTCCGTTAATTCACTTTGAGACATAGTCAATATTGTTTTATCAAGAGAAGGAATCTCTTCACACATTATATGAAGCCAGTCTAACAAATCTTGGTCTTTACTTAGTAACTCGTGACGACGGCCATGACTGACGACTTCAGTATTTACTAAATTGAGTGAAAGAAAAGGGGAGATTAAAGGGAATTTTTTTCTTTTATTCATATCGTTTCTCATTCCTTACTCTTTTTCTGCTTGAATTCTCGCTTCAGCAATTTTATCGGTATGATCATATCCCCATTTAAACATCAGCTCGATAATAGGGATGAGCGTTTCTCCAAAGGGTGTTAAATAATATTCTACTTTAGGCGGAACTTGTTTATAGACTTCGCGGTGGATAATCCCGTCGCGCTCGAGTTCGCGAAGCTGCAGCGTGAGCATTCGCTGCGTCACGCCAGGAATGAGTCTGCGCAGTTCGTTAAAGCGACGGCGTTCCTTCGATAATTGATACAAAATGACACTTTTCCATTTGCCTCCGACTACATCAACGGCTGCTTCCACAGGGCAAGAATAGCCGTGAGGCTCCCATTTTGTTAAGTCGTATTTCATAGTGATTACTCCTTTTATCAGTGAGTTCAGCTGCATTTATGCTGTTTATACTATAGCATGTCTTATTTGATAAAAAAATGGAAATGATTCAGGGCATTATTGACGGAAAATTAAAAAAGTAATGGAAATAATTATGAGTTTGTTGTATGATGAAACTATGAAAATAACTTTTCTATTAAAAAGCGAAATATTTTGAAAGCGCTTTATTTATAAAGGACGACAGGGGAAAGGGCGGAGGAACGATGAAAAGGTTTATCAAAGTAGAAAAAAGAAATCATGTGGCGGTTGTACGAATGAATCAGTCAATGCTTAATCGTTTGAACAGTGAAGTCATGTATGAGCTGCAAGAAACGATGAATGAGCTGCAGCACGATGGGGCGGTTGGATCTATTGTATTTATGGGAGAGTACTATAAAATGAACGGAGATCATAGAACAACCTCTTTCCTACGTGAAGAAACAGGAAGGCTTTATCAGCCAATTCATGCAGTAGCAGCTCGAGCGATTTTTCAGCGTATTTCATGCAGCTCCAAACAAACGATTGCGCTTCTTACAAACTTTACGTTTGGCGGAGGATATGAGTTAGCTTTAGCATGCGATGTACGAATTGCGGAAGAACCTGTGCAGCTCAAGTTAACAAACGGCATGACCGTTAGTGCGCAAGAAGCGTGCAATATGGGCAAAGTGCAGCACGTTGTGCAAAAAGGAAAAGGATTAGAATATTCACTTGCGCTGAATGCATTAGAAAAAGAAGCTTAAAAAACGCTTTCACTTTATTTCTATAAAGTGAAAGCGTTTTTATTTTATTTTGTTGATAAAAAGGTATTGAAAATTCTGAAAAAAGGAGTAGAATGATAACAAATCTACTTATTTTAAATAAGCAAAGGAGCTGGTATCAATGCCATTCATTTTTAAAGAAGCGGTAGTCGGATTGTTTACAGCGGCAGCAGCAGGTTTACTGGCGTTTCAAGGGGTAGAAGTGGTGTCAGCCATCATTCATCTGCTAACTTTTTGGAAACAGTAATAGCTAATAAGTAGAGGAACGACCTATGAAGATAAGGGGCTTGAGACTTTCTCAGCCCTTTTTGTTGTGGAGTTCATTATTTTTCAGTATACTAACGGTGGAAATTAAGACATAATATGGTTACATAGCAGGGATTTACGAACTCAGTAGGGAAGTATGTAGACTCTGAAAAAAATAAACAACGATCGCTTTTACCCGGTAACAAGTTTTGTTATCGGGTAACGTGTGTAAGGGGTGTGGATAAGTGAAAGACAAAAATTTAACAGAAGAACAGCAGCGAGTTGATTGGGTAGTAGAAGAAATCAGCCAAAAAGCTGAAAAAATAGGTAAAAGCGTAGGAAACGTAAAAGGCGAAATTGTCGATTTGCGAAGCACGTTTTGGGACGATGTTACGGTTAATATGGATGAGCCAGATGACGTGATTGAGACATTTACGAGCATTAAGCAGCAGGCAGAACTTTTAGCTGAACGTGAAATTACCCATAGACAAGCGTATGATCAATTAAAAACATTAAAAAAATTAACGCAATCCCCTTATTTTGGACGTTTTGATTTTATAGAAAATGGTGAAAAAGAAGCAGAAGCTATTTATGTGGGCGTAGGCTCTTTAATGGATCAAAAAGATGAAGAGTTTTTAATTTATGATTGGCGTGCGCCTATTTCGAGTCTTTATTATGATTATTCACCGGGAAAAGCGCAGTACGAAACGCCAGGTGAAGCGATTAAAGGCGAGATGAAGCTAAAGCGTCAGTTTATTATCGAAAATAGCGTAATTAAAAGCATGTTTGATACAGGGATTACCATTCGCGACGAGCTGCTTCAAGAAGTGCTCGGACACAATGCAAGCAGTCAAATGAAAAGTATTGTAGCGACCATTCAAAAAGAACAAAACCAAATTATTCGAAATGAAAAAAATAAAGTGCTGATCGTTCAAGGAGTAGCAGGGAGCGGTAAAACGTCTGCGGCTCTTCAGCGCGTGGCTTATCTTCTCTATCATCACCGAAAGCAGCTGACTGCAGAAAACATGATGCTGTTTTCACCAAATCCGCTTTTTAACAGCTACGTCTCAACCGTTCTTCCGGAGCTTGGAGAAGACAATATGAAACAAACAACGTTTCAGCAATATGCCGATGGCCGGTTAGGAAACGAGTTTGAAGTGGAGGACTTATTCGTTCAAATCGAATATTTGCTAACGGAAAAAGATGCTGCGGCAAAAAAGCAAAAAATGCAGGAAATTCGCTACAAAGCAAGCCGTGAATTTAAAAAGCAGGTAGATGCGTATATTGAAGAACTGTCTACTAAAGACATCATTTTTAAAAACATTAAGTTTCGCGGCGAAATTGTTTTATCTGCTCGGCGTTTGCTGTCTTATTTCTATTCGCTTGATACGGGAATTTCCATTCCTAACAGGATGCAGCTCGTAGCCGAGTGGGCGCTTAAACTCATTAATCAGCTTGAAAAACTTGAGCGCAAAAAAGATTGGGTTCAAGAAGAAATTCAGCTCTTAGAAAAAGAAGATTATGTAGAGGCCTATCAGCATCTGCAGAAAAAGGAAGGCTATACGGAAAGCTCATTTGATGATTTCGACCGGGAACAAGCGTATTTAGCCAAGGCCGTTGTAGCTAAGAAAATGAAATTTATTAAGCAGGCGATCAAGCAGCTTAAATTTATCGACATTCGACGTATCTATATGCAGCTGTTTGAAAGGAGTCACCTTTTTCTACATGTAGAAGGATGGGAAGACACTGCTAAAAACACGGTGCAAAGAGTCATGAACATGAAGCTGTCTTATGAAGACGTAACGCCTTACTTATATATAAAAGATCAAATTGAAGGGCGCAAAGCTAATCCTGTCATTCGCTATTTGTTTATTGATGAAGCACAGGACTATTCACCGTTTCAGCTGGCGTTTTTAAAAGAGCTGTTTCCGCATGCCAGAATGACGCTGCTTGGAGACTTGAATCAAGCGATCTATGCGCACGCCTTGAACGCACCGACCATTCTTTCAAGCGAACTGTACGAAGAGAAAGAAGCAGAAACGCTGACTCTTACGAGAAGCTACCGATCAACGCGTCAAATTGTCGAGTTTTCAAGAGATATGGTGGCAAATGGCCATTTAATCGAGCCGTTTAATCGAGACGGTGCGAAGCCAACCGTTACGGCTGCAGATAACGTCCAAGACCTGCATGAGGCAATCATACACAAAATTAATGAATTGAAGCAGCAAAACTATAAAACGATTGCCGTTATTGCCAAAACAGCTGAGGAAAGTCTTCAGGCATTCCAAGCACTTCCTGAAGCGATGTCTGCAAGGCTGCTGACAAAAGAAACAAGTTCATTTGAAAAAGGCATGCTTGTTCTGCCAGCTTACTTAGCAAAAGGAATTGAATTTGATGCCGTCATCATTTACAATGCGTCGAGTGAATGTTACCAAGATGAATACGAGCGTAATTTATTTTATACGGCATGCACAAGAGCGATGCATGAGCTGCACCTGTTCTCGCTTGGTGAAATCAGCCCGTTTATATCAAATAAAGAAACTTATGAATATCAAGCACAATAAAAAGAAGACGGCCAGTGTTTTGATTATCTGAGAAAGTAACAGTAGGATTAGTAAAGGAAATCGAGGATGAAATCGCAAAGGTTTTGTCCTCGTTTTTTTATTTAAACGGATTCAGCTTATTTTCATTGCTTAAATAAAAATTGTTTGGTTAAATTTCCGCTACTATAAAACGAATCAGAAGGACAGTGAAAGGAGGAGTTTTATATCCAATATTTACGAATAAATGTATTACTCATCCTTATAATAAGTTTATTTTTCTTCGGGATTGTTCTTTTTTCTTATAAGTTATTTGCTGCGGGAATGTTGCCCATCATAGGCATGCTTTTTATCTATGCTTTAACCTCTAAATATCGTTCAACGGTTTCTCTTTTTCTATTCTTTTTAATAGGAACATGTATGTTTCAAATAGGAAGCAATTATTTCATTGAATGGGATCTATCTAAAGAGATGAAAATCATTGTAAACAGAATTTTACTTCTGTTCATCATAGGTGGACTATTGCTTTCCATTTTGTTGTCCAAACAGAAGGTATTTCTTTTTGCATCGTTACCAGACTGGCAGAAACGTATAGTGATGCCATATCATTCGATTAAGCTAACGTACTTTTTAATGTTTGGTCTGATTGGTTTGGCTACAATCTTTGTACCGTTACTGTTCGTTGAAGATATAAGCTATACAAAATCATTCGTCATATACGGTATAGTATTCTCCGTTATAAACGCTATTTTAGAAGAGTTGCTTTGGAGAGGGATCATGTTATCTCATTTAAAGAGTAATCTTTCCACTCTTTATGCTGTTTTCATTACGAGTATTGGATTCGGTCTTTTGCACATATCAATAGGAATTCCTGTAATCATGAGTTTACTTTTTTCTCTTGGTGGGCTTTTCTATGCATTTGTCGTTTTAAAGACGAAAAGCATATACCCAGCCATAGTTTTTCATTTTATTATTAATTTAGGTATGGTTTTTAACGGATGGATATTTTAGCATCTTGCACCAAAAAGCTCAGAGCTATATATCGCTCTGAGCTTTTATGAGTTATTACTGTTGTATATTACCTGAACTGTTTACAGTAGGCTGCCTGCTTTTTATTGACTTTCAAAATGCAGCAAATACTTCACTAGATAAAGGCCAGAGTTTGTTTTTTCTTGAAGAGGAATAGTCAGGCATGTGACGTAATAATACCCGTTTGGAATGTCATAGCTTAAGGTTTCAGATAGGACGCTTTTGATTTCGATCCCATCGCTTTCGACGTGAAAAGGAAGGCGAGTGGTCTTTTCAGCCTTTGATGCGTCTGGAGTTTCGTTTACCCATACTTCAATAATGGCTTTGGTGTTTGATACGGCTTCAAATGAAATAGCTTTATCGTCTGCGACATATCCTTTTTGAATACCTTCATCGCTCCAGTCGTGATGGGGCTTTGGCTGTCCTTTTTGAAACAGCGTAAACTGATGATAAGACATGGTTAGCTCTTGTTCTTTCCATTTTGTTTTCATGATTTCACCTCTTCAAAGTAAAGCTTGTTCTGCTATTATTGAACGATAAATTGTACGCGTGTACCATCTGGATACTGTTCTAACTGGTTTCCAACCCATGAGCCGGCTCCGCGGTTATCAGAAGGTGAAATATAGCGAATGTCAGCTCCTGCTCCGCCTTCTTCGCACATAGCCATTGGCCATTCATCACGGTCATAACCTGTTTTTGTCGGATATCCTTTCAGGGATTCTTCTCGGTTCGCTTCAGCACCGTCGCGATCAATTGTACAAACGGAAGAGTGCCCAGCGGCAATCGCGTCACGAATATGATCACCCGTTTCAGGATATCGGTCTAACGGAAAATAAAGTGTCGCATCATAATTTACTTCAGCTTCCGTTTTTTCAGGAGCTAAAAAAGCCGCATGCCCCATAAACCCTAAAATACATGCCATGATAATGAATAGACTTGCCATTAATTTTTTCCCGTATGTAGCCATCTCAAACCTCCAGTGTAAGTCGTTTTTACAGCTTAACTATACTGTCAGATTGCTAAGTTTAGATTACAGGACAATAAATACGTTGTAAACAAGTATTAACATTTATGTTAAACTTCCTTTACTTGACATCATACCCTAATAGGTATAAAGTTGTGTATACATTTACTTCTTGCGTACAGCTTAAAAGCAAGAAGCGCAATCATGCATGAGCGGAGGTAGTAGTATGATGGAATATGATAAGCAAGTTAAAAATCGTTTGAAACGTATTGAAGGTCAGTTAAAAGGTGTCTTAAATATGATGGAACAAGGAAAAGACTGCCGTGACATTGTGACACAGCTCTCAGCAGCCAGAAGCGCAATTGATCGCACGATGGGTGTTATTGTCAGCACCAATCTTGAACAATGTGTAAGAGAAAGCATTGAAAAAGGCGAGAATACCGAAAACTTAGTAAAAGAAGCAGTAGAGCTGTTAGTAAAAAGCAGATGAGACATTCGTTTCATCTGCTTTTTGTTTTTACTGTACGCTGCTCACAAGGATAAAAACCGCTGTTCCTAAACACAATACGGATAGGAACAGCGGTTTTTTAGGTTTATCTCGTTTTAAGAACAGGAAAGATATATGGAGAGAAAGGAGGAGGTCAAGGTGAGTGATGACAAAAAGTCACCAGCATATAATCATACGGAAATTCATCATAAAATTGAGGCTTCTCCAAAAGCGCCGGGAATCAAAGCCGCTTTTCGCTTTAACCACGCTTCTTCTCCGTGGGTAAGAGGAATCAGCTCAGGCTTGTCTTCAAGCCTGCCGATTTTGATAGGGATTTTGTTTGATCATTTGCAGTACGGACTCATTGCAAGCATTGGCGGCTTTACATATTTGTATACAAAAGATGAGCCTTATGCGCAGCGTGCTGTTAAGTTATTTTTAGCTTTGCTTGGCGTTACACTGTGCTTTACACTCGGCTCGTTATTTGCTGACGTAGCTTGGATGAAAACTATTTTATTTGGTGTTATTGGAGCTGTATCGGTTTATGTTTTCGGAGCGTTAAAAATTCCAGGACCTTCTGCCATGTTTTTTGTCCTTTCATTTGCTGTGAGCACGAGCATTCCAGCGCCGAATTTGCAGGCTGTTTTTTTGCACGCAGGACTCGTTTTTTTAGGAGGGACACTATCTTGGTGTATTAGCATGAGCGGCTGGCTTATTAACCCGCGCGGACCTGAAACTGCCGCTGTGGCGAAAGCGTACAGGCAGCTAGCTTCATTTGTCGGGTCTCTTGGTACGGAATCATTTCACGCCGAGCAGCATAAAACGGTTGTCGAGCTTCGAGCAGCGGAAACAGCGATGAAACAAGCGAAAATTAATCGAAAAAAATCATCGTTTGCGCATCGTCTGTTTTTATTAAATCAAAAAGCCGAAGGGCTGTTTATCTTTGTGATGGCCGCTGCGAACGATTTTAATCCAGCTGTTTCTAAAAAAGCACAGGCGGTGATTGAAACGTTCGCATCTGAAATGGCCACGTTAAAAAAGCATAAAAAAATTCGAGACGTTCGAGAAGAAATTGAAGAGCTGTCCATCAAAGAAGAGCTGCGTACATTGCTATTGGATGTAAATGACGTTCTTCAAATGAAAGAATTAAAAGAAACGGAGTATATTCAATTTTCACAAGGCAGCGTAAAAACACGCTTAAAAGCTGCTTTTCACAAACGTTCTTATGTGCTTAAAAATGCTTTGCGCTACGGAATTATTATGATCATCGCCGCAGCCGTTGCCTATACGACAAATATTCCAAGGTCTTACTGGATTCCGCTTACGTGCGCGGGAGTGATGCTTGGAGCAACCGTTCGTGCAACGGTTCAACGAGGTATTCAGCGCTCTGTGGGAACCATTTTAGGTATTTTAATTGGAACCGGGATTCTGATGCTTGAACCAACGGGAATCGTCATTGCGCTCATTGTCTTTGTGCTTCAGTCGACGATTGAAATTGTAATTGTTAAAAACTACGCGCTCGGCACGCTCTTTATCACACCAAATGCTCTTTTAATTGCTGAAAGCGGTCATCCAGATAAAGCGATTAGCTACTTTACGTCTGCTCGAGTGATTGATATTGTCATTGGTTCTGTTATTGGAGTAGTCGGCACGGTATTGATTTTTAAACGAGCTTCTTCACTTCGTTTGCCATATTTGCTGGGAGATGTGATACGAAAAGAAGGACAGTTTTTAGAAATGCTAAGCACCGAACAAGATGAAGAAAGAATTAAACGAGAAAGAAATAAGCTTCAAGGAGAACTCGTTAATCTTCGGGCCCTGTACGATAATGTGATTGGAGAATATTCTAAAACGGCCGTCAAACTAGAAGGGTTGTGGCCTGCAGTTGTCGCTACACAGCAGTTAGGTTATATGCTTCTTGCGTCGTTTGAAGGATATGAGCTGTTAGAAACGGAGAAACGAGAGCTTCAGGAAACATTTGCTCAGCTAGCTGCAGCAGCTGAGCAAAAACGAGCGCCAAAGCTTTCAAGTGTTCCGACCCTGAAACACTACCCTATTATTGAAGGAGAAATAGTCGCTTTATATGAAAGTCTGCAGGTAGAGATATAAAAAGCACGGAACCCAGGGGCTCCGTGCTTTTGTTTTTACATATCCACAACTTCATTTACCGTTTTATTTACATCGTCACGCGTCATTTTTTCTTTTCCTTTCATCAAGGCGTTTAATGTTCCATCAGCAAGCGCTAACGGAATTTTACAGAAATGAAGGATCGGAAGCGATTTGACATCTTCTAAATATTTCTTTCCTAGTGAAAGATTGCGGCGAGCGTAGGCAAACATATCTTCTCTGCTCCAATTGTTAGGAAAGAAGCTGACTCCGCGTTCTGAATCTTCCGAGGTATTACGCAGGATATTAACAGACTGCAAGCCGCGTCCAAACGCAATAGCTAATTCTTTGTCTGTTTCCGTGCCGTCATACCATTTCCAAATGTCATTAAGCATCACACCTACTAGACCAGCTACGTAGAACGTATAGTCATCTAAATCCGCTTCATTTTGAATATGCCAGTCTTTTTCTACCCAATCGGCCATTCCTTTGGCCATAATAGAAGTTGCATCTAATACTTGATCTGCAACTCCAGTCGGACAAAGCGCAATCCAGTTGCCGAGCTGAAGCGTTACGTCAGGTAAATCAGCTTGATAAGGACCTACTAATGCCATGTACTCGTCTTCGTTAAAAGACTTTTTTAACAGGTCACTAATGGCGTAAAGCAAGCGGCTTTTTACACCGGCTTCTAGCTCAGGGTGATCTTCAATTTCATCAATTGCCCTCATACATAAGTAAGCAGATCCTACTGCATCCTGCAATTCTGCCGGCAAGTGGCTAATTGGAATAAAAAATGTTCGGCTTGTCTCTTTTAACATCACCATTGCGTTGTCGCGTAATTTGTTGGGTACACTCATTGATAACTAGCTCCTTTTTACATATCCACATGTCAAATTAGTTTAAGTTTTCATCTTATATACTATAGTAACAAAAAATGAGCATTTAATGGAGTTTAAAGATTACTTATTAACGATATTGTCATTATTTTGTAGTATTTGTACAGGGAAACTTGTAACATATACAAGTTTACACTACGATAATACTCGTTCAGTCTTCGTTTTACAGAAATAAATGGTTTATTTTTAAGAAAATTGCTGTCATGCTAATAATTAGATGAGCTTTTAAGAAAGTATTCAACAGTGGGTTATACATAATATATCGGACAATACAGAGGTGAATGTATGAAAATTTTAATTGTAGAAGACGATGATAAAATATATGAATTAGTGAAAGAGAAATTTGAACAGTGGTCATTTGAAGTGGCTGGAGTAGAAGACTTTCAAAAGGTAATGGAAGTATTTATTGGAGAAAGCCCAGAGCTTGTTATTTTAGACGTGAATTTGCCTGTATATGACGGGTTTTACTGGTGTCAGCAAATACGTACGGTTTCAAAAACTCCTATCGTCTTTCTTTCCTCTCGTGAACATCCAATGGATATTGTTATGGCAATGAATGTTGGGGCAGATGACTATATTCAAAAGCCGTTTAACTTGGATGTTCTTGTTGCTAAAGTGCAGGCCCTTCTGCGCAGAACGTATTCATATGGAGATACGATTTCAGACGTTATCGAGTGGAACGGCGCGGTGCTAGACTTAAAAAAAGGAAGTTTGCATTACAACGATCAAGAAATTCATTTAACGAAAAATGAATTTTTTATTTTACGGCTTCTTTTGGAAGAACGAGGCAAGATTGTATCGCGAGAAGAGCTTATGCGAAGGTTATGGGAAGATGAGAAATTTGTAAGTGACAATACGCTTTCTGTCAACATCACACGCATTCGCACCAAGCTGGAAGACATCGGGCTGAATGATAAAATTGTGACCAAAAAAGGCCAAGGATATTTGGTGAATTAAGATGTGGAAAAGTTTTTTAAGAGAGAGACTAAGCTGGATTTTATTTGTTCTTATATGGCTGAGTGTAATCGATGCTCTGCTGCTGCTTGAGTATGATATTAAGGTGTCCTCCACTTCGTTTTGGTATTTGAATCTATTAACGCTGTGTCTGCTGATTCTGTTTCTTTTATGGAGAGGAGTAAAAGAAAGAAGATTTCTAAAAAAGTTGAGCTTAATGCTGCGGAATGATGCGTACGATTTGCAAGAAATGCAGCCATATGTTCGAACAAAAGCAGATGAAGATATGCTGAGTTTGCTGCAGCATATAGATCGTGTGTATCGCAGACAAACTCATGCTCTTCACGTACAGCAGCGAGAGCAGCAAGAATATGTAACGACTTGGGTTCATGAGATCAAGACGCCGCTTACTGCGATGAAGCTGCTTATTAATGCTCATCGTACAGAGCTTTATAAATGGCCTTGGCTAAAGGATATTGAAGATGAGTGGATGAAAATTGACGGATTAGTAGATCAGAATTTATATTCTGCACGCCTGCAGTACTTAGAAAAAGATTATCAGGTGCAGGCAGTGTCGCTAAGCGAACTTGTTTTTCCAAACGTTGCGTACTTCTCAAAATGGTGTATTGAAAAGAAACTGCATATTGATGAAAAAAATCTAGACATACTGGTGCACACTGATCCAAAGTGGGTGCAGTTTGTTGTGAGGCAAGTGCTGTCTAACGCCATTAAATATAGCCCTCTAGAAGGAAAGCTTTCTTTTTTTAGTGAAGAAACGCCAAAGTACGTAAAGTTATTTATCACTGATCAAGGAAAAGGGATTCCAACTCAAGATCTTCCCCGGGTTTTTGAAAAAGGATTCACAGGAAATGCGGGAAGAAAAACGAAGGGGGCTACGGGGCTAGGGTTGTATTTTTCAAAAAAAATTACAGATGCTCTTGGCCATCGAATAGAAGTGAATTCACTTTTACACGAAGGCACCACGGTGATCCTGACCTTCTACAAACTGAATTCTTTTGATAACCTTTCAAAAATGTAAGATTGCACGCTGAGATTGTCATCTGCTTCAAACGAATCTTTCCTCGTTTCAAAGTAAGATAGAGCTATACACAAGGAGGGAAGGTACATGAAGCGAAAGTGGATTAGCCTTTTAGCTCTGCTTTTGGTTGTAGGAGCAGGTATAGGAGGAATAAAGATTTATCAAAAAGCCGCAACGGAGCATCAATACGGGATTATCCCAAAAGAAGCAAAAAAAGTGGATGAGTATGGACGAGTTCAATATACAATTTCAGTGATAAACGGAAAAGGACAAACAACGTTTCAAACATTTACAACGATTAAACAGTTAAAAGAAGGAACGGTTATTGACCTTTTCGTTCGAGGCAATGAAGTTCGGAAATATGACATTATAACAAAGAATGAGCTGCCGCAGCGAGTGAAAAGCGTGTGGCCTACAAAAGAACGAAAGGAGGAGGGAAAGTGAGCATTGTTCTTGAAGGAAAAAATGTAACTAAAACGTTTGGAGCAAGAGGAAATGTATACGAAGCGCTAAAAGGAATTGATTTTACAATCGAAGAAGGAGAGTTTGTCGGTATTATGGGACCATCTGGAGCGGGAAAAACGACGCTGATGAACATTCTTTCAACGATTGACCGTCCCACCGATGGCGAGATATGGATTCAAGGAGAAAACGTGGTGCTCATGAAAGATAAGAAGCTGTCTGCTTTCAGACGCAATCATTTAGGGTTTATTTTTCAAGATTATAATTTATTGGATACGTTAACGGTAAAAGAAAATATTCTTCTGCCGCTTACGGTTACAAAAATGTCTAAGAAAGAGATGGAAGCGAAGCTTAAAGACACCGCAACGCGACTAGGCATCTATGAGCTGGCGGATAAGTATCCGTATGAGATTTCTGGCGGACAAAAACAGCGCGTTGCAGCAGCGAGAGCAATGATTACGAATCCAGCTGTTATTTTCGCCGATGAACCTACCGGAGCTCTTGATTCCAAAGCTGCTTCAAGCCTTCTTGAAAAGCTGTCGCAATTAAATCAAGAAGACCGTGCCACGATTATTATGGTGACGCATGATCCGCTGGCTTCAAGCTACTGCAGCCGTGTGCTGTTTATTAAAGACGGACAAATTTACACGGAGCTGTTTAAAGGCGAACAAACGAGACAAGCATTTTTTAAACGAATTATGAACATTCAAGGCGCATTAGGCGGTGAAGGCTATGACCGTATTTGATCTTGTTAAAAAGAATATGCGCAAAAATATTAGCCGGTACAGCCTTTATTTCTTTTCAATGATTTTTAGTATTATTGTGTACTATGTGTTTGCTACGCTTCAGTACGACCAATCGATTTCAAAGTTTATTGGAGAAGAGCTGAGGCTGCAGGGCATTTTTAATGCTTCAAACTACGTTCTGCTTACCTTTATTGTTGTCTTTATTTGGTACACAAACTCATTTTTTATCAGGCAGCGTAAGAGAGAGCTCGGACTGTATCATTTAGTCGGCATTGAAAAACGTACGATTGGAAAAATGATTTTTTATGAGAATATGCTGCTGGGGATTTTTTCTTTGGTGGTCGGTATTTTACTAGGTACCGTGTTTTCAAGGCTGTTTGTGCTGTTTTTACTAAAGCTTATGGGACTGTCGCTTTCGATTACGCTCACATTTTCTTTTCAAGCGGTTTTAAAAACAGCCGTAGTGTTTTTGATTGTTACCATTTTTATATCGTTTCAAGGCTATTTTATTATGTACCGCTATACGCTATTAGATCTGTTTCAAGCAGAAAGCAAAAGTGAACGCGTAAATAAAATGAATTCGAAACGCTCAATTGTAGTGGGAGGACTGGGTATCTTACTCGTTGGCTACGGATACTACCTTTCATCTGGAAACATTGTGACACCTAAGTTTTTTCTAATTGTAGCCGTTGTACTGTTCTCGGTCATTTTCGGTACATTTTTACTTTTTAAAGCCACAATTGAGTGGCTGATGGGGCTTTACCGAGAGCATGCAAACCGATATTATTCGTTTGCAAATATGCTAAGCGTTTCTACTATGATGTATCGAATTAAAGCAAATGCACGAGTGTTAACCCTAATTACGATTTTGTCGGCTACTACACTTGTAGCAGTTGGTGTGACGTATTCCTCGTACTACAATACAAAAGCCGACGCCAGAAGCATGCAGCCTTATGACTATACGCTGCACAGCAAAAAAGCAGCGCAAGAATTTATGGATGTACTGGATGAGCTAGATATCCAATCAAATCGGTACGTCTATCATATCGTGAAGCACTCTGCTGATTTATCGGATTTTCGATTTATTACATCGGGCTACTATAAAGATAGGGAACAAATCAGCTTTTTAGATGAAGAAGAAGTACGTAAGAATGGCGTTTCGGTCCCTGAGCTAAGCGCAAACGAAACCGTCATTTTTGATTCAATGGCAAAAGGAAAAGTGTTTAAACCTAGTACAGGTAAAACCGCAGCTGTGGAGCTGAGCAAATCAGAACAGCTTGCTTTAAAAGTCGTTAAATCCGAGCCTTTGCTCATTCTTGATTCTGACAGTGCCGGCTATCAGTTTGTAGTCAACCACGATACATTTAACAAGCTTTTAAAAGCTGGACAAAAGCAAGCGGTGTACGTATTTAATACCGATGATGGAAACAAACAAAATGAACTTACTAAGAACTATCATCAAATCGCAAAAGAAGCTGGCGAAAGCCGTACTTCATACTATGATGTGTTTCAGGCAGGCTTAATGAGTAAAGGATTGTTTATTTTTATTGGAGGGTTTTTAGGGCTCGTCTTTTTGATGGCAACGGGCAGTATTATTTATTTTAAGCAAATCTCCGAAGCCGAACAAGAGCGCAAAAGATTTGAAGTCCTGCGTAAGCTTGGGTTTTCAGTGTCTCAAATGATGAGCGCCGTTCGAAAGCAGCAGCTGTTTACGTTTGGTTTGCCTTTAGTAATTGGTATCTTGCACAGTCTATTTGCGCTGAACGTCATTACGAATCTAACCGGTGAAAGTCTGATAGTCCCTGTTTTAATAGCGGATGCAGTATACGGGATTATTTATTTCTTTTTCTACTGGCTGACAATGAATTACTACCGAATAGTAATAAAGCGACTGTAAAGAAAAGACTGTTTCGATCAAAGAAACAGTCTTTTTTTGTTGGGAAAATAAAAGGTATAGAGTAATGAAACCCTGAATATAAAAAAAGGGTATATAAAAAGTAGAGAGTTGTATTGGAGGGGAAAATGTGAAAGCAGATGCTGTATTTGAAGGGGGAGGCGTTCGAGGAATTGCATTCACGGGTGCGATTGAAGCGATGGAAGAAAGCAATGTAGAATGGCAGCGTCTAGCAGGTACGTCAGCGGGAGCGTTAATTGCGGCACTTTTAGCGAGCGGCTATAAAAGCGGTGAAATTCGCAGAGAGCTTCAAAACATGGACTATGCTAAGTTTCGCGGGAAAACGATCATTAACCGAATTCCTCTGATTGGAAACTTGATTGAACTGATGGTTCATTTAGGCTTTTATAAAAATGATTATTTAGAAAAATGGGTGTATGGTCTATTGCGTGAAAAAGGAATCGAAACGTTTGCGGATTTGCCGGCAGATAAGCTGAAAATTATTGCCTCAGACATTTCGAACGGACAGATGCTTGTGCTGCCTGACGACTTGCCACGATATGGAATGCAGCCAAGCGACATGAAGATTTCACAAGCTGTGATGATGAGTGCGTCCATTCCTTTTTTCTTTCGTCCCGTCATCTGGAAATCCAAAGGGTTCAAGAGGTCATACATTGTCGATGGGGCGCTTTTAAGCAATTTTCCGATTTGGCTGTTTGATACGGAGCATCCGCGTTTCCCGACGTTTGGCTTTCGATTTGTAAAAGAAGAAATTGATACAGCCGCTATTATTCCGACGCCAGTGCATCTATTTAAAAGTATGTTTACCACGATGCTGCAAGCTCATGATTTACGGTATTTGAACGCGGAGACAAGAGAACGAACGGTGCAAATTCCAACGGGGGTGATTACGGCAACGGATTTTGCCTTAAAGGAAGAAGAAATCGAATTTTTATATGAATCTGGTTATATATCAGCAAAGCGCTTTTTAGAAAAGTGGGATTTTGAACAGCATAAAATGAATCGGACCGGACGGCAGCTGACACGAAGAAAGCTCCCGTAACAGGAGCTTTTCTACGGCTGTTTTAAAATGTTGACTTCAACAGCTTCGCCTTTTGCCGGAACGGAATACTGAACGCTTTTGTCTTTCTTGAGCCATGCTTTAACGAGCTGTCCTTTTTTGTATGTTTGATCATCCGAAACTTTTACATAAATAGGCTGTACATCGCTAGAACCAAGTATTTCTTTTGTTGTATAGTCAAGCGCAGTATCTCGCGGAATGACGTTTGCAATAAGAATTTCATCCTGTTTCACTTCTAAAATGCGCCCTTGAACTAAATAGCCGGCCGGCTTTTTTGACTGCTCGGCATTATCAGAACAGCCGCTTAAACAAATAAAAAAGAGAAGAAAAAGTGCAGTTGATTGAACGGTAAACTTCATAAAATCTCCTTTCCGTTTCAACATGACTACCATTATAACGCGTTTGACCATTTCTTTTCCAGTTTTCGGAGAAAGCAAGAGGTAATCGTTGACGTTATTTCAGCACGCATGATATGTTTTAACTCATAAACGCTATTTTTACTAGAAGTCACGCTTAGTACGGGAGGTCCTTATATGGATGTTACCTTTTTAACCAACGTTATTCGACATATATTAGAACGAGATAATTTTGTCATTGACTTTGAAGAATCAGATGAACAAAATATTCACTTTTGGCATCGAGACGAGCCGTTTCGCCTTTTTATTTCAGAGCAAACGGAAAGTTATTTAGTATGGACCGTTTTTGAAGATGAAAAGGAACAGTGGAGCGGAAAAACATTTCTCCAAGAAGTGACGAATACGTGTAAAGACTGCAGTGAACCAATTGCGCACTGGATTTATAAAGATGGAGGCAAAGCAGGTTATTGCGATCATTGTCTTCAAACGTTTGGAAATGCGTATTTTACAAATGCTGATGATATCAAGCAAAACCTTCATTTAATTGACGGTTCTATTTGTTTTATTACCGATGAAACCGGAAGCGATTGGTGGATTGCATATGAAGGATTCAAACGAGTAATTGCAAGATTAGAAGAAAATCCCGATCAGAAAGTCGAAATGTACAAGCCCGAATATCCGGTCTTTAAATGGGAAATACATTTTCTAACGGAAAACAATTCTGCTAGCTTTAAGTTCAAAGATGACTTTGCATCTGGAATTGTACCGAAGGGAAGAATACTCTAACATCCTTGTTATAAGGGTGTTTTTTCTTATAATAGGAAGTTTTTTTGAAAAAAATAATTAATTTAGGTTAAAAAGAAGGAATTAAAGGGTAAAGAGTAGAAGATATATCACTATAGGAAGAATGGGGGAAATAATTATGACAACTACAACAAATTTAACACTGGGGTACAAAATGTACACGATTGATTTTAGCCGTCCAACGCAGTCTAACGAGGCACTGCTTGATTTCTTTAAAGATGTGCAGCACAGACAGGGAAATAATGCAGAAAGCTTTTCTAAAACATTAATGGAAATCGAAGAAATCAAAACAAAATATGTAGATCATGAAATCGTACTGCTAGCTAAATCGCTTGAACAGCAAATAAGCCGCTCAAATGCAGAAAAACTTGAGGTCTGATAATCACCAGAAATGGTCGATTTATCAGACCTTTTTTATTTCTATCGATGTAGCACTTTTGGGGTGAAGTCAAGGGGACAGGATATCTGGTAGTATAGGTTTTTGGTGGAGGATAAAATTCTGTACATGTCAACGGATGTTTGATTTCATCAAAAGTTGTAGATGAATAGACTATCAAGTCGTTGGAGGCGTTGTATGGTTGGAATTTGCAGCTGGAAGTGTGCAGTGAGTGGAATAAGTATTGCGAGTGTCTACAGTAAACAGCCGTCGTGGCAGCGGGAGTGCTATTTGGTGATACCTGGTAAAGTTTATTATGAGTCGTGCTATCAAGGGTACGGAGAGTTTGCGGGAATGGATATTTTTTGTTTGATGAGAGAAAGCGGAGCGGGGAAAGAAGACAGTGAAGGAGTAGCGGCTTTTAAGCCTAAGATTGTGCTGGCGAAGTATTACAGCGGACAGCGTTATGAAGAACTGCCGGAATCAGAGCCGTGTCCGTACGGAGGCTATTTTTTTGAAGGGTGGAAGGAAGGATAGCGAATATACATAAAAGCTGTAGAGATATCTCTACAGCTTGTTATTAACGTCTTGTTTCATCGACAGATTGTTCTAAATCACTTACTTCTTGCGTAATTGTATTTAATTCTTCTTGCACCGCTTCAGCTTCAAGAACAGGATCTTGAACGATTTCTGTCGTTTCAAGCTCTTCTGCTGCAGCCGTTTCTGCAAGCGGCTGTTCTTTAGCAGTGCGCAGAGATTTCACTTTGTTGACAACTTGCGAAGATTGTTCGGAGACTTTTTGTGAAAGGCGGGCCGTGCGCTGTTTGAGGTCTTGGCCTTTTGCATATACCGTTTCTTTCACTTGACCTGTTTTAGCAAGTGCTTGATTCGCTCCGTCTTGAATAGAAGCACGCAGCTCTTTTCCAGACTTTGGCGCTACTAGTAAAGCTGTTGTGACACCGACTACGCTGCCTACTAACGTGCCGACTAATAACTCTTTGCTTCCACCTTTTGTTTCTTTACCCACTGTTTCTTTTACGTTTTCTTTTGTCATGACATTTCCTCCTTTTATAATATGTAATATGAAGGGTTTACCATTTTGTTGAATACTTCCTGTAAAACGCAAATGATTCGCTAAAAAAATGTGCAAGTGCCGTCGGACGCTCGTACAGGCTGGTGAAATTTGATTGTATATAGTATTCAACCACCTGACAGAAAAACCTTCTTTTCTGCTATAAAAACAGAAAAAAACTTATCTATAAAATCCGACACAAGAAAACGACAACATTCGTTCTTTGGTAGCATTTTCACTTAAAATTTTATATCATAGAGGGCAAGGAGAATACGTTCTCTTTTTTTAGATGCTGGAGGGATTGAAGAAATGGCTGAATCGAAGTACAGAACGATTTTAGAAGCAAAATCTGGAGAGTTAGAAGCATTAAAAGACAAAGCAATCAAAGACACCTGGCAGCCGATTTATCATATTCATCCACAGTACGGGCTGATGAATGATCCAAACGGATTGATTCAATTAAACGGTGAATATCATGTGTTTTATCAGTGGTATCCGTACGGTGCGATGCATGGAATGAAGCACTGGGCTCATGTGAAATCTACGGATTTAGTAACGTGGGAACGCCTTCCGGTTGCGTTAACGCCAACGGAAGAATATGAATCGCACGGCGCATACTCAGGCGGCGCGATTGAAAAAGATGGTCAAGGGCTGCTGTTTTATACGGGGAATGTAAAATACGAAGACGGCTCACGTTCAGCTAATCAATGTATCGCGATGCTAAACAGGGATGGAAGTGTGGAAAAATACACGCATAATCCAGCGGTGCAAGGTGTTCCTGCTGGGTATACAGGACATGTGCGTGATCCGAAAGTATGGAAAGAAAATGATACATATTATATGCTGCTAGGCGCTCAGCGTGAAAACGAAACGGGCGCGTTAATTGTGTATGAATCAAGCGATGTGCTTCAGTGGTCATTTAAAGGCGAAGTTAAAACATCGCTTCCAGACTTTGGCTATATGTGGGAGTGCCCAGATTACTTTAAACTGGACGGAAAAGATGTGTTTGTCTTTTCGCCGCAAGGAATCAAAGCGGATGGCCACGATTTTCATAATATTTATAATGTGATTTACGCGGTGGGAACATTTGATGTAGAAAGTTTAACGTTTGAAATGGAGTATTACCGTGAAATTGATAAAGGGTTTGACTTTTATGCACCGCAAACGTTCCAAGATGAAAGCGGACGTCGCTTGCTATTTGCATGGATTGGAAACCCGGACGTTGACTATCCGTCAGACGAATACGGATGGGCCCATGCCTTAACGCTTCCTCGTGAGCTTTCGCTTGAAGGAAATGAACTTGTTCAAAAGCCTGTAGAAGAGTTACATAAGCTTCGAGATCAAGCGGTTCATTTTAGAGGAACGCTAAAAAATGAAGAAGTGATCATTGATGAAGCAACAAACAATGCATATGAAATCAATATGACGTTCCGCGAGATAGGGGCCAAACAGTTTGGTTTAGAGCTATTTAATAGTAAAGAAGAAGAGCTTCGCCTCGTGTTTGATACAGAAAAGCAAGAAGTGCGACTCGACCGTTCTTCATTCCACCATCAATATGCAACGGAATACGGTGTGGTTCGCTCTGAAAAATGGACAGCGTCAAATGAAGTTGATGTTCGCGTATTTGTCGACAAAAGCATCGTCGAAATTTATATAAACGGCGGCAAAATTGTCTTCACTTCCCGGGTATTCCCGAAAAAAGATTCCAAATCAGCTGTAAATGTATTTGCAGAAGGGGCTGTGGATTACCGTATTGATTATTACGGTATGTCGCGCGGTATTTAACATAATAAAAAAGAAAAGCCAATGAAGATCATTCATTGGCTTTTTGATTTCTATAAAAATAAGATACAAATACATGAAGCAACTAAATGAGGGACAGCTGCAATAATAAAACGTTTCATCCATTCGGTATCCTCTCGCTGCCGGACCGGGGTAAAGTAAGGTCCTCTCGTTTCAAATCGAAATGTGTCCAGTAAGGTTACGAGTGCAATTGCCGTAAGTAATATGCCAAGAGGGCCTGAAATATAGTAAATATACTGCCAGTTGCCTGCTGTAATAGAAATGATAATCACAATAATTAAAGATATAATGCCAGATATTAATCCTGTTTTCAAACTCAAAATCTCCTTACATCCAGTTTTTGCTTATCTATTTTACCATAACCGAATGAAGGTTTGTATATACGGCTCAGGGCGGATATTTACTTCTTAATTGACCTTCTATGTAAGTATCTTCTCGTATAAAACGAGTTTCCTAACAAAAGCAGTGTTCCTAAAATCCACCCGGCTGCAGGGGAATAAGGAAAGATATTTTTTAAAGCCATCCCAAAAGAAATAGAGGCTGCTCCGAGTATAAATAAAAGCAGCGTGATTCCTTGACGTTTTTTCACATGTACCACCTCTCTTACTAATTTTACCATAAGGTGGGAGTATAGTAGAGTGAAATGTAAGATATCTTACAAAAAAGAAGTATATGGTAAAATTTAAGGGGCAGGAAGGGAAGAGGGATGCAATGATTAAAAAAGGATTTATAGCAGGTATCGTGACGGTAGGGATTGTTCTTGCCCTTGCTGCTTTTACAGAAAAGTGGAGCTATCTCTATTTTGTGTCAGGCACAATGGGAGCAGTATCACTGGTTTTAGCTTTGGCATACCTTATTGATAGTATCGTGCTAGGAAGTACAGGCACATTCTTTTCAGCCAAAAAGACGCGCAAGGTGAGCCGAGTTGAAGATGCAAAACGATTTGGAGCTATTGCAGTACCGAACATATTAGCTGCTTTGATTTATGTAGCCGCTGGTTGATGAATAGGAGTCTATAAAAACAGCTTGAGGTATAACCTCAAGCTGTTTTTATGCGTCAATCTGAACGTTTCTTTCCCGTTTATCACGCAGAGGCATCAGCATACTCACAAATCCAACGCTTACGATGATGATTGCCGCCGTTAAAAAAGTCGTCTGAGCACCTGCAAGCTTTACGACCATGCCTCCAAGAAGAGGAGCAGTAAGTAAAACGGCACTCGTTAAGGTGTTGATAAATCCGTACACTTTTCCGAGGTGTTCCTTGTCGCTGTGTGTTTGAACGATATAGTTAAACAGCAGTAAATTAAGCCCAACTCCAGCTCCTCCAATAGGTGCAGCAATCAAAATGAAATAGGGTGACATAACGGCTGGATTAAAGCAGCTAATGAAAAATAAAGCCCCTCCAAATAGAAGCAGTCCAAGTGATAACAGTCTAAATGGATGGTGAACTTGTTTTTTTCTATTAAGATACACTCCTGTTGCTAGCGCCCCCAGTCCGATTCCAGAAAGCAGCCAGCCGAGCATTTCCGGATGGTGAGGCAGCACATCTCGTAGAAAGATGCTAATTTGAGCGTCAACAAGCATCACTACAAAATACGAAAGGTGAAACAAAATAACGACGCGTAAAAGGAGTGAGTGCTGAAAAACGATTTTCCAGCCGTTTGAGTACGTTTCTTTCGCTTGATGGGAAGAACGAGCAGCTTTCCCTTGAATGTTTTTACCTGCTTTTTTAAGTGAAAACAGCACGCCAATAGAAATCATACAAGCTGCGGCATTAACTAAAATGCATGCTTTTGGCGTTGCAATCGTCAGCGCGGCGGCTCCGAGAAACGGCCCCACAACTTTGGCAATTTGAAACATAATGTTTTGTAAAGTAGAGGCCTGCAGCAGCTGATCTTCTTTGACCACTTCTCGAACACAAGCCAGCTGTGCGGGCACTTTCATAACAGAACCCATAGAGCGCAGCGTCAGCACCCCAAGTGCCAAAAACGGTTCATTTGTGAAAAATAACAGACATGTGAACAGAAGACGGACTAGTTCAGACAGAAACATCAGCTGTACTTTATCATAGCGGTCCGCTAAATTTCCTGCTGCTTGACTTAGCAGGATGCTAGGTAAAGCGTACGCGACAGGAATAAGCGTAATCCAGAGGGAATTTGCGTGCCACACGTATGTAAAAAGCGTCATCACCGCAAACATATCAAATAAATCTCCGAAGCTTGCCGCAGTGCTTGAAATAAATAATTTTTTATAAGAAGAATTAGCAAACAGCTTTTCTCTTTTCAATACCTTCATTCCTTTATGTGTTGTTCGTAAAAAATAATCGCATCTTCAATAAATTGAAGGACTTCGCTGTCAATAGGGTAGAGATTAAGTGAACTTGATGCCTCAGGAGATTTGCGAACATCCCAAAAGGCTTTTTCTAAAGCCGTGTGAGGGCCAAATAGCTCACTGGATAAAAGCAGTATATCAGCTGCAATTAGCTGTCCATCTTCAGATTGAGGTGCACGCTGATGCTTTAAGCAAAGCTGAACTCGTTTTATCATGTTAATCCATTTATCGGCACTCGCATTCTCCATTTTAGGCAAATCATGCTGCAGAATCTCACTTTCTTCTATTGAAACCGAAAGCAGATCAGTCCAGCTGCTTTTAGTAGTAGACTGATTTTGAACTAAAGGAAGGAGCTGCTTCCAGTTTAATTCACCTTCTATTTTTATACTGTTGCGAAGAGTATGAGTATGTTCTAAAGCTCGTTGAATTTCTGAAGTTTTTTGCTGAAGTTTTTGCTGGTGAATCGCTAGAATTTCATCAATACTCACTTGATGAAGAATAAGTTCAATATCTCGCAAAGGAACGGCTAAGTTTTTTAACAAAGTAATTTTCTCTAGTGTGAATAAATCCGTTTCTGAGTAGGAGCGTTTTCCATTTTCTGATTTTGACGATGGATGAAGCAAGCCAATTTGATCGTAGTAACGAAGTGTACGCACCGTGAGGCCTAATTTTTTAGCGGCTTGCCCAGTAGAAAAATAAATCATTTTTAATCCCTCCAAAAAAATGCTTGCAGGTAACGTTACGTCACCTTTTATACTGAATATATGTAAAAGGGAGGCGAAGTAAATTGAAACAAAAAAATCAAGGATTATGGACAATAAAATCATTCGTAATTATGCTGGTCGTCACGTTTATTGGGGTGCCTATCTTAATTGAAGGCATATTGCAGGATGCTTTACATTCCCTGTTTAAAAATGACCTTTATGCTGGAACAGCTACTGGGTTTGTTATGGCAGCTGTGTTTTTATCAGCCCATACAGAGCTGATGGTTCAGGCTGGTGATAGAAAAATTGGTTTTCAATGGTTTTCAAAACGGCACTGGCCGCGCATTCTTTTTTGGCTTTTTGTGCTGATCTTAGGAAGTGTGGCAATTGTTGTGCTAATGGAATGGTTTGGTATGACGTATGAAAATAAAAAAACAGACAGTTTACAGCAAGACCTGTCGCTGTTTTCATTTATACTTGCCTTTGTTTCAGCCGCTGTGATCTCACCTTTTTATGAAGAGATTATCTACCGAGGATTTTTTTATACGTGGCTGAAACGTAAAGGAGGGATTGTCGTTGGATTAGTGGGAAGTTCGTTTATCTTTATGCTGGTGCATATTCCAACGTACAATACCTTGCCCGTTAACTTTTTATCAGGTCTCGTGTTTGCATGGGTGTACGAAAAAACAAAGTCGCTGCTTCCAAGTATGATCATTCATGCTTGTTTTAATGGAATCGCCGTTATTTTAACAGCGGCAGCCTAATGTAGTTTCGATAAGGAGTAAGCTATGATTTATCTTACCATATTATGTCTACTGAAGAAGCGAATTGCAAAAAAATAAGTGGGAAATGAACCCAGAAACGGCTAGAAGCACTGCCTGTTCCTAGCCGTTTTTTGTATATGCACGCACGCTTAAGGCTTGTCTTAAAGTGGACGTTAAGGTGTATGATAAGAGAGAGTAAAGACAGCCATACAAAGGAGAGGGTATCGATGCAATATCGAAAGCTTGGAACAACAGGTCTGGAAGTATCAAATTTATGTCTAGGTACCATGGCGTTTGGACGATGGATTGACGAAAAAGCGTCGGCAGCTATTTTACATAGCGCCATTGAAAACGGAATTAACTTCATTGACACAGCCAACTATTACGGAAAAGGGCAGGATGAAGAGTTTAGATATGGCACAGGGGAATCTGAAGAAATTATTGGGCGCGCGTTGAAAGGAAAACGAGATGATGTTGTGCTCGCAACAAAAGTCGGCATTGCCGTAGGAAAAGGCCAAAATGATAAAGGCCTTTCACGCACACATATTATGAGAGAAGTGGATAATCAGCTGCGACGACTGCAGACAGACTACATTGATCTTTATCAAGTTCATCTTTTTGATCCGAATACACCTATGGAAGAAACGCTTCGCACGCTAGATGATTTAGTTCGTCAAGGCAAAGTTCGTTATATTGGCTGCTCCAATTATGCCGCGTGGCAAATCGCAAAGTCTCATCATATTAGTGACAAAATGAATCTTGAAAAATTTATTTCCGTTCAGCCTCAGTATAATCTTCTCTCTCGTGAAATTGAACAAGAGCTGCTGCTGTTTAGTCAATCTGAAGGTGTAGGCGTCATGGTATACAGTCCGTTAGCGCGCGGCATGCTTTCAGGCAAATATAAAACACCAAATGACGTGCCGCCAGAAAGTCGCGCTGCGCATGGCGAAAAGCTGCTGCGAAACTACTTTACAGACCAAAACTTTCAGCTGGTGGAGCAGTATCGCAAGTTAGCAGAAAAAAATGAAGTAAGCTTGTCTCAGTTTGCTCTTTCATGGGTATTGAATCAGCCCGCTGTAACATCAAGCATTATCGGAGCTAGTAAATTGCATCACGTAACAGATGCTGTTGAAATCAGCGATTGGACATGGTCAGAAGAGCTGTTGAATGCCGTGAATTCACTGCATTAATAAAAAGTCCGCAGGTGCACCTGCGGACTTTTGTGTTTAAATTTTAATTTCTTTTTGCGTTAATTTTGCTTCTAGTGAGTCGTACAAAGCGAGCTTATAGTTGATTTGTTCAAGGTATTTAAAAGTTTTGGCCATTTCTTCTTCGACCGCTTCTTTGTGCTGAAGCATCATGTTTTTTCGTTCTTTAATTGTGCTTTCGCCTTGTTCATAGAGCTCTACATAGCGCTTGATTTCTGCAAGAGGCATGCCCGTTGAGCGCAGAGCTAAGATAAAACGGATCCATTCAATATTCGTATCATTATAGAGGCGTTTTCCATGTTCATCACGCTCTACAAAAGGAAGGATCCCTTCTTTTTCATAGTAGCGTAAAGTCGGTGCGGAAAGCCCGGTTTTTTCATTCATTTCTTTCATGCTATAAGACAAGATTGTTCACTCCCACTTATGAATCGTAAAGCTTACTTTAAGGTATATGATAATCGATAGTTGAACGTTTTATCAAATTCTTTTTCGTTTTTTTAAAAATATGGAACTTTTATACAGTTTGTCCGTAATAACAAGTAGACAATAAGAAACTTACTGTAAAAGGTTAAGTAAAGGGGATAGAGTAATGAAAAAAGTAAAATGGATTAGTTTTATCCTGCTGCTGATTTCAAGCGGAGTCTTTTTTATCAATCATCAGTACGCCATTTTACTAGCGGCTTGGACCGTGTATGGAATGGCTTTATCAATCCTAGTTTATTTCTTTTCATATGATATGAGTGATTCAAACAAAGAGTAAAAAGCGTATACGCGTTTCTTATTGTCTTCAAAATAAAAGCAGAAAATGAAAGGGTGGAAAAAATGGGAGAACTTTTTTGGATGATTTTGTTCGGAGCGTGTATTTGGGTGCCACTAATTTGGAATAAAATTGCGATTGGCAAGCGCATCGCACACGAAGAAAAGAAAGCAGGACGTGATTTAACAGGGGAAATCAATCCGTTTACCGGAGGAAGAATGTAAATAGGCGTAAAAAAAAGCTGTGACAAAAGTATTTTCGTTGAAAGAAGATCCGAATGATGAATTGAGATTCTTAATGCAGAATCAACTTCGTTCGGTTTTTTTATTAGTATGGTGAACGTAGGTGTCATGTATATAGTAGTTTCTAGCTGTTGATTGGAGGACAGGGCGAAGACTCCTGCCGCCCGCGGAAATCGAAGCCTTGCATGGAAATTAACAGCGGTGTAACCAGCAGTCCAGCTTATTTATCCCATTTGTTCGTCTTTAGGTTGGAGTAATTTTGTTATGTCTAAGTCTCTTTATTAGTAAAGAAAACAATAGTTTAATTTTGTTATTAATAGTATAATTAACCATATTTATTTTGGATAGAAAGGCTGATAAAAAGGTGTTCATATTCTTTTTAGCCGGCACTGTACTTGTGCTGGCGATGATTATTTTTTCGCGTACGCTGTGGGTGCCCAGCGGAATGGTAGAACGTCTCAGCAAGAAAAAGTGGTTTCAAAACCATTGGCTAAGCGGAGGCTATTTGTTTGGCATTAATGCTTTATATTTTGGGACTACGATATGTTTACTCTTCCTTCCTATCTTTACTAATATCCCTTATTTGCATCTTGTTCTTATGTTTTTAGCGACGATTGTAAGTATTTTCACGTGGAGCGCCTTTAGTACAGCGTGGACAGGATCATTTAAAAACCGTCTTAAAATGGCTTTAACGGGAAGCAGCTTTTATTTAATATTGGCATTAATTATGGTGATCCAGTGGGTAAGCGTTAAGCCCCTGTATCCCAATGAAGATACGTTTATGCGAGCTTTAGGGTGGATGCTTGGCTTTTTCGTTTCAGCCGTCGCTTTTAGTGTATGTTTTATCTTCACGGCGTTTCTTGGAAAACGTTCGGCACGTGTGTAAGGATATCATCCGTTTTTTAGCGTTTTTTTCTAGTTAACTACTATTCACGAAAGCAGGGGTAAACGTGATTCGAGAAATTTTAGCTTCCGATGCAGCCGCTTTTTTAGCGTTAAATAAAGAGCTTGATCGAGAAACAGCATATATGCTGTACGAGGAAAATGAGCGTGCGATTACACTCGAACAGCAGAAAAAAATGATTACAACTTTTTTAAAGATGCCGAACTCGACCATTTTAGTGGCGGAACAAGACGGACAGCTTGTCGGACATTTATCTGTGATTGGCGGAAGCGTTAATCGAAAAAAACACAGCGCATACTTAGCTGTTGGCGTACTGCGTTCCTATGGAAACCAGGGCATTGGTACTTCATTGTTTGAAGAAATGGAGAACTGGGCGGCGCGTATCGGCATCAAACGAGTAGAGCTAACCGTTATGACCCACAATGAAACGGCCATTTCGCTGTATAAAAAGATGGGTTTTAAAATAGAAGGAAAAAAAATATGTTCGCTCGTTGTAGATGGAAAATCAGTCGATGAATATTATATGGGGAAGGTTTTTTAAAAAACATGTTTAAAGGGGAAATGAACGTGAAATCGACGGTTATTGAGTTAAATGAATGGATGATAAAGTTTCCTAAAAAGCTTGAAGTATTCTCTGAAGCAGCGGCGTCAAACCGTCCTGCTCCTAAGAAGTGGTCCCCGAAAGAAATTGTGGGGCACTTATGTGACTCAGCCCTTCACAATTTGCAGCGTTTTATCAACGTGCAGCATGAAAAAACACCTTTGGTCCTGACGCCTTACAAACAAGATGAATGGGTAGAACTGCAGCACTATCAAGATATGCCCATGGAAGAAATAGTTGCCCTATGGCGCAGTTTAAATAAGCAAATTGCTTCCGTTCTTTTGCATATACCAACAGAAAAGCATATGTATCAATTCGAATTAAAAGATGGAAAGTTCGTTTCGCTGCAGTGGTTGGCTAAAGATTATATTGCTCATTTAAAGCATCATATTAAGCAAATTGACGCTCAAATGCCGCTAGGAGGCAAAGAGGATGAAAAAAGAACATAAAAAAGAAGAATCTCAGGTGAAAGCAGATTTTAGAGCAGGCCGCGCCTATGGTGATCATGAATACATAGGAAGTTCGAAAAAAGGGGTGCTTCTTGCTTTGTTACCAATTCTGATCATTGCCGGAAGTATACTGTTTCTGATGGTAAAATGACAAAAGCCGCATTATAGCGGCTTTTTTTCATAGAGGTGCTGAGTTTTGCTTTCTTCGGGATTGTTGCGGCTTTCTAGGGTAGAAAAGCCTGCGTGTTCTGCGACTATTTTAGCTGCGGAAGGAAGCGTTTCGACTCTTTCCCAAGATGCTGGATTCCACAGCTTTGATCGCTTGAATGCTTTGCTGCAGTGGAGAAAGCATTCTTGTACTTCGACGCCGATAGCGAGCAGCGGAGTTTTATTGTGAACCGCCATTGTTTCAAGCAGCGCTTTTTCTTTTACAATGCAAGCTTTGCCGTTAATCCGCAGTGTTTCTTCTATGCTTGGAATCAAAAAAAGCAGCCCTATTTGAGGATTAGATAAAATATTTTCCAATGAATCTACTTTTTGATTGCCGCGCCTCTCTGGAATCAATAGCCTTTTCTCATCGACGACTTGTACAAAACCAGGGTGATCCCCCCGCGGAGAACTGTCGCAAATTCCTTTATAATCAGCTGTAGCGATGATAACAAAAGGAGAATGTTTAATAAATTCCCGGCAGTGTCGATCTAAATAAGAAATTATTTTTTGATGCGCCAATTTGTTAGGCGCGCCGACTATATGGCGAAGCTCTTCCTTCGTTTTTACTTGTTCTTTAAAATGACTGTTTTCCATTCCTTTTTTCACTCCTACTTTTTGCGTATACTGAAAATACCATTTTTACATGTGAAATACTATATTTTTATATTTAAAAAACAGAAAAATCAGTATATTAAAATGGAGTAGAAGTGCTATAACGCTAGCTTCGGTCTTTTTTTAAATTTTTGATTGCGTTATCAAATATGTCATTAACCGTCTTCATATGTTCGCTGACGAGATGATTCGAGTCTTTTTCTCGCTGGCGCATGTCTTTCAACAAATCATCCATATCATCTAGCAGACTTTGAAAATATTCATCTTTTTGTTCTTCTTTCATTGTGGAATCGTCCATTTCATCAAGCTTATCGAGCTTATCTTCAATTTTTTTGAAGTATTCATCTCTCAAGAATCTCACCTCATTTATAAAGTAGCTTTCTGCTTATTGTATGCAAAATGTTTGTTTGCATGAGTAAGAAGTAGAAAGTACATAAATAAAAGGAGAGTCTGAAAAGCTCATTTACTCCTTAGTAGGTTACTTTTTAGTTCCCATATTACTTTGAAGTGCGTACTTTTTTTTATTGTGTATATGCTTCATAATAAATTTTGTCAGGAGATAATATGACATTTAATGAATAGATCAGTCGTTGAGTTTACCTTCATACTAATCAATTTCTAAAATAGAATTATAAAAATTTCAGGAGGTTTTATGAATATGAGAGAGATACTACAAGGAAAACTAGGTTTTGGAACGGCACCTCTGGGCAATATGTATCGTAATATTCCAGAAGAAGAGGCCATTGCGACGGTCGATGCAGCTTGGGAAAGCGGCATCCGTTACTTTGATGCAGCTCCTCTTTACGGAGCTGGCTTAGCCGAGATACGCCTTGGTGAAGCACTATCAAAAAGAAATCGCGATGAGTATGTGCTAAGTACGAAAGTAGGTCGCGTTATTTCAGATGAACTAGAAGACACATCTTCACGTGATATGGGAGAAAAAGGCGGGCTTTTTGAATTTGGCCGTAAAAATAAAATTATCAATGACTACAGCGCAGATGCCACTCTTCGTTCGATCGAGCAAAGCTTAAATCGTTTAAAAACAGATCGCTTAGACTTTGTGTATATTCATGATGTTGCGCAAGATTTTTATGGAGATGAGTGGGTAGGACAATTTGAGTCTGCTCGAACGGGCGCATTTCGTGTGCTTACACGTTTGCGTGAAGAAGGAGTTATTAAAGGATGGGGACTTGGAGTAAACCGAGTAGAGCCAATTGAAATCATGCTGGAGCTGGAAGAAGCAAAGCCGGATGTGTCGTTGCTAGCTGGCCGTTACACGTTATTAGATCATGAGCGTGCGCTGCAGCGAGTAATGCCAGAAGCCGTAAAGCATAATATGGACATTGTTGTCGGCGGACCATACAGCTCAGGCGTTCTTGCTGGAGGTACGCACTTTGAATATCAAAAAGCATCTTCAGACATTATGGCAAAAGTAGAAAAAATTAAAGCTATTGCAGATCGTCATCAGATCAGCATTAAGGCTGCTGCTGTCCAATTTTCACTGGCTAATCCAGCGGTTGCCGCTGTTATTCCTGGTGCTAGTCGTCCTGAGCGTATTGCTGAAGATAAAGCAGCATTAAACACAGTAATTCCGGCAGCCTTCTGGGAAGAAATGCGTGAACAGAAGCTTGTAGCTCCTCATGCACCGCTGCCAATTAACGTGAAGTGAAGGTGGAAAGATAAATATAGGTTTTCAGTAAGTATAAAAAGTGTCTCGAAGTTTCGGTTTTGAGACACTTTTTTTGTATTGAGATAGAAATTAACAAAAGATTCAGCAGGTTTCAATCATAAAAACGAATGTTTAAACAATTTTTTAATTAAAATATTCGTCTATGTATTGAATAACCATTTTGTGTTTGATACATTTAGAAAGTGAAAAATATTACTCGTATATGCTTGGAAATATGGTCTGAGTGTCTCTACCTGGTTCCCATTCAAAGAACTGGACTACGAGTTAAAGTGTAAAAACGTTCGGTTTATCAATACATACATGTTATTCCGTGCTTAACTTCTTATACTTTGACTCTAAAAAGCTTAGAAAATCAAAAGTGTTATAGGTTTTTTCTTTTGTCCAATCATCGAGTATATGAAACAACAAAACGAAATGGAGTGAAAGTAACAATCTATGAAGAACAAGATGCTAAAAACAGGGGCTTTACTTACTATTGGTATGATTTTATTATTATCTGTACTTGCCGGGTGTAACGCAGCTTCAAAAAAGGAAGCCGGAGATAAACAGAAGCAGAAGCCTATTATTGTTCAAGGGCCGATGCCGATAGAAGCGCAGAAATTCGCTAAAAAATTAGAAAATGTCAAAGAAGAAAAGTCGGGGAATTTTGTTTTTTACAAAGGAAGTGTCGATAATTATCCGGTTATTGTAGTTAAAACGGGAAAAGGAATGGAAAACACGGCAGCTGCTACAGCGATAGCTATAGAAAAATACCATCCTAGAGCAATTATCAATCAAGGAACATCAGGCGGACATGATGAAAATCTGAACGTGTTTGATATTGTATTAGGAAAGAGAACAACGAATATAGGCTCCTTAAAAACAGGCGATAAAAAAGAAGGCGAAGGAATGGATCCTGCTGCGTGGAAGCCGATGGATTTAATGGCTTCTGAAGGAAGCGCTGGTGAAGATCCTGATGCTGAAAAAGCTCGCTATTATGAAGGAGATAAGAAGTTACTGGCGGCTGCAAATGCAGTAAAAGATACATATAAAAAAGGAAAAGTGGTAGAAGGAACGATAGGATCAGCGGACACGTGGAATAACGAAGTGGATCGAATTAAGTGGTTCCATACTAAGTACGGGACGTCTGTAGAAGAAATGGAAGGCGCAGCGGCAGCACAAATTGCAGGAAGCTATGACGTTCCATTCTTAGGTATTAGAGTACTATCTAACAACAAAGTAAACGGTGGAAAATATAATCCAAACACAGCAGCAGCTTGCCAAGACTATGTTTATGAAGTAATTAAACATTATATTAGCACAAACGCTAAGTAAATCTTTCTTTAAAAAAGCATCAGACCCTTTGTTTCCTTAACAAAGGGTTTGATGCTTTTTTGGTCAAATAATTGAAAATGACTACGCATGGATTCTACCTATAGAAAGACTAGTTAAGATCTTTCTTAGTATTTTTAGTTTATCTATTCTTCACGCCGCTCATCAGTAAAAACAAAGGAATACGCATTCGACGCTCGTAAGTTTCAGCGCTGTCGAAATGTTCTTTTTGAGGACATGCTTCTTTTAAATTTGTAACGGTGAATCCGCTTTGCTGCATCAAAGAAAAGTACTCTTCAAGCGTGCGATGATACTTTTGAACGTATCCGCCCATCCAGTGCTGCTGACGGAATCCCATTGAGAAGTAGTTATCCACGGTCCAGTTTGTGCGCAGAGCAGAAGGCTGCAAAGTGGAAGTAATGACTGGATGTTCCACAGAAAAAATAAATCTTCCTTCAGGTTTGAGTGCTTGATTCACTTTAGCGAAAATGGAGGATAAGTCTTCCATGTAGTGGAGAGACAGTCTTGCAGTAACCAAATCGTATTCGGTGCGTGGTGGAGTATAATGCTCCATCGATTCATGGAGCACTCTTGCATTTGGATAGTTTAAAAGCTGTTGCTGAGCCGCGTTTATCATATTGATAGAGCCGTCTACTCCGGTATAAGAGAAACATCCCTGTTCAAGAAGCTCCGCACCAAATCCAGCGTTTCCGCACCCTAAATCTAAAACGTTTGCATCTGTAACATCACCTAGAAGCTGTAAAATGGCCGGTTTTTCAATCGTATCGTTGGCATTTTCTTTTTGCTGCCGGCGTTTTGTATAGGCCAAAAACGTCTCGTCATTATCGTAAAATTCAGCTCCTGTTGAGATCTTCAACTAAATCAGCCTCCTCTATGCAAAGTACCTCATTATACACATATATTGAAATTATTTACAAATATTTTGATAGATATGGAAATAGTTTTTTATTTTGGAAGTAGTGCTATTATGTGGAGTAACCGGCTTGTACACGTTTACAGAAGATAAGTCTAAAAGCTAAGAGTGGAGTATAGAAAGGGTCAGTCTATGCGTAACTCTTAGCTTTTGCTTTGAAGCCGTAGGAAACCATTTGTTTTTGGCGTCGTTCTTATTTCGGTGATTTTTCAACAATTGCTGCGTCTATTTGCTGAGATAATACGCTGCTAATCTCTTTTTCACTCTCCACTTTTTCTAAAATGAGCTGCTTATTACCTGTCTTGATTTTTAACATCGTACCTGAGTGGATGGAGAAATCATCTCGCAGCTTTTTAGGAATAGTAAGTCGAAAACGGTCATCAATTTTTCGAGATTGAGCCGTAAATGTTAAAGTCGTTTTCTTCCCAAAACTCATTTCATATTTTTGAATCACAATGTTATTTTCTTTGTTAATAAAAAATTGAACCTCCATGTTTGCATCCAATTCCACGGACGTTAAAAGTTCAGAAGTGAGCTGAATCTGCCGGCCGGTTAATGTTGCATAATAAGGAGGAGCCACTGCAGGTTTTTGTGAAAGCGCTATCGATTTTTCGTCTCTTTTTTTCATAACAATTTGCTGTTCTACCACGTATAGTTCTACATAATCAAAGGGCTTAAGTTCATAGTCATCTCGCAGGGATTTTGGGATGACTATTCTACCCATATGGTCAATTGTTCGAATGAAGATATGAGAAGGAACCGGGACATTTTCATCATGATGATCGATAATAATCCAATCATCACAGCTCCGCAAAAAAACTTTGTCGTTTGTCTCGAGTTTTGTTAGTTGCATAAACAAAGAAGGAAGGGATACTCTTCCCATTTCGTCAATTATACACTCTTCTTTTTTTGTACGCATCTTGCTATTTAATCCTTTCTAAAAACATTTTAGATGGGGTATGTTACTTAAATTACACAGCATTTATTTCTTTGTCAAATGAAGCAAATGAGTATTTATTCATCCTACAGATTGAGAAATACAGGAAGTTTGGCCTCATTCAGTAGATGCACAGCTGTCCCATGTAAAAGGTAATCATCTGAAGAAAACAGTTAATCTGTTAATTAGAAAAGCATAGAATAAAAGCGTTTTTCTTTCTTTTGATTTTATTGTCAGAAACAAAGGTTTAAAAAGGAGCTTCCTTCCTTTTCTAAAGAGTAGGTTTTTTATTAACAAAATGCAGCCGGATTTACGCTGAATGATGAATAGATTTATGCATATTAAGTCGAGAAAAAAATTTCAAGCGGAGCTTTTTTTACTTGTTTTGAAGAGCAGGTATAGTCGAAGGATAAAGAAAAAAGCTCAAAAAAATGAGCTTTGAACCAATTTTTATCGTTTTTCAACCAGCAGTAAGATGAAGGTAGCAAGCGGTCCTAAAGCAAGAGATAATAAGAACCAGTTCAGACCCGTTCGATTTTTACCTTGCGCTAATCCGGCATTAATTAAAGCCAGCGTTCCCCATCCTACAACGTATTGATTATCCATATGACACCCCGCTAATAATTGTTTCTTTATTTGATTAACAAAACCTATATTAGCATAAATATCCATATTTTTGATTGGAATTCCTGAATTAGGGTGGAGAAACGGTGAATTTCTTCAAGAAGCAAGGTTCTTATTCTCCTTAACTTAGTGAAGGTAGTAGTGAATAAGAGAAGGGTGCACGTAGTAGACGTGAACATATTGAGGTCGATGATAGTGAAGCTGATGCATATATTGATTCATAAGCCTTTGAATGGCGTTATACACATTAGGCGGATAGCCATAATAGCCGTGGTGAATACCAACTCGAAAAACGGAAACGGGCGTCGTGTTATTGGTTCTGCACATTGTGCTACACTCTTCTGCGCTTTTAACCTTGCGCAGCTGCTCCACCCGCTGGTGCAGCTTTCCGCTGTCCTAGTTCTTGATCGAGTATAAAAATAGCTGCAGGGTTATTTTGGGCGATTTTTAGACGGTCTACAATCGTTTGAGCTTGAGCTTCTTCGTCGACTTGTTCTCGTAAAAAGTCCTGCACGATGACTAACGTTTGAGGGTCATTCGCTTGGCTGATAAATTGGAACGCTTGACGATAAGAATTCGTGACGAACTTCTCATGCTCCAATACTTTTTGAAACGTTTCTAACGGTGACCCAAACTCACTTGGCTGAGCAGGCAAAGAGCTTAATTCTACCGTTCCGCCGCGGTCAACTAAGTAGTCAATAAGTTTTAGCATATGAGTGCGTTCTTCTTCAGACTGCAGACGCAGCCAGCTGCCCATTCCTTTATAGTTTAATCGATTCATATAATTAGACATAGCTAGGTACAAAGTCGAAGAGACGTGTTCAAGTTGAATTAAGTTATTGAGCAGCTTTTGAATTTGTTCGTTCATATTTGTTATTCCTCCTTAGGGAAAGGGTTTCTTTCGTATACTCCCTGCAACCATCACGTTTTTTACGGTGAAAGAAATCTACAGTGATACTATATGTCACTTCTGTGAGTAGGTAACTTGCCCATCCTTTATTGGTGCTTCTTACTTACATATAAGGTTTGTATAATATAGGAATAAAAGTGGTTTGAAAGACTCTTTTTTTAGATGGTTAAAATTACTATGTTCTATTTAACCAATTTAGTGATAAAATTGTCACTCTGTTCAATTTTAATTGGTGTGAAGGAGTCAGAAAAATGAATATGCAACACGTATTAATACCTGGATTTGAAAAGCTTGCGAGCTTTGTTTTCTGGTATCCATTTATTATGTCTCTATTTTGGATTGCAGGTACGCTTATTTACATACGCTATCGCGACCGAGATCCTAAAGTTGATTTTTCAACAATTGACTGGCCGTTAGTGAGCTTTTTAGTACCTTGCTATAATGAAGAAGAGACGATTGAAGAAACGCTCAAGCACCTTTTGGCGTTAGATTATCCGTCTAAAGAAATCATCCTTATTAACGATGGAAGTACGGATGGAACGGCTGATATTTTAAAGAAAATTAGCAGAAATCATCCTGAAGTTCGTGTGATTCAACTTTATGAAAATAAAGGGAAAGCCAATGCGTTACATTTAGGTGCGCACGCGTCTAAAGCTGAGTTTTTAATCTGCTTAGATTCCGACGCTATTTTAGATCAAAACGCTCCGTATTATCTAATCCATCATTTTCTTCATAAAGGGGAACGGCTTGGAGCCGTCACCGGAAATCCGCGCATTCGAAACCGTAATACGCTACTGAGTCGCATTCAGCTAGTTGAGTATTCTTCTATTATCGGTTCTATTAAACGAACACAGCGAATTTTAGGAAAAGTAATGACGGTCTCAGGCGTAGTAGTAGCTTTTCGAAAGAAAGCACTTGTGGACGTCGGACTGTGGGATCGTGACATGATTACGGAAGATATCGCCGTGAGCTGGAAGCTGCAGCAGCGCTTTTGGGATATCCGCTATGAACCGCGGGCATTGTGCTGGATGCTTGTGCCCGAAACCTTAAAAGGAATTTGGAAGCAGCGAGTACGCTGGGCTCAAGGCGGGCAAGAGGTAATGCTTCGCCACTGGAAAGTGTTATTGAAATGGAAGCAGCGCAGAATTTGGCTTGTATACCTAGAGCAGTGGATTAGTACCTTTTGGTCATTCGCATGGCTGTTTGTGACTATCATGCTGCTTGTTACGGCGAGCAGCCCTCAAGACATGCTGTTTTGGTTTACGTTTACTTCATTTTCCCTTGTGTTTATGAGCTTAATTCAGCTGTTTATTGCGCTGAAAATTGATTCGAAATACGACAACGTGAAGCGGTATTACGTATGGGCTGCATGGTACCCAGCGCTTTACTGGATTGTGAATACGATTGTGGTAGTGGGCGCATTTCCTCGTGCTATTAGATCTAGAGTGAAAGGAGGCTATGCTACATGGAGCAGTCCAGACCGCGGCTTAACGAAGAGCAAATCTTGATTCAAGCCAAACAGCCTCTTGCTCGCTTAGTAATAAGCATCATTGTTTCATCTGTTTTTTGGGTGTATTGTGCCATTGTTCTTTGGTTTTTCCTTTCAGCTGTTATCGGCGTAAATGACCGTTACAGCGGGGTATTAAAAATTGCATTCAAAACGACGAACGGCGAAATTCGAACATTTTTAGTAATTGGACTCGCTATTTTTTGCTTCTTTTTCCTGGCTCTGTTTCTATGGAGATCCTACAACAAAAAGAGATTTGGAAGCTTAAACCGACGAAAAGAGCCGGCGTATACGAGTATTAAAGATTTAGAGCGTCTTGAGCTTTTATCCAAGGATCAAATTCAGGAGCTTCAGCGTGCACAGTACATCGAGTTTGATGTTAATCCGTTAAAACATACTGAAGAGAGGAAGCACGCATGAAGAAATATGTATTCTTTCTTTTGATTGCGGCAGCGGTAGTTGGCTTTATTTTCTTTAAAGTAGTGAACTGGGAAGACAAGGCGGAAGCAACAACGACCGTGGAGCCAGCGCTTGGGACGAACGGATGCTTAGGCTTAAATTATCATCGCGTGCGCAAGCATAATTGGTTTAATCGAGTTGTCAGCTCAGTTACAAAGTCTGACGAACTGACAGAGTACAGCGTCTACAGCAATGATTTTGAACATCAGTTAAAAAAGCTGAAGGAACTTGACGCTACGTTTGTTACGCCAAAAGATATTGAAGCGTATCAGCAAAAAGGCACGTTTCCAAAACGCTGCGTATGGATTTCATTTGATGATATTGACCGTACTGTTTATCAAAACGCGTTTCCTATTTTAAAAAAGGAAAACATTCCGTTTACGCTATATGTAATCGCAGGACAAGTGGGAGCAACGGATTTTCAAAATTTAAACATGGCTTCGTGGAGTCAGCTAAAAGAAATGAAAGACAGCGGCCTTGCGACAATCGGTTCGCATACATATGATATGCACCGTTTAGAAGAAGACAAGCCTTTATTTCTGACGCCTGCTAAATACAGCGCGTTTGCTGAAGACTTACGAAAAAGCAAAGAAACGATTAAGAACCATTTAGGAATAGACCCAGTTTACTTTGCATATCCATACGGCAATACAAATGATGACGTAGCTAAGATTGTGAAAGGTGCTGGTTTTCACCAAGCAGCTATCTTAGCGCCGCATCTTATTACAAAAGATAACGACCCGTATTATCTGAACCGAATTGTTGTATACAACAAAACCTTTCAAAACTTTATTCTCCCGTGGCTGACGCGTACGAGCACGTAAGAAGAAAGTGTAAAAAGCCTCTGTCTAAAGCAGGGGCTTTTTTTGTTCACCATCAAAAGGTATGTCGATTAAGTGAAGAAAGTACACTTTCATTTCTATAAAAATCATTTTAATGGTACCATAGAAAAGTTGTGATAAAAGACATGGATAAACGAAACAATCTATCAATTTTTTCACGAACTTCTTGTAAGAAGTTTGTGAAGGTGAAAAGAGGAAAACAGTGATCCTACGCTTGCTATTTTAATAATGTAAGGTAATCGGACAGATTAATTCGTTATCCGTTACTGGTTAATTTGTATTCATTATTCACGATTCCTCTCTATCATTTCGTCATGGGTTTTGTTTTATCGTTAAAATTTTGATAAAGGTGTATAGGTTATGGAAAACAGGCATTTTGAATATAAATTTAAAGAAGCGCTGAAAAAACTAAATGATATTGAACTTGCGTTAAATGAATCATCGATTGTAGCGATTACGGATAGTCGCGGATTCATCAATCACGTGAACGATAAATTCTGTGAAATTTCTAAGTACGAAAGACATGAGCTTCTCGGTCAGGATCATCGTATTATTAATTCGAAACATCATTCAAGCTTGTTTTTTAAAGAGTTATGGAGCACGATCAGATCCGGTAAGGTATGGCACGGAGAAATAAAAAATAAGGCAAAAGACGGTTCGTACTACTGGGTGGATACAACCATTGTTCCTTTTTTAGATGAGCGGGGTAAGCCGTATCAGTACGTATCGATTCGCAATGATATTACAAAACGAAAAGCATATGAAGAAAAAATTAAGCAAATGGCTTATTATGATCCGTTAACCAATTTGCCTAATCGCTATTGGTTAAACAAGCAGCTGAAAAAACTGCTTTTAAATCGGGAATCTCCTGAACTGTTGGCCATTTTATTTTTGGATTTAGACCGCTTTAAATCAATAAATGATACGCTTGGCCACCATCACGGCGATGTGCTGCTGAGGCGCGTAGCAGAAAGGTTAAGAAAATGTATTCCTTCCTCTGATTTTATCTCGCGGCACGGGGGCGATGAGTTCATTTTAGTGCTGCATTCACTACAAACTGTTGAGGAAATTGAAGAAATGACCGAGCAGATTGTAAAAGAAATGTCGCTTCCTTTTTATATAGACGGAGATAAAGTGCTAACCTCTACAAGCGTTGGTATCAGCCTATTTTCAAAGGAATGTCAGCAGCATATTATTCCAAAAGACGCAGATGAACTAATCGACCGGCTGATCAAGCAAGCAGATATTGCGATGTATGTAGCAAAACGGAATGGACGAAACACATATGAAATGAGTTCGTCTTCATCTAATGAACGAATAATTAAAACAATCAGCATGGAGAATGAGTTAAAGTATGCGCTAGAAAGAGAGGAATTTCAGCTCGTTTATCAGCCGTTAATCGATTTGAAAACGTCTGATGTCATAGGGGCAGAAGCGCTTATTCGCTGGAATAGCGCAAAATTTGGTACCGTCTATCCAAATGAATTTTTGCCTATTTTAGAAGAAGTGGGTCTAATTGTGCCGGTTGGCAAGTGGGTGTTGGAAGAAGCGTGTAAGCAGATGAAAGCATGGACGGAGCTGAATTCACAAGCGAGTAAAATAGGAGTGAACGTATCACCTATTCAGCTGAAGTCCTCACGATTCGTAGCGGAGATGGAACAAATTTTGAAAAAAACGGGCCTTGAGCCGCACTTTCTGGAACTTGAAATCACTGAAAGCGTTATTCAAAACAGTCAAGAATCAAAAAAAGTGTTAAACCGTCTGCGGAGTCTAGGCGTAAAAGTGGCGATGGATGATTTCGGAACGTGCTATTCATCCCTTAGCTATCTCAAACACTTGCCGATTAATACGTTAAAAATTGATAAATCATTTATTGACGACTTAGACGAAGTTGGAAAAGTACTGGTGGAAACGATTATTCAAATGGGAAAGAAACTTAACTTTGATCTAACTGCAGAAGGAATCGAAAACGAAGAACAGCTGCAGTTTGTGAGGGAGCAAGGCTGTCATATCGGTCAAGGCTATCTATTCGATAAGCCGCTTTCTCCCGAGGAAATGAGCCGTTTGTTGAAATGAAGGAAAATCCTATGTACGGAAAGAAGCTCTTTAATAGAGCTTTTTTTATGGTTTTTAATCGTATGTAAGGAGTGAGGAATTTGTGAAAGAGTACGTTGGAATCTGCACAGTATGTCAAAAGAACGTGTACTGTTTAGAGGGATTTTTAAACGGTGTGGTTGTTGAAGGGAAGCTGGTGTGCTTTGCGTGTGAAAAAGAGGAGAAGCGTGACTCTCATAAAAACAAAAACTAGCTACCTGGGGTAGCTAGTTTTTGTTTACTGCGCATTCACTTTTTCAGCTTGCCAGTAATACTCGCTGAACACATCAGAAAAAGCTTTGACGGTATTTGTGAGTTCTTCCATATTGTTATCGACGCCCCCTACTTCAATTAAAATGGAGCGGTCGGATAAGTCTTGATTATATAGCCCGTTATTGCCGCTTGTTTTCTTTTTGCTTAATACTCCGCGGCTAAGGCCTGGATATTTTTCCTCTAGTTTTTCATGGATCGCTTTGGCCATTTTCACGTTTTCATCAAATTTCGGGTTCGCTTCACCTAATACAATCATCATTTTAGCGTACGATTTGCCGTTGATAGCGGCCGTTGTTTTTTCTTGGCGCAGTGAATCACGATGAATATCAATTAAATAATCGACGTCTTTGTTTTGCTGAAGAGCCGTTTCCACGACGTTGCGAGACATCATATAGGCTCGTCCCGTACCCCAGCCTTTTTCATTCAGCTTTTGCGTCATATTAGTTGTATCTACTTCCGAACCGATTCCGTCTGCTTTTAATTCCATTCCTAGCATTTGACCAACGAGCGTGATGTTGGTTTTGTTATCAACGGCTTTATTTTCATTCGCTTCACCTTGCATACCAAGTAAAGGGAAATAAGATTCCCAGCTGTGCGTGTGGTAGATGTACACAACTTTTCTGTCTCCCGTACTTTGCTTGGCCTGTGCTTGAGACTGTTTTTTGCTTTCTTCGTACGTTTTGCTTTCAGCAGGATCCAAATCACGCTCCCCGGAAATGCTTTCGAGAGGAGGAGCCGATTCATGGGGAATCGTCGTATAATCCGTTCCTTCACCCGCTAATAGAATATGAGAATCAAAAATAGAAAAGCCGGGCAGTTCTGATCCAAATAGACTTCTTGTATCTGCCACGCGAATATTCGTCGCCAGCTGCAGGGCGACAGAAGAGAGAGGAGGCGGGGAGAAGTCTTCTTCAAAGGCATGAGAGAAATGATGGTTTTCCGTATGCATGAAGTAGAACAAGCTTTGGGCTTTATAATTTGATAGTGCTTGATAGACAACGTTTGAGCGCAGCGTATGCTGAAGGGTTGAATACGTGACGGTAAAAATAGCGGCTGATGTTAAAAGAACAAATAGTATAGCGATAATTAATGATTTATAAGAAAGGATCCAAAAAAGCTTTTTAGGCTTTTCAGTAAACTTGTTTTTCATAGAGTAAACCTCCTCTAATAAAATTTTGAAATCAGCGGATGAAAACTCTAAGAGGAGAATGTTATGTATCTACTATTTACTCTATTAAAAAGAAATAGAAATATGATAGAAACCATGATATTTCACACAACATAAAAAAGTTTATATTAGGGCATACTGTAAAAAACGGTGCGTATTGGAGCTGGTTAGATGAACGACTCATGGGTTTATCATCATTTTATTAATACATTTTTATTTCCTTTAACAATGTTTGGCGTGGCATTTTGTGTGCTGGGGGTGTTGCTATACATGCTGTGGAAAGAAAAGCAAAAAGAAGGACCAAAAGAAAACAAGAGCTCTTAAATAAGAGCTCTTGTTTTGTCGAACATTCAGTTAGAAAAAGGGAGATTCACTTTCTCTAAGAACTCCATTCGGTTGCCAAAAGGATCATCCACGTAAATTCTTTCGACATCGGGAGTGTTTTTGTCTTCTATAAAAGAAATACCGAAGTTAGTCAGATGATCTTTGAACGCAGGGAGATTTTTAACGTGAAAGCCTGGATGCGCTTTTTTTGCGGGTGAAAAGGCAGGTTCAACACCAATATGCAGCTGATAAGAACCAAATTCAAACCACACGCCGCCGCGCTTTTTTAGACTTTCCGGCTTTTCGATTTCTGTTAAGCCAAGAACGGTTCCGAAAAAATGTCGTGCTTCGCTTTCTGAATTTGGGGGTGCAGCTAGCTGAATATGATCAATATGCGTCAGTGTAAAAGTCATAAACATTCCTCCTTAAATAGTAGAGTACTAGTTAAGTTTACGTGATTATACGTGTAAATAAATGACAAAAAGATGATGCTTTTCATAAGAAAAACTTATTATTTTATATGCATATAACACCAAATGAGGTATATTTTATTTTGTTGTTATTTAGGAGAATTGGAGATTAATATGGAATATCACTATACGTTAACCAAAGATGATTACGTAGCTTTTAACATGCATCACGCTCAACATTCGGAAAGAGTACAAAAAGTGCTGAGAGTTCAGCGATGGATGTCGCTTATTTTTCTTCTTATTCCTTTGCTTGTTTCGTGGGTTGAAGGAGAATTTTTACTTGGCATGTTCGTAGCGTTTGCACTGTTTGCGGTGCTGTGGTTTTTATTTTATCCGAAGTACTTTTACGGAAGTATTAAAAAGAACATTGTAAAGGTAATAAATGAAGGAGATAACAGCAGTCTGACGGGTAAGCATACTATGATGGTTACGGAAGATGGGTTGGTAGAGAAAAGCTCAAAAGGAGAAGTGAAGACTCCTTGGTCAAGCATCACTCAAATTAGAGAAACCGATGAACATATCTTTATTCTTGTTAGCGCAATGAGCGGATACGTTATTCCTACAAGCACCTTTGCAGATGCAAAAGCGCTACAGCAGTTTAAAGAAACGCTGAATGCTGCAAGAGACGAAAAAACAGGCTGAGTAGTAAATAATAATAATGTGGAAAAACGCCCTCCTAGATACTTTTCTAAGAGGGCGTTTTTTTAACAGCAGTCCCAGTTGTACAAAACATCTCTAAAGTTACGGTTGCGAAGGTCTTTTTCTTTAATAAAGAAATTAGCCACACCCGCATCACCAAACATAATATCCGCTTCGTCGTCCATGGCGAATTGAAGAAGCAGAACATCGTATGCTCGCAGCGCTTCCTCGTAGTCTCGAGGATCGCTTTGAGTGAAAAAAGCGTATCCGCCCATTTTATGATACTCGCCCGTAAGCTCATCCCAGTAGATTTCTTCCGTTTCCTCATCGTCAAATAAATCTGATTCTATATCATTATATCGATAGTCAGTAGGGGAAACGGGTTCGATTTTTATTTCAAACTGTAAGCCTACTTCTTGAGGAATAGGGAACATATCCCGGTCAATGTCTTCAAGATACGTAAAATCGGTTGTTAGCTTTTTTTCATCTGTGATTACGTCTTCATAAAAAACGACGCGAAAGTCTTTTTGAGCTGTAGGATGGTCAAAATCAAGGCCGTACATATCGCCCGTGCTTTCGTTATTAGCTCCGCAAATGAAAAATTGAAGCATGCCTTGAACGGGCATATTTTCATAGGAAGGTACTTCAGAAAAATTGATTTGTGCCATCAGGAGCATCGGCTTACCTTGAGAATCAAGAGGATGATTTGCTTCTAGAGGAAGGTAAGGGTTGCCGCCAAACTTGCTTTCATATAATTTTGGACTGTTCATAACCGTATTGATGTGGATGTAAGGCTTACATGTTTTTTCGATTTCTTTTCGGTAAGGTTCTAGCTTAGGAGGCAGTTCTAATTTTGATAGAGGATTCATATGTACTCTCCTTTTTGTTTGGAATAAAAAGAACATTTGTTCGTATTTGTATTTTACCTTAATACATACTGAAAGAGAAGAGAAATCGTATAAAAAATCCCTTTGCAGAAGCATCTACAAAGGGCACAAAGAAATGATAGCGTTTTCATTAAGGGACTTACTAAATGACTGCTTATTTAGAAAAGAATCCTTTTAAAGCAAATGCGACGTTTTGCGGTCTTTCCGCTAAGCGGCGCATAAAGTAGCCAAACCAGTCGTTGCCAAATGGAACGTATACGCGCATTGTATAGCCTTCTTTTGCAAGGCTAAGCTGCATGTCTGTGCGGAATCCGTACAGCATTTGAAATTCAAACTGCGTGCGCGGGATGTTGTTTTTGTGAGCGAACTCTTTTACTTTTGCAATAATATTATGGTCGTGAGATGCAATAGCCGTGTATGTCCCGCTCAGCAAATGCTCTTCAATAATTCGCATATAGTTCTCGTCAATTTGGGCTTTGTCTTGAAACGCCACCGTTGGTGATTCTTGATACGCGCCTTTTACCAATCGAAGAGGAACGCCTTTTAGCTCTTTTACGTCTTGTTCAGCGCGGAACAGGTAAGCTTGAATAACCGTTCCAACATTATCAAACGTCTCGTGAAGCTCTCGTAAAATATCTAGCGTCATTTGGCAGTGAGCGTAGTCTTCCATGTCGATTCGGACAAAGTTGTCGTATTTTTTCGCCGTTTCAAGAATGCGGCGCATGTTCTCAACGCAAAAACTGCGGTCAATATCTAAACCAAGCTGCGTCATTTTGACAGATAAGTTGCACGTTACACCGGCTTGCCCCATAGCTTCCAGCGTTCTGACATTATATTGAGTCGCTTCGATAGCTTCTTCTCTGCTTGAAACAAATTCCCCTAAATGATCAAGCGTACAAACAAGTCCTTTTTCATTCAGTTCCCGTACTTTTTTGATCGCATGTTCAATCGTGTCGCCAGCTACCACTTGAGCTGCACCAAAGCGAAGACCCCATTTTTTCGCTGCTTTGTTTAGCGCTTTATTTTGGGAAGCGTGAAGAAACACATTTTTAGATACCTCTGCTAACATAAATATCTCCCCCTATAGAAAAAAATCCCTTGTTGTTTTAAGATAGAGCAGCCTAAGGCTGCTCTACTGAGTATTAAAGCGTCGTGCTTGTTGTTTTTGCTTGCAGGTGCAGAATCAAGTAATCAGGACCGCCAGCTTTTGAATCTGTTCCTGACATATTAAATCCGCCAAACGGCTGGTACCCAACGATGGCACCTGTACAACCGCGGTTGAAGTAAAGGTTTCCGACGTGGAACTCTTCTTTTGCACGTTCGATGTGCTCAGGCGTATTTGAAAGAAGGGCACCTGTTAAACCGTAGTCTGTATTATTAGCAATTTCCATCATATGATCGAAGTCGCGCGCTTTGCAGAATGCTACGATTGGGCCGAAGATTTCTTCTTGCATTAAACGTGCTTTTTCATCTACATCTGCAATGATCGTAGGCTGAATGAAGTAGCCTTTTGAATCATCTGCTTCTCCGCCCGTCATTAAACGGCCTTCTTCTTTACCGATTTCAATGTACTTTGTAATTTTGTTGAAAGAAGCCTGGTCAATAACAGGTCCCATATACGTGTTCACATCTTCAGGACTGCCCATTGTTAATGTTTTTGTCAGCGCAACTGCTTTTTCAAGAACGATATCGTATACGTCTTGGTGAACAACTGCACGAGAGCCTGCTGAACACTTTTGTCCAGAGAAGCCAAATGCTGAATATACAATAGAAGAAGCAGCTAAATCTAAATCAGCATCTTTATCTACAACGACCGTGTCTTTACCGCCCATTTCAGCAATAACGCGTTTTAGCCAGATTTGACCAGGCTGTACTTTTGCCGCGCGTTCATAGATGCGGCAGCCTACTTCACGTGAACCTGTAAATGAAACGAAGCGTGTTTTTGGGTGATCTACTAAATAGTCGCCAATTTCGCTTCCGCTTCCCGGCACGTAGTTCAGTACGCCGTCTGGAAGGCCAGCTTCTTTCATTACTTCTACAAATTTTGCTGCGATAACCGGTGTGTTGTTAGCCGGTTTTAATAGAACTGTATTTCCTGCTACGATTGCTGCTGCTGCTGTTCCTGCCATGATCGCTAACGGAAAGTTAAACGGTGAAATAATAACGCCGACACCAAGCGGAATGTAGTTGAATTTATTTTCTTCACCGTCGCGGCTCTCCACAGGCGCACCGTCTTTTAGCTGCACCATTTGGCGAGCGTAGTATTCAAGGAAGTCAATTGCTTCTGCTGTATCAGCATCTGCTTCTTTCCACGGTTTTCCGGCTTCTTTCACAAGGTAAGCTGAAAATTCATGCTTGCGGCGGCGAATAATATCCGCTGCGCGGAAAAGAATATCTGCTCGTGCTTCCGGCGCTTCTTTTTTCCACGTATTAAAGGTAGAAAGTGCTGCTTGCATTGCTTTTTCAGCCAAGTCTTGATCTGCTTTTGACACGCGGCCGATAACTTCTTTTTTATTTGCTGGGTTAATGGACTGAATTTGATCTTCTGTTGTAATTAATTCTCCGCCAATTACAAGAGGATAGTCCTTGCCAAGCTCTGATTGTACAAGTTCTAATGCAGATTCAAATGCATCTTTGTTTTGTGCAACCGTAAAGTCTGTGAAAGGCTCGTGTTTGTATTGTTTGATTTCGTTGATATTCATTGTGTTCATTTTCATTACCCCTTTTTTAGAAAATTTTAAACATAATTAATATTCCAACACCCTATACCTGTATTATAATCACCTTATTATCGTTTTGTACATAGTTTTTTAACAAAAATGTTCAAAAAAATTTAAAAATAAACACTTTTGTTTAAAATGCCAATGAATCTATGGTTTTTATAGTGATTTTGAACAAAACGAAAAGAAAGGAGTGTCGGTAAAGGATAAGAAAAGATGTTTTGAAGTAAAGAATTACGATAGGGGAAAGAGTTTATCGGCAGTAAATTAAAATGATCTTCCTTTCAAAAAAACAATAGACAAAGTTGTTCAATATAAATTATCATATAATTCGAAAAGTAATTTTTGTCGAATGAAGCTGTCTTTTTCGTCAAGTGAAGGCTTTATTTGAATGTACAGATAGAAGGAGGGTAGAAAAACAGCAGCTATTTGTCCACATTGTTGTAAGGGCTTACATATTTAACGCGTGATGCGAAGAACGTGTAATTCTTTAAATGACGGTTCCTATAAGGAGGATTTTAACATGAGTCATCAACCGCCTGAGTTAAAAAAAGAATTAAAAATTCGACACATAACCATGATTTCTTTAGGGGGAATCATTGGTGCCGGTTTGTTCATTGGAAGTGGATCGCTCATTAACGCAGCGGGTCCTGGTTCCATTTTTTCGTACGCGTTTGCCGGTTTGCTGGTGATTCTAGTTATGCGAATGCTGGGGGAAATGTCTACGGCTAATCCTTCAAGCGGCTCGTTCGCCACATATGCCAGAGAAGCGCTTGGACCGTGGGCCGGCTACACAATCGGCTGGCTGTACTGGTTTTTCTGGGTAATTGTTATTGCAGTTGAAGCGATTGCGGGTTCAACGATTATTCAATATTGGTTTCCGTCTTTACCGTCTTGGGGCGTGAGTCTCATCCTGACGTTTTTATTAACGTTAACGAACTTATACTCTGTTAAATCATTTGGTGAATTTGAATACTGGTTTTCACTTATTAAAGTAGTTAGTTTAGTGCTGTTTTTACTTTTAGGAGGAGCGATCATCCTTGGTTTAATACCGGGAGTAGAGTCTCCAGGAGCGTCAAACCTTCTTCATAGAGGAGGATTTCTTCCAAATGGAATCAGCTCCGTCTTTTTAGGAGTGGCGATTGTCATGTTTTCTTTTATGGGGACAGAAATTGTCGCAACAGCGGCTGGAGAATCGGCTCAGCCTGAGCGAGCAATCACCATCGCAACAAATACCGTTATTTATCGTATTTTATTTTTTTATCTTGGGTCTATTTTAATCTTAGTAACGATCCTTCCGTGGGATTCTTCAAGCTTGATGAAAAGTCCGTTTGTTTCGATATTGGAGCTGGTAAACGTTCCGGCAGCGGCTCAAATTATGAATTTTATCGTACTGACTGCTGTTTTGTCTTGCCTAAATTCAGGTCTATACACAAGTTCTCGTATGCTGTACTCAATGGCGCAAAAAGGAGACGCGCCGCGCATGTTTTTGAAGGTGAGTAAAAAAGGCATTCCGTTTAATGCCATTGTAGGATGTACCGTGATCTCTTACATCAGCGTTGGTTTTAACTATCTTTCACCTGATAAAATCTTTTTATTTTTAGTAAACGCATCGGGAGGCGTAGCGCTTCTTGTGTACCTTGTTATTGCTTTTTCACAGCTTCGCATGAGAAAGAAATACGAAAAAGAAAAGCCGGAAGCATTAAAAATCAGAATGTGGCTGTATCCTTATTTAACGTATGGAACGATTGCGGCAATCACAAGTATCTTTATTGCGATGGCATTTATTGATTCACTTCGCACTCAGTTTTATCTCACGCTGCTGATTGCTGTATTTGTGGTATGTTCGTACTTCTTTATAAAAAAGAAAAAAGATGATAGTTCTCTATCAGGACAAGGGAATAAAAGAATTTCTTAATAGAAGAGAAAATCATCACGAGGGGCTAGGGGGAAGTGAATTGGCAAACAAAGAGTTAAAAAGAGGGCTTGAATCTCGTCATATCCAAATGATTGCTCTTGGAGGAACGATTGGGGTAGGGTTATTCATGGGTTCAGCAAGCACTATTAAATGGACGGGGCCATCCGTCCTGCTTGCGTATGCTATTTGCGGCGTTTTTATTTTCTTTATTATGCGTGCAATGGGTGAGATGCTTTATTTAGAGCCAAGTACGGGTTCGTTTGCGACATTCGGTCATAAATATATTCATCCGTTAGCGGGTTATATCACGGCTTGGAGCAACTGGTTTCAATGGGTGATTGTGGGCATGGCAGAGATTATTGCAGTCGGAGCTTATATGCAGTACTGGTTCCCGCATTTACCGGCGTGGGTTCCGGGAATTGTCGCCATGGTCATTCTTGGTGGGGCCAATTTAATTTCGGTGAAATCGTTTGGAGAGTTTGAATTTTGGTTTGCAATGATTAAAATTGTCACGATTGTTCTCATGATTATTGCCGGTCTTGGCCTTATTTTTTTCGGTCTTGGAAACGGCGGCGAAGCGCTTGGCCTGTCGAATTTGTGGGCAAACGGCGGTTTCTTTACAGGCGGATGGTCAGGCTTTTTCTTTGCCTTGTCCCTTGTTATTGCTGCCTATCAAGGAGTAGAGCTTATTGGAATTACAGCAGGAGAAGCAAAAGATCCTAAAAAAACGTTAACAAGTGCAATTCAAAGCTTAATTTGGCGTATTTTAATTTTTTATATCGGTGCCATCTTTGTGATTGTAACGGTGTATCCGTGGAACGAGCTGGATTCACTCGGCAGTCCGTTTGTTTCTACGTTCGCTAAAGTAGGAATTACAGCAGCGGCAGGCATTATCAACTTTGTTGTCATCACAGCGGCCATGTCTGGGTGCAACAGCGGAATTTTCAGTGCGGGACGTATGCTTTACACGCTAGGTGTAAACGGTCAGGCTCCAGCCTTTTTCACAAAGGTCTCTCGAAACGGTGTGCCTATTTATAGTACCGTTGCGGTGATGATTGGCTTAGCGGCGGGCGTTGTCTTAAATTATATTGCACCGCCAAACGTTTTCGTGTACGTGTACAGTGCGAGCGTGCTTCCAGGTATGATTCCGTGGTTTGTGATTCTCATCAGTCAAATTCGTTTTCGAAAAGCAAAAGGAGCGGCGATGGATCAACATCCGTTTAAAATGCCTTTTGCTCCTGTGACGAACTACGTAACCATCGCGTTTTTACTTATGGTGCTTGTAGGCATGTGGTTTAATGATGAAACGCGCATATCGCTGATTGTTGGCATTATCTTTTTAGCTATTGTTGTGCTGAGCTACTATGTATTAGGTATCGGTAAGCGTACGGAAGTAAGGTCTTCTGAAAGACGTAAGCTAGTGAAATAAATGATTTTGTAAGAGAGGCTGAAAAGCATTTTAGTTTAAGGAGAAGATCCGAACGATGAATGTAACGCGTTCGGATTTTTTTATTGATATGGTGAACGTAAGTTTCAGCTTATGGATCTCATTTCTTCGTCTTTAGATTGAATTAATTTTGTATGTCTTAATCTCTTTTGGACAGAAAAGAAGAACCGAAATCAGCGCTTTTCTTAGGCTGTTTTCTTCTTTTATTAATGAGGTGCATGGCAAGAAGGAAAAAGAAAAAAGAAAAAACCAGAGTCAAAAGGGCGTGTTCAGGCATAAGATAATCCAACTCAAGCGAAATGCAAGTGGCATTTTTCTTGAGGAAAGAGTAACTAAAGAAAAGGAAGTGTTCGTATGTCTGGAAACGCTGGATGTGGATATGGATCTGGTTTTGCTTTATTAGTTGTATTATTTATTTTGTTAGTGATCATCGGCTGCAGCTGCTACGGCGGAGGCTTTGGCTGGTAATTCACTCATTTAAAAAGCCCTATAAGGGCTTTTTCTATGCTTATAAATAACGCTTTTTCCCGTTTTGATAAATGTTGACGTGAAAGCCATTCATTTCCCCGATATAGAGTTCAGAGGGTAAATCAGCTACTTGGATAGATGAAGTAATTTCTACAGTTTGATACCCCTTTGATTCTAGCGTAACGGTATGAAGTTTAGGCTTATTCATCATTTGTAAAAAAGGCTGTTCATCTTCAAAAAAAGCGCGCTTATCGATTGCCACTTCAAACGTAACAGGCTTTGAACGGTTATTTTCAAAGGAAAGCTTGCAATTTCCCGTTAATATGGTTTCTCTTTTATTAGTCTCGAATGTGCAGTTGCTGTTTTCAGCATCGTAAGAAACAGCATACATTCCTGACAACACGGTCTTTTGCATGACTTCAATCATACACCCAGGGCCAGAAGTAACGATGAATGCAGCTAAAATTGTTAATTTTAAACGATGACGGTTTAAACTTTTATAAAGTAAAAAAAGACTTATTAAAAGCATGATTGCCCACGCATTGTTAGCATAATAGAATCCCGTCATTGTTTCTTCATCTCCATAGAGGGGAAGACCTAAAAGAGAAAAGACAGAATGACTGAGCGGCGTTGAATTAGGAAAAGGGATGTTTAAAATAAAAACAGCTAGTAAAAAGGTGAGTCCTTTTATCAAAAGTGATCGTTCACGAATCATGTTGTTCCTCCTTAGCTATAAATCACGTATCATTATATACTATTATTATCTTATTTTGTAATTAATGGTTATTTGGATGCGCCTGGAGGGAAGATGTATGAAAACTTTTTTATTAGTTAGGCATTGTGAAGCAGAAGGGCAAGAAGCAAAAGCATCACTGACGGAACAAGGCATACAGCAAGCCCAGCAGTTAATGGATTATTTGAACAAGCTGAGTTATCCCATTGATAAAATTATTTCAAGTCCGTACAAACGAGCCGTTCAAACAATTGAACCTTATGCAAAAGATACCGGTCTGCCTCTTCATATAGATCAAAGGCTAGAAGAAAGGCGTTTAAGCGGACAGCCTCTTTTCAACTGGATAGAAGTATTGAAAAGAACTTTTGATGACATAGACTTTAAGGTAGACGGAGGAGAATCGACCAAAGAAGCCACGGTACGTGTTTTAGAGCTGTTTAAAGAAGTAATGAATGAAAAACAGAAAACGACTCTGTTTGTTACGCACGGCAATTTGATGACGTTAATCCTCAGATATTTTGATCCGAAATTTGGCTTTGGTGAATGGTCGCGTTTAACAAATCCCGATGTATATCAAATCGATTTCCAAAAGAAGAACGTTTCCATTACAAGGCTTTGGAATGAGCAGAAAACAAATTAATGAAATAAAAGATTTTTTGTGCATTTGTGCAGATGATAAGTTTAGCTCAATATAAAAACCTTCTGCCGCATCACAATCCAGAAATGTTGGTAGCCTCAAAGCTGCCCCGTAGGCTTTTAGCAGATACATAATTAGGATAAAGCCTGTCTTAGAACAGAAACTTGCTATTTCTAAATTGATATGTTACACTAAAGTTAATTATTTTTGTTCGGTATGAAATTGAAAGAAGAGAAATATTCTTCAATAGAAATTTTTATCTGGAAATAGTACGATTGAGCAAGGGTAGTAATATATGCGTGGATTAATTCCACCACTGGAGGAAATAGTATGACTGAAGGTACAGTAAAATGGTTTAATGCAGAAAAAGGTTTCGGTTTCATCGAAATTGAAGGCGGAGAAGATGTATTCGTACATTTCAGCGCAATTCAAGGCGACGGATTCAAATCTTTAGACGAAGGTCAAAAAGTGACTTTCGACATCGAGCAAGGTCAACGCGGTGCACAAGCTGCTAACGTTGTAAAAGCATAATTTTATGCAATCCAAAAAAGACTCCGACTTTGGACGGGGTCTTTTTTTATTGTAGCAAACACGCAGGTAACGGAGGAATACGTATGAGTAAAGCAAAAGGTAAAGGCGGCACGGGGCGAGGCACCGGCAAAAAAGGGTGGAACCGCTGGCAGGCGAGTGCAAAAAAGAAGAAAAATGCAAAGCCTTATAAAAGCAAGGGAACAAAAAATGCTGATAAGCCGGAAGGCAACTAATCCTATATGCGCAGTATCATCTGCAACTTCGACTTACTCTGCTTGAGTAAGTTTATTTCATATGGAATTATTTTTTTATTGCTTTTTTGACAGATTGCTGTCACTATATGAAATAATAAAGTGATTTGTGTGAATTTTCTATAAAAATTGATTTTTTTTGCAACCACTTTCATATTTCGACAACCTTTTTGATTTTTATCGGTTATACTTCTTTATAATAGATTATAGAAAGATGCAGGGGAGCATAAAGTGAGAGAGGAAAGCGACAGTTTACTCTGTACGCTTTTTACGTTTCTGGACCGTATTGCAGTAGCGTCGTAACAAGTAGATCATGCATCAGTTTAGAACACATCAAAACTCAACTAAGTGTAACGGGGGGATATGAGTGAGCGTAGGCATCGTAATTGAAAAAGTTCAAAATTATGCTATGTTAGAAGATCATGTTTTGGTTGAAATGGTTCACAGCGGAGATGAAAAATCATTGGAGTATTTAATCAACAAGTATCAAAATCTTGTGAGGGGTAAAGCAAGAAAATACTTTTTGATTGGTGCTGAAAAAGAAGATATTGTCCAAGAAGGAATGATTGGACTGTACAAAGCAATTCGCGACTTTAATGAAGACAAGCTAACATCGTTTAAAGGGTTTGCGGAGTTATGTATCACAAGACAAATCATTACGGCGATTAAAACGGCTACTCGTCAAAAGCACGGTCCGTTAAATTCGTACATTTCATTGGACAAGCCTCTGTATGATGAAGAATCAAATTATACGCTGATGGATATGATTCCTGGCGATCAAATTGCTAATCCGGAAGCGGTGCTGATTCATCAAGAAAAAGTGGAAGACCGCGAGTTAAAAATTGCGGAAACACTTAGTGAATTGGAAAGAAAAGCATTGACGCTGTATATGGACGGCCATTCATACGCTGAAATTTCGAAAGAATTAAACACGCACGTCAAGTCAATTGACAACGCGCTGCAGCGTATCAAAAGAAAGTTAGGTCGAGACGTAGAAAGCAGACAAGCTATTTCATAATAGGTAAAAAACAGCCGGACCTCAAAGGGGTTTCGGCTCTTTTTCACGGTCTTTTAAAATGTCTTGAATAATTTCAATATGAACAGAAGCCCACGATTGTTCACGGAAATGAAGAAACACGCTTGGAATGAGAATAAAAACATACAGCACCACAAAAATGATCCAAAGCCAGCTGCCGTCTTTAAATAAAAATTGCTGCAGCCGCTGCGAAAATAAAAAAAAGAGCCAAGGCAAAGCAGAAACAAGGATGGGAATGACGCCGGAGCCGTTTTTTTCTTTAGTCATTCGGTAATACACTTTTCGCAAAATAGCGCTGTCTAGCGTAAGGTAAAGCTGCCGGATTTCTTCCATTTCCGCTAATTCATCAATTTCTTCTGCGTTTTGGTTTTGATGAGCTGCTTTTTTCAGTTTAAGGTAGACTTTATGAGCATCGCCGCGCAGTGAAAACATATACCAGCCTCCCGCATATTGTTTCGTCTTCTTTAACAGAGTTTGCAGGTGCATGTAAATATATACAAAAAGTTTCGTGATACGAAAGAATAAGAAAAAAGAAGTGAAAGCGTAAATCATTAGTAGAAAGTAAGAGAAAATAGCTGATTTTCGCCCTTTTTAGGCGCCTTTACACATCAAGTAGCAGCACATATACTAATAAAAGAACAATTAGTTACCTAGGTAAATAAAATGAAAGGTGAGGTGGGAAAAGTGAATAACTTGGTGTTTCATGAGCTTCATCAAAAGTCGAGATTGTCTATTAAAGAAGTAAATGAAGTGTTAAAAGCGTACGGGCTATACAGCTCACAGTATTCAATTTTATTTTGTTTAAAGCGATTCGGCTCGATGACGCAAACGGAGATTTGGCAGTATTTAAATGTCGAAGCGCCAACGGTGACCCGAACGTTAACAAGGCTTGAAAAAAGCGGATGGATCGTTCGAAAAGCAGGCAGTGATAAACGAGAGCGCATCGTTTATTTATCTCCTCAAGCGAAGAAAAAACTTCCGGAAATCCAGCAAGAAATTGAACGTTTGGAAGAAAATTTGCTGATTGCTTTATCCGACAGCGAACAAGATCAGCTTATTTCGTTATTAAAGAAAATTTGTAAATCTACAGAAAAGGGTGAAATGAATGACGAACCAGCAGGAGCCAATCTGGACTAAAAGCTTTATCAGTATTGCGATTACTAACTTTTTTATTTTTGTCGTGTTTTATGCATTGCTGACGCTGCTGCCGATTTATGTATTAGACGCCTTAGACGGCACGAGTACGCAGGCAGGGCTTGTTGTTACTATCTTTTTATTATCTGCGATTATTGTTAGACCATTCTCAGGGAAAGTCATTGAAAACATTGGAAAGAAAAAAACGCTTGTATTTAGTACCCTCATTTTTGCGCTTTCTTCCTTCTTATATATGTTCATCCACCATTTTAACGTGCTTTTATTACTGCGCTTCTTTCAAGGGATTTCATTCAGCTTAGCAACAACCGTCACCGGAGCGATTGCAGCGGATTTAGTTCCCGCTAAACGACGAGGAGAAGGGCTTGGCTACTTCGGAATGTCAATGAACTTAGCCGTTGTTGCAGGGCCGTTTTTAGCACTAACGCTTCATCAATACATGGCATACAACATTATTTTTCTTGTATTTGGCGTGATTATGCTCGTTGGCTGGCTGTGCGGAATGATGGTCAAAAATCTTCAAGAAAACGCTGCTCCGTCAGTAAAGAAATCATTTTCACTGAGCGATTTGTTTGAAAAGAAATCCATGCCGATTTCATCTGTAGGTATTCTCGTTTCTTTTTCGTATGCAAGTATTATTTCTTTTATTTCTGTGTACGCACAGTCGCTTGGATTGATTAAAACAGCAAGCTTTTTCTTTGTCGTGTTCGCAGCTGCGATGCTGATTTCACGACCGTTTACAGGAAGATTATTTGATAAATCTGGCCCAAACATTGTGATTATTCCATCATGTATTGTCTTTGCGATTGGTCTATTTAGCTTAAGCCTTACACATTCTTCTTGGATGCTGCTGTTTTCAGGTGCATTAGTAGGACTAGGCTATGGAACGCTTCTTCCTAGCTTCCAAACGCTTGCGATTCAAGCGGCGCCTGCTCACCGAAGCGCATATGCAACTGCTACATTCTTTACGTTTTATGATAGCGGTATTGCGGTTGGTTCATTTGTATTAGGAATTGCAGCAGGTGCTTTAGGGTATTCAAAACTGTACTTTGCGCTTGGTATTTTTGTTCTTTTGATTACACTTTACTACAAGTGGATTGCAAATTTACGTCAAAAACAAAAAGCAGCAAATATCCAGGTGGGCATGAAATAAAAAAGCTCGGCGTAATATGCGCCGAGTTTTTTTCTGGATTTTTTACAGGACTTTGGAAGGGAAGCATATTTAAGTCAAAAGGTACTAGCCAATTCCTATCCATCTGCACCATACTTTAACAGAGGAACCATTTACATATAAAACTTCTTGGATGAAATAAAAAACAAAGGAGAACAAAGATGAAAGTAATGAAACCTCTTATGGTCACAGCGTTAGGGCTTAGTCTTGCCACTTTTTATGAAGGCGCTTTTCCTGCAGAAAAAGCTGTGCAAGTACAGGCTGCAACAGATGAAAACGTGATTGCTGACAAAGCAAAAACGTATGAAGGAGCGGATTATACGTCTGGAGGAGAGACGCTAAGCGAAGGGTTTGACAGCTCTGGCTTCGTTCAATATGTGTTTAAGCAAGCGCTCGATACAACGCTTCCTCGTTCCGTGAAAGAACAGTCAGAGCTTGGAACAGATATCGATAAAAACGAGCTGCAGGCAGGCGATGTATTGTTTTTTGACACGGATGAAAACGGTGAAGTGAACGTAGCCGCTATTTATATCGGAGACGATGAAATGATTTATGCATCTTCTTCAGATGGAAAAGTTGTGGTGAAAAACATTTCAAGTAGCGCGTATTGGTCATCACATTTCACCAAAGCAAAGCGCATTACAGGAGCACCGGAAATTGCAAAAGATAATGAAGTCATTGCAGAAGCATTAAAACATCTCGGTACACCATATGTATTCGGAGGCGAGTCGCCAACGGACGGCTTTGACTGTTCTGCATTTGTTGCATATGTATTTCAACACGCATCGGACGTGTACCTTCCGAGATCAACCGATCAGCAGTGGCAAGTTGGAGAAGAAGTTGCTCGCACAGATTTAAAGCCAGGAGACGTTATCTTTTTTAAAGATACGTATCGTGAAGGGATTTCACACGTCGGCATCTACGCAGGCGGCAATCAGTTTATTCATGCCAAGCGCAGCGAAAATGTGACGGTGGATTACCTGACAAGCAGCTACTGGACGTCTAAGTACGCAGGAGCAAGACGCTACGATGACTTATCGCTGTCAAAAGACAATCCATTTGTGACGGAATCTCTTAAATATGTAGGAGAAGTACCTTACGCACAAGGTGGGACAAGTCCTTCTACAGGCTTTGATACGGCTGGTTTTGTTCAATACATTTACAAAGAAGCAGCTGGAAAAGACATTCCGCGCTATGCGAGTCAGCAGTGGGAAACAGGAGAAACCATTTCAAAATCTGACTTGAAGCCAGGAGATCTCGTCTTTTTTGAAGGAAGTTCGCTTATTCCATCTATCTATATTGGAAATGATTACGTCGTTCACGTATCTACATCTGAGGGCGTGAAAATTACAAACTATAAAGTAGACAGCTACTGGGCGCCTAAATACTACGGAGCAAAGCGCATGCCATAAAGGTAAAAACCAAGACAGTCTGGGGCTGTCTTGGTTTTTTAATAGGTAGCCAATTGTTTTTGTATGTCTTTGATTCGCTCTAGCGTTATCCCTTCCCGCTGCTCGACGGCTAAAGGGTGATTCGTTGGCTCTAACTCGATGAGCGGTCTTGTTCCAACAGATCTTGTATGCACATTTGTTTTTAAATTTAACGTTTCCGGATAGCCTGGAATTGAAACTGAAAACCAGCCGAAATAAGGCGGTTCATTTTCTCTTTTGTCACTTTCCCATAAATCTATCATTCGATGAAAATTTTCTTCGCTTAAAGAAACCCATATGTTCCAAGTGAAAAATTTTTCTTCATTAAAAACAGGAATTTCAACACAGCCTCTTACGAAAAAATGTTCTTGATTCATGATACAAATCTCTGAATATAGTTCAAAGTCGTTTTGTCTTTCATCGTCTGACGCGTCATAATAGTAAAAAGGAGCTTCACTTGTATAGCTCATAGGCAAAGCAGGCTGAGGGTGTTCACAGGTTAAGTCTTTATAGTGAAGTTTGTTCGTTTTCTTCTTGCCGTATAGTTTTCTTCTTCGCATATTATTTTAGACTCCTCAGATAAAAGTATCTTCATTATAATACAAAAAAATGACTGTTTAAGCGTATAATGTGTAAAAAAGTTTGATCCCCCGTATCTTTTGAACTTCCTTTAATCGTTTAGTAAATAGAGAGTGCAAAAGGAGTGAAAATCATGTCACATTCAAAAAAAATCGAAACACAAACAGAAAGCTTTGACGATGCATGCTGGAACGAGCATTACCCAAAATTGCAGCAGTACTGCCGCTTTTTAGCGCAAAATGCGTGGGACGGAGACGATATTGCCCAAGAAACGTTTTTAAAAGCTCAGCGATATAAAGGTGAAGAGCACAATCTGTCTTCCGCGCTGTTAAATAAAATTGCGTATCATCACTGGATTGATCTGCTGAGAAAACGAAAGCGTGAAGTAATAGCTGAAGAAAAAGGTTTGGAGCAGCAGGCCGACAAGCATACGTTTGATAGTAAGGAACACTCGGTCGAGCTGCTGCTTAGTCAGTTTACGCCGAAGCAAGCGGTTATCTTTTTCTTAAAAGAAGGCTTTCGCTATCAGCTAAAAGAAATAGCGTTGATTTTACAAACGTCAGAAACAGCGGTGAAAAGCAATTTACATCGTGCTAAGCAGCGGTTAGAAAAAGACGGGGAGCCATTTTCCACAGATTCTTTTTGGAATGAAAAAGAACGAAAAGAGCTGTCAGAGCTTTTTTATAAGACGCTAGAAGCTCAGGATCCAGCACTTTTGATTCAGGCTTTGCCTTCCTTAAAAAATGTCATTCAAAAACCAACGTATACTCCGACGTGCACTCTCTGCATGGCTGCATAGCCGTATTACGTGTGATAAGGAGGATATATATGAGCACGATTCCATATGTAATTGAACAAAGTAACCGCGGTGAACGTTCGTATGATATTTATTCGAGGCTGTTAAAAGACCGAATTATTTTAATTGGTGATGAAATCAATGATCATATTGCCAACAGCGTGGTCGCACAGCTCTTATTTCTTGCGGCAGATGATCCTAAAAAAGATATTTCACTTTACATTAACAGCCCTGGAGGTTCGACTTCAGCAGGGTTTGCGATTTATGATACGATGCAGTATATCGAACCGGATGTTCAAACGATTTGCACGGGCATGGCTGCTTCTTTTGGCGCACTGCTTCTCCTAGCAGGAGCAAAAGGAAAGCGCTATGCATTGCCGAATAGTGAAGTTATGATTCATCAGCCGCTAGGAGGGGCTAGAGGACAGGCGACTGAAATTGAAATTAGCGCTCGCCGAATTTTAAAGCTCAAGCAGCATATTAATGAAATCATATCAACACGAACGGGACAGCCGGTTGAAAAAGTGGCACATGATACGGAACGAGATTATTTTATGAGTGCTGAAGAAGCAAAGACTTACGGAATTATTGACGGTATTCTGTTGCCAAAATAAAGAGATACCAAGTAAGCATAGACGGCAGCGTCTATGCTTACTTTCTATAAAAATAAGAAAAAAGACCTTAGTATTATCTTTATTTTTCTTGAAAAGGTAGGTATTATATAAAATATAACAGATTTTAGAAAGAAGGTTTTACACATGCAAGAAGTAATTGGAGTAGAGCAGCGGTCTCTGTTTCAAAAAGTATTAGTAACATTTATTTTTTCGTTATTTATTTCCACAGTTGGCTTATACGTAGGTCAATATGTGCCGCCGGCTTATTTTATTCCATTAGCGATTGCTGAGCTTGTGATGCTGGTTGCGGCATTTATGTTACGAAAGAAAAAAAGCGTAGGATACGGTTTTACATATGCGTTTTCATTTATATCAGGCATCACGCTCTTTCCAATTGTTAGCCACTATGCGTCAGTAGCGGGAGCACAAGTTGTTCTTTATGCGTTTGGAAGCACGTTCGTTATTTTTACGGTGATGGGTGTAATTGGCGCAAAAACGAAAAAAGATTTAGGATTTTTAGGCAGCTTTTTATTAGTAGCGCTGTTAGCACTAGTCTGTATCAGCATTTTCTCGTTGTTTAGTCCATTAACAACGCCTGGACTCATGGCATTCTCAGTGATTGGTACCATCGTTTTCTCACTTTACGTGCTGTATGATTTTAACAAAATGAAGCACGGTGAAATCACGGAAGAGCTTGTTCCGATTTTGGCACTGTCTTTGTATTTAGATTTTATTAATCTATTCATCAACTTGCTTCGCTTTTTCGGTATTTTAGGAAGCGATGATTAATAAGAAAAACCTGTTGTCACAACAGGTTTTTTCTTTTATTTATTCTCCGCCGTCTCCATCTCCATCCTCGCTAACGTCATCCTCTGTTTTTTCATAGTTTGGTCCGGTAGCGTAAGGTTCTTTAAAAAACTTGTCAAACCACGTGGAGCTTGTAGCGACCGCGCCGTTTTTAGCGTGAATAAATTCACTGATTGTATATATTTCAACGACTTGTTTTCGATATTTCCGAAATAAAAATGCGCTGGCAACAACGCCAATGCTGATGATTTTTAATGGTTTCTCTTATGGTTATTTTTGGTATTGTGTATTTATGATGAAAAACAAGCTGAGGAGAAGATCCAGTCTGAAAAGGAGGGTAAGTATGAACAAAGTAGCTATTACATCGTTATTATTTTTCTTACTAGCTGGTTGCAATCAAGAAAAGGTAAATGTATCTACACCTAATGATGAACAAGTTCCAGTGTCAGGAAGCATTGTGGTTAATGACAAAGAGTATGAAATGCGAGTAGGAGAATATGAATGGAACGGTGACGATGGTGCGCATATAACCAAAACAGATTCTTACTCACCAAAAGAGGTTGCTAAAGAATTTGATGACCTTACGCTAGAGAAAGATACCAGAGTTCAAATTCTACTAAAAAACAATCCAAAACTTACTGTCTATCAACTGAATCAAAACAACCAAAAAGAAAAAGTTACGATAAAAAATAATCGTATTGAAGTGTCTTCAAAGAGTGGTTACTATCTTTATGAAGTATCTGGGAAATGGCCTCATGGAAAGGCAACTTATTTATTTGATGTGAATGTAAAATAGCTAGCTAATTGCACATTGGTGAGCTATAGTAAATTGTTATACATGCACGAACCTAAAAGAAGTTCGTTTAGTGGTGCGAGCCTTTGAAAAAATGGTAGTATAGAGCAGGTACATAGCGAACGTAAATTTTTTGGAAGGATGCATGTTAGTGGTGAATTTTAACGAGTTTTTTACTATTTCTTCGTATGAAGTAATGGAGCATTTGAGTCGAAAAGAAAATGGAAAGAATATAGATGAATATGAAGTGATGTTGTATAACGAAAACGTCAGTCAAACAGAAAATGTGATGATTAAGTTTAAAAAGGTGAGCGATGAAATAGCAGTGGAAAAGGTCCAAACGTTCTCTTACTTTGATCAGCAGAGTCCCAAACATCCCTGTAAGATTTGCGGCAGTGAAGTGATGGTAAAAGAGAACTGCACTGAAGAACTAAATGTTTACGCACATAATTGTTCATTTAACTATGAAGAAATAGAGTGCTGTTTAAGAGAACTAGTACAAAATGAACTTTTACAGGATAGATTTACTCAAGAAGAATTCGACCGGAACTATGGAGTTAACTATCGTGATGACGCTAACCAGCAATACAGCTTTTACGATGCCCAGCAACGAAATACTTTTTATACCATCTTTAACGATAGTGTTTATCACACTTCTTACGCAGGACCACAAGAGCTGCGCTGTAAGTTTTGCGGGATGGATGAAGAGCTGCTTGTTGTAGACGGAGCTTTCTATCAAAAATGCGCTGTGCTAACTCCACATACAAATCAAATTATTAATATGATTGAAGCAAGAAAACAAAACGAACCAGACGTAACAAAACGTTGAGGAGAGAAAAGGGACCGAAGTCTCAGAAGAACATAAAAAAAGAAGCTTCCTTTTGAGCGAAAGGAAGCTTATCAAGTTTGTACCTATAGGGTTGAGTGGTGCATAATTAAATAGCTACCGGAATAACCGATGAATCATTAAAGTAAACAACTTCTGAAAGAATGGTGCAGCCTTTCAGGTTTTTGAGCTGAGAAAGGGCTTCTTCTTTGCTATCAAACTCGTACATTCTCATTTCACCTTTTCCTACATAACACGTAATTACATACATTTTAGAAGTACCTCCACGTATCATTTATCAATTTATTAATAAAAAGCCATAGCGGCTTTTCTTCCTATTAAAATAGCGTAAGTGCACCTGTGACAATAGCAAGGACAATTAGAACAAGAGACGTTAAAATGGCCCATTTAAATGCAAAGCGCTGATGTTCACCAAGATCAACACCTACCATACCTACAAGTAAGAAAGTAGACGCAACGAGCGGGCTTAACAGATGAACAGGTTGTCCGAGCACTGAAGCTCGCGCAATTTCCATCGGATCAATTCCGTAAGAAGCAGCTGTTTCAGCGAATATTGGTAAAACACCGAAGTAATAAGCGTCGTTACTCATCACGAATGTAAACGGCATGCTTGTTAAAGCAACGATTGTCGGTAAAAATGAACCGAGTGAATCAGGAACTAAATGAATTAACAGGCTTGCCATTTCATCAACCATTTTAGTGCCGGATAGTATTCCTGTAAAAATACCGGCTGCAAAAACAAGTGCTGCAACGGTCAGTGCGTTGCCTGCATGAGCCATTAAACGTTCTTTTTGATCCTCAAGTTTTGGATAGTTAATCATAAGAGCAAGCGCAAAGCCAATCATAAATAAAACAGAAACTGACCAAATGCCTGAAACCAATACGACCATGAGTGCAATGGTTAAAGCTAAGTTGATCCAGATTTTTTTAGGCTGTGTAATATCTTCTTGAGAAGTTAAAGATGCGTCTTCAGCAAACGCAAGCGAGCTTTTTAATTCAAACTGCTCGATGTCAATAGCACCAAGTCGTCTGCGCTCTTTTTTTCCAAGAATATAGCCTGTAAAAACAACCCACAAAGCTCCGCCAATTAGCGTTGGAAGAAGTGGAATAAAGAACTCTGATGCATCAAGGTGAAGGGCAACAATCGCACGAGTAGCCGGGCCTCCCCAAGGCGTCATGCTGCTCATAATACTAAGAGAAAGCATCGCAACTGTCGTTAACACTAACGGACTCATATTCAGGCGTTTATAAAGTGGAAGAAGAGCAGAAACCGTAATCATATAAGTGGTTGTACCGTCTCCGTCTAGTGCAACTAAAAGCGATAGAAGAGCCGTTCCGATGACGATTTTAAGCGGATCGCCTTTTACGATTTTTAACAGCTGCTTAATTAATGGATCAAACAGTCCGGCATCAATCATAACCCCAAAATATAAGATGGCGAACAGCAGCATCGCAGCTGACGGAGCTACTTGTTTTAGACCTTCTAGCATCATGTCTCCGACGCCTTTGCCAAACCCTCCAATCACCGCAAAAAGAAGTGGAATGACCATTAAAGCTACGATAGGAGACATCCTTTTTGACATAATGAGATACGTAAAGACAATAATCATTGTAAAACCTAGTAGTGCTAGCATTCAAACAACCTCCTTTATTTTCCCTCTTTTCTCTGAAAGCGTTTTCTTTTAGAGTAAAAAAACGTGACTAACATCTCTCATCCCCATGTATGAGCCGTAGTTTGATTATTAAGAATTTTTAAAGCCGCTCTTTACTCCCGCTGATGTTTCTTGTTTTCATGTTAGTACATTTTTAAAAATAAAGGAAATATAGGTTTTTTTAGAAAGTTCATAAAAAATTTTTATAATGGTAGTCTAGAAAAAAGCTTGGTCTAAAAGAGAGATTCTTCCAAGACGCAAACTTTTTAGCTTTGGCTTTATTTTTCACTTAGCTTTAAAAAGTCAATAAACGCTTTCACGACCGATAGATTCAAGTAAGAAGGATCATACATGAGCCACGTGTTTCGAAGCAAAGGTGATTCATCTCGGTACGAAAGTCCGTATGTATATAAGTTGTCGCTGGAGTGAAGGCAAATTTCAGGTAAAATGGCAAAGCCTAAATCATTTTTGACCATTTCTTTGGCCGTTTCTTGCCGGTCAACTTCCATTGCCACAAACGGAGGCTCTGAAAACTTGTCATGCCACCAGTCTTGAATGAGATCTTTTAATGACGTATCGGTTTTATAGTTAATATAAGGCAGGTTCGGCAAGTCGTCGATCGCAATCTCTTTTTTCGAAATTAAGCAGAGTCGTTCTTTCGTCAGCAGTGATTTTTCTCCGTTCCACGGGTAATTGCCTCGTAAAATACCAACGTGCACACGCGAAGAGTCTAATAGATTCATAACTTGCGTACTCCAGCCCGTATTGACGCTGAACTGTACATTTGGGTAGTGAAGAGAGAACTGCTTTAAAATTTTAGGAAGCTTATGCTGTGCAAAGTTACTCGATACCCCTAAGCGAAGCGTTCCCGTAACGGTTTCGCTCATATTACGCATGCTGTCTTTTGTTTCCTGCAGCTGTTTCCACATATTTTCCGCATAGCGAACAAGATGCTCACCTTCAGATGTAAACTCAATTCCTTTTTTCGTTTTGAAAAAAAGCGACACGCCAAATTCTTCTTCAAGATTTTTAAGGCGGTAGCTTAAAGAAGGCTGCGATACGTAGAGCCTTTCAGCCGTTCGCGTAATGTTCTTTTCTTCGTGAAGCGTTTTAATTAATATCCAATCTTTTTGATCCATCCCGATTCCCCCTTGTATTTAGATTATAAAAAAATTTTTAAAAAGACAATAAATTTTATGTATTTTACTTATGACCACCTCTATTATACGATAAATGGCAAATGAACCGGTTCTAAATAGTAAAAAAATAAAATGGTTTGATGAACGCCTCGGCGTTTGTTAGTAGGGGAGAAAGGTGATTAATATGACGCGTATTCCTGTAACGGTTATGAGAGGTGGAACAAGTAAAGGGGTTTTTATCAATCATGAAGAAATGCCTGTGAACAAATCGGATTGGGAACCGTTTTTGCTAGATATAATGGGAAGTCCGGATCAACGTCAAATTGACGGACTCGGCGGAGCTAATTCGCTGACAAGTAAAATCGCGATTATAAAAGAATCAGATCTAGAGAAAGCTGACGTAGATTACACGTTTGCGCAGGTTAGCATCAGCGAATCTCTCGTTGATTTTAAAGGAAACTGCGGCAATATCTCTTCAGCGGTCGGACCTTATGCAATCGAACAAGGACTTGTACAACCTGTGGAACCGGTGACCAAAGTGCGGATTTATAATACGAATACGAAAAAAGTAATCGTAGCGGAAGTAGAAGTAGAAAACGGAAAAGTGAAAACAGAAGGATCCTGTATGATTCCTGGAGTGCCGGGTACGGGTTCACCCATTTATCTTTCGTTTGAAAACGGAGAAGGAGCCGTTACTGGAAAACTGCTTCCGACCGGGAACGCTATCGATCTTCTGCAAACATCCATTGGGACGATAAAAGCATCAATTGTTGATGTAGGAAATCCGCTTGTATTTGTTAAAGCAGCGGATATTGGCCTAAAGGGAGCAGAACTTCCGCATGAATACACGGACAAACAGCTGAAGCTATTTGAAGAAATTCGCTCCATTGCAGCGGAAAAAGCGGGGCTCGCACCTCAAGACAAAGCAACTAAACTATCACCAGCGGTTCCAAAAATGACGATTATTTCTCCTCCTATGGACCATCGGGACGGGACTGGCAGAGAAAAAGCTGCTTCTCAAATGGACGTATTAATCCGCATGATGTCGATGCAAAAACCGCATCAAACGCTTGCGATTACAGGAGCAATTTGTACAACGGCGGCTATCTATACAAAAGGCACGCTTCCGTCAGAAATGGTTCAATTAAAAGATGATACCGTTCGACTTGCTCATCCAATGGGAATTATGGAAACCAGTGTGGATCTAAAAGATGGACAGGTTAACGGAATCAAAGTAGTGCGTACAGCCCGTCTTATTTTTGAAGGATTTGTTTATACGAAGCATACGTACGATGTATGTTTATCAAGTTAATAACGTTCTCTAAAAAACCTCTTTCTAGGAAACTAGGAAGAGCTTTTTTATGTTAGAATATTTTTACTGAAAAATGGAAAATCAGATGGAGGTGCAAAGAAAATGATTGAGCTATGTAAATATAGAGAAGTGCAGGAGTTTAAAAACCATGTAGAACCGCTTTTAGCGAAAAATGAAATTCTTCATAACTTAGCGCTTGGCATTTTACACAGCTTGCAGGAAAACAGCAAACCAAATTTTATGGGTGTTATTTTAAAAGACAGCCGTGCTGCGCTTGTGTTGCTGCAAACCCATCCTAAGCAAATCATACTGTCTCAGATACAGCAGCTAACGGAGGTTGAACTAAGCGAAGCGGCAGAGCTGTTACAAGAAATCGACATACCGGGCTTAGTTGGAGAAAGACAAATGGTTTTATATCTTTCTCAAAAGCTAGCAGATTTAAAAAATCAAGAAGCTTCTTTAAAAATGGATCAGCGCATTTATCGGTTAGACAAAGTAAAAAAAGCTGCGGACGCTGACGGAGTGCTGGTAAAAGCAAGGTTGAAGCATCTTCCGCTCGTGACAGAATGGGTTTGGGAGTTTATGGGCGTCATTGGAGACCCTGTATCAAAAGAACAAGCTGCCAAAACAGGAGAAGCTTTTATTAAAGCAGGACGGTTATTTTTATGGGAAGTGAACGGTGAGTATGTGTCGATTGCCAATGCTACGCGTCCAACGGCCTATAACATTACGATTAACTTTGTATACACGCCTCAAAAAGAACGTAAAAAAGGCTATGCCTCAAGCTGTGTATCCACGCTTTCTCAGCTTATGCTAGACGAAGGATTTCAAACAACAAGTTTATACACAGACATGACAAATCCTACGTCTAACAAGATTTATATGGAGATTGGGTATGAACACGTAGCGGATTCAGCATTGGTTTTATTTCATGAAAAAAAGTAGCAGGCTGCCTGCTACTTTTTCTATTACTTAAGGTTTTTTAACTAAATTAACGTGATTTAACGTTTTGCTATCATCAAAAATGAATTCAAGATCATAGGCGCCGGCGTGATAGGTGTACTTCGTTTGAGTAGTACCATCACCTTTTACTTTGCCTGTAAAGTTCGGCTGACCTAATTCTTTCTTTAAGTTAGCTTGGGTGATGGAGCCTAGATTTGTTTGACGCTCTACATTTGTACCAAAATAGCGGATTTCGTTAATGACGTTATTTTGGTCATAGCCAAATGCGTATCCAGGGTGACCCATTTCCGCATGATAGTAGTCAAAGTTGTTTGATGAACCTTCAGGCGGCGGACCGAACTGATCGCGAACGTCTTGACGCAGTGTTTTGCCAATTTTGAAGTCTGCCGTTAAGCGTGGCACTTCACCTTTTACTGCGGCGTTGTAAATTTCATTAATGTTTTTTACAGCTGTTTGACTTTGACTGCTTGTTTCTTGAGATGTAGCTGCATGTGCTGGTGTATCAAGCTGAGCGACAGGAGCAAATCCAAACGCAGCAATTCCTGTAATCGTTGCAGCCCCCGCTGCTTTTGATAGTCGTTGTTTCATTTTCATGATTTTTTCCTCCTATAAATAACGATTTAGAAACTTCAGTCTACCTAAAAGAACAGGTAGGCCAGAATAATCAAGGAGTCTTAGTTGAGTTGGTAACTGATATATATAATGTAACACGTCTTTTAGAATGTAAACGTCAGATAAAGTAAAAAGCAAAAAACGATTCATTTATCATAGGTGAAAAGATTGGTTTATATTCCTTTATTAGGTAAAAAACGTAATATAGAGAGGGTTCTAATGTTTTATAAAAAACTAGATAATAATTGTAAGTATGATACAATAAATCAAGTATTTGTTAAAAATACAATATTTATTTCTGGAGTTTTGATGTATGGAAAAAAATTTGATGAGAGGTACGCTTTTATTAACAGCGTCTTCTTTGTTAACAAAGATTTTAGGCTTTATTTATATTATTCCTTTCACAGCCTTAGTGGGAACGTCAGGTTACGCGCTTTATAAGTATGCATACGGTCCATATACCTTGATGCTAAGCTTGTCGACAATGGGTCTTCCGCTTGCTGTTTCGAAGTATGTATCGAAATATAACGGTCTTGGAAACTACCGTGCGGGACAAGATTTGTTAAAAGCAGGACTTCTATTAATGACAATAACGGGCATAATAGGTTTCTTAGTCCTCTATACGATGGCACCGTGGCTCGCTGAACTAGTCATTAACGGAAAAGATTCCTCGGGAAATAGTCAAAAAGACGTAGTGTATGTCATCCAAATGGTAAGCTTTGCTTTAATTGTTATCCCGCCTATGAGTCTATTACGAGGCTACTTTCAAGGTAACCAGTCTATGGGACCGTCCGCGCTAAGTACGATTATTGAACAAATAGTGCGAGTGTTGTTCATTTTAGCAGGAGCATACGCTGTTATTCACCTTTTTCATAGCACAATGACAAAAGCTGTTGGAATCGGCACGTTTGGAGCGTTTATTGGAGGCGTAGGGGGAATTGGGATTCTTGGAGCGGTTTATTTGAAGCGCAAGCGGTTGATTATGAAAGAAGTGAACAGCGGAAAGAATAATAAGTCCGTTTCGTTCTCTTCAATGTCCAAAGAGCTTGTAACGTACGCCGTTCCGTTTGTATTAGTTGGTTTAGCTATTCCTATCTATCAAAATATTGATACGTTTACGATTAACATGCTCTTTCAATCAATAGGATATGGACAAGCTAAAGCTGAAACGATCAACTCCGTTATTGGATTAGCCCAGATTTTGGTGATGGTGCCAGTATCGTTAGCGACTGCCTTCAGCATGTCACTGATTCCGGGCATTACGTCTTCCTTTGTGCAAGGAAATTTACGGGAAGTAAAAGGGAAAATTACAAAAACGCTGCAGCTGCTGTTATTTTTTACTCTTCCTGCTGCCGTGGGGCTTTGTTTATTAGGCAAGCCGGTATATATGATGATTTTTGGAGAAAAAAACAGTCCTGAAATCGGTGGAATTGTTTTACAATGGTACGCGCCTGCTGCCATTTTATTTGCTCTTTTTACAGTAACAGCCGCAATTCTCCAAGGAATTAATCAGCAAAAGAAGCTAATTTTAGGCTTGGGCTTAGGAATTGTTGTGAAGATAGTATTAAACGTACTGCTGGTTTCAAGCTTAAGAGAAATTGGACCGGTTGTCGCGACTTACGGAGGGTATGGTGTATCGGTTATATATAACTTTTATTTAATTGAAAAATCCATTTCTTACCGAGTTCAATCACTGGGACAAGCTGCGTTGACACCTGTTTTATTAGTAAGTGTAATGTCAGCCGCTGTGGTTATTGGCAATTATGCTTCTCACTATTTTTTAGAAAATAAGCTGTCCGCATCTTCACTTGCGATGAGCACGTCTTGTATTTCAATTACTGTAGGTGCAGCCGTGTATCTAGTACTTGGCGTAAAAACAAGTTTAGGACAATCTATTGTATTAAATAGAAGAAAAAGAATGTAAAGGAGAGAAAGTAGTGTCAAAACGATTTGTACTAACCTTGGCGGCTGGAGGATGTATAATAATTTCCGGCGCGCTGCTGCTATTAAATTGGGAAAAAGTGTTTGGAGACTACCGTCCGATTCAAACAGCAACAGCTGTATTCAAGCTAGAAGTGGGAAGTCAAGATGTAGCGAGGACTACAGATTCAGATGATGCTCTTCACTATATGGTGAAAAAAGGACATTTAGATGAATATATTCATATGATGAATGAAAAAGGCTATATGTTAAAAGAAAAAGATATTGATCATAACCGACTTGTTTTTAACGATGGACAAGAGGATGAGCAAATTTACTATAAGCGATTTGCGAGGAAGTATACGATGATTGATGGAGAAGGGTAAAGGCTTTACATGGTATTTTAGTAGACTAAAACCTTATAACCTTATCTGTTTTTAAAGTTTTTTTGCGAAAAAGAAAAATAATATTGACAATTATGACAAAAAGCTTAATACTGACTTTATTACATAAAACAAATACAATTTGTTTCCTTATCAAGAGAGGTGGAGGGACTGGCCCTGTGAAACCCGGCAACCGCTGTCTATGACAGAATGGTGCCAAATCCTTAAGAGTGTATCGCTCTTAGAGATAAGGAAGAAGCTGAAACAAAGCTCTTCCTTATTTATTTAAGGAAGGGCTTTTTATGTGCAAAAACAACGAGGTGATAATTTGAACAAAGCAGACCGTATTAAACGAATGAAAACACCAGAAATTGATTCAAAGTATGAAGGAAGAGTGCCTCCGGGGCAAGTAGTGACAGAGCGCTTTCCGATTTTACATGAAGGCGACGTGCCGGAGTATAACTTAGAGGAGTGGACGCTTCGAGTGTTTGGATTAGTAAACAAGGAAGTGACGCTTTCGTATCAAGATATATTGGACATGCCGCAAACAACGGTGAAATGTGATATTCACTGCGTAACCAGATGGACAAGGCTTGATAATGAATTTACGGGCGTGCTGTTTACAGACTTTTTAAAAGCAGTTGGCTTGGAGTTGAAAAGTAAATACATCATGCTGCACGGAGATAATGACTATACGTCAAACATTGAGGTAAAAGATTTACTGAGAGACGATATTCTTCTCGCTCATTCCTTTAACGGAGAGCCGCTTACAGCTAAGCACGGATATCCGCTGCGATTGGTTGTTCCGCATTTGTACTTTTGGAAAAGTGTTAAATGGCTTCGAGGCTTTGAAGCTATTGATGAAAATCATCCTGGCTTTTGGGAGCAAAACGGCTTTCATCTTAGAGGAGATCCGTTTAAAGAAGAGCGTTTTTCCGGAGAAGATTTAGGCATTCCAGAAGATGAGTGGGTACATAAAGACTATGATTAATGAAAATGCCTATGCGTGTGCATAGGCATTTTGTCAGCGCTGCCGGTTTAATTCCCACACAACGTGGCGAAGTTCAGGCAAAATCAGCTTGGTCATAGCTAGACGAACAGCACCGCTTGATCCTGGTGTAGAAAAAACGGCTTTTTCGTTAATCGTCCCGGCAATTGCCCGGCTCATAATTGCTGCGCTGCCAATGTCTTCGGTGTAGCTCAGCATGCGAAACAGCTCGCCAAACCCAACGATTTCTTTATGAATCAGCGCTTGAACGGCTTCAATTGTGACGTCTCGTTTTGTAATGCCAGTCCCGCCGTTTGTGAGAACAACGTCAATGTCCTCAGCACTGCATCCGGCAAGTATCGCTTGTTGAATCGACGTTTGGTCGTCTTTTACAATTTCATAGGAAGCGACCTGCATGTCGTGTTCTTTCAGAAGTTGGATCATTAGCGCGCCGCTTTTATCGGTTTCTTTTGTGCGTGTATCTGATACCGTAATGACTTTGCAGCGAACGGGCTGTGTTGCTTTGGATTTATGTTCATGTACGCTCATTATGTACCTCCTTTACGCTTCCGTACGCTTGTAGTCACCGTTTTTGCCGCCAGATTTTTCAAGCAGATACGTTTCGCCGAGAATCATGCCTTTATCAATGGCTTTACACATATCATAAACGGTTAGAGCGCAGGCAGAAGCGGCAGTTAAAGCTTCCATTTCAACGCCCGTTGAGCCTTCCGTTTTAACAGTTGCTTCTATTAATAAACGGTACTGATCATTGCTTGTATCCCAGTCAAATGAAAGGTTTACGCCTTTTAATAAAAGAGGGTGACACATCGGAATAATGTCAGACGTGCGTTTTGCTGCCATGATTCCCGCTACTTGTGCGACAGCAAGGACGTCGCCTTTTCCAATTTTATGTTCTACAATGGCTTCGTGAATTTCTTTGTTAACAAGTATGCTTGAACGAGCTGTTGCGACGCGGCGCGTGATAGATTTTTCGCTAATATCGACCATATTGGCACGGCCCTGGTCATTAAAATGTGTAAAAGAAGACATCGGTGTTTTCATCCTTTTTCAGTAAATTTTGTTGTATGATAGAAATAGTGAGATATGCTATGATTTTACACCATAGCGTAAAAAGTGAACAGACATAAAGGAAGTGAAGAATGTATGTTAGAAAGCAGAACACCTATTTCAATTCCTGAAGCAATTGAAAAAGTCATGACTTATAAAAGAAAAGGAAGCATCGAACGCGTATCGATCACCGAAAGCTACGGACGCTATTTAGGAGAAGATATTATCGCCGATCAAAACGTTCCTCATTTTAATAAATCGCTTTATGACGGCTTTGCGGTTCGAGCGCAAGACTGCCTAGAAGTCTCAAGTGAACATCCTATGGAGTTCGAAGTTGTAGGTGAAATCGGTGCAGGCTTTGTCTTTGAAGAAGAAGTAAAGCCGTTTCAAGCGGTGCGTATTATGACAGGAGCGCAGGTCCCTCATTCGTGTGATGCGGTTGTGATGCTTGAAGTAACGAAGTCGTATGAAAAAGAAGGCAAAATGTATATGGCGTTAAGCCGGCCTGCTTCAAAGTGGGAACACATTGCATTAAAAGGAGAAGAAACAAAAAAAGGAGAGGTGCTTGTTTCCAAAGGGGCGCGAATCAATCCGGGCGTCACGGCTTTTTTAGCTACGTTTGGCTATGCGGATGTAGCCGTGGTGAAGCAACCGGTGGTTGGCGTGTTAACAACAGGAAGCGAACTGCTTGATGTGAACGAGCCGTTAGAACCAGGAAAAATTCGCAACAGCAACTCCTATATGGCACTTGCGCAAATTGTAAGAAGCGGGGGAATTCCGAAATACTTAGGAAAGCTTGAAGATGATTTTGACCGCTGCTATGAAGCGGTAGAAAAAGCGCTTGAAGAAGTGGACATTCTACTAACAACCGGCGGGGTATCCGTTGGCGACTATGATTATTTGCCGGCTATTTATGAAAAGCTTGGTGCGAATGTGCTGTTTAACAAAATTGCGATGCGCCCAGGAAGCGTCACAACAGTCGCAGAACGAAACGGACAGCTGCTGTTTGGACTATCAGGAAATCCATCTGCTTGCTATGTGGGGTTTGAACTGTTTGTGCGTCCGATTGTTCGCAGCTTTTTGTATTCACCAGCGCCTCATTTACATAAAACAAAAGCGGTATTAAACGGCCGTTTCAAAGAACCTAATGCTTTTACGCGAATGGTGCGAGGAGAGATTTCAGACGAAGGCGGAAAGCTTGTTGTGACGCCTGTTGGCATGGACAAGTCAGGGGCTATTTCATCATTAGCTGCAGCAAACGCGCTGATTGTTCTTCCAGGTGGAGAGCATGGATATGACAAAGGAACAGAAGTGAACGTGCTGCATCTTGAAAACGAAGGAACGAGTTCGCTTTGGGTATAAATAGCATTCTGCTTATTGCTTGTCCTTTTTTTCAATAAGAACTTGAAGCAGTTCTGTAATTCTATCTAATTTGCTTTCAATGCGAACAAGTAAGTAAAAAGATAGGGCAATTGGAAAGCCTAAATCTTTAATATAGCTAACTAAGTTTTCTATAATAGCATACCTCCTTCACTTAGAAGATATATTATAATATGTGATTTCTAAGTATTTGTTCGCGGGTGATATGCCCATTTTTAAGACAAAAGTCCTTGAAAAATAAGGAAAAGCAGCCTCGGCATTGGCAAGCGAGGCTGCTTTTTTTTAAGGGTTCATTTATACGTATCTCAGCATAAATGACTACTAGATTTTAACATGTTTTTAAATGTAAATACTACTTTTGATTTGCTTTAACATAGGTATAAACGGCAGGCTTTTATGCAGCCTTCTCTATCCCTATTGATCATAGCCTATAAATAAGAATTGTATAAAAACTGCATATTCTATAAAAGTGAACCATCTAGAACCCTTACTCTCATTAGGGTTCTTTTTTTGATTTGTTCTGGAAGAAGCGGTTATGTAAAATAGTTATTTATATAATATTTAAGGGCCAGAAATGAAAAAACTACCTTAGAGTTAGAAAAAAGGAAGTTTTTTCTATGATGTAATTAGATTTCATGAGTGATGCTTCATTGCATTTTAGTTAATTTGCTTAATAAATTATAAATATATTCATATTAATTTGGCTTCTTTAAGGTAGGTATTAATGAGCAGTTTCAAACAATAAATCTACTTAGCGAATAGTAACCAATAACGTTGGGAACTTTATCTATTAACAAAAGGAAAGGAGGAGAAAGTATGCGAAAAAAGTGGTCTGTTTTATTATGTACGTTAGCTTTAGCTATGATGACTTTCATCTTGCCGGTTAATGCTGAAAACAATAACGTAGATAGAGCGAATTATAATGATAACGTAAATACTTATAACGATGACGTAAATACTCGAAATGTCACTACAGCAACTGATGTGGATGATGACAATGATTCACCTTGGGAACTACTTGGATTATTAGGACTAGTTGGTCTTTTTGGTCTTAAAAGAAGAGATGATCGTGAAGAAAAAGTTCGTTAATATCTATTTTGCATGAGTAGAGATAAATAAAGGTTATCAAAGATTAGCTTTCTCTAGAGTCCACAAAGGTGTCTTCTAGCAATCAGGGGCACCTTTGTTATCTCCTACAAAGTACATTATGTTTACTGAATCCGTGTGGGCTTTACATAAAAAGCAGAAAAAACTCCCTATGTATTTCCGTAGGGAGCTTTTCTGCTAGGAGAATTATTCTCACATAGTCGATACATTGCGGTATCTTGAGTAGTTTAAGCAAAAAGTGGAATATTATTCGTTCTTTAACTAACAGTGTTTAGTTTTGATTTAGAGTTCAAGCTCCATAAGCTAAATAGTATGATCATTAATTAAAGTATAATGCTAGACTAAAGCGCTCCATCTGTTAATGAATAAATAAAGGGAAAAAGAACAAATCATAATCCAGTAATAAGCGAAGTCCAGTTTTGTTGTGACTGCCACTCTAGTTTGTTAGTTCCCCAAAAAGACATGATCACTTGAAGGGTCCCAAATACAATGCTCGCTGAAGTAACTCCTGCATCGTATGAAAACCCAAGCATCTAAGGGGCAATAACGAGCCAAATCCCCATTACAGCGTTCACAACACCTCTTGCTTTCATCATTCTCCCTCCTCAAAGTATGAAACTCTTCATGCTGTCATGATTAAACTATATGTTTGTAAGGGACGTGTGTTGAGTATGCTTCAATGCCTGTTGAGATTTCTTCAAATTTTAATATAGGAACAAGCACTTGTGTTGATGAGTTCTCATAAGATGTTTCAAAATCAAATATAAGAAAGAGAGTGGAAAACGAATGTACTATTGCGTTACTTGCTGCAGATTGCAAAATGAAAATGTTATTAAGAGTAAGCTGTTTGAAAATGGATTTTATATAGATCCATTTTTCGGAGAGAAAATCCCTTTAGGTATGTGTGCACATAGGTGTAACCATGAGCTATGCAAAAAAGAAAAAGTGATTAAAAAGATTGCGCCAAAGAAAGTATTTAAATTAAAAAAAGCAATAGAATATGTACCTGCTCATCGTCATGATCAAGAAAAAGTTCCATTTTCACAATAAATAGAGAACGGTATGCCGCGTTCATTTCACTTAATAGAAATCCATTGTTATTCCGTAAGTTGATTCATTACCAGTTGTACAGCTATTGCATCGTCTAAATAGCCGATTGGAAAGACATAGTCTGGGATAATATCGGTAGGCAAAATAAAATACAGTAGCGCACTTCCCAATATTGAGCGCTTGGAAGCTGATGTTTTTTCATCACAATATTCAAGGTACATTTGCTTTAATTGATCAATAAAGGTTCCGACGCTGCCGACTTGCTCTATTTTGGTTTGAAAGTTATTACAAATCATGCTGTGTCCTTCGTCTGTCTGTGCATATTGCTTATATTTTGTTAGTTCTTGTTCGACACGTTCAATCGTAAAGTTTGTATCTACTATATTAAAAGATTTAAGTATTTCTTGAATTTTATCAATGGAGTAATGAATGCCTGTTTCTAATTCATTTTCTGTATTGTTTGAAGCAGCTCCAGCAGGGTCAATTAATGCTTCAAGAGGAGTATTTAAATAGTGCGCAAATTGTTTTAAATGGTGTAGATTTGCTTGCTGTTTTCCATTTATAATCCGTGAGATAGTTGCCGTATCAATCCCCGTAAGTGAGCTAAGTTTCCGCATAGATAAAGCATTTTCCTTTAATAAAGACCTTAATAACAAACCAAGGCTTTGATCATTTTGGATGTTAGACATAGCGGTTCACCTCTTTATATTTTTCAACGCGCAGTAATCATTTTATTGAAGGTTTATCAACAATATATGCAACAAGGAAGCAAATCTCCTCAACATTATCAATAAAAGGAGAGTACAAAATGGAATGGTTATTCATATTAGGTTTTGCACTATCATCGAGTATAGATAACTTCGGTGTGGGAATATCATACGGAGTTCGAAAGGTAAGAATAAAATGGCTTTCTAATTTACTGATAGCGGCTATTTGTTTCCTCTTTAGCATGGTGGGGATTATGTTTGGCAGGTGGATTTCAACCATCTTGCCAGGGGTGTTCCATGTTATTGTAGCCGTCGTATTATTAACGCTAATCGGGATTCGCATTATTTTATTAGTTGGATCCCAAAGAAATAACGGAAGTGATGAATTAGATAGTAGTGGTCAAGAAAACGTACGATATATTGGTTGGATCGAAAGCAGTGTCCTAGGTGTTGCACTTTCAGCAAATGCACTTACAACCGGTCTGGGAGCAGGCTTGCTTGGTTTATCGCCTTTAGCTATTTCGCTTACATCAGCCTTTGGCAGTTTTATAACCGTATGGCTAGGAGTAATGGTGGGGAAAAAAGCCGCAAATGTTCAAATTGGAAAATTTACATTGAGTCAATTTGGAACGTTAATAAGTGGGATCACGATTTTAATTGTAGCTTTTACTCAAATATTTTAAAAGAAAAGGCGCCACTTGCTAAAGCAAGTGGCGTTTTTTCTTTGTATTTTGTAGTAACTAGTTTTAAAAGTTATACAAAGTAAAAAACAAATGGCTAATACTCCTATCAATGCTACATGAGAATTTATCGAATAAAGAGATAAATGAACTTAATTCTTTCATTATTTCTTATTAAGTTTTAATTGTATTTGAGAAGGGTACAGTATTCTTTAGCCAAAGCGCCAAAATAACTGGCGCAAACGTTATCTCATTTACCACATAGGCATACTATTCTAAAAAACAGCCGTATACCCTAAAACAAAGGGGAAACTATCTAATTTTGACAGATAAGAATGCAAAGCGTAGAATTGTTCTAATGAACAGGCAATTTACCAGTTTAAGAGTCTTAAAATTTAGGTTGATTTTATATAAGGGAGCGTACACACTTGAAAAATCAGTTTGCTCAATTGATACAGAATAATGAAAGCGTTCATATTTACTATAATATTGACGATATGAGAAGTTACTTAGACAATCTTGTGTCTTATATTGTTTCGGGGGTTGAAGAGGAGAGACATACTTTAGTTATAGAAAGCGAAAGACTAATCCCGCTGATTTTCAAAAGATTAGAGGGGATTTTAACTCAAGATCAATTAACATATATACATACCATTAATAATTTTGATTATTACTGTTCAAGTGGAAGTTTTCAGCCTGCCATAATTTTTGAACATCTTTCTAAACATTTAGAGCCTTTCTATAAAAACAATACGTCTTTTCAAATATGGGCTCATGTAGAGTGGGGACAGCAAGAAGGGATTATACCTATTTTAGAAGAGTTTGAAAATGAAGCAGACAAATTGGTGAATAACGGCGGATTATATTTAGTATGCGCGTATGATGAAGAGAGAGTACCAGAAGTTCTTAAACTGGCTTTAATGAAGTGCCATCCATACTTAATTTTAGAAAATGAAATTACTCCGTCTAATTTATATGTAATGACAGATGCAGTGTAAGTAATAATGGCCTTGGACATTATTTTTTAAAAGCAAAAGGTAAATAGAGAACAAATAAGGAGCCTTATTTAAGGCTCCTTATTTGTTGTTTCTCCAGAGTATGTATACCATAGTATCTTTATATCTAGTGTGAGTCTTCAATTAAAATCTCTATTCCTTAAAATGAAGCTTTTTCGTATCCGCTCTGTTTCATCTTCCGTAACTTCTGGATAGTGCCTAGATAAGACATTAGCTAAACTTTCTTCTTTAGGTATATGTAAAAAACGTGAATATACTTCCGTACCACTTGGGAACTCATCTTCTTCACATAAGAGGAAGGCATCTAAACTCTCAATCAATTGGAAATTCACAGTCTGATCATAAACGTTGGTATAGCTGTCTTCACATTCTTTTGCTTTCTTTTCTGCAATTTCATAGGCTTGAGCAAATGATTGGGCTTTAATTAATAAAATACTTTCTTCAAATATCTGATGTTCTTCATAATTTTCGTCAATCTTTTCTATATTAGGTTTACCGACTATTAAGTACTTATAAAGAATCTTTACCCCATACCATTGGACGTCTAACTCTTCGCTATTAGTTGTTTTCATATCAACTCTCCATTCTTAACTAAAGAAACCATAAGGAATTCCTAATATAATTACAAACGGTGCAATATACATAAATCCAAACATTATTTGGTCTAGAAAATGGTTTAAGCTCATTTGCTCGTAACCATCAGAAAAAGATAGTTCAGAAAGAACTAAGCTACCGCACAAGGTAGAAATCAAAAACGATATAACTTTTTTCATGATTCTATAATCTCCCTGGTTATTAATAAGTGTATTTTAACATTTAAAAGTAAAACAAGTGTAATTATGTTAAAATATAACTATATTTACTTTTTTGGTGGTGAAATAGATGGATAATCGAAGCTTGGGATTAGTTCTAGTCGGTACAGGAACAGTCTTTTTGATTTTGACTTTAACATTACATATTACGGGATTACTATATGGTGTTATTTTAGGTAGCAGCATCGTATTAAATGTTTCAGGTGCAGGTATACTTATGAAGTTTATAGCTGATAAAAAGCTGGCTAATCTGTAGAGGCGTTATAAAGTAAGGTCTCTTTTTTATGAATTTTATGTTGGGATTTATTTTATGGGAATGTTTGGGGGTATCCTACTTTGGAAATGAACTTTTTTTGGTTAGCGTTAGGATTGGCTGCCCTTGGTTATTTTATAGGCGACGGTTTAAAGAATTTCAGCAAACCTCAAAGAAAATCAAAATATCCTTATTTGATTAAAGAAAAAGATCTACACTATCACTTTCACTTAAGCAAAGGTGAAATTGAAGAACTGTTAACTAAATATCCCGGAGCTCCAAAGATAGAGCTGAAAGGGACTACCTATTATCCGTATCATCAATTCGTTGACTGGCTATCGTCTAATGAAATTTATAAGGTGTAAAGGAGAGGAAGAAATATGTTTAATCAATATCCTATTGGGAACTTTATCGTGAAAGAAAATATTCAGCCAGAAGATATTCAAGGGTGGATTCATGACATTGGATATGCACCAAAGCAATTAGCTGATGCTGTAGAAGGACTGACCAAAGAACAATTAGCTACGCCTTATCGAGAAGGCGGTTGGACATTAAGTCAAGTTGTCCATCATTTAGCTGACTCCCATATGAATGCTTATACTCGTTTTAAATTAGGCTTAACAGAACATGAGCCTACTATTAAGGCCTATGATGAAGTGGCTTGGTCGGATCTTCCTGACAATGATTTACCTATAGAAATTTCGCTCCAACTTTTTTCAGCTTTACATAAGCGTCTTCATAAATTGTTAAACTCACTTGATGAAAAAGATTTGAAGAAAATGATCCACCATCCTGAAAACGGACAAGTGACGATTGAGCAATTAATAGCTACTTATGCCTGGCATGGAAAGCATCACGTTGCTCATATTACGACATTAAGAAACCAAAGAGGATGGTAGAATGGCATTTAACATACATTAGAACCCAAAAAGCTCTTTTTAAAAGCTTTTTGGGTTTTGATAAATGACATTATGCTGACTAAAGAGTATACAGTTTAAAACCAGAAGCTCTCTCTCCGTGAGTTAAGGAAGTTATCTCTAATCCTGAATAGTAATTCATTCATCCTGTATCTGGCCATTATATTGTACGATGACGACTTAATTTTATAAGCCATCAGATCTGACTTTTGAAACACCTAAGGCAAGGTTTTTCCACAAAGTTTGTTCAACCACTTCGGCGTCCACCGTACGACAATCAACAATGAGTATGACTTCCGAATGTTTGCCGCGTGAGAGCCGTTGATTTTTCCTGATTACTTTAAACATAAATAGTTTAATTCCTAGTCCTAAGATAAATCCGATAAAAGCACTAATTATTCCCCAGTAGATGGGACCCCAGCTTAGTTTAAACCCAATGCTTGCACCGATGACTGAAAAGGCTGTGGCTAGAGCCATTCCTAGATCAATAAGAGAAACTCCATCGGCTCGATGAAGGCTATCAAAAATCCGGCGATCTTCCGTTCGATTATTAAGAGGGACAATAAATATATCTTCTATTTTTATCCCTTTTTTTTCTAGCTCTGAAACAGCTAATTCTATGTAACTGGAGTATTCAAATGTAGAAAAGACCTGCATGTTTTCACTCCACCTTTTTTCCTTTCGCAATACAAAAGCTTGGATGTTGATATGTTTTTTCAAAGAAGTTTTTCTGCACTCTTTCAGCAAGTTTATTATTCTCAACCGTATTTATATAGGAATCGAAGATAGCAAAACCATATAGAGAAGGGAAAAATAACAGCCATTCTTTATTTAAAACGGAAGTAGCCTGTTTTATTTCTCCTAAAAATAGAAAAGAAATTCCTTCAAGCAGGTGAGAGTAATAAAAGAAAACAACTGCCCAAATGATAACAAAGAAAGCACCAATGATGCGATGAATATAGAGTTGTCCTAGACCTGGCATCACCAAGGACCAGAAAACGGATAGGATGGGATTCCGTTTATCTAAATAGTTTATTTCCATGGCTCCTATACTAAAGGTGTTGAACTGATGGTTTTCTCGTTCAGCTAACACGTATATTCTATTTAAATCAACGGTTGTTCGGTAACTATCCCATATAGCAAAAATATAAACGGGAATATAAATAAGAAGCCATCTTGTATTAAGTACGTCTTTGGCCATATCAATGTTTCCTTGAAAAGAATAAATCATAGCTAAATTTACATGAGATTCAAGGTTTATGACGACTTCCCATACAAATAACACAAAGCCGCGAAGGTACTTAGACAGTAGTAGGTGCCCAAACCCTGGAAAAGCTGCTGACCACCAAGCGATAATATAGGGGTTTCTTAAATGGATTTGAGTCGTTCCAAATATACTGACATGAGCAATATAGCGTCTTGCAGTATTGTCATTTTTATAATTATTCATTTACGATCTCCTATGGATTCGAAAAAATATACTTTTTATACCTATCATCCATATTTAATATGGTCTTGTTCATTTATTTTATACAGTTCATTGATATACACCTAATCTTTATCGAAATGAAGAGTTCTGTGACAAGAAAAAGCTCTTTATTTTTCCTTAAAGAGCTTTTTTACATGTTGGTTCTGAAAATTGGTATTATGTTAATAAAAAGGTGGTTAAATGCTTCACGGCGTTTTGGCTCGTTTGTTCAAGATATAGAAAGGTATTCAATTTAGTTTTTATTTAATGAATCAAGAACTCTTTTCGAAAATAGCATGCTGGATATTTAATGTTCTTATGAGTAATAACAAATCTGTCAATTATCCCGTTGGTGTACCCATTAAGTAGAGAAATCAATATTGAGTCTTTCAGGGGGGGCTTTCTAAATAAGAAGGGTAAATCTAATAGAGTTAAAATAAACAGTAGTTTGCTCTTATGATTGCTCTTTATTCATAATGAGAAGGAGCTACTAATATGGAATGAATCAGCAGCTCCTTCTTGTAGGATTGACTTAATGTGAAATCTTGACGTTTTATACGAATTTTATGATTAACAATCCGTGTTTTTTGACTTGTGAAGAGGTGGTGGAATTAACCAGCCTTTTTCTTTGTTAAGTCGTAAAAACTTTCCACCAAGAGCTACTTTTTGCATGTGAATTTGACCAAACATTGCTGCAATATCTTCACGAATAGATTGGCCAATCAGTTGACTGCAAGCAACTAGACCAGCAGCTATATCCAGTGAAATAGCCGCAGCAACTTCGGGATCTTGAACACGTGCACCTACTGGAATATCATCTAAACAAGCTTCTGGACGTTCAGGCGGAGTTGGAGGTAAAGCCACTCCATTTTCTTTTAATAGCTTTTCTACACCTTTCATTTCCTGCTGACATTGTTCAATCGTTTCTTGTACCAACTTATGTAGATCCTTGTCCCCTACATGATTTAGAAACGTTTGATAACCAGCTACTAATCCTTTTGAAGCAGAAAGAAACGACCATGTTCCAAATACTTCACCGTAATGCATCGGTTCATCTGTAGGATTTCCACTTAAAATACCCATTGTTATCCTCCTTAACATATTCATAATAGTGTGCCACCTTTCTTACTATGCACACACTTAACGTCTCCAGATCATGTTTTATTATTCTTCTAGATATAAAAAAGGAATTTTATCAGTGAATACAATCTACGATTTTACACATACTATTCAAGATGCCTATAAGGGCATCAGTCACAATACCCTTGTTATAAAGAGAGCTGCCTTCTTTGGCAGTTTTTGTTTGTCATGCTTTATGTGGCTTTCTGCTTGTGATGATAAATAGAAAATGTCCATGATAAAAGGAAGAGTGGAGACCCACTCTTCCTTCAGCCATCATTTTATAAAGTTGTCTTAGAAACGTCCGCCGCCAAGTTGTTGCTCAGCCATTTGTACAAGACGTTTTGTGATTTCGCCACCTACTGATCCGTTTGCACGTGCAGTTGTATCAGCACCAAGGTTTACACCAAATTCGCTAGCGATTTCATATTTCATTTGATCGATTGCTTGTTCAGCACCGTATACTAATAATTCGTTGTTGTTGCTGCTTTTGTTGTTTGCCATGTTGTGTCACCTCCTTGTTTTTCTTAAGTTTCCTAGGGGACAAGAAGTATATACATGGTAGTTTATGGATGTTTATTTCCTTAACAGGCTGATCTACTAATTTTTAGAAACAACTGACACTGTAAAAAGTGTGATTAGATGTTTCAGTTCCTTGTTATCTAAAAGTTGCCATGTGAGAAGAGGATTGCATTGCTGTTGCAATCCTCTTTAGGTACCGTATCAGTGGTTATTTTTATGCCAAACATAAAATTAAAAATGCAAGAGAGGAAGAGGTTATATTGTCAAAGACACGTCAGAAAAAAGAAGACTGTAAAAAGTGCAGAAAAGAAACTATACATACGCTCACAGAAGATGCTTTAGAAATTAATTGTTACTGCCATGAATGTCATTCACAACACGATATCGTAAAAACATTTTTTTAATCATTTCTTAGAGTTTCACTCTCCAATAGACGAATAAATAACTGTTTTTTTAGATATATCCATAACCAAACTCCATATTCGCCTTCGCTATTGAATTTCATTTTGTACGATTATAGAAGCAGAGAAGAACGGGTAAAGTAACCGGGAAGATTTTTAGTGGAGGTGAACGAGAAGTGAGGAGTAGGGAAAGAGATTTTATAACCATTGAAGATGAAAACGGTATTGAAAAACAATATGCAGTTGAGGCTTTATTTGATATGAGAAATCAGACTTATGCTTTGCTGCAATCGAACGGGGAAGCGCTGTTGATGCGCGTTGAAGATGAAAAGGGTGAACAATATCTTGTTGGATTGACCAATCCTGAGGAACGTGACTCCATTTTAGATGCTTATCAAATCGCTGTAGAGGCTACGCCTGCTGACGGAGAATTCAGCTAATGTGATGAGGAGTGCGTTATGAAGAAGAAAATTGTAGATGCAGCTCATTTGGAGCAAAAAATGCGGATTGAAAAAGTGATCAACGGAATGACCTTTACGAAAAATTTCCGGTCTGCTACAGCAGAAGAATGGTACGTATTTCTTCCAGGTTATGAAGATCCAAGAACAGGTGGAGCTGCAGGGAAAGCAATGATTCATTATAACCTTTATGGAAATAGAGATGTGTTTATCAACACTACAGTCATCTTAGATGATCCAGCGCTATTTAAAGGAGAAACCCATCCTCTTGTTTATGCAATTGCAGATGAACTTGTCAACAGGCTGGTTGGCTATGCTGATACCTTGCTTTCTGTCCATGCCGGTGAAAACTCGTTTGATGCAGAATATAAACAAAACAATCATTAATCTTGATTTTTTTCAATTAAACCTTCCCTTAAAAAGAGGCTGAGACAAACGTATTTTAAAAAGATCCGAACGGTTCATCGTTCGGATCTTTTTATTATGATGGTAAACGTAGGTTTCATATGTTTTGTTGCTTCTAGCACCCGCCCGTGGAAAGCGAAGTCTTGCACGGAAATCAATAGCGGTGTCACAAGCCATCCATACTTGCTCTTCAATAGCATAGGCAGGATACATTTCATTATCAATCATATAATGAGCGATCCTTTCATGAAGCTCCATAGCTTCGTTGAATTGCTTTTAATACTTTGCGAACTTTTGGTGCTGCCGTTTCCGTAAGGGCTATCTATCTAAACAATGATTGTCTAATTTTTTGAATGTTTTAGAAAAAGAGGCCAGGGTATTACAAGTACCATAAACGAATTAATTGATATAAACCATTTTTTTACTAGAAGGAGGAACTGCTCATGACAAAAAATGTGATAGGCACGTATGATAATGAAGAAGATATTGTAACCGCTATTCAAAACTTAAAGACACAAGGTTTTCAAGAGAAGGACCTTTCTCTTGTAACCAGCAAAGATATCGATAAAGAGGACTATTCGAGAGTAGAAAGCAGAGAGGGAATTGATGTCAAGAAGGTTGAAACCACAGCACAAAATCACCAAGATGAGTCGATTATGGATAAAATTAAACATATGTTTTCACCAGATCACCCTAAAGAGATTCGTAGTGATAAAGCAAGAGTAGAAAAGCGTTTAATTAACTTAGGTGTCCCTCTTACAGAAGCAGGACCTTATGCAGATGATCTGCAAAAAGGAAAAGTATTATTGCTAGTAAAAGCTAATAGAGAGACAAAAACAAATCAGTTCTTAGGAAGTAGAGAAGATTCTTCTTTTGCAAAGGGTGACTCCGTTTATGATAAATCATTATACGGAGAACATCGTAAGCATGAATAGGTAGGAAGAAGAATAAAATTCGAGTTTGTGGGCAAACTAAGAACATAGGAACCCCAATTCCTCATCTTTCATTAAGTATGTGTTTTTTAAAAGCTGCTCATTTGAGCAGCTTTTTCTTTTTTTTATCGGAAATATTAAAAGAAAAGCTAACTTGTATGAAAGCTTAAAAGAAGGGGAAGTTAAGAAAAAATGGCTTGAATACGGAGGAACAGAAAATTGCAAAAAAAGAATCGATTAACATCTCCTGAAATGGCAAATTTATGGACACACTATATCCGTGAAACATTATCTGTATGTGTAAATAAATATATGCTTCACACGATTCAAGATCCTGAGATACATAGCCTTTTTCAAACGGCTCTTCACTATTCACTTAAACACATAGATGCTTTAAAAGCATTATTTAAGAAAGAGAAGTTTCCTATTCCTAAAGGATTTACAGAAGAAGACGTAAACTTAGAAGCTCCTCCTCTATTTACGGATGTTTTGTGTCTTAAATCCCTTTATATGATGAGCACACACGGACATAATGAAATGAGTTTATCATTTACGACTTCCTTACGCCCAGACATTGTAGATTTTTATTATCAATGCAACCTTGATGCGATGGAGATTTATAAAAAAGCTAAGGACCTTCTTGTTTCAAAGCAACTTTATCAGCAACCACCTACTTACATAACACCGAACAAGGGGGAAATGATTGAACACTACCACTATGTAACAGATGTATTCGGTAAACAGAGGCCGATAAATACAATAGAAAGTGGACATGCTTATTTTAATTTAAACAAAACATTTATTTCCAAAGCGATGATCCTTGGCTTTTCACAAGTTTCAAAAAATCAAAACGTACGAGCATTATTAGAAAAAAGCCTGCAAGTAAAAAACAAACACATTGATGTGTTTGCATCCTTATTAACCAAAGATAATCTTCATCTGCCTAAATCATGCGACACAGAGGTTACAAATTCCAATATTTCTCCTTTTTCAGATCGGCTTATGCTTCTCCAAACAGGTTTCCTTTTTGGTGTAGCAGTTACTTATTATAACGCAGCTCTCATTGCAAGTATGAGAGCTGATATTTCAGCACACTGTGAAAAGGCATCCTTGGATAGCTTGTGGATTTATAGCCGTATTGGGAAAGATATGATTGATAATCAGTGGATGGAAAAGCCTCCCCAAGCAGACGATCGTAAAAGATTAGATGATTAGAAAAACGTTCTTAATAAATTAATGTGTAATCCTCCGAGCATGCTACTAAGGGTGATGCAAATCATCATTATTCCGTATAAGGTTACGTGTAAACAGACAAGACTACTGTTCGGGAGCAGTAGCCTTTTTGTTTTTAGGATGTATCTTCTATACACTCTTAGTTAACATATATAACTTTAGATTGTTAAACTAAGAATATTTTTCTGTATTATCCATTAAGGATTAGGGAATCTTGTAACTACTCTCTAATAAATATACTCCTACTAATTAAATAGTCGTGTTAGGAATTATAACCAAGTTGTAGATTATTTGTATAATTTGTTGTTATTGTAGGTATAATTATTTGAAAATTTAGATATTAGATTAGATTTATTATTCATAACATACATACTTACTTATTCTTTATTATTTTAAAACCAATCAAATGGATAAAGGAGAGGATATATTTGAAGAATAATTATTTATATCGAGAGAAAAAAATAATGACTATGAAAACTGTTACTGAAATGACCGGATTGTCTGAGAGACAAATTCGTTATTATGAAACTCAAAAACTTATCTTTCCTGAACGTACCTGCTCTGGTACCCGTAGGTATTCTTTTTCTGATATTGAGAGATTAATGGATATTGCAGAAAAAATAGAAGATGGAGTTCTTACACGAGAAATTCGAGATGATCTTTATAAAAGAAGAAAAAAGATATTAATACAAGAAACGAAACGATTATAGGTGAACTAAGAACTTATTTTCCACGAACCTAATTGAATAATTTTATCAAGATTAATAATAATTATTACATTGCTTAAAATAAATAATTTAAAATCCTTTCTTCTCTATACTTTTTTCAATTTCCAGAAGGGTGAATTATATATGAAGGGACTAAAAGATATGAAAATATTTATGAATCGGTTTATAAAAAACATTACTTGTATAGTTGAATTTGTTTATCTATATATGCTGCTCTCTTTTATAGAATTACAGGCGGCTTTACTAAAATCATTACAAATAAAATAGTCTTTTGTCTTAAAAGATTCACAATATATACATCTTTAAAGATGTATATATTATGAACCTTTCTACTGGTTTATTTGTGGTTCTAACGTAAAAAATGAGGGGCGAAAATTAAGAGGTAATTAATAGGTTTATATAAAATGAATTTTCTTCTCTTATAGAAATTACTCATTAGTTTGTTTTAACCATCATTTTTAGTTCTGTGCGAGCTTAATTAAAATCAATATGAGATCTTGTCGCAAGGCGCTGACTATACAGAAACAAGAAAGGATGCAGTTACCCTTCGTTAGGGAATAAAGCTTGAACAACAACTGTTATAAACTCATTCATAGGAAGACCTACTTTCTTTAGGAGGGTTGAAGTCACTTAATTATCTAAGAAAAGTCCTTCCTTTTTGTATTTATTCATTTACACAAGATATTACTATCTTACGCCTTTCCTTTAATTTCAAACAATAAGGTTTATTATTAAAAACTTTATTTTTGACAAATAATATATTTACTTTAAATTAAAGGAGGGAAGAACATGAAGATTTTTCTAGCAATAAGTATTGTCTTTTTATTATCTACTTCAAACCTCTTGCTAATGGATTTTCTATTAGGTTTTAGTTTTTATGATTCATTTCTGCACCTTCTAAACCCTTTTTGGGTAATGAGTAATGCTGAATATATCATGTTAGCTGGACTTTTTCTTATTGTCATTAGCCAACAAATTTTTATGATTATTAAAAAAAAAGAGAAACGCTACCGTCCTAATTAGTTTTTTTCTTCACATAGTTCCGAATGAGGGAGACAACCAGCATAAACAAAGGAATAACAATCAAAAAAGGAACATGAAGGTATTTTAATGTAATAATAAACCCTTCTTCTAAATGTTCTGAAAAACTGGAAGCTATTGTCATGGAAAGGAAAATCAAAACAAAGCCCATGGGAAGAATGATTTGCTGGCGGTTCTTCACCTTAAATAAATCAGTAATTCCAAGGATAGCTCCATACATAAAAATAGATGCTTTGAAAAAAACGGTCATTAACAGGGTAAAAACTACAATTGCATCCATTCTTTCAATAAAATCAAATAGATTAACTTTTCCAATCGTAGCTAAGGTAGGAAATGTAGATCTTTGCATTACATCCAAACCTAGCACCGACATATTTAGAGCAGCTGTCCAGCTTAGGATCAATCCGCTTGAAATTAATGCAGATACCCATACCTTTTTTATTAGTTTAGGACGATTTAAATATGGTAGCAGCATCGTAAATACGAGCATTTCACCAAATGGAAAAGATACGACAGGAGGGAACGCTGTAGTTAAAACGGGTTTCCACCCGTGTTCGAGAAAGGGGCGAATATGATTTAAACTAACATTTCCAGATACAAGAACAAAGAAATTAGCTCCTAGCCCAAGTAATAGTAGGATGACAATAAATACTTCTGCTGTTCTTCCTATTACTTCTATCCCTAGATAAATGACATAACACATAACAAGAATAAGCGAGAGGTTAATTACTAGTAATGGTGTTTCTGGTAAAGTAGACGAAGTCAATAAGTCCCCGAAATCACGTACATTTCTAGCTGCAATATACAAGAAAAACAAACAGTATAATAATCCAAGCACCCAGCCAAAGAATTCACCAAATATTTTTCTAACATATCCAGTAAGGGGAATGGTCGGATATTGACGAAATAACATATAGTAAATAAAGAATAAGAGTATGCCTCCTCCCATTCCTAGAAGGATAGCAAGCCAGGCATCTTTACCGGCGGGGATTCCATAACTTACAATTAGAGAAGTACCCAAGTCGAAGATAAACATAAGGGCAAAGAGTTGTGTAACGCTTATTTTTGCTTTCTCCATCTTTGAGGCGTCTCCTTTCTTTATTATGTCTTATCTTTGACTTTTTTAATTGTTTGCTAAAAGTTTTCATAATGATTGGTAATAAAACTAGTTTAAACCCGTTGCTTGTTCAGTTTCTTGCAAAATGATTGCGGATAACAGAAACTAAAAGCATGATCATGGGAACAACAATTAGAAGAGCAATCGAAAGATAATGATTAAGGAAGCCTTCTTCTCCTTGCTCCGAAAAACTGGAGGCCATAGTGAGAGATAAAAAAATGACAATAGTTCCGGTTGGGAAAAGAATTTGATGGTACGTTCTTAATTTGAATAAATCAGCTATTCCTATAACCGCGGCATATAGATAAATAGATGCTTTGAAAAAGACGGTAATCAGCAGAGTGAACACCACAATTGCATCTAATCTTTCAATAAAATCGAATAGATTGACTTTTCCAACTGCTGTCAACGTAGGAAATACGGACCTCTCCATCACATCTATACCCAGAACCGATGTATTTAACAAAACGGTCCAGCTTAAAATCATCCCGCTTGAAATCACAGCCCCCAACCATGCTCGCTTTACTAATTGAGGACGATTTAAATATGGTAATAGCATTGTAAAAGCAATCATTTCGCCAAAGGGGAAAATGAGCAGGTGGGGAAAAGCCGTGGTGAAGATAGGCTGCCATCCGTGTTCAAGAGCGGGGCGTATCTGGTGAAAATCAACATCTCCTGATACAAGAACAAAAAAATTCCCTGCCGCTCCAAGTAAGAGTAAAACGACAATAAATACTTCTGCTGTTCTCCCTACTACTTCTATCCCGAGATGAATGACGTAGCATATCACAAGTACAAGCGTAAGGTTAATGGCTAGTAAAGGAGTTTCCGACAGGGTAGATGAAACCAATAAATCTCCTAATTCACGTACATTCCTTCCGCAAATATACAAAAAGTGAAGACAGTATAGCAAACCAATTATCCATCCAAAGTACTTACCAAATATTTCTCTTATATATCCAGTGAAGAGCAAATTGGGATATTGACGATATAAAAAGTAAAAGATGTAAAATAATCCGACTCCTCCACACAAGGCTAACAGAATAGCAAGCCAAGCATCCTTTCTGGCATTTGTTCCGTAACTAACAATCAATGCTGTTCCCAAGTCGAAGATAAACATAAGAGCAAAGAGTTGAATGACACTTAATTTTGCTTTTTCCATTCGTCTCTCAACTCCTTTCTTTACCCTTTATGATTATTTTATTTGTTTATATAGGACTTGGTTGTCATACCTGTCCGACGAATAATAGCTTGTACATTCACGTGAACTTCTGTTTTCGGAAAAATATCTTTTTCCCATGAATTATGAATGTTGTTCCACACATGTTTATTTGCTATATTAACCGTTTCACCAAAATTGAAGATATCACTTTTTTGCTTTTGAGCTTTTTTTACTGTCAATAGTATTTCCTGTTTAATCTCTTCTTCTAATTGTTCATCTAGTTGGCCAAGTGCTTGTGATTTGGCAAGATCTATAGAGCAATTATTTTCTAAGACTGTTCCTTCTGCACGAACTGTAATATAGATAACGGGTTTCTGATGTTTGAATGTTACATGGGTAGACGATTTGGAACGCGAAATTTCAATTGCGATGGCATCCTTTTTCTTTCCGCAATTAAGATTCATCACGGTTCGTTTCATTTCGTTCGTAATCCATGTCACTCCTCGTGCAGGAGGCCCATCCAACCATTTTTTTAACTTTCCATTTTTAAAAAGAGCAATCCCTTTAATTTCAATGTTTGCACTTGGAGAAACTTGTTGTGTATTTGTTGTCGCATTCCCACTTTCTTTCTCCCCGTTAATCTTAACCCCTGTGACTACTACACTTCCTTCTTTTAGCCCCTGAATCACTTGATCTGCACGCGTACTTTTATAGGTTCCCCAGTCCTCTTCAGAAGATTTTAAAGCATCACTAATCTTTGCAGAGGGGATGGCTTCTAAAGATGTTGTGACTTCTAGCGTTTCTTTCGCTGTAATATGTCCTCTTGCAATTAAAACTGGAAAAAGAACCCGAAACTGGCTATCCCGTTCGATCATATCAAATAAATCTTCAATTCCTTGTTTCGCTACCTTCTCGCCGATAACTAAGATTTGAAGGTGAGGAAAGAAAAGCTCTCCAGGTGACTTTGTTGAAATCTTTCGAAGGGTCTCAGCAAGGGTACTTCCTGTTTCAGTAAAGGTTGTCACAGGCGAAGCTTGAACTTTTCCTCCTTGTTGTCCACCAGCTACTTGTGAAGGATTGATAATTTGAACCGTAACTCTATATCTGTTCTTTACTTTGTCACTGCCTTTATCAATAGCCATCCCTGAAACGATACTTAGCTGCTGTAGCTCTTCGCGGTCCCAGCATCCTGACAAGAAGACTAACAATACGGAAAGCAAAAGAAGCATCAATGATTTATGTCTCATCAGAATCCCTCTTTGATTCTTGATTTTTCATCTTTCCTTCCCTTGGTGAAGGACCGCGATCTTTATTAGTGTCTGTTCGCTTCGTTTTCACCTGACTAATTAAACGGGGGCGTTTAGACATAAAAGGTAAAGGAAAACGGAAGATGGAATCTTTCTGATCAGCTAAAATGGCAGGAGCAAAAGGAGCTAAGTACGGAATACCAAAGGAACGCAAGCTGCACGTATGAGCTACTAACATGATTACTCCTAATCCAATACCATATAATCCAAAAAAACTAGCTAAAATCATCATTCCAAACCGAAGTAAACGAGTAGCATCTGTCATTGCATAATGAGGAATGGTAAAGCTTGCGATAGCCGTAGCTGCCACGACAATAACCATCGCGCTTGAAACAATCCCAGCTGAAACAGCTGCTTCTCCCAATACAAGAGCCCCGACGATGGAAACAGCCTGACCAACGGGACGCGGCATACGAACACCAGCTTCTCGCAATACTTCAAAGGTAAATTCCATCAATAGCGCTTCTATAATAATGGGAAATGGAATATTTTGACGTTGGGCTGCCAAATTAATCAGCAACGGTGTTGGAATTAATTCTGGATGGAATGAAAGAAACGCAATAAATAAAGATGGGCCAAGAAGAGTAATTAAAAAAGAAATGATTCTCAATATGCGCAAAAAGCTAGACATTGTCCAACGCAAATAATAATCCTCCGCCGTTTGGAAAAATTGATTCCAAGTCGCAGGGACAATGAGAGGCGTAGGTGTTTCATTCACAAAAATCACAACTCTTCCCTCTAATAGATTTCCTGCCACCACATCGGGGCGTTCTGTGATAAAAACAGTGGGCCAAGGGGTCCAGGTTTCATCGGAAATCCATTCTTCAATTGTATTAGAGCCTTGAACTTCATCTACTTCCATTTTACCTAATCTTTCTTTAATTTCTGTAAGAAGCTTATCATTGACAATTCCTTTTACGTACATCATCCCAACGCCAGTTTGCGTGATTGTTCCTATTTCCTTCGTTTCTAACCAGAGGTTTGGACTCTTAATACGACGACGAATCATTGCCGTATTAGTGATAAGGGACTCTGTAAAGCTATCTCGAGGGCCTCGAACGGACGATTCTGCTACGGGTTCCGAAATGGCTCTAAGATCTCCTCCTTGCGCCGCACAGGCAAAGCCTTGATTCCATCCATCAACTAAGACAATTGTTTCGCCGGATAAAAGATGGAAAAAAAGTTTATCGAAATTCGTTATCTCTCCCACATTTGTAATAGTTAATATATGTTCTTTTATGTACATCCCTAATTCGATTGGTCCATAAGGGGCTTCCTCTTTAACCATCTCTACATCGTTCATCAGCCTTTCTATAATGGAGTTTCCTAAAATTTCTTTATCCGTTAATCCATTTATATAAATAGAAGCTACTTTACATAAAAAGGGTTTTCCCATTTTGAAATCTCGAACCACTAAATCTCCACTATTCCCTAAAGAGTTCTTTACTTTTGTCAGGTTTTCAGTCAAAGATGAATGAAGAGTCTCGTCATTTGAAGTGGTTTCTTCATACTGAAGGGGCATTTTTTTTGGTTTTCTGGCTTTTTTTATCAGGCGATTCCAGGCGCTGTTCATATTTTAATAACCCTCCACTTTTGAATGTCATCGAATGAAGAGGACATTGGTTTTTCCAATATTCACTAGTAATTTTTCCTTATATTACTTTTTTATACATTCATTCTTCTTTCCTTCATTAATTTGTTACAAAGGAAAGTAATTAACGAAGCATAAAAGTTACTACAATGTGATAACTGAATTTAGATTGAATGAACCTGCCAATATCTTTATTGGTTAGATCGTTTTGGTTGTAATAAAAAAGAAAGCCTGTAAAGAGTAGAATGTCATCAAAAAAGAGGGTGAGGCAGCTATTACAGTCTTGGATATGCTATTGTTGGATACAGCTCAGTAATAAGGCTAGGTTAGTTTTGGAACATTTATTACGGATTTAATTCTGAAAATTCTGTTTTGGTACTCCTAAAAGAAAGAGATTGTATTCGCAAGCATCGAGGAGAGAAAATTGAGGCTGCGCTAAACATGAGGATAACTTTTGAAAGACCTAAAGCTAAAGTTAGCCAGGAGTTTACGGAAGTTTATAAATGATGGAAATAAAATTAAAACAAAACTGTACAAGTCATGAAAGAAGAAAATATGAAGAAAACAATATTTTATAAAGTAATAAAGCAATATGAAAGTACTATAAAAAAGATCACTTTATAATAGAAGAAACTCACCAAAAAGAAGCCTTTGCTAATTATAGCGAAGGCTTTCAAATAATAGGAACACCCTAAAAGATATTTTTGAAATTTTAAGCCTATTTATTATATTTTTCCTGATTCTAAGCAGTAAGTTTTGAATCGTTCCTATCTTTAGATGCTTGATTCTGGTTTCTTAAAAGAAATGTACCAAATAGAGTAAAGATAGTGACAATAACCCCCATGATTAAGTATGTTTGACGAAAACCAATTGAATCGTATAGGTTTCCTACGATAGGAGAAAGTATAACGGCCCCTAGCTGCATCGCGAATTGGTAGCCAACCAAATATAAAATTGAAGAGAATTTTGTATCAAAATGTGTAGCCAGATATTTAAACACAGAAACGATGATAATGGCAAACTCTGGTGCGTTAAGAAGCTTAATAAATGAAATGCTGTATGGATCTGATACTAGACCTGAACCTATCACGCGCAAAATCATAATAATTCCCGCTAAAACTAAACCTCCTTTAGGACCTACTTTACGGACAATGAATGGAGCAACTAATAACATACCGGACTCTAAAAAGACCTGACCTGCATTTAAGTAACCAAATATTTGGTTTCCTAATTGTTCTGTTGGAAACAGAGAGGCATAATATACAGGAAATTGCTGGTCAAAGACATTATAAATACAGCCCGTCCCGAGCATAAAAATCATAAAAATCCAGAAATCTTTTCGTTTAAATAAACTGCCCAAATCTTGAACAGAAAGGGATTTTGCCTTCTTTTCTTCGATAGTGGATACTTCTACTTTTGTAAGGAAAATAACAAGTAATAAGAGAATGCCTGATCCCGATGCAATCCAAAAGTTGATATCAGGGTTAATGTTAAGCATTCGTCCACCAATAGCAGCTGCCACGGCGGCTCCTATTGATCCCCAAAGTCTTGCACGACCGAATTCAAACTCATACTTTCTGCCAACTTTTTCGATATATGACTCGATAGCTGAGATACCAGCTAAAAAAGTGATGGCAAGATAAGACCCGCCTGTCAGGGCTCCTATCCAAAAATTCCAGTTTAAAAGAGGTTGATAGATGAAAATGAGAAATGGTCCAGATAAAATAACTAAAATTGAAATAAAGTATAATAAATTCTTTCGTAACCCCAATTTGTCAGAGATATATCCATAAAGCGGTTGGAAAAGCATAGTGAAGATAGCGTTTACAGAAAAAACAATACCCGTTTGTGCTCCGGAAAGGTTAAGGCTTTGTCCCAACCAGATAGCAAAAAAAGTGAAAATAGAGGCAATAGATAAGAAGAACAAGAAAAAGAAACTGCTTAGCTTCCAGTAAAGTTTATTGTTTTGCATATTTAAATCCCCTTTGCTGTTTATGTATCTAAATTTTATTTAGAAAGCGTTTTCGATTTGATTGTATTATATATGGTACCGATTTCATATGTCAATAAGAAAATAATTAACAAAACTACCCTTTTAAAAAGGGTTTTTTTAAGTGTAATGTATTTTTTAGTGTGGTACTGGTTTCTTACTTATGAAATAACTGCTTTTAAGTATACTGGTTTATTAATCATGAAACATTTTATATAAAAAGGTTCTGTCTTAAAGAGTCACAGCGATTTTACTGGTATTCTTATTGAACACATGATATAGAGATGCAAACGAATTCATTCATTGCATTTTGGCTCTTTTTTAACGTAAAATAAGTATGAAACTGATTTCAGTTAGTGATGGAGTGATAAATAAATGCCTACCATATATGACGTAGCAAAATTATCGGGGTTATCAAAGACAACCGTTTCCCGTGTTATAAACAATCATTCATATGTTTCAGAAGAGAAAAAAAATCTGGTGCTAAAAGCAATGAAAGAGCTTAACTATACCCCGAACCCTTCGGCAAGAAAGTTAAGAGGACAGGTAACGACTACAATTGGTGTTATTGTACCAAGAATCGTAAATCCATTTTTCTCTTATTTAGTCGATTCAATTGAACAAGTTGCTTATAAAAACGGCTATCACGTATTAATCTTTCAAAGTAATGAAGATAAAGAGAGAGAATTGGCCTTTTTAAATTTACTAAAAACAAAGCAAGTTGACGGAATTATTATGACCTCTATTGAAAATGACTGGAGTATCATAGAATCGTTTACTGAATCTGGTCCTATTTTGTTATGCAATGAATATGTAAACAACGCAAATGTTCCAATTGTTCGATTAGATCAATACAAGGGTGCATATATAGGCGTAAAGCATTTACTTGAAAAAGGCCACCGGAAAATTGGGTACTGTACAGGTGGATTGTTTGCAGAGGAAGGCAAGGACAAGGACCGTAATCAAGGTTATCAAAAAGCACTTCAAGAGGCAGGGATCGAGCCGGATCCAAAGTGGATTTTTGTTAATCAACACAGTATTGAAGACGGAAAACAAGTAGTTAAAAAAATCCTGTCAATGGAGGATCGTCCAACGGCTATATTTACAGGGAGTGATGAAATTGCCGGGGGAATGATGATTGAAGCCAAAGAGTGCGGTCTAAAAATACCTAATGATTTGGCTATTATTGGCTTTGATGATCAACCTCTTGCACAAATGTTAGATCCAAAGCTAACAACTATACGACAACCTATTGATCAGATGGGGATTAAAGCAATGGAAACTCTTATTGATATGTTGAATGATTCTGAAGTAAAAGTGGAAACTTTTGAACTTCCAATCGAGCTGGTTGTTCGAAGTTCAACGTAATAGCAGATAACAGATGAAGGTGAGAACTGAATTTATTCGTTCTCACCTTTTTTGAAAAATTTTCAGAAAAGTTATTGAAACCGTTCCCATGATGTAATACAATGAATTTATCTTAAGGAAGAAGAGTCATATTAGACTTTTTAATAGCAAAAATTTTTTTAACCAAATATGGTATCGGTACCATACAAACAAAGAATAAGTACATAATTTTAATATAAAAATACGGGAGCTGATAGAAATGGTTCAACTAAGTGAAAGAATGAATGAAGAAAGCGCTACAATAAAGAATAGACAATGGTGGAAGGAAGCAGTTGTATATCAAATTTATCCGAAAAGTTTTTATGACTCTAATGGTGACGGAATTGGTGACTTAAAAGGAGTTATTCAAAAATTAGATTACTTAAAAGAGTTAGGTATCGACGTTATTTGGTTAAGCCCAGTTTATCAATCACCAATGGACGATAACGGATATGACATCTCTGATTATCAAGCAATTGCAGAGGAATTTGGCTCTATGGAAGATATGGATCTATTAATTCATGAAGCTAAAAAAAGAGATATAAAGATTATTATGGACTTAGTCGTTAACCATACTTCGGATGAACATGAATGGTTCATAGAATCAAAAAGTGATGTAAATCATCCTAAAAGAGATTGGTATATTTGGAGAAACGGAAGAGAAGACGGGACTCCGCCTAACAATTGGAAATCTATTTTTGGCGGTTCGTGCTGGGAGTATGATGAGCAAACCGGACAGTATTATCTTCATGCATTTTCTAAAAAACAGCCTGATCTTAATTGGGAAAACCCTGATCTTCGAAATGCCGTTTATAAAATGGTCAGATGGTGGTTAGATAAAGGAATTAGCGGCTTTAGAGTAGATGCCATTACATTTATAAAAAAACGACAAGACTTTGATGATTCGCATGATGGAATGAATGTAATTGAAACCAATCAACAAGGCATTCATGAATTTTTAAGTGAACTACGTAAAGAAGCTTTTACTTCACCTGATATCTTAACCGTAGCAGAAGCACCTGGGGTATCACACAAAGAACTGCCTATTTATGCGGGAGAAGACGGACATTTTAGTATGCTTTTTGAGTTCGATCATGTCGATTTAGATGTAGGAAAAGAAGGAAAATGGTATGAACCGTATAATTGGAATCTACTTGATTTCAAAAAAACCATTTCTGACAGTCAAACGTTCTATAACCACACAGGGTGGGGAGCGCTTTATTTAGAAAACCATGACCAGCCTCGTTCTTTAAACAAATTTATTAAACCAGAAGATATAGGACCTATTCCAGCTAAAATGTTAGCTACCGTCTATTTCTTATTAAAAGGGACACCATTTATCTATCAAGGGCAAGAAATTGGAATGACAAATGTAGAGTATCCATCAATTGAGCATTATAATGACTTGGCTTCAATCGATCAATATTACTCTGCGCTGAAAGAAGGATTCTCAAAAGAGGAAGCATTAGAAGCGATTTGGAGACGCAGTCGTGATAATTCTCGAACACCTATGCAGTGGAATCATTCTGAATATGCAGGGTTTAGCCAAGGTACACCGTGGCTAGAGATAAATTCTAATTACTCTTCTATTAACGTCGAGAATGCTTTAAAAGATCGTAATTCTTTATTTTATTTCTATAAAAAGTTAATTAGTTTAAGAAAAAGCAGTCCATATTCAGATATTATTGCTTTTGGTAAATACGAAGACATGTTTAAAGATAGCCTGCAAATCATGGCCTACACGAGAGAGTTGAACAATAAAAAAATAGCGGTGATTGCTAACTTTGATAATAAAGAGTTAACTCTAAGCTTAGATTTTAATATAAAAAATGTTATTTTATCCAACTATGAACATTTAGAATTACACCTAGATCAGATAAATTTACGACCTTACGAGTCCATTGCTTGTGAAATCGATTCATCATTTTAATCTCTTTTTATTTTTATCACAATTGACTCATTCACGTATAGAAAGGCAGGGCGAAATCTTTTGAAAACATTAAGAAATCAACATCAAGAAAAAATCTCAAAGGCAATGGAATTTGTGTTAAACGAGCAGGAGTCTGTTGATCAGAATCATTGGCGACTACAATATCATGTGTCTACACCAGCATACTGGATGAATGACCCAAATGGATTCAGCTTTTATAAAGGTGAGTATCATTTATTTTATCAACATCATCCTTACTCTCCCGAGTGGGGGCCGATGTATTGGGGGCATATAAAAAGTAAAGATCTTACTTACTGGGAACAACTTCCTATCGCTCTTGCTCCGAGTGAAGAATACGATCATGATGGATGTTTTTCAGGAAGTGCAATTGAAAAAGACGGAAAGCTTTATGCAATGTACACAGGGAATGTGTGGACAGGGGATAACTATGATACGGACTTACGACAGGTTCAGTGTCTTGCTGTAAGCGAAGACGGCGTTCATTTTAATAAAGTACCTCAAAATCCAGTTATTGATTCAGTGCCTGAAGGGGATATTCATCCTCATCATTTTAGAGATCCAAAAGTATGGAAGAAAGACGGCTATTATTATTGTGTTCTTGGATCACGTACAAAGGATCATGAAGGGCAAGTTCTTTTGTACCGTTCAAGAGATCTGTTGAATTGGGAGTTTATGAATGTAATGGCCAAAAGCCAAGGAAATCTTGGTTTTATGTGGGAGTGTCCAGATCTTTTTAGTCTCGAAGGACAGGACGTGCTTGTTATGTCACCTCAAGGAGTAAAACCGGAAAGAGATCTCTATCATAACTTGCATCAAGCTGGATATGTAAAAGGGAAATTAGACTATCAAACAGGGCTGCTTCAACACGAAGACTTTCAGCTTTTGGACTACGGATTTGACTTTTATGCTCCTCAAACGGCAGAAGATGAACATGGCAGACGCATTATGATAGCGTGGATGGCTATGTGGGAAAGCAGAATGCCTGAACAAAAACACAATTGGGCAGGCGCAATGACTGTTCCGCGTGAGCTTTCTACTAAACAAGGGAATATAATTAGTAAACCAATTCCAGAGCTTAAGCAGCTTCGTCAACATCACGTGCAGTATAAAAATATCACGGTTAACAGAGAACAAGAACTTGCAGGTATTTCAGGTGATTGTTACGAACTTGAAGTGAAAATTAACGCAAAAGCTGCTTCACAGTTCGGAATAAAAGTGAGAACAGATAATGACACTCACCAAGAAACGCTCTTAACTTATGATAGGCTAGAAAGTTTGTTTATCTTTAATCGTGATAAATCAGGTGAAGGTGATGGGGGAATAAGAAAAGCACCTGTTGGATTAAATGATAATCACTTGCACCTTCATCTGTTTGTTGATAAATCGTCCATCGAAGTTTTTATTAATGAAGGCGAGAAAGTGATGACGAGCAGAATCTATCCTGGAGACAATGCAAAAGGTATTTGTTTCTTTGCAGATCAAGAAATTGAATTGATTACCTTAAATAAATGGAACTTAAGCAAGGGCGTTTCTCCACTGATTTTTTAAAGGCTAATAGAAATTGGATAAAGATAGTAGCCAAGCAACGTACAAGAAAGAAATTACAACAATTTATGCAACTAGATTAACTTGAAGAACAGATCCCCTTAAGGGGATCTGTTCCTTTTATATGTACATTAATATCTTTATTACATGGAAAAGTGCTTTTTTTGATTACTGTTATCTTTTATAAATAGTTTTATAAAGAATAGAGGGTAAATCATCAAATTGTTGCTAATAGTCTCTCTAGGCTGCAAGGAGCAAGAAATATTCAACTTTATGGCATTGGACATATTGGATTGCTTTCAAATAGTCAGGTTAATGCGTACATAAAAGAAGGGCTGAATGGCGGGGGACAAAATACAAACTAATTATTTTTCAGGTGAACAAGGCAGGATCGACTTTTATATATTGGGGACTAGAATGTTTGCCTTTGTGTTTCACCACCATGTACCGGATGAAAAACAACCGAAGTCAAAGCAGCTCCCGCGCCGAAATAGAGTAGACTGCTAAAAGTACCTCAGTTAATCGAGGTACTTTTTTTAGTTTTTGTACAAAGAATCGAGGATTAAAAACCGCTCAAATTGATTTTTAATCGCGCATTGCGCCTGCTTCTCGAGAAGTCATTGCACCTTGTCCTTCACTTACGTCTCTTTGGATTTCTTGTTTTACTTTTTGTGCATTTGTTGCAGAAGCTGCTGGTTTCTCAGTAAAACCCGCCTTTTCTTTAGCTGATTGATGTTGCTGCATATGATCTCTCCTTACTTTTTTATTCGTACAAAAAGGAAGAATGGAGACCCATTCTTCCTTCAGCCATCAATTATAAAGTTGTCTTAGAAACGTCCGCCGCCAAGTTGTTGCTCAGCCATTTGTACAAGACGTTTTGTGATTTCGCCACCTACTGATCCGTTTGCACGTGCAGTTGTATCAGCACCAAGGTTTACACCAAATTCGCTAGCGATTTCATATTTCATTTGATCGATTGCTTGTTCAGCACCGTATACTAATAATTCATTGTTGTTGCTGCTGTTGTTGTTTGCCATGTTGTGTCACCTCCTTATTTTTCTTAAGTTTCCTATTGTGGAAGAGATGTATTCGTGGTAAATAATGGATGTATATTTCCTTGTTAGGATGACATACTAATTTTTAGAAACAACCGACACTGTAAAAAGTGGGATTAGATGTTTCATTTCCTTGTGACTAAAAACTAAACGCTTGCCATGTGTAGGAGAGAGAATGACAACTCGTTTGTCATTCTTTTTTCATGTTCATGGATATATTATTTGAAGGACAAAAGACTAACTCTATAAGGGACTGACCCCATAGAGTGAGACAAATAAAAAAACACCTTTAAGTAAAAAACGGGTATGTAGTACCTAACAATAAC
>NZ_JBHZOZ010000008.1:0-166803 GCF_042787865.1 Priestia sp. YIM B13486 | reverse complement strand
TTGATAGGTCAGAGGTGGAAGCGTGGCGACATGTGTAGCTGACTGATACTAATCGATCGAGGACTTAACCAAACTTTAAAAGCGTAAGCTTTACTCAGCGAACTGTTACCTAGTTTTGAGAGAGCAATCTCTTGTCTGGTGGCGATAGCGAAGAGGTCACACCCGTTCCCATACCGAACACGGAAGTTAAGCTCTTTAGCGCCAATGGTAGTTGGGACTTTGTCCCTGTGAGAGTAGGACGTTGCCAGGCCAATAAAAAGACTAGTCATTCAATGACTAGTCTTTTTTGTTTCTAAAAATTACAGAGTGAATTTAACTTTTAAATTATGTTACACTATAGTGGATTCATTTAATTTTTTATTATAAAAGTTCTTTTTGACGTTGTAAGAAACTTCTTTCAAACTGGAGGCTGCATTTTGGGTAAGAAATCAAAAAAAGTACTATACGAATTACAGGAAAATGAAACAATCGCAAGTTGTTTAGATCGGATGAAAAAAGATGGGTATATGCCCGTTCGACGCATGGAAAAGCCTATCTTTGAAGAAAAAGAAATAAATGGTAAAAAAGAGTATGTTCCGGTAAAGCAACAGATTATTTTCGAAGGGAAAAGTCTCTAAATACGAACATTTTAATGATAAAAATAGTAAATATTCGATTTTTAGGTTGACTTTTTTCCGGTTTGGCTGTTATTATTAAGTTGTCAATTGAGATATCCGAAACCTCATATAATAGTGGGAATATGGCCCACGAGTTTCTACCCGATGACCGTAAATCATTGGACTATGAGGAGAGTACAATTACTAAATAGGTAAACATGATTCCTTTTCAAAAGGAATGTTGATACATGAAACCTAGGGTGGTTGTGGCTTTCCTTTAGTGAGCCATAACTTTACCCTAGGTTTTTTTATAACGTGAAAAAGGAGCTTTTATTCATGAATGTAAAAGTTGCTGTTGTAATGGGCAGTCAGTCAGACTGGAGTACTATGAAATATGCGTGTGACATTTTAGATGAATTAAATATTGAATATGAAAAGAAAGTTGTATCAGCACATCGAACGCCGGATTATATGTTTGAGTACGCTGAAACTGCTAAAGAACGAGGGATTAAAGTTATTATTGCTGGCGCTGGTGGCGCTGCTCACTTACCTGGTATGATTGCTGCAAAAACAATTTTACCTGTAATAGGTGTACCGGTTAAATCAAGTAACTTAAACGGTTTAGATTCACTTTTATCGATTGTTCAAATGCCAGGCGGCGTACCGGTAGCTACAGTAGCTATTGGAAAAGCTGGTTCTACGAACGCTGGCCTGCTAGCAGCACAAATCTTAGCAACACAGGATCCAACGTTAAGTGATCAACTTGAAAATCGTAGAGAGTCTATTAAATCATCTGTGTTAGAAAGTAGTGATCAACTTGTCTAATTTACTTATACCTCCTGGTAAAACAATTGGAATCGTAGGCGGTGGACAGCTAGGAAGAATGATTGCACTATCTGCTAAAGAAATGGGTTATTACATTGCAGTGCTTGAACCAACAGAAGATTCTCCTTGCGGTCAAGTAGCAGATATTAAAGTCATTGGCAACTATGATGATAGAAAAGCGGTTGAACAGCTTGCTGAAGTGTCAGATGTCATCACCTATGAATTTGAAAACGTTGATGTTGAGATGATGAAATGGCTAGAAACAAAATGCTACGTGCCACAAGGCAGTCATTTACTAGCCATCACACAAAATCGTCGTTTAGAAAAAGAAATGATTACAAAGCTTAATCTAGACGTTCCTGATTACTCAATCGTTACGACTGAAGAAGAACTTTTAAAAGCTGTCGAAACAATTGGTTATCCATGTGTTGTAAAAACTTGCCGAGGCGGATATGACGGTAAAGGGCAAGTTCTAGTGAAAAATGAGAATAATATTCGTGAAGCAGCTGAGCTATTAGCACAGTCGGAATGCATTGTAGAACAATGGATGAACTTAGATAAAGAAGTATCAGTTATTGTACACCGCAATGCAAAAGGCGAAACGGTATGTTTACCAGTAGCTGAGAACATTCATAAGCATCATATTTTGCACCAAACGATTGTTCCGGCACGTATTACAGCAGATCAAGAAGCGAAAGCTCTTCAATATGCGCAAGAAATAGCAAAAGGATTAGATTTAGTTGGTACATTAGCAGTTGAAATGTTCCTAACTGAAGAAGGTCAGCTTTATATAAATGAAATGGCACCTAGACCTCATAATTCAGGTCATTATTCAATCAATGCTTGTGATCTTTCTCAATTTCAGCAGCATGTAAGAGCCATTTGTAACTGGACCCTAGCACAGCCGACTTTATTAAAACCTGCTGTTATGGTTAACCTATTAGGGGAACATATTGAGAACACAATGGCAAAAATCGAATGTTTAGATGATATGCACTTGCATTTGTACGGAAAAAAAGTTGCAAAAGAGAAGAGAAAAATGGGACATATCACGGTATTAGCTGATAAGATAGATGAGGCGATAGAAAAAGCCGAATCTCTAGGAATTTGGGAAAGAACGGAGGACGTAACAACATGATTGAACGTTATACAAGACCAGAAATGGCAGCTATTTGGACAGAAGAAAATAAATTTAAAGCTTGGTTAGAAGTTGAAATTCTAGCTTGCGAAGCATGGTCAGAATTAGGACATATTCCGAAAGAAGATGTAAAGTTAATTCGTCAAAATGCATCTTTTGATATTAACCGCATCAATGAAATTGAACTAGAAACGCGTCATGACGTAGTAGCTTTCACTCGTGCAGTATCTGAAACGCTTGGTGAAGAGCGCAAGTGGGTACACTACGGTTTGACTTCAACTGACGTAGTTGATACAGCTCTATCTTATTTATTAAAGCAAGCTAATGAAATCTTGCTAAGTGACGTAGAGCGCTTTGTAGAAGTACTAAAGGAAAAAGCTCAAGAACATAAGTATACGGTTATGATGGGACGTACGCACGGTGTACACGCTGAGCCAACGACATTTGGTTTGAAAATGGGATTATGGTACGAAGAAATGAAGCGTAACCTAGAGCGTTTAAAACGTGCTGCAGCTGAAGTGGAATTCGGTAAAATGTCAGGAGCAGTTGGAACGTTCGCTAACATCGATCCTTTTGTTGAAAAATACGTATGTGAGAAGTTAGGAATTTCACCAGCACCAATCTCTACGCAAACATTACAGCGTGACCGTCATGCACACTATATGTCAGTACTAGCGTTAATTGCGACATCTATTGAGAAATTTGCAGTAGAAGTTCGCGGTCTTCAAAAGAGTGAAACACGTGAGGTTGAAGAGTACTTTGCAAAAGGTCAAAAAGGATCATCTGCAATGCCTCATAAACGTAATCCAATCGGTTCTGAGAACGTAACGGGACTTGCTCGCTTAATTCGCGGCTATATGGTTACAGCTTATGATAATGTACCGCTTTGGCATGAGCGTGACATCTCTCATTCATCGGCAGAGCGTGTCATCTTACCTGATGCAACGATTGCTTTAAATTACATGTTAAATCGTTTTGCAAACATTGTTAAAAACTTAACAGTATTCCCTGACAATATGAAGCGCAACATGGATCGTACACTAGGATTAATTTACTCACAGCGTGTACTGTTAACACTAATCAATAAAGGCATGGTACGCGAAGAAGCATACGACTTAGTACAGCCAAAAGCAATGGAAGCATGGGAAACGCAAGTTCCTTTCCGTTCTTTAATTGAAGGCGAAGAGCGCATTACTCGCCACTTATCACCAGAAGAGATTGAAGATTGCTTCGATCATAAGCACCATTTAAAAAATGTAGATATGATCTTTGAACGTTTAGGTCTTTAATAAAAAAGGCAAGGCACGTCCTTGCCTTTATCTAAGAAAGTGTATCTGAATATTCTGTATGTAGAGGTGACAGCATGGAAAAGCAAGAGTTACTTTATGAAGGAAAAGCGAAAAAAATTTACGCTACTGATGAGCAAGATGTATTGTGGGTTGCTTATAAAAATGAAGCTACAGCATTCAACGGTCAGAAAAAAGCGGAGATTAGCGGAAAAGCACAGTTGAACAATCAAATTAGTAGTTTACTATTTTCAATGTTACACGAGCAAGGGATTACAACTCACTTTGTGAAGCAGCTTTCAGATCATGAACAAGCGGTTAAGAAAGTAGAAATTGTCCCGCTTGAAGTTGTTGTACGAAATGCTACAGCAGGAAGCCTTGCGAAGCGAATTGGCGTAGAAGAAGGTATTCGTTTTGAACAGCCAATCGTTGAACTTTATTACAAAGACGATGCGCTTGGTGATCCATTAATTCTTGCAGAACATGCGATTTTCCTTAAGGCTGCAACTCAAGAAGAGATTGATAGTTTAAAGGCACAAGCACTTCAAATCAACGAAATATTATCGAAATTTTTCAAAGATAAAGATATTTTCTTAGTAGATTTTAAATTAGAATTCGGCCGTACTTCTCAAGGCGACATTATTTTAGCGGATGAAATTTCACCTGACACTTGCCGCTTCTGGGATGTTCATACGAACGAAAAATTAGATAAAGATGTATTCCGCAGAGATTTAGGCGGTTTAACAGAAGCATACGAAAAAATCTTACAGCGAATCGGAGGATAACCCACCCATGTATAAAGTAAAAGTATTTGTCACATTAAGAGAAAGTGTATTAGACCCTCAAGGAGTAGCCGTTAAAAATTCATTGCACCGTATGTCTTATGAAGAAGTAGAAGAAGTACGCATCGGTAAATTTTTAGAGCTAACAATCGACAGCACAGATTCATTAGATGAACGCGTAAAAGAAATGTGTGAAAAGCTTTTAGTTAATACAGTAATTGAAGATTACCGTTACGAGGTTGAGGAGGTTGTCGTACAGTGAAATTTGCTGTAATTGTTTTTCCAGGATCAAACTGTGACGTCGATATGTATCATGCTATCAAAGATGAGCTTGGTGAAGAAGTAGATTACGTTTGGCACGATACAGAATCATTAGATCAATATGATGGTATCTTGCTTCCAGGTGGTTTCTCATATGGAGATTACCTTCGTTCAGGTGCTATCGCTCGTTTCTCAAATGTAATGGACGCTGTAAAAAAAGCAGCAAGCCAAGGAAAGCCAGTACTAGGTGTATGTAATGGATTCCAAATTTTATTAGAAGCAGGATTACTGCCAGGTGCTATGCGCCGTAATGAAAACTTAAAATTCATCTGTAAAACAGTGAATTTGAAAGTAGCTAATAACGAAACAATGTTTACAAATGCTTATGGCAAAGATGAAGTAATTGCTATTCCAGTGGCACACGGTGAAGGCAACTACTATTGTGATGAACACACGTTACAAAAATTGATTGAAAACAACCAGATTCTTTTCCAATACGCAGGTGATAATCCAAACGGAAGTCTTCAAGATATTGCAGGGATTACGAACGAAACAGGCAACGTATTAGGAATGATGCCTCACCCAGAAAGAGCGGTAAGCGATCTTTTAGGAAGCGCGGACGGACTTAAATTATTTCAATCAATCGTAAAGCAGTGGAGGGAACAAAATGTCGTTACTTCTTGAACCAAATGTAGAGCAAATTAAAGAACAAAAGTTATATCGAGACATGGGATTAACAGACGAAGAGTTTGCGAATGTAGAGCAACTGCTTGGTCGTACTCCTAATTATACAGAAACAGGCTTATTCTCTGTTATGTGGTCAGAGCACTGCAGTTATAAAAACTCTAAGCCTGTACTGAAAAAATTCCCTATCACGGGTGAAAAAGTATTACAAGGTCCTGGTGAAGGAGCTGGTATCGTTGATATTGGTGACAACCAAGCCGTTGTATTTAAAATCGAAAGTCATAACCATCCATCAGCGATTGAACCTTATCAAGGAGCAGCAACTGGTGTAGGTGGTATCATTCGTGACGTCTTTTCAATGGGAGCAAGACCGATTGCACTTTTAAACTCTTTGCGTTTTGGTGAATTAACATCTCCAAAGGTTCGTCATTTGTTTGAGGAAGTAGTAGCGGGAATCGCAGGTTACGGTAACTGTGTAGGAATCCCAACAGTAGGCGGAGAAATTCAGTTTGAAGCTTCATATGAAGGAAATCCGCTTGTTAACGCTATGTGTGTGGGTTTAATTAATCACGAAGACATTCAAAAAGGTCAAGCTAAAGGCGTTGGCAACACGGTTATGTACGTAGGAGCAAAAACAGGCCGCGACGGCATCCACGGCGCAACATTTGCTTCTGAAGAACTATCTGATCAGTCAGATGAAAAACGTCCTGCTGTACAAGTAGGAGATCCATTTATGGAAAAACTTCTTCTTGAAGCTTGCTTAGAACTTATCAAGTGTGACGCTTTAGTCGGTATTCAAGATATGGGTGCTGCGGGCTTAACAAGTTCTTCAGCAGAGATGGCAAGTAAAGCGGGTTCTGGTATTGAAATGAACCTTGATCTTGTACCTCAGCGTGAAACAGGTATGACACCATATGAAATGATGCTTTCAGAATCTCAAGAGCGCATGCTTATCGTTGTTGAAAAAGGCCGTGAAAATGAAATCGTAGAAATCGTAGAAAAATACGGATTAGAAGCTGTTTCAGTTGGTCATGTAACCGACGATAAGCGCCTTCGTTTAACTCATAACGGAGAAGTAGTAGCAGATGTTCCTGTAGATGCATTAGCAGAAGATGCACCGGTATACCACAAGCCATCTCAAGAACCAGCATACTATCGTGAGTTCCAAGAGCAGTCAGCATATGCTCCTACTGTTGAAAATTACAGTGATATGTTAGTAACACTTTTAAAACAGCCTACTATTGCAAACAAAGAGTGGGTTTACAACCAATATGACTATCAAGTACGTACAAACACAGTTGTATCTCCTGGATCTGATGCGGCGGTTGTTCGTGTACGTGATACAAATAAAGCATTAGCGATGACAACAGACTGTAACTCTCGCTATTTATACCTAGACCCAGAAGTAGGCGGCCGTATTGCAGTAGCAGAAGCTGCTCGTAACCTTGTATGTTCAGGTGCCCAGCCTCTTGCAATTACAGACTGCTTAAACTTCGGTAACCCTGAAAAACCAGAAATCTTCTGGCAAATTGAAAAAGCAACAGACGGTATGAGCGACGCTTGCCGTGAGCTATCGACTCCGGTTATCGGCGGTAACGTATCTCTTTACAATGAAACAAAAGGTGAAGCAATTTACCCAACTCCTGTTATCGGAATGGTTGGTTTGATCGACGATCTCAACCATATTACAACTCAATATGCGAAGCAAAGAGATGACTTAATCTATGTGATTGGTAAAGCTGAAGCAGAATTCGCAGGTACTGAGCTTCAAAAAGTACTAGAAAACGGTACGGTATTTGGGCATTCACCTAAATTAGATTTAGCAGTTGAAAAAACACGTCAAGATCAGCTTCTTCAAGCAATTCGTGAAGGTGCAGTTCAATCTGCTCACGATATTGCAGAAGGAGGATTCGCGGTAGCCCTAGCTGAAAAAGTGATGAACGGCAGCGGATTAGGTGTGGACGTAACGGTAGACGGCGAAGCAACAGCAGAGCTATTCAGTGAAACACAATCGCGTTTTATCGTAACGGTTTCTCCAGAGAATAAAGAAAAATTCGAAATGCTTGTACAAGATGTAACATTAGTAGGACGCGTAACAGAAGACGCAACATTAACTGTTAAACATCAAGAAAATGTTCTTGTTCAATTATCAGTTGAAGAATTAACTACTGCTTGGAAAGGAGCGCTTCCATGCTTGCTGAAATCAAAGGCTTAAACGAAGAATGTGGCGTATTCGGTGTATGGGGACATGAAAATGCAAGCCAGATTGCTTATTACGGTTTGCATAGCTTGCAGCACCGCGGACAAGAAGGCGCTGGTATTGCTGTAACAGACGGAGAAAAAGTGACAGTAATGAAAGGTGTCGGTCTTGTTAACGAAGTATTTGGCCACGGAGAGTTAGAGCAACTAAACGGTAAAGCAGCAATTGGACACGTTCGTTATGCAACAGCTGGAGGCGGAGGGTTTGAAAATGTTCAACCCCTTCACTTCCGCTCTCATAGCGGAAGCCTTGCGTTAGCTCATAATGGAAACTTGGTTAATGCAAATGCATTAAAGCATCAGCTGGAAAACCAAGGGAGTATTTTTCAATCAACATCGGATACAGAAGTACTTGCTCATTTAATTAAACGAAGCGGCTATGAAGATATGAAAGATAAAGTAAAAAATGCTTTATCAATGGTTAAAGGCGCATACGCATTCGTTATCTTAACAGAAGATACGATGATGGTTGCACTTGACCCTCACGGATTGCGTCCGTTATCAATTGGACGATTAGGTGATGCTTATGTAGTAGCTTCTGAAACATGTGCGTTCGATATCGTTGGAGCAGTTCATGAGCGTGATGTAGAGCCGGGTGAATTACTCATTATTAACGATGAAGGTATTCAATCAGAACGTTTCACATTAAATGTAAACCGCGCAATTTGCAGTATGGAATATATTTATTTCTCAAGACCAGATAGTAATATTGATGGAATCAATGTTCACTCTGCTCGTAAAAACCTTGGGAAACAACTTGCAGTTGAGTCACCGATTGAGGCAGACGTTGTAACAGGCGTTCCTGATTCAAGTATTTCAGCAGCGATCGGTTTTGCAGAACAGTCAGGAATTCCATACGAATTAGGTTTAATTAAGAATCGATACGTAGGCCGTACATTCATTCAGCCTTCACAAGAATTGCGTGAACAAGGTGTAAAAATGAAGCTGTCTCCTGTACGTAAAATTGTAGAGGGTAAACGTGTTGTCATGGTAGATGATTCTATCGTTCGCGGCACAACAAGCCGTCGCATTGTTCGTATGCTTCGAGAAGCAGGAGCAACTGAAGTACATGTACGCATCAGTTCACCCCCTATCAAAAATCCATGTTTTTATGGAATTGACACGTCGTCATCCTCTGAGCTAATTGCTGCTACGCGCTCTGTTGAAGAAATTCGTGAATTGATTGAAGCTGATTCACTTGTTTTCTTAAGCAACGAAGGGTTAGTAGATGCAATCGGCAGACAGTATGAAGGCAACGGCGGACAGTGTATGGCATGTTTCACTGGAAAGTATCCAACTGAAATTTATCCAGATACTGTACACCCTCATGAAAAGGTAACTTGTTAGTTTTAACGTAAAAAAGGAGTGACAACATGTCATATTCATATAAACAAGCTGGAGTTGACTTAGAAGCAGGATATGAAGCTGTTTCACGTATTAAAAAGCACGTAGAACGCACTGCTCGTGCAGGTATTATGGGAACAGTCGGCGGCTTTGGCGGAATGTTCGATTTATCTACATTGAATTTAAAAGAGCCTGTTCTTGTTTCTGGTACAGATGGAGTAGGAACAAAATTGAAACTTGCTTTTCAGATGGATAAGCATGACACAATCGGTGTGGATGCAGTGGCCATGTGTGTAAACGACGTTTTAGCACAAGGAGCAGAGCCTCTTTACTTCTTAGATTATATTGCTTGCGGGAAAGCAGTTCCTGAAAAAATTGAATCGATTGTAAAAGGAATTGCAGACGGCTGTGAACAATCCAACTGTGCGTTAATTGGCGGAGAAACAGCTGAAATGCCAGGTTTATACGAAGAAGATGAATATGATCTTGCAGGGTTTACAGTAGGAGCAGTAGAAAAGTCAGAAATTATTACTGGAGATGAGATTAAAGCTGGACAGCTGTTAATCGGTATTTCATCTAGCGGTATCCACAGCAATGGCTACTCTCTTGTACGTAAAATCGTTGATGATCAAGGATTAAATCTTCAAGAAACTTACGCTGGTTTTAACGAAAAGCTTGGAGTTGAGTTATTAACACCAACAAAAATATACGTGAAGCCGGTCCTAAAAGCATTACATGCAGCTAAGATTGCAGGTATGGCTCATATTACTGGAGGCGGATTTGTTGAAAATATCCCTCGTATGCTTCCTGAAGGTTTAGGTGTAGAAATCGATTACGGTTCTTGGCCAATTCCATACGTGTTTGATTTCCTTGAAGAGCAAGGCAAGCTAGACCGTAAAGAAATGTTCGAAGTATTCAACATGGGAATCGGATTTGTTTTAGCTGTTGAACCTGAAGATATGAATAAAGTCATTGAAGCAATTGAAAACGAAGGCGAAAAAGCATTTGTTATCGGACGTGTCAAAGAAGGAACAGGTGTTGAATTTGCTGGAGGGACGTTTGCATGATAAATATTGCAGTGTTTGCTTCTGGAAACGGCAGTAACTTTCAATCCGTCTACGAAGCGACTCAGTCAGGTCGATTAAAAGCAAATATCGCGCTTGTTGTTTGCAATAAACCCGATGCATACGTAATTGAACGAGCAAAAGCATGTGGAATACCATGCTTTGTTTGTTCGCCTAAAGACTATGAAAATAAAGAAGCGTATGAAGCAGCAATTCTTGCAGAGCTTACATCAGCTAAAGTAGAATTTCTTGTTTTAGCAGGATATATGCGATTAGTTGGTTCGACGTTGCTTAAGCCATACAAAAATCGTATTGTTAATATTCATCCGTCGCTTTTACCTGCATTTCCTGGGATTGATGCTATTGGTCAAGCTTTTGATGCAGGAGTAAAAGTGATTGGAATTACCGTGCATTTTGTAGATGAAGGAATGGATACAGGACCAATTATTGATCAGCAGGCTATTCGCATTGAAAAAGGCGATACAAGAGAAACAGTCGAGGCCCGCATTCATGAAATTGAACATCAATTTTATCCCGCGGTACTAAATGAATTATTTGAACAAGCCGCAGTTAAATAAATAGGATGTAACCTTGTCAAAAAAGTTTTAATCCTTTACTATGGTAGAGTAGTAGTGAAAGAAAGATTTTAAATGAGAGATCGGATCAGGAGGAGTTTACAAAATGACAGCAAAACGCGCACTTATTAGCGTATCTGATAAAGAAGGTATTGTTTCATTTGCACAAGAATTAAAGGACTTAGGAGTAGAAATTATTTCAACTGGCGGTACAAAACGTACGCTAGAAGAAAACGGCATTGACGTTATCGGAATTTCTGAAGTAACTGATTTCCCAGAAATTTTAGACGGTCGTTTAAAAACATTGCATCCTAACGTTCACGGTGCTTTATTAGCGTTACGCGATAACGAAGAGCATCAAGCACAAATGAAAGAGCATAATATCTCGCCAATCGACTTTGTAGTTGTAAACTTATATCCATTTAAAAAGACAATTGAAAAAGAGGATGTAACGCTTGCTGAAGCGATTGAGAATATTGACATCGGTGGACCTACAATGCTTCGTTCAGCTGCGAAAAACTATCGTTCTGTCTCAGTTGTAGTAGATCCAAGCGATTACGCAACCGTAGTAGAAGAGTTAAAAGCTGATGGCAATGTTTCATTTGAAACTAATCAACGATTAGCAGCAAAAGTATTCCGTCACACGGCAGCTTATGATGCATTAATCGCTGAATACTTAACAAACATTACAGGTGAAACAACTCCTGAGAAATTAACAGTAACGTATGAGCGTGTTCAAGGCTTACGATACGGAGAAAATCCGCACCAACAAGCTTCTTTCTATAAAAAGCCGTTAACACAAAAAGGTTCTATTGCAACAGCTACGCAGCTCCATGGAAAAGAGTTATCATACAATAATATCAACGATGCAAATGCAGCTCTTCAAATCGTAAAAGAATTCAAAGAGCCGGCTATCGTAGCGATCAAACATATGAATCCTTGCGGTGTAGGTGTGGGTGAAACAATTGCTCAAGCTTATCAAAAAGCATACGAAGCGGATCCTACATCTATCTTTGGCGGTATCGTAGCAGCTAACCGTCCTATCGACCGTGAAACGGCTATTCAGTTAAAAGAAATTTTCTTAGAAATCATCATTGCGCCTGCGTTCGATCAAGAAGCATTAGATGTATTAACAGCTAAGAAAAACCTTCGTTTACTAACGATAGAGCTTGATGAAAAAGCAGAAAAAGAAGCTTTCTTAACATCTGTAAAAGGCGGCGTTCTTGTTCAGGATGAAGATGTGTTCGGATTTGATGATGCAACGATTACTGTTCCAACGAAACGCGAGCCAACAGAAAAAGAGTGGGCAGATTTAAAATTAGCATGGAAAGTTGTTAAAAATGTTAAGTCTAATGCTATTGTACTTGCAAAAGATGACATGACAATTGGCGTAGGGGCTGGTCAAATGAATCGTGTAGGCGCTGCAAAAATTGCGATTGAACAAGCTGGTGAAAAAGCACAAGGTTCAGCTTTAGGTTCAGATGCGTTCTTCCCAATGGGCGATACAGTAGAAGCAGCAGCTAAAGCAGGAATTACAGCGATTATTCAGCCAGGCGGATCAATTCGTGATGAAGAGTCAATTGCAAAAGCAGATGAATACGGCATTGCAATGGTATTTACAGGCGTAAGACATTTTAAACATTAATGAGGTGAAGAACGTGAATGTTTTAGTTATTGGAAAAGGCGGAAGAGAGCATACAATTGCATGGAAAGCTTCAAAAAGTCCACTTGTTAACGAAGTGTTTGTAGCACCAGGAAATCCGGGCATGAGAGATGTGGCAACGATTGTACCAATCGATGAAAGCAGCCAAGAAGAGCTTGTGCTATTTGCAAAAGAAAACAAGATTGGATTAACAATTGTTGGACCAGAAAATCCGCTAATTGAAGGCATTGTTGATCGATTTGAACAAGAAGGTCTTCCAGTCTTTGGACCGCGCAAACAAGCAGCGATGATTGAAGGAAGCAAAAGCTTTGCAAAAGAGCTCATGAAAAAGTATGATATTCCAACCGCAGCGTATGAAACATTTACGTCTTACGAGGAAGCAAAAGCATATGTGGAAAAGCAAGGCGCTCCAATTGTTATTAAAGCAGACGGCTTAGCGGCTGGTAAAGGTGTAACTGTTGCTTTAACAGTGGAAGAAGCTGTAGATACATTACGTGATTTTCTAGTTGACCAAAAATTTAAAGAAGCAAGTGCAAAAGTAGTTGTAGAAGAATTTTTGGATGGTGAAGAATTTTCATTAATGGCATTTGTACGCGGTACAAATGTATATCCAATGGTAATTGCACAAGATCATAAGCGTGCTTTTGACGGCGATCAAGGACCAAACACAGGAGGCATGGGAGCTTACTCTCCTGTTCCGCAAATCAGTGATGCAGAAGTACAAGAGGCTGTAGAAAACATCTTACTTCCAATGGCTAAAGGATTAGCTGAAGAAGGCTGTGAGTATACAGGAATTCTATATGCTGGTCTGATTCAAACACAAAAAGGACCAAAAGTTATTGAATTTAATGCGCGTTTTGGAGATCCGGAAACCCAGGTTGTACTGCCCCGTATGAAAAGCGATTTAGTCGATGTGCTTCTTCGCATTTTGAAAGAAGAAAAAGTAGAAATTGAATGGGATGATGAAGCAGCTATCGGAATCGTATTAGCAGCAGCAGGCTACCCAGAAGATTATCAAAAGGGTGCGCCAATTAACGGATTGGATGCGATTAGTGAAGACGCGCTTGTTTTCCACGCTGGTACAGCTTTAGAAAACGACACATACGTTTCAAACGGCGGCCGTGTTCTATTAGTAGGTGCTAAAGGAGCAACTCTTCAAGAAGCGCAGCAAGAAGTATACAAGCAAATGGCTCATATCGATGTAGAAAAAGGCTTTTTCTATCGTAAAGACATCGGCCATCGTGCATTAACAAAAGCAGCTTTAAAATAAAAAAGGAGAGCTCCGGCTCTCCTTTTTACCTTATGAAGGATTATACGTTTCTTCATTTCCATTTGGATGGTGTTCATGTTCATCATGTTTTTGACATGAATCATATGCGTACGTAAGAGGGCAAAAACGCGTGATGCCTTCTGCCACTTTTAAAGCTCCCATTAATCCTAAGAAGATGTATGAATCTTTGTACGGTCTGCGAGATAAACGAGATGTTGTCCAAGAAAGAAGGGTAAAGCCCAGTGTAAGTCGAATTAATGCGTTAACAATACCGATATTTGGTTTCATGTTTTATCACCTTTATTCATAAAATTAATAACAGTTTCTGAATGCGTTTACATCACGGATGTGTTACGATAAAAATACATAGTAAATTAGGGGGAATTTAGCATGCCGGAACAAAGATACCGCTGGAAAAGCAAACATATTAGACAGCAGCTCTTAGTATTAAACGGTCAAAAAGCACCAACTATTGTCTTAAAAGATGCAACATATTTGAACGCTCGAATGAAGCAGTGGAAAAAAGCACATATTTGGGTTTACCAAGACCGTATTGTATACGTCGGCTCAGAGATGCCTAAGCACACAGACGCTTCTACAGAGATTATAGACTGCAGTGAGAAATATGTGGTTCCTGGGTATATTGAGCCGCATGTTCACCCGTTTCAGTTATATAATCCCCAGACTTTTTCCCAATATGCAGCCAAGCACGGAACAACGACTTTATTTAATGACAATTTAATTCTCGCTTTACAGCTCGAACAAAAAACGGCGTTTTCATTGATTGAAGAAATGAAAACGTTACCACAATCGCTGTATTGGTGGTGCAGATTTGATTCGCAGACGGAAATTGATGAAGAGGCTGACATCTTCTCACATACGAACATTACTTCTTGGCTACAAAATGAAGCTGTCTTACAAGGAGGCGAACTGACAAGTTGGCCGAAGCTTTTAGACGGAGATGATTTAATGCTTCACTGGGTTCAAGAGACAAAACGGATGAGAAAGCACATTGAAGGACATTTCCCAGGGGCGTCAGCATTTACCTTGGCAAAAATGAAATTGCTCGGAGCAGACAGCGATCATGAGTCTATGACGGGGGAAGATGTTGTTGCTCGGTTAACACAAGGCTATGACGTTGCTTTGCGCCACTCTTCAATTCGGCCGGATTTGCCAAAATTGCTGCAGGAGTTAAAAGAGCTGCAGGTAGATTATTTTGACCATATTACGATGAATACAGACGGTTCTCCGCCTTCTTTTTACCAAAATGGCGTGTCAGATATGTTAATTACATTAGCTATTTCAGAAGGGGTTCCCGTGTTAGATGCTTATAATATGGTGTCTGTAAATATTGCTCGCTATTATAACATGGAACATTTGCACGGGCATGTAGCAACAGGCTGTGTGGCTAATATTAATATTTTAGAAGATCCTATGCGGCCTACTCCGGTCTCTGTGCTAGCAAAAGGAAAGTGGATGAAAAAAGAAGGCAAAGAACAAGCATTAGCCTCAGTAGAATTTCCTTGGGAAAAGTTTGGTTTTTCACCGTTAAAGTTGGACTTTGATTTAACGATGGACGATTTTCAATTTTCAATGCCAGTAGGCGTAAAAATGAAAAATGCTGTTATTATGGAGCCGTATTCAATTCACTTGAATGTGAGCGGAGATGTATTAGCCTCTGATCATGATGAAAGTTTTTTAGTGCTGGTGGACCGAGAAGGTAAGTGGCGGATCAATACGCTGTTAAAAGGATTTGCAACAAATGTATCAGGACTGGCAAGTTCATTTTCAAATACAGGTGATTTTATTTTAATTGGAAAATCGAAAAAAGATATGATGTGTGCATTTAAACGTATGAAAGAAATTGGAGGCGGTATTGTCATTACAGAAGATGAGAAAGTAGTATACGAACTGGATCTTCCGTTAAAAGGAGTCATGTCGAATCTGCCGATGGAGGAATTAAGTAAACGAGAGGTAGAACTCAAGAAAGTGCTGGGTGAGCGAGGATACAAGCACGATGATCCCGTCTATTCACTGCTGTTCTTTTCGTCTACACATTTGCCCTATATTCGTATCACGCCAGTAGGAATTTATGATGTTATGAATAAAAAAGTACTTTTTCCGTCTATAATGCGTTAAAATATAAAAGTATCAAAGGAATTTGAAATTTGTATGAAATTGGCTGTCTTCATACAGAATGAATGTATGTGCAAATAAATATAGAAACTGTATTTTATAGATAGAAACAACCAGTAAAGAAAGCCAATGATAAAGGAGTTCGATACGATGCAAATCAACAAACTACGAGGAAAAGAATTAGATCAGCTATTTCAAGCGATTTTATCATTAGAAAACCTTGAAGAATGCTATCAATTTTTTGATGACCTATGTACAGTTAATGAAATTCAATCATTAGCACAGCGCTTAGAAGTAGCAAGAATGCTGAGAGAAGGCAACACGTACCATAAAATTGAGACGGAAACTGGAGCAAGCACAGCGACTATTTCCCGTGTTAAACGCTGCTTGAATTATGGAAGCGATGCGTATCAAATGGTGTTAGAACGCCTTCAAGAAGATTCAAATCAAAAGTAAAGCGTATGGCTGAAGCAGCCATACGCTTATTTTTTAATTAAAATTGAGTTGCTTCTTCAATGATATTTTTAAGGTCGCTAATTGCTACACGTTTTTGTTCCATTGTGTCGCGGTTACGGATTGTTACTTGATTGTCCTCTAATGAATCGAAATCGAATGTAATACAGAACGGCGTACCGATTTCATCATGGCGACGGTAACGTTTACCGATTGAACCAGCATCATCATAGTCAATCATAAAGTATTTTGCTAAATCTTCAAAGACAGCGCGAGCTTCGTTAGAAAGCTTTTTAGAAAGTGGCAATACAGCAGCTTTAAATGGTGCTAAAGCAGGGTGAAGCTGCATAACTGTACGAGAAGAGCCATCTTCTAACGTTTCTTCTTCATATGCATCAATCATATAAGCTAATGTTACACGGTCAGCGCCTAAAGAAGGCTCGATGCAGTAAGGTACATAGCGTTCGTTTGTTTCTTGATCAACATATTGGAAGTCTTCTCCAGAGTGTTCCATATGCTGCTTTAAGTCATAGTCTGTACGAGAAGCTACGCCCCATAGTTCTCCCCAGCCGAATGGGAACTTGTATTCAAAGTCTGTTGTTGCATTACTGTAGTGAGAAAGTTCATCATCATCATGATCGCGAAGACGAACGTTTTCTTCTTTCATACCAAGAGAAAGAAGCCATTTGTTACATGTTTCTTTCCAGTAGTTAAACCACTCTAATTCAGTGCCTGGTTTACAGAAGAATTCAAGTTCCATTTGTTCAAATTCACGCGTACGGAATGTGAAGTTACCAGGTGTAATTTCGTTACGGAAGCTTTTACCCACTTGGCCGATACCGAACGGAAGCTTTTTACGCATTGAGCGCTGAACATTTTTAAAGTTTACGAAAATACCTTGAGCTGTTTCAGGACGAAGGTAAATTTCATTTGTTGATGTTTCAGTTACACCTTGGTGCGTTTTGAACATTAAGTTAAATTGACGAATTTCAGTGAAGTTAGCTGAACCACACTCAGGACATGTAATTTCATGTTCTTTAATTAAGTCAGCCATTGCATCAAATGAAAGGCCGTCTACGATCATTTCAATGCCTTTTTCTTGAAGTTTTTCTTCAATTAATTTATCGGCACGATGACGGGCTTTACAATCCTTACAGTCGATCATTGGGTCATTAAAGTTTCCTAAGTGACCAGAAGCTTCCCATGTTTTTGGATTCATTAAAATCGCAGCGTCTAAACCAACGTTGTATGGAGATTCTTGAATGAATTTTTTCCACCATGCTTTTTTAATATTGTTTTTTAATTCTACGCCAAGCGGGCCGTAATCCCATGTATTTGCAAGACCGCCGTAAATTTCAGATCCTTGAAATACAAAGCCGCGGTGTTTAGCGTGAGATACGATTTGATCCATTGTTTTTGACATTCTAATTCCTCCTGTAAATGGTAGTGATTCAAGCGAAACAAAAAGAGCGGGTACAAAAAAACTCTCGTCCCTGGGCATATCAACAATATGCCCAGGGACGAGAGTTTTTCCCGCGGTTCCACCCTGGTTGATACAAAATGTATCCACCTTCGTCTGTATATACTCCAGATTGCCTTTTCCTTAAACCATTCTCTAGGCTCCCACCGTCCCTAGTTCGCTTTGTGAAGAGGATTTAAGTACTATTGATCCTTCAGCGTATATCATATGAATTTTAGTAGCTATATATTAGCATATCCTATGCAGAGAAACAATAACCTTGTGCAAAATGGGCTTTTTTTGTGATGTTTTCTTCGGGGATTTGAGGATAAAACCATATCTTTTATACATATTTTTTGAAAACAAAAAACGTGATGAAAAGTTCGGTTTTCCTTTCATTTCACCCCCTTAGTTTTGTTATAATGAACAAATGGACAAGCGCGAACTTTTAAGTGTAAAGAAATGGAGGAACATATATGTATGATATTAAAGAGTGGAGACATGTCTTTAAATTAGATCCTAATAAAGAGATTTCAGATGCAGATTTAGAGAAAATTTGCGAATCCGGCACGGATGCGGTTCTTGTCGGAGGATCTGATGGAGTGACTCTAGACAATGTACTGCAGCTGTTAATGCGTATTCGCCGCTACACGGTGCCGTGTGCGCTTGAAGTATCAACAATTGACTCTGTAACACCTGGGTTTGATTCTTATTTTATTCCGACCGTTTTAAACAGCAAGGATCCAAAGTGGATTGTTGATTTACATCACGCAGCTATGAAGGAATACGGAGAGATCATGGACTGGGATGAAATTTTTGTAGAAGGATACTGCGTACTTAACCCCGAAGCAAAAGTAGCTGCGCTAACGGAAGCGAAAACAGATTTGGATGCAGAAGACGTTGTAGCGTATGCTCGTATGGCTGAACGCATGTTTCATTTGCCCGTTTTTTATCTAGAATACAGCGGAACGTATGGAGATCCTGAATTAGTGGCAGAAGTGAAAAATTCACTAAATGAGACGAAATTATTTTACGGCGGAGGTATTGAGACAAAAGAGCAAGCGAGTGAGATGGGAGAGCTAGCCGATACGGTTATTGTAGGAAATGTTATTTATACAAATTTATCGGAAGCGTTAAAAACTGTAAAAGCAGTAAAAAAGAATATTGCACAGTGAAAAATAAATAAAGTAGAATAGAGAATATATGTTCGATATAGGCGGTGAAAACGTGAATTTTTTAAGTGAAAAATTATTAACAGGATTAAACCCTCAGCAACAAGAGGCAGTTAAAACGACAGACGGACCACTATTACTTATGGCCGGTGCAGGAAGTGGGAAAACACGTGTATTAACGCATCGAATTGCGTTTTTAATGGCAGAAAAAGAAGTTGCACCTTGGAATATTTTAGCCATTACTTTTACAAACAAAGCAGCTCGTGAAATGAGAGAGCGTGTTTCAAATATCGTTGGCGGAGTGGCAGAAGATATCTGGATTTCAACGTTCCACTCGATGTGCGTGCGTATTTTACGAAGAGATATTGATCGTATTGGCTTTAATCGTAACTTTACGATTTTAGATTCAACGGATCAGCTGTCCGTTATTAAAAATATTTTAAAAGATCAAAACATCGATCCAAAAAAATTCGATCCGCGCTCGTTATTAGGAAGCATTAGTTCAGCTAAAAATGAACTAAAAGTAGCGGAAGAATTTGATAAAACAGCAGCGGGACCGTATGAAGAAGTTGTAAGCAAAGTCTACAAAGAGTATGAAAAGCGTTTAAAGAAAAACCAAGCGCTCGATTTTGATGATTTGATTATGACAACGATTCAGCTATTTAAACGAGTTCCTGAAGTGTTAACTTACTATCAGCGCAAGTTTCAATATATTCATGTGGACGAGTATCAAGATACAAACCATGCACAGTATATGCTGGTTCGCTTGCTAGCTGCAAGATTTGAAAATGTATGCGTAGTAGGGGATTCAGATCAGTCTATTTACCGCTGGCGCGGGGCTGATATTACAAATATCTTGTCATTTGAAAAAGATTACCCAAAAGCCAAAACTATTTTGCTTGAACAAAATTATCGTTCAACTAAAACGATTTTGGCTGCGGCAAACGGCGTCATTGCAAACAATATGAATCGTAAAGTGAAAAACTTATGGACGGAAAACGATGAAGGTCAGAAGATTTATCATTACCAAGCAATGAGTGAGCATGATGAGGCACAGTTTGTAGCACGTAAAATTAAAGAAGCAGTAGACAGCGGAAAGCGTAAATACAGTGATTTTGCCATTTTGTATCGTACAAATGCACAGTCTCGTGTGATGGAGGAAGTGCTGTTAAAATCCAATATTAATTATACAATTGTCGGCGGCATTAAGTTCTACGACCGCAAAGAGATTAAAGATTTGCTTGCGTACTTGCGCTTAATTGCCAACCAAGATGATGACATTAGCTTAGCTCGTATTGTGAACGTTCCAAAGCGCGGAGTGGGAGCTACTTCAGTCGATAAAGTGGCCAATTATGGAAACGTTCATGACATTTCTATTTTCAAAGCGCTGGATGAAGTAGAATTAATGGGGTTAACAGGCAAAGCAACAAAAGCCCTTCGTGATTTCCAATCGATGATTTCGAACTTAGCTCAAATGCAAGACTATATGTCTGTTACAGAGCTTGTGGAACAAGTATTAGAAAGAACAGGATACCGTGAAGCGCTTAAAGTGGAAAAAACAATTGAAGCACAAAGCCGTTTAGAGAATATTGATGAGTTTTTATCTGTCACAAAAACGTTTGAAGAAGCAAGTGAAGATAAAAGCTTAGTAGCATTTTTAACCGATTTAGCACTTGTTGCTGATATCGATAAGCTTGACGACGAGGAAGAAGAAGAGAACGAACAAGTGATTCTGATGACGCTTCACTCGGCAAAAGGTCTAGAGTTCCCGGTTGTTTTTCTAATGGGTATGGAAGAAGGTGTATTCCCTCATAGCCGATCATTATTCGAAGATAATGAAATGGAAGAGGAACGACGCTTAGCCTACGTAGGGATTACGCGTGCTGAACAAGAATTGTATTTATTAAATGCTCAAATGCGCACACTATTTGGTAAAACAAACGTTAATCCAAAATCCCGCTTCATTGGAGAAATCCCAAGCGAGCTTGTGGAATCTTTAAATGAAGCAATGCGCAAACCTGCTGCTGGTCGTTCAGGGGCTTCAGCTTCGCCTTTTGCAGCGCGCCGACAAGCGGCCGTGGCAAAAACGAAGCTTGTGTCAACAGGCAGTGAATCAATTGGATGGAGCGTTGGAGACAAGGCCGAGCATAAAAAATGGGGAATTGGTACAGTTGTAAGTGTAAAAGGAGAAGGAGATTCAAAAGAATTAGACATTGCTTTTCCTAGTCCTACAGGTGTAAAAAGACTGCTTGCTAAATTTGCCCCGGTTACGAAAGTGTAATCGTGAAAAGGAGCTAGAATATGGAGTTTGAGACAGCAAAATCACGCGTTCAAGAATTACGCGACTTATTAAATCAATATGGCTATGAATATTATGTGTTAGATCAGCCATCTGTTCCAGATGCAGAATACGATAAATTAATGAATGAGTTAATTGAGATAGAAGAATCATTTCCAGAATTAAAAACAGCTGACTCACCTACTCAGCGCGTCGGCGGCCAAGTGCTCGATGCGTTTGAGAAGGTTCAGCATCAAACGTCTATGCTAAGTTTAGGAAATGCATTTAATGAAGAAGACCTTCGGGATTTTGATCGCCGAGTGCGCCAAGCCGTTGGAGATGAGTTTTCTTATGTATGCGAACTTAAAATTGACGGCCTTGCTGTATCTCTTCGCTATGAAGATGGATACTTAGTGCTGGGAGCTACGCGCGGAGACGGTACGACGGGTGAAAATATTACTGAAAACTTGAAAACAATTCGCTCTATTCCACTGCGAATTAAAGAACCATTATCAATGGAAGTTCGCGGAGAAGCATTTATGCCGAGAAAATCATTCGAAGCACTTAATGAAGCAAAAATGGAAAGGGATGAAGTTCCGTTTGCTAACCCGCGTAACGCAGCTGCAGGCTCACTGCGTCAGCTAGATCCTAAAATTGCGGCAAAACGTAATTTAGATATCTTTGTATATGCCATGACTGATACAGGAGAATTAGAAATCGACTCTCACAGCGAAAGTTTGAATTTACTCGATGAGCTTGGTTTTAAAACAAATAAGGAAAGACAGACGTGTGAAACCATTGATGATGTGATTGCTTACATCGAAAGCTGGCAAACGCAACGTCCAGAACTATCTTATGATATTGATGGCATTGTTGTAAAAGTAGATTCATTTGATCAGCAGGCTGAGCTTGGAACAACGGCCAAAAGTCCACGTTGGGCTATTGCTTATAAGTTTCCTGCTGAAGAAGTTGTAACCAAGCTTGTAGATATTGAACTGACGGTAGGCCGTACAGGTGTCATTACGCCAACAGCTATTTTGGAGCCTGTTCAAGTAGCAGGTACGACGGTACAGCGTGCGTCTCTTCACAATGAAGATTTGATTCGTGAAAAAGACATTCGGATCGGAGATTATGTCGTAGTAAAAAAAGCAGGAGATATTATTCCTGAGGTAGTGAATGTGATTGAGGAGAAGCGAACGGGAGAAGAGCAAGAGTTTACGATGCCTACTCACTGCCCGGAATGTGAAAGTGAACTGGTGCGTTTAGAAGGAGAAGTTGCGCTTCGCTGCATTAATCCAAGCTGTCCTGCTCAAATTCGTGAAGGACTTATTCATTTCGTGTCCCGCAATGCGATGAACATTGATGGACTTGGTGAAAAAGTTATATCGCAATTATTTCGCGAACAGTTAATTAAAGACGTAGCGGATATTTATACGCTTACAAAACAGCAGTTAATCGAGCTTGAGCGCATGGGTGAGAAATCTGCTGATAATTTGATTGCAGCCATCGAAGCATCGAAAGAAAATTCGCTTGAGCGTTTGCTTTTTGGTTTGGGCATTCGCCATGTCGGAGCAAAAGCTGCAAAGACGTTAGCTCAGCACTTTGAAACCATAGACAAGTTAACAAAAGCAACGTATGATGAATTAGTGGCAATTAATGAAATTGGTGCCAAAATGGCTGATGCTATTGTCGCTTACTTTACACAAGAAGAGGTTCAAGAACTTATACATGAATTAAAAGAGTATGGAGTAAACCTTACATACAAAGGACCCAAGCTTGTAAGTGTAGAAAATGTAGATTCTGTTTTTGCTGGTAAAACCGTTGTATTAACAGGTAAGCTTGAACAGTTATCTCGCAATGATGCAAAAGCACAAATTGAAGCACTTGGCGGTAAAGTCACAGGAAGCGTAAGTAAAAAGACAGACCTTGTTGTGGCAGGGGAAGAGGCTGGTTCCAAACTGACAAAAGCTAACGAGCTTGAAATTGAAGTATGGGATGAGGCAAGGCTACTTACGGAATTAAATAAATAAGAGGTGTGTGTAGTTGAAAAAGATATTGTTACTTTCTCTTGCGGTCATGCTTGTAACTTCAGCGTGTGCACCGAATCTTTCGGACGATAAAGAGACTGTTCAACAAACCAACAATAAGAAAGAAAAAGCAGTTATTCCGAAGTATAGTATTTCAGATGATTATTACCGAACAATTCTTCCATTTAAAGCGGGAGTGGCAAGAGGCTTAGTAGCAGCAAACTTAAACAACCGCTTGGATGCGCAAGAATTTGAAACAGGCTTAATGCGCTTATCGACAGATAGCTATTCTCCGAAAAAATATGTGTATCAAGAAGGCCAGTACCTTGATAAAGATACTATTCGCTCATGGTTAAGCCGTAAGCTGAGCGATAAACAGTTTAAAGATCTTCAAAGCAAAACAAAAGATGATACGGCGAAAAAGAAGCTTAAAAACAATGGATTAAACCCAATCGATACAGAAAAAGGCGATTTGAAAACTCGTAATGAAACAAGTCCAATGTACTTAGCGAACATTACTGAGCAAGACTACCTTATTCAAGACGGAGACGACAAGGTAAAACTTGGAGGCGTCACAATTGGCCTGGCGATGAATTCCGTTCATTATTATACAGAAGAAAATGGTTATGCTCGTGAAGTGAAGCTTACAAATAAAGAGATTGAAGCCCAAGGAAAGCAAATGGCAGATGAGATTGTTAAGCGTATGCGCAACATCAAAGGCTTAGAAAATGTGCCAGTTCGAGTAGCATTATTCAAACAAAGTGCTAAGTCCTCTTTAACACCGGGTAACTTTATAGCTGTCGGAAATGCAGGTTCAAATGATACGGCCGTTGGCAGCTGGGATAATTTAGACGAGCAATATTATTTATTCCCATCATCAGATGCAACAAAAGATCACCGAGATGATGCGATGAAATTTGATGAGTTTAAAGCGCAAATCGAAGACTATTTCCCGAACTTTACAAGCGTAGTAGGGAAAGGGTATTACAAAGATGGACAGCTTCAAAAAATGACGATTGATATTCCCGTACAATTTTACGGAAAAGGTGAAATTGTAGGATTTACTCAGTACGTTGCTGGTTTAATGCTTGATCATTTCCCTTCATATATGGAAACGAGTATCTCTATTAACTCAGTAAGCGGACCGGAAGCGCTCATTGTTAGAAAAGCAGATGAAGACAAGCCGTTCGTTCATATTTACGAAGAGTAAGCAAAAAAAGACACTGCTCAAGCAGTGTCTTTTTTCAATTCTATGAAATTGCCTCCTATGAAGAAATGGCGTGAGAATTTTGTCTCGTAAACTTAGCAAGATAATAAGCAGCAAATGCAAACGCATCTTGTTCGGTTGTCCGCTCTTCATACGGGCGCTTTTTATCCAGCTCAAATTCTTTCTGATAATAAGGGATGTGATCTTGAATATAGTGGCGCAGCTCGTGAAAGATCGTTTCAATAAGCGGAAGATAGTCATCAAATTTAAAAATAAATATAATGCCGACTTCTCGCCAGTAAACGCCTGATGCAAACTGCAGGTATTCTGCTTCTTCTTCTCCAAGAGCAGAGACAATTTTATTGGCTTCGCATGAATCACAAAAAATGATAGGAATATGAAAGGCTTTATTTAAACAAGCAAAAACATCTTTTTGCAAGGTGGGCAAATCCCACTTGAATTCTTCATCTAATACAAACCATCTTCCGCTTTGCTGATACACAGGGCGCTGGTGGATGACTGACTGTATAAGTATTTTATTCAATTTTTATAGCACCTCTTTTACGGTAAAGTAGTTATTCGTTTTCTTTACTTTCCCAAAGACTAGTGAAATTAAAACATGGTGGTGTGTTCATCTGAAGCATGTTTCTCTTTCTATCTATCTTTTCTAAAAAGAAGGTTATTTTATACCTATGCAAGAGAGAAATATTTTATGACGAAGGAAAAGTATGGAATGTTGTTTGAATGAAATAGATTTGGTATAAAATAGAAGTGATAAATGTAAGCCCTGTCTTGCCTGGCGGGGTTTTTAATATTTTAGGAACTAGTCTCAGAAATGTTGCCTGTTGCTAGTGAAGTTTGGTATTATCAGTATATTGTAGTGGGACGAATATTCGGAGGTGAAGGAACATGTCAAGAATTTCTGTTGATCAAGTAAAACACGTTGCAAACTTAGCGAGACTTGCGGTGACGGATGACGAAGCAGAACTATTTACAAAACAATTAGATGCTATTATTACATATGCAGAACAATTAGATGAGTTAGATACTACAAATGTAAAACCAACTTCTCACGTATTGGATATGAAAAACGTAATGCGTGAAGATAAGCCAGCTAAAGGTTTACCAATTGAAGACGTAGTAAAAAATGCGCCAGACCACAAGGATGGCTACATTCGAGTGCCAACTATTTTAGAATAAGGAAGGAGGCTTTACGATGTCTTTATTCGATCGTAAACTTTCAGAACTACATAGCCTTTTACACAAGAAAGAAGTACGTGTACAAGATTTAGTAGACGAATCATATAAACGTATTAATGAAGTAGATGATAAAGTAGGTGCGTTCTTAGCGCTTAATGAAGACAATGCTCGTGCTTATGCAAAAGAGCTAGATGAAGCACTACAAACAAAAGATGAATTTGGCCTATTATTTGGTATGCCAATCGGTGTAAAAGATAATATTGTCACAAAAGATTTGCGTACAACTTGCTCTAGTAAAATTCTAGCAAACTTTGATCCGATTTATGATGCAACAGTTGTTCAAAAATTGCAGGCAGCTGAAGCGGTAACAATCGGTAAATTAAATATGGATGAATTCGCAATGGGTTCTTCAACTGAAAACTCAGGTCTTCAGTTAACGCGCAACCCATGGAATTTAGATTACGTACCAGGTGGATCTAGCGGTGGTTCAGCTGCAGCTGTAGCAGCAGGAGAAGTTCCGTTTTCTTTAGGTTCTGATACAGGTGGTTCAATTCGTCAGCCAGCTGCTTATTGCGGTGTTGTCGGATTAAAACCAACGTATGGTCGCGTATCTCGTTACGGATTAGTGGCATTTGCATCTTCTTTAGATCAAATCGGACCAATCACAAATTCTGTTGAAGATAATGCATACTTACTTCAAGCAATTTCAGGCGTAGACCCAATGGATTCTACTTCTGCTAATGTTGATGTACCGGATTATGTATCTGCTTTAACAGGTGACGTAAAAGGTCTTAAAATTGCTGTTCCAAAAGAATACTTAGGCGAAGGTGTAGGCGAAGAAGCTCGCCAGTCTGTTTTAGATGCACTAAAAGTGTTAGAAGGACTAGGCGCAACTTGGGAAGAAGTATCACTTCCACACTCTAAATACGCATTAGCTACGTATTATCTATTATCTTCTTCTGAAGCGTCTGCTAACTTATCTCGTTTTGACGGCGTTCGCTACGGATATCGTACAGATAATGCTGAGAACTTAATCGAAATGTACAAGCAGTCTCGAAGCGAAGGCTTTGGAAACGAAGTAAAACGCCGTATCATGCTTGGAACATTTGCGTTAAGCTCTGGTTATTATGATGCTTACTACAAAAAAGCACAGCAAGTACGTACGTTAATCAAGCAAGACTTTGAGTCTGTATTTGAAAACTATGACGTTATCATTGGGCCAACTACGCCAACTCCATCATTCAAAATTGGTGAGAAAACAGATGATCCATTAACAATGTATGCAAACGATATTTTAACAATCCCAGTAAACCTTGCTGGAGTACCTGGTATTTCTGTGCCTTGCGGCTTATCAAATGGATTGCCATTAGGGTTACAAATTATCGGTAAGCATTTCGACGAAAGCACAATCTATCGTGTTGCTCATGCATTCGAACAAGCAACTGAGCATCATAAAGCGAAACCAGCACTGTAAGGGGTGAGATAAAGATGAACTTTGAAACGATTATTGGTCTTGAAGTACACGTTGAGCTTAAGACAAAATCTAAAATTTTCTCAGCAAGTCCAAACGCATTTGGTGCGGCTCCAAATGCTAACACAAGTGTAATTGACTTAGGTTATCCTGGCGTATTACCTGTGTTAAACAAAGAAGCAGTTGATTTTGCAATGAAAGCAGCGCTTGCGCTAAACTGTGAAATCGCAACAGATACAAAGTTTGACCGTAAAAACTATTTCTATCCGGATAACCCAAAAGCTTATCAAATCTCTCAATTTGATAAACCAATTGGCGAGAACGGTTGGATTGAAGTAGAAGTTAAAGGTGAAACGAAGCGTATTCGTATCAACCGACTTCATTTAGAAGAAGATGCTGGTAAGCTAACGCATACAGGCGATGGCTATTCACTAGTAGACTTCAACCGTCAAGGTACACCTCTAATTGAGATTGTATCAGAAGCAGATATGCGTTCTCCTGAAGAAGCATATGCTTATTTAGAAAAATTAAAATCAATTATTCAATATACAGGCGTATCTGATTGTAAAATGGAAGAAGGTTCACTTCGCTGTGATGCCAATATTTCTTTACGTCCAGTTGGACAAGAAGAGTTCGGTACAAAAGCTGAGTTAAAGAACTTAAACTCATTTAACTATGTGCGCCGCGGTCTTGAACACGAAGAAATTCGTCAAGAAAAAGTGTTATTGTCTGGTGGCTTAATCGAGCAAGAAACACGCCGTTTTGACGAGTCTACGGGCGAAACAATTCTAATGCGTGTAAAAGAAGGATCTGACGACTACCGCTACTTCCCAGAGCCTGACTTATTAGAATTACACATCGACGAAGAGTGGAAAGAACGTGTTCGTGCTTCGATTCCTGAACTTCCAGATGCTCGTAAAAAGCGCTATGTAGAAGAGCTTGGCTTACCTGCTTATGATGCAATGGTATTAACGCTAACAAAAGAAATGTCTGATTTCTTTGAAGCAACGCTTGCTGCGGGCGGAGATGCGAAGCTATCTTCTAACTGGTTAATGGGTGAAGTTTCTGCTTACTTAAACTCAAACCAAAAAGAACTTTCAGATGTAGCCTTAACACCTGAAGGTCTAGCTGGTATGATTCAATTAATTCAAGAAGGTACAATTTCGTCTAAAATTGCGAAAAAAGTATTCAAAGAATTAATTGAAAATGGCGGAGATGCAAAGAAAATTGTAAAAGAAAAAGGTCTTGTACAAATTTCTGATGATGCAACTTTACGTAAATTCGTAACAGATGCATTAGATGCAAACCCTCAATCTATTGAAGATTTCAAAAACGGTAAGGATCGTGCAATTGGCTTCTTAGTTGGTCAAATTATGAAAGCCTCAAAAGGCCAAGCGAACCCACCGATGGTTAATAAAATTCTTTTAGAAGAAATTAATAAACGCTAAATTTGATAACTAAATGTGAGGTGGATATCCATCTCACATTTATTATGAGTAAGGGCGATCGCGCTGAAGGTATGAATAAAAACCGAAACGTGAATATTGTATATCAAGGTTAATTTCTTTATAATATGTTTGTTCATGCCCCCTCTTGTTGATGATGTAATGTGAGGGGGCATTCTTTCACTGATAAAAGTAGGCAAAGATTTGTGACAAATTATCATTATTAGGATGATGAATATGAAAAGAGCGAGAATTATTTATAACCCGACATCGGGCCGTGAAATTTTTAAGAAAAACTTACCGGAAGTCTTGCAAAAGCTAGAGCAAGCAGGCTACGAAACATCTTGTCATGCTACAACTTGCGCTGGTGATGCAACAGAAGCTGCTAAAGTAGCAGTAGAACGTCGTTTTGACGTTGTAATTGCAGCCGGTGGAGACGGTACCATCAATGAAGTCGTAAACGGTATCGCTGGACAAGACTATCGTCCGCAACTAGGTATTATTCCTGTTGGAACAACCAACGACTTTGCTCGTGCCATTAATGTGCCACGTACGATTGAAGGCGCTATTGATGTCATTGTAGAAGGCGTAACAAAGCCAATTGACTTGGGCTGTGTAACAAACGACGGAGAAACGCATTACTTTGTAAATATCGCCGGAGGCGGCCGTTTAACTGAATTAACATATGAAGTGCCAAGCAAGTTAAAAACAATGCTTGGACAGCTAGCTTACTATTTAAAAGGCATGGAAATGCTTCCTTCTATTAAACCAACATCTGTTGAAATTGAGTATGACGGAAAATTCTTTGGCGGCGAGATTATGTTCTTCCTCGTTTCCTTAACGAACTCAGTCGGCGGTTTTGAAAAGCTGGCACCAGATTCTTCTTTAGATGACGGCATGTTTGATTTAATTATTTTAAAGAAAGCAAATTTAGCTGAATTTATTCGAATTGCGACACTTGCGCTGCGAGGAGAACACATCAATGATCCTCATATTATCTACACAAAAGCGAACCGTGTTAAAATTCATACAAATGATAAAATGCAGTTAAATCTAGATGGCGAGTACGGCGGATTATTGCCTGGGGAATTTGTAAACTTATATCGCCATGTAGAAATCTTTGTTCCAAAAGCAACAGCTGAATTGATGGAAAAAAATGAGATCGCCTAATTGCGATCTTTTTTCATGCTTTTCTTTGTTTGGCTTTGGCTCTTATGGTACAATCAGTTCAGCATTTTCAAATGACTAAAAGGATGTAACGATAAATGGAAAAATTAAAACCACCTGTAGAAAAAAATGAATATATAGATGTTGCGTTTGAAGATTTAACGCATGATGGAGCGGGTGTAGCGAAAGTGAACGGATTTCCTGTTTTCGTTCAAAATGCGCTGCCCGGCGAAAGCGGCCAAGTAAAAGTCATTAAAGTAAAAAAAGGCTATGCGTTTGGCAAGCTTATCAAGCACCATACAATTAGTGAACAGCGTGTTGAAGCACCCTGTCCGGTCTACAAGCAGTGCGGAGGCTGTCAGCTGCAGCATGTAAGCTATGAAGGACAGCTGCAATTTAAACAAAAGCAAGTAAAAGACGTCATGGCGCGAATTGGCCATTTACCTGACGTTCCGGTACATTCGACCCTAGGAATGAACGATCCTTGGCGCTATCGAAACAAAGCTCAAGTTCCCGTAGCAGAACGAGAAGGCGGTTTGATCGCTGGGTTTTATCAGCAGCGAAGCCACGACATCATTAACATGGATGCCTGTTTGATTCAGCAGCAGGCAAATGATGATGTTGTTCAAGCTGTCAAATCAATCTGTGAAAAGCATGGCGTTTCTGCTTATCAAGAACAAAAACATAAAGGCTCACTTCGTCATATCATGGCGCGCTACGGACTTGTAACGGGTGAAATCATGGTTGTCATTGTGACTCGTACAGCTGAGCTGCCAAACAAAAAGCGTATTATAGAAGACATTATCGAAGCCGTGCCGAACGTGAAATCAATTGTTCAAAACGTAAACAGCAAGCGCACAAACGTCATTTTAGGGAACCAAACGAACGTACTTTGGGGAGAAGAATATATTTACGATTATATCGGCGACGTTAAATTTGCCATTTCAGCAAAATCATTTTACCAAGTAAACCCTGAGCAAACGAAAGTGCTTTATGACAAAGCGCTTGAGTATGCAGATTTAACAGGAGAAGAAACGGTAATTGACGCCTACTGTGGAATCGGAACAATCTCGTTATTTCTCGCTCAAAAAGCGAAAAAAGTATATGGCGTTGAAATCGTGCCTGAAGCAATTGAAGATGCAAAGCGCAACGCTGAGCTAAACGGTATTCACAACGCTGAATTTGAAGTAGGCGAAGCAGAAGTCGTCATTCCAAACTGGTACAAACAAGGCATCAAAGCGGACGTCATCGTCGTAGATCCGCCGCGAAAAGGATGCGACGAAGCTCTTTTGAATACCATCATTGACATGAAGCCGAAAAAAGTTGTCTATGTTTCATGCGGACCAGCAACTCTCGCACGTGACCTAGCTATTTTAGAAAAAGGGGGATATGAGACGGTTGAAGTTCAGCCTGTTGATATGTTTCCGCATACGACGCATGTGGAGTGTGTTTCACAGTTAGTTTTAAAAAATAATTAAGAAGTTATGGCTTCTTAATTGGAGAAAATTTGTAATGAATTTTGATGATCTTGTTCTCAAATACATCAATCTTTTCAACAAAGCGTAATAGCATTTCCGTTGTTAAATCATTAAAGTTTAAGAAGTTTTTTAATTGTTCTTTGATGGTAGAAACATTATCTCTTGAGGGGGTTTCTGCCATCCTTTTTTTAATATCCAATTTTTCAACTTCTAGCTGTGTTAGCTTATCCTGTACCATTACTACCAATTCATCATAATCTTCTTTTGAAATATCCTCAATAACAAACTTTTGTAAGGCATTACGTTTTATTTTCATTTGGTTTTCGATTTGATTGTCAATATACGAGAGTTTCTTCTTATTGCTATTCATACTAGTTTGGATCTTACTTGTAATATGCTTTTCTAAATTAGGGTGATTTAAGCTATTATACATGTCTTTAAGATCCGCTAGAATTATTTCTATAAGATGTTGTTCTTTGATAGCATGACTTGTACAGATTTTATTCCCATATTTAGCATAATTGCCACACACATAACCTTTTCGATTAGCTCGGTACCACATTGCTTTACCGCAGTCAGAACAATAAGTGATATTGGTAAAGAGATGTTTGGGTGCTTTTGTTTTGCCTCTACCTCGTCTAGCTTTAATTGCAAGGAGGCTTTGTGCTTGTTCAAATATCTCCTTTGAGATAATAGGCTGATGAGTGTCAGTAACAACGACCCAATCCTTAGGACTATTTGTCTTCCTAGCTTTATTAGTAACATTAAGAGAAGTTTCCCTGCCTTGGACAAGATTCCCTACATAATGAGGATTTTGTAAAATTGTTTTAATAGAGGAACCTTGCCAATATAGGCTTGCGTTATTTTTACCAGCAACTCGTGAAGGAGTGGGAATATCTTTTTCTGTAAGGTAGCTAGCAATCTTATCATGTCCCCAACCTTGTAAATACTTATTGTAAATATCACGTACTACCTCGACAGTATAATCAGTCTTAATTACAAGTTTGCCTTCTTGGAGAGAATAGCCGTAGGGCGGAATGCTCCCCATAAACTTACCGCTTTTATACTTTGTACGATAGACAGCTTTTATACGGTCACTACTACGTTGGCTTTCATTTTCGTAGATCCATGCATACAAACCAAACATAACTTGTTTTGTGAAGTCTTGAGTATCTACCTTGTTATCCAAGGTAATTAAACGGATTCCTTTTGTTTCAGCAATTCTCTTTAGTTGATATAAAAGTTCTACGTTCCGTCCCAACCTACTCAATTCCTTAGCTACTATTACATCAAATGCTTTATTTTCTGCATCATCAATTAACCGCTTTAATCCATCTCGTTTATCAGTAGTACCCGTTTGAACATCCGTATAGAAGTCATGTAAATCAAAATTCTCTTCGGTAATAAAGTCCAAAATCATAGCTTTTTGATTCTCAGGCGATTCTTTTTGACCTTCCTTGTTAGTTGAAACTCGAATATAACCCGCTACTTTCATTCTTGTCGCCTCCATTTCTTTTGGCGACTATATCTACTTGTTTATTATTGTAAGCGGCAGATATAATTCTTTCAATTTCTTTTTCTACTTGACATGTGATTAATGACTCAAAATCTATTTTTTGTGTATATACTCTTTTAACCTGCATATTATTTTCCTCTCCTCTCTAAAAAAGTAATCGTTTTATTTAAGAGAGAAGTTGCGGTTAATTTCACTAAGGAATTTAATTATGGATTATTTCACAAATAACCTTAAGACCCCACCCAGTGCCGAATAGCACTTAACAATACGTAGAGAAGAAAGTAAGCTATATATTTTTTGAGTGATTTTTTTAGAATTTTCAAGACGTACAAATAAATAGAAACTGTTAAAAAGGTGTCTTTATCATGAGTATGCTATTGGAGTGTTAAAAATGGTTATATACAGATAAAGTCTCGCTGTTTCTATCTTTTTTGAAAGAATTTCTTTCTATTTATTAAATAAAAGAATACCTTCGTGCTCTCTGGATAATCCTGAATTAATTTATTTGTACGCATGTTTTAGTAATTTGTGTTTCACATAAATTTTTTTCGCAACTTATTTACTACATAATCCGACTACTAGTGTGAACATACAATTAAAGGAGGATTTCTAATGGGAATATTACCTAAGGGTATAAAATATCAAAAAAAAGTTGAGACCAAAGCTGCTGTTTTTACACCAGAAAAATATTTTTTTGTGGAAGATTTTTGTAATTTGGCAGGATATGAAGAATCTTTTGTAAGAGAGGTTATAGAAAACTGTGATGATTTTATAGCTTTTGTTATTGAGGGGAAATTGGTTATTCCAAAAAATGCTGAATACTCTAACCGATTAATTCTAAATCGAGTCTATACTCGTTTACGCTTTGATGGGATTCTTTAATGAATCCCTTTTTTAAGGAGGATATATAATGTTAAATTTACTAAGCTATTATGAAGGTGTACAAGATAAATTCCCAATTTCATCCTATTTGATAGATTTTTCAATGGGGTTAGATGTAGATTCCACTGAGATTGAATGGTTATTTAATAAGGGGTATTCAACGATTCCCCATGCTATTAGAAGGTGTAAAAGAGTCTCGCCTGCAGAGAAAATTATATTAGAAGAAATATATATGTCTATGGGATTTGGTCTGGAGAGCACTATAACAAGAAAGGCACTAGCTAATTTGCTTGATATGGGGGTTGACACTGTAAGGGCAAATATAAGAAAACTCCAAGAAAAAAAATTCTTAGCAGTCGGTGAGTTCAATGAAAGGTATTATTACTTTGTTAAATCGCTATCATTAAACCCTTATATAATAATGTCAGAACTTACACATTATGCAAAGAGAAGTTATCTTGCTAAACTTCCAAAAAGTATTTGTGATGCAGGAGTACAGTTAAGAATTGAGAAATTGGTTAAAAGTGAGAAATATCAAGAGTATATCAATCATATCTTAGAGGATTCGAGTTACCGTAAAATTATGTTGATAAAAAATGATTATTTTCGTTTTATAGAAGAATTAATAAAAACAGAGAATAAAATAGATATTACCATTCCGGAAATCTAAAAAACACATCTAAAAACCCTTTAACCAATTTTAAAATTATTTAATGAGGTAAGGGTTTTTCGTTTAATGATAAGAATCAATGTTTAATATGTAAGGAATTTTCTTCTCTATAAAATAAAACAAATAAAGAGTAACAACGTGGAACAAGTATAAAGTATATTTAAAACATCCCGTCACCTAAGGTGACGGTTTTTTATTTGAAAAGGAGGCTGAAGATGTTTAGTTAGAGAATTTATAGTATCAAGAGAATAAGGTAAATAAATTAATTATGTACTAAAGTACTAAGCATCTATTAATTGTTATCTGCTTAAATTTAAAAATACGTTTTATCTACATAATCAATAGAAATTTGGAAATAACATGAACAAAATACCCAAAATTAGAAATTAAGTGATAATATAGGATTATCATGGACATGTTTAAGGGGAAAAAAGGGTATGGAAATAATAAAGCTAAAAGCACATAAGGTAATCAATCCTCATATTAATGAATATGAGGAATTTGAAATTGATTTAGAAGAAATTGAGCTAGGTGAAATTGAAGAGGATAAGTCTCTTGTTCGTAACATTACTAAAACCACAAAAATGTTAAGTGAACTAACGGATAAAAATACAATTTACTACACTAAAGACATAGTTAGGAGACCAAATTTCGAAGTGAATGGCGGTATCAAGTATGCTTTAGAAAGAGGTGCAAGGTTAAAAGAGGCTAAGGTATTTAATCTATGCTTCAGGTTTCTTAATAGCAGATTTGATGGATATAATACTACTGCATTAATGGTAAGACCCAGAACATCTATTGAAGAATGGATTATCCTGTTACCTGAGGATACTAAAAGTACAATAAGTGTTGAAAAAGATATTTTCCACAAACAGATTGAAAAACTTTTACTTAGAGGTCTATTAGATAGTGATTTTCACAATATGGTTGTAGAGGGATACAATCTTTTAACTCCAAATGAAAGGTGTGCTCAAACGTTAATGCATGAGTACGGTCATGTACTTCAGTGGAGAATGTATGACTATCTCAATATTAAAGGTGAAACAGAGAAAGAGTTTATTGGGAAGCAATATCTATGGTTTCTTCAATCAGGTTATTTGGAGAATGTATCTAAAAGAATACCGAACTTTGAGAACTTAACTCCAAAACAAAAGGTTTATTACTCAAAAGAATGCTTGGTAGAAGATTATAGGATAAATTTGAATTGGAAATATTTTAATGATAAGATAATACTACCTAGTAAATATGCTTATCGTGGTGATTTTGCAAATTCTAAATTGATGTGGGAGGGATTGAGTATAATGGAGAAAATGTTAAAGCCAGCAATCGAAGGTCAAGTAAGTATGCGTCAATTGAAAAGAGCGAGTTCTGAGAAAGAAGTCTCATTAAAAGTGGCTAATCATCAATTAGATTTGTTGGAAAATAAACAAGATTGGATTCCAGGTACTTCAAATTTTTCCGAAAAACATATTTTAGATGATTTAGAATCACTTGGTTTAAATGTTAAATTAGAAAAAGATCTCTACACAACTGTTTAGGGAATATGAGAAAATCATGAGTAAATAAAAAAATAAAAGTCTCAAGCCTTATCCTAGCTGGATAGGGCTTTAAGTATTGTTTTTCAATTTTAAAATAAAAACATGTCAATATTTGTGTGTTTCATTATGGTATTTTAATTGCCATTTCATAAATACCTAGAAATTAAAACATAAAATGGTAAAATGTTAATAAGAACGTTGTATTACGAATAAGGATGAATAGGAGTATTTACTCATGGAAACAATATTGAGTTCTGACTTAAGGGAACAAGCTGGTTCCAACAGCTTCAATAGATTTGATTATCAGGCTCATTGGATCGTTTATCATATGATAAATGAATACAAGAAAAATTCAGAATTTTTTATCTTCTGCGAGTTTCATGACGATATGGCAAAAACGGATATATCTTCTTCTGTGCCAAGTTGTGCAGAATTTTTTCAAATTAAGACTACTGAAAAATACAAAGAATGGACATTAACACGTCTGACCAATACCACTAAAAAAAGTAATGGTAAAATGAATGTAAGATTTGTCATTTTGTCTCAAATATCGGTGTGGATAAAAAGGTAAGCACATGGCAGTCCATAATTGAAGATGGTAAAGATTTAAAAAAAGAGAATGAGGAGATCTATCATGAAATCAAAACGCTCTTAAAAGAAGAATATCTAGATTTAGAAAATGAAAAATTTGAACAGATTTTTGATATATTTGTGCAAAATACATTTATATATCATGGAGATTTGACTTTAGAAAACTATGAAAAGGTAGTTGCAGGAGAGTTTTTTCAAATGCTAGATAACGCCGAGATATTTACTTCAAATAGTAATAAAATTTTAAGAGATATAATTGAAGACGTTAGGAGAAAAAGTAAAAAGAAAATCGGTATGCCTATTAGTTATAATTCATTAAAAGAAGCTAAGGGGATTTCCTCAAATATTTTCTCTAAATTGAAGGAACAAGTAAATAATATCTCTTATACTTCTGAAATATATACTGAAATTGAAGGCTTCTTAAAGGAAAATTCTTTTTCGACTCCTCAGAGGAGAATTCTTATTCGTAAATTAAAGAATCATCATCAAAAAATGCTAGATATTGGGGATTCCCTGTATCAAGATACATTAAATGAATTAACAAAAATTATTGATAAGACTTTGGAAGAAAGTTACGAAAAAATTGATGACTTGAATTTTATTAAAAATGAAGTGATGAAATTCACTCAAAAATCCTTAGTGTTAAATAATGGTTTCGACAAAATTTTGGTGGAGGCAATAATATATGAAAGAATCTTATCGTGAAGAAATCTCACAATATAAACGTTTGATACGAAAATTAAGAATTTTAGAGGAAGGGAAAAATAATGAAAAGACTATTAATAGAAAAGTTGATAGTAATAAGCGATAATGAACAAAAATCGAAAGAAATAAATTTTGAAAAGGGATTAAATATAATCATTGGAAAAAATAAAACAGGAAAATCTTCTCTAATTAAAAGCATTTTTTATGCTTTTGGCTGTGAAGTTAAGATGGAAGCGGATTGGAAAAAAATATAGATTATTATTTGATAACATTTCTATATGGAAATGAAAAATATTGTATAGTACGCCAATCTAAACGTTTTAGAATAGTAAAATTAAGTGAAGATTCTTTTGGTATTGAGCTGCTAATTGATACCGAACATTATCATGATTACAGTAATTATTTAATGGGGTTACTTGGTATTGATATAAACTGCCTACTTACTACGGGTGAAACAGTAAATATAACTCCTCCTTTATTATTTAGATTTCAATATATAGATCAAGACAAAGGTTGGTCTAAAATTGGTGAAAGTTTTACAAATATGAAATACATTATTAATTGGGATGATTATACTAGCAAATACGTCGTAGGTTATCAAGGTGAAGAATTTTATAGAACAAAAAAAGAAATAAATATATTGAAAAAAAGAATAGATGAATTGCAGATGAAACTTCAGCATTATCTAGAATTTATGGAACAATTCAAAAAGTCAACGGTTCAAGAAGAAGAAGAAGAACATTTAAAAAATAATTTAGAGAAAATGAAAAATGTACTAGATAGTTTGAATCAACTTGAGAAAATCAGATTGAATTTAAAAGAACAAATATCTAAATTGAAAAATGAAAGGTATGAAAAATTACTAGCTATAAAATTTCTTGAGAAAAATATCCAAGGTTTAAATAATGATCATAGCTTTGCAATGGAACAGGAGGAAGTTATTTTATGTCCATTCTGCGGAGTAAAACATAAAAACTCTCTTGAAGAGAGAGTAGAAATTGTAAAGGATATTCAAGCTGGTAACAAGTTAATTAAGACCAATAGGGATGATATTAAAGAAATAGATAAAAGTCTTCTTTATGCAGAAGAAGAATACAAGAATTCAAATCAAAAGTACATAAGATTCAAGAAAATTATGGAAAATACTAAAGAAGGGGCTTCTATAGTAAAAACATATCAGAATGAGGGGAAAAAAGAAATTATTAATTCTAATACTAATGAGAGTGAGAAAATTAAAGTATTAATCAAGCAAGAGGAAGAACTAAAGCTAACTAAAGAAGAACATTTAGAAGGTCTAAAATCAGTTGAAAAAAGAAATCAAATATATAAAGATTTAAAAAGAAAATATAGTACCGTTATGAATCATTTAAATATCCCTTTATCATATATGAAATTCAAAAACTTTGTTCAGGTTTTGGATAAAACTGGGAGTGATTTACCTAGGCTTATTTATGCCTACCATATTGCTTTATATCTGTATAATCTAGAAAAGGGAGAGAGTGTTTTTAACTGGTTAGTAGTAGATACACCTAATCAACAAGGGCAGGATGAGAAAAATTTAAAGAATATAGATTTCATCTTAGAATTTTTAATGTCAAAAAAGGGTCAGTTTATAATCGGCACCGAAAGAGAAACGGGATTTGAAGAGAAAGCTAACAGAGTTATTAGGCTTTCTGGATATAAAGAATGTTTATCAAATGAATCTTATTTTACTCATAAAAAATTAGTCAATGATCTTACTAAAACAATCATAAATGATTAAAATTAATATAACTAATTTTTTAAAAATTATCTAGAAAGAATAAAAAGGAAGAATATTTCTTGTAGGTGTCTTTAAAGTATGCAGTTAGATAATAATGTTCACTTATATTAAATATTCTGGTAAAATATTGTGGTTAAGGTCAACGTTTCCTTTCCCTCGTGATTTTTAAATATTAAGAAAGAACGAGGTACTTTAGAAATGGAAAAATTTATTGACTCTAACTCTACTATTACATCTGAAACACAAAAAGCGAGTGTTATCGGAGTGGAAGACACGAAGAAAACTCAAGCTATTGAAATGAAAAGTGAAACCGGGATGGAAAATACATCCCCTGGGATTTCACAAGGTATGCTGAATTTTGGATATTTCGCTCAATCTCTACCCATCTTTGGGAAAGGACTGTGCTGGGTGTTTGCTGCATTTGCCATTCTTGTTGCCATAGTTGGTGTTGTATGGTTTGTAAGCAAGGGGGCTATCGACCCCAATGCTTTAATTATGGCTTTAATAAATGCATTAACAGAAATCTTTAAAAAGTAAGAACTGCAGATATCTAATCTTATTATGTGGAGAAGTGTTGTGAATTATGCTTGAAATTTTGCAGGTTTGCCGGCTTGCTTTAAAGTAGGATCTCACGTTTAAGCGGGGGAAGTATCAGGAAACTCTGTATCAGCAACCTAATTCATATATAGATGAAAATCTAATCAACATACTAGACAAGTCAAAGATATAAAAAAGGAGGATGCTTTTGCCGAAGCATTCCTCCTTTTTTATTGGTTATTTTAAATTGTTAGAAAATCTTGCCGGATCTTCTAAGTTAAACATTTATTCTTTTTGAACAGGGTAGTCAACTAAAACGTAATTAGTCGTTAATTTCGCATTCCTTTTATAGGTTACGCGCTTCATTCAGTCTCACTTCCGTAACATAGAAAAGTAATTTGCCTTCTAATACACTGTATCAGTAAGTCAAATCCGATTTATTACGAGGACTATGCTCAAAGAAATGTTCAATTTATTACTCTTTATTAAACTCTACTTACATATATTATAGCACTAGAAATAAAGTTGTAAACGAAGTGAAAAATATTCCTTTTCTATTCATAAAGAAAATAATAGTGTGTTTTTATAAAAAATCGTATATTCAGTAGTTTTGCATAAATAAGTAGATAGAGTCGCTTTAAAGGATGTGTCTGTGAATAACACTCAACACATGTGGAGAATGTGGCTGTATTAAAATTAAAATAACTCTTCATCAAAGCTGCTATCTTAGTAAAGATAGCAGCTTTTTTGCTTAAACAAGTACGAAAAAAGTAAAGTCAGAATTTCTATACTAAAAGCATTAACTGCTTGTATGTCCGTTTTATTTTGCCGTTTGTCCACCCCACCAACACAGTAAATTTCTGAATATACTTTTTTTAAGGTTTTCAATATTTTAGGAATTATAATAAAGAAGCAAGAAATGAAAACATTATATTTGTGGTAAGAGGTGAAGGGACATCGTGTATAGAGCAATTGCTATTATAGCAGGTTCTGTGTTAATTGGATTTGCATACAATTGGTTTTTAATCCCCCATAAAGTGTTAAGCAGCGGCATTAGCGGTATTGCTATGATTATAGGAATTTTAACGCCTGCAAGCACGGGAACAATGAATTTTTTGTTAAATTTACCCCTTTTAATTATTGGTTTTATGAAGTTAGGAAAGCGGTTTGTTTTACATACGCTGCTGTCCGTTGTGGCTTTATCAATTGCTCTATACGTGATTCCCTTGAGAGCTGTTAGTACAGATCCTATTCTGTCAGCTGTTTTTGGAGGAGTTTTAACTGGAATTGGCGTAGGGTTTGTTTTTCGTCAGTCAGCTTCGACAGGTGGATTTGATATTATTGCGATGCTTCTTACGCATAAAAAAGAATTTCCGCTTGGCGCTATATTATCAGCGATGAATGCCGTGGTTGTGTTTGTTTCAGGTTTTTTTGTGAATTGGGACGCGGCTTTATATACGATGCTTTCGATTTTCGTCACAGGAAAAGTAGTGGATGCGATTCACACTCGCCATATTAAGCTCACATTAACCATTATTACGAGAAAAGGTGAAGAAATGAAGCAGCAGCTTCTTACGAATTTGGTGCGCGGCGTGACGTTAATGAACGGTGAAGGAGCTTATTCAAGAGAAGACCGTAAAATATTAATGACGGTGATTTCACGCTATGAGCTTGCAAACCTCAAGCAGTTAATTCAATCGGTGGATCCTGAAGCTTTCGTAAATATTACGGAAACGGTAGAAGTAATGGGGCTGTTTCGACGGGATGCCTATTAATATATTGGCTATTTCAGCGCCGATTTATGATAAATAGCCATTTTTATAGTATAAAAGTTATAAAAAAAGCCTTAAGAGTAGTTCTTGAGGCTTTTTTTGCGTAAAATATGAATAAGAAAATATCGTGTATGAAAAGTATAAAAAAGGGAATTTGATAGAGTACATAAAATATTAACATCAAAAAGGAGAGACTATATGACGGTAGAATATCAGTTAACGAAAAAGAAATATTACGAAACGTTTATGCAAGAAAATGAAAATCAGCCGCCTGTAAAAGTCCTTGGACAAGCTTATTACGAAGAGCAGCAAAAAGAGTGGTATGACTTATCGCTCGTTCGCTTAGCCCAGGGAGAAGTGTACTTCCATAATCAAGATTTTGAGTCTGCGATTTTTAAGTGGGAGAATGTAAATGGCGAGTTTAAGCTGTGGGCAAAGAAAAATACAGCCGACGCGCATTATGAATTGGGGTTGTCTACGCTAGCTGAAGAGCTTTACCTATCCATCGAAACGGATTCAAAAGTATTAAAAGCTGAAATAGCGCTAAAGCTATTTTCGCTTTATACGGACCATAACAATATTGAACGAGCTTATGAAGTCATTAACGAGCTGGTTGCTTCTCAGCCGGATTATCCAAACGTCACGGCGATTGCACGCAGATTTTATGAAGAGCAAGAAGACTTTAACAGCGCAGTGGAGCTTGCGGTAGATGAGTGTATTCGAACGGAATCGTTAAATTGGTTTGCGATATTAAAGACTTACGTAGATAAAGGATATACAGCAAACTTTATCCCTAACTATTTTTATCAAGTGATGATTGCATTTTACAAAGTGGATCAAGTGTATTTCAAACAGCTTGTCTCAGCTTTATGGAAACAATATAAGAGTCAGCCTCCTTATCTTGCTTGGATTAAAACCATCAATGATATTTTCTTGAATATTGAAGTGGGCCTCTATGATTATTGGCAAGAGATTTCAACTCTTTATCAAGAGACGTACACTGACTTAATGGAAAGTGATCATTCTGTAAAGGAATTGCATGAAGTCATTCCGAACGTATTAACAAACTGGCTTAAAATTACCAATAAGTCACGTGCGTTATTTCCGTCTGCGGCCGTGCTTTCATGGAATGAAAAGTTTCCGTCAACTATTGATACCATTACAATCGAAAATGCAGGCAGATTAATTTTTGAGGCGCGTAACGACATTGATGGTCTTGAATATCACTATAAGCTTTGCCATGGCATTATTAAATGGGCTAATGAAAATGGTTTAGAAGTGGGGCACACCTTTAAATGGTGGGTAGATTTCTTATTAGATGCTCATACGACACACTTATTAATTACAGGAACAAATGCTGCAACGTCTTCATTTGTTGGATCGATTACGGAAGAAAAGGTACCGCAAAATCACGAAACAACCTTTGTGTTCATTCATGATGAGGAAGAATCTATCCAGCAAATCGCTGATCAAGAAATCATTCCGATGGAAACGATTGACGGAGCGGAGCAATCTCCTCACCAGGCGCTTGTAGAAGTGAAAAAACCTTTTGCGTTCCTTGATAAGCATAATTGTTCATGCATTGTTACGCCAAGCTTTACAGAACAAGAGGCACGTGAGCAGGATGCATTTAAATATGCTCCTTTAGCAGATGGTTTACTGTTTGTGCTTGATGCAAAAGAATCGCTGCTTGATGAAGAAAGAGAATTATTGCTGGAGATCAAAGAGCATGCGCCAAATACGCCAGTTCATTTTGTTATCAACAATATGGACAGTCTTTATAATCAAGCAACGATTGAGCGAATTACAAAAGAATTTGAAGCAAGCATTGGAGCTGATTTCCCGGAGGCACATGTATTAGCCTATACGCCTCACTACGTATCGAGTCAGCACCACGGAGACTTGGCTCAGTTTATTAAAGCTAATTTCTATTACGATCCAAACGACGTTGGAGTAGAAGAGCGTGCGCGCAGACTGCTGTTCTTCATTCAAAGCATGCTAAAGAGCTTAGTGGAGAAGAGAAATCAAACAGAAAATCATTTGATTGAAAGCATTAAATGGAACGAAGATATGCTTGTGCGATTAAATGGCTTCTTGCATCGAGTAGATGACTTAGAACAAGAAAAAGCAAGTATTATTGTTTCGGCTTATCACGGAATCAAAGAGGATATTAGCAAAAAGCTAAAAAATAAAATTCCTCGTTTACTCAAAAAGTCTTCAGAATTAGTGAAGGAAGACAGTGATTTTAGTACGGTTCACATTGAGCTGAATAAACAAATGAATATGCGCGTGGAAGAGCACTTGCAGCAAGATGTCCTGCCCAAGTTCCGCATTTCTTTAAAGGACTGGATTGCTACATCAAATGAAGAGCTGATTGCGAGTCAAGTAGACATTGAAGAAGTAGCAGAGTCATTAAATAAGATGTACAATGAGCAAAAATTAACGTTAGCCTGCGATTTTAAAGTGCTGGACGACTGGCGCCGCGACGTTAATCGTATGGCTAATCGGGTTCAGCTTGATGAAGAAAATATTTTACTTCGCGTTAATCCAACGCAGCTCTTGTTAAAAGGAGCGGGAAAACTGTTTTCTTCCATTCTTCAAAACCAAACGCTGCTTTATAATCAATATAAAAAGTACATTGAAAGTCAAGACTATCAAGATATCACAGAATCAATGCTGACAAAGTTTTTTATGCAATTTAATTTATTTGAGAAAAATTTAGAAGTTGATATTGAACTATTCTTTGAAAAGCCAAAAGAGGTTTTAAAAGAAACGATTGAAGAAACACAGGCGCATATTAATGAAAATCAAGACGTGTTAAGTCATATGAAAGCCAATCCTGAAGCTTACTATGATCCTTTAACATTATTCCAGCTGAGCTTGCGTCAGTATGAGTTAATGGTTAAAGCTACAGAAGAAGTACACTACAACGTATAAAAGGTGGAGCAGGATGTATTTAACGATAAAAGAAGCAGCAGAGTATCTATCTTTTCCTGAAGAATATGTGCATAAATTGATTCAAGAAGGAAAAGTACGAGCTATATTTGATGGTGAAAACTACTTATTAAATAAAGAGCAGTTTAACACCCATTTAGAGCAAATGGAAAAGTACAAAAAACAAATTGAAGAATATCTAAGTGAGCCTATCCCTGAAGATATGGATGTAAAAGATGAAGATTGAAGGCAGAAGCAGAAAACAGATGTTTTCTGCTTTTTTCTTTTGGAATGAAAGTGTTAAAAAAGGTAAGATATGAAAGAAATGTCGAAAAAAGTTGGAATTTCGTTAAAGATGTAGTCTTTTTAGATGCTTTTTTTATATAATGAAAGTATGCTAAACAAAAAGGAGAAGGTTTATGCAACGATCAAGACAGTTAAGGCTGATTTTATTGCTTGCCCTGATTGTTGTCGCTTCGTTTTTAATTATTATTATTTCGAAAACACAAGGGATTATAAGTCAGCAAACGACAAAAAAAGTAGAAAACACAAGCGTTGCAATTCTCACCTCTGATGTACTGACAGATCAAAGCTGGGGCAGTCTAGCTTATAAAGGAAAAATCAACATCGAGCAGCAGTATCCTATTTCGGCTCAAGTTATTAGCGAAGTAAATACGAACCAAAAAATGAAGGAAGCTTCTGAAAAAGTTATTCAAAATGGAACAAAAGTCGTAATTGGACATGGAAGAGAATTTTCTACCGTTTTTACAGAACTCGCTCCTAAGTATCCTCATGTTCATTTCGTCACCATCCACGGTACTTCAACTTATAAAAACCAAACGGTATATACATTTGATCAAACAAAAATAGAGCACCTGGCAGGCACGGCAGCTGCCATGAAGACACAAACGAAAAAAATTGGATTACTCGATACATTTGCAAAAGAAAAAAATCCAGGATTTGAACAAGGCATAAAAGCGTACGATTCATCGATTGCTTTTTATTATCGAGTTGTAAACAGCCGAGACGATGGAGTAAAAGCAGTAAAGCTGCTCCGTGAGTTAAAAGATGAAGGCGTCGATATCGTTTATGCTAAAGGAAATGCGTATAATCAAGAAGTTATTCAAGAAGCGAAAGCACAAGGAATGTACGTAATAGGATATTTAGATGATCAGGCGTACATGGGTAGGTCTGTTATTTTAACCAGCGTGATCAACGATGTTCCTCAAGCTTACAACGTGATTATGAAAGACTATTTCAGTAAAAAAGGTCTTCCATCTGGAGAAGTCAAACTTGACGCCAGGGACGGTGTTTATAAGCTTGCGCCTTTTGGGCCGATGTACAGTAAACGGGAAAAACAAATTTTATATTCGAAAGTTAGAATGTCTACACAGCCGAAGTAACTATGAAAAAGAAAGAGATGATTATGAATCAATTATTTCGCAACATGTCATTCCGTAGCCAAATATTAACGATTCTTCTTTTGATTACATTCATGTTAAGCGGGTTCTCTTTAGTTTTAGTGCATGCCGTTGATAAAATGAATCATGTAAGCAACGAAATTAAAAATGAAGATGTTCCTCAAATGGTGTGGCTTTCTTATTGGGAAGAGCAGCTGAACATAAAAGAATACATTGTGAAAAATAATCTAAAGAACCCCACTGTCTCTTTGATAGAAGAATATCAATCATATGATACACGAGTTATCGAAAATAATGAAAGATATAAGCAGCCTGTGCCAAAATCGTTGATTCCACTGAAGGAAAAAATTGAGCTGCTGGATTTTAAGATTTCTAATAACGTACAAGGACTGCTGAAGTATGGAGATATAGAGGGAGCAAAAGAGTATCTTAAGGAAAATTATTTGCCGGATTTGCATCAGATAAAAAAAGATATTAATAGTTCAAAAGAAGAGACGGTTGATTCACTTGATATACTATCAGATACACTGTCTGTCATTATTAAAGATTCATTAATTTTACTATTAATTTTAACAGTAAGTGCTATTTTGGCTTCTCTTTATGTTTCTTATCGCATGAGTGCGAGCCTTACGAAACCAATTGAACAAATGATTGAAAAAGTGAATGACATTGCAGACGGAGAATACGGTCTTGTTCTTCAAGACACAAAGCAAATCGAGCTGAAGCAGCTTTCGGCTTCTATTAATCAAATGTCGGTTAGTTTAGAAGATTCATTTTGGAAAATCATTAAAGATAAAGCGTATCGCCAGCAGATCTTAAATTCACTGCCTGTTGGAATTATTACAGTGGAAGATGAGACAAATAGTATATTTGCCAATACCTCAGCAAAGCAGTTTTTAGATCTCGACGAAAAGGATATTTGCGGGTATATGGAAGAATGTCCGGAATATAATACTGAATTTTGGAGCATGTTGAATTCGGGAGAAATTCATGAAAATAAAAAAGTATTATTTGGAACGAAAGAGACGTGCTATTGCTTTTTAGCCTCTCAAACGCAGCTGTTTAACGAGCAGAACGAAAGCATCGGGAGAATTTTTTACTTCATTGATATATCGGATACTGAAGAATTAGAAAAGCGAATGCATCAGTCTGAGAAACTCGCTCTAGTTGGAGAAGTGGCAGCCGGAGCTGCTCATGAGATTCGTAATCCTCTTGCCGTGATTCATGGATTTATATCTCTTATGAATCAGTCTCTTTCTGATGAGGAGAAAAAGCGTTTTTACCTGCCTCTGCTTATGAAAGAGCTAGAGAGGATTAACTACATCATTGAAGAAATGCTGTTGTTATCAAAACCAGGGACTCCAGTGATGAAAAAGGTCAGCATGCAGGAGATTATTAATGAGCTATTGCCTTTGATTACTCACTCAAGCAAATTCACAGAAAAAGATAAGCTTATCTTCGATGTGAAACTGCAGCCGTATATATTAAAGGTAGATGAAAAACAAATCAAACAAGTTCTTCATAATTTAATTCGAAACAGTATGGAAGCCATGGATGGAGAAGGAGTCATTACAATCTACTCGCAAGTTCATGAAGATAGCTACTGTCTATACATTGAAGATACTGGAAAAGGAATTCCTTTGCATATGCAGCATTCTCTGTACCAGCCGTTTTCCACTTCAAAAGATAGCGGAACAGGTCTTGGTCTGCCCATTGCTCAGCGTATTCTAGAAAGCCACGGAGGACAGATTAAATTATTATCTACTTCTTCCCGCGGCACAGTTTTTGTTATTAAATTTCCTCTACATTAAGAAAACAGCCTCAAAAGGGCTGTTTTTTTAATGTGCTGTTAAAATAAGAGGACCGTTTTTCGTAATCGCAAGTGTATGTTCAAATTGAGCGGATAATTTACCGTCTGTTGTACGAGCCGTCCAACCGTTTTTATCCATTTTAGAATGCCATGTACCAGCGTTTACCATTGGCTCAATTGTAATAACCATACCTTCTTTTAAACGTGTACCTTTGCCAGCTTTTCCGTAGTGAAGAATTGTAGGCGCTTCGTGCATGGTATTTCCAATTCCGTGTCCTGTGAAGTCGCGTACCACAGAGAATTTTTCGCCTTCTACATAGCTTTGAATAGCGTGGCCAATGTCACCTGTGCGATTTCCTGGCTGTGCTTGCTCGATTCCTTTTAAAAGCGCTTCGTATGTAACATCTACTAGACGCTGCGCTTCGTCTGAAATGTCTCCAACGGTATGAGTCCATGCGGAATCTGCTAAGCCTCCGTTTAAATTTACAACCATATCAATGGTTACGATATCACCGTCTTTTAACGGTTTAGTTGTTGGAAAACCGTGGCAAATTTCATCATTTAAAGAAGCGCACGTTGCATATTGATATCCTTTGTATCCTTTTTGTTCCGGCGTTGCTCCGTGCTTTGCTAAGTACTCTTCAACAAATTTATCAATTTGCATTGTTGTTATGCCTGGTTTGATCATTTTAGCGATTTCTTTATGACAAGAAGCTAATAATTTACCTGCTTCGTGCATTAAATTAATTTCGCGTTCACTTTTTAATGTGATCATTGTTGTTCACTCCTTTTTTGATGTAACTTTACGAAAAAAGTTAAGCAGCGGTTATAGCGATGAAAGTAGACTATTCATCAGTTCATTCTTCTTTATTTGAAAATCCAAGAAATACAGAAGCCGTCTGCTATGGGGCGATATAAAATCATCCTTAATCATAACGCCCAATGGTAGGAAAATGCAAGATGCAGGCTTAAAAAGGAAGGGTTTGACGATGGGCATGTAGGGAAAACTGATAAATGAACATTGAATTGGAGCATTCTCTATAACAAATGCGGTATGATATAGTAAAATAAATGAAACAAAACAATTCTTTAGGAGGGGTATAGGAAAATGAGTGAACATGGAAAATTTATTGGATTTGCAGGTACATATACAAAAGCAGGCAGTGAAGGTGTCTATACATTTACGTTAGATACGAAGGCTAAAAAGATTGTAGAAGTAAAAGCCGTGGCTAAAATTGAAAATCCTACATACTTAAATGCAAGCAAAGACAACGAACATCTTTATACAGTTATTAAAGAAGGAGAAAAAGGCGGAGTAGCTGCTTTTAAGATTGATCCAAACACAGGGCAATTGAAATTTGTAAACAAACAGCTGCTAGACGGCGCGCCTCCTTGCTATGTTTCAGTGAATGAAGATAATACGCTTGTTTTATCTGCTAATTTTCATAAAGGGAGCGTTGAGACGTATTCTGTTAATGAAGAAACAGGAGAAATTGAATATGTAGCATCCGTAGTGGAACATCCTCATTCAGACCTCAAAAAAGGACAAAAAGGAAAACCACACGTACACTATGCCGATTTTACTCCTGGAGAAAAGCACGTGGCCGTTGTGGACTTAGGTATTGATGAAATCGTGACATATGAAGTGGAAGAGAATAAATTGAAGGAAGTCAACAGTCTTTCTACATCTGTTGGTTCGGGCCCTAGACATTTAACGTTCCACCCAAATGGCCGCTATGCCTATGCAATGACAGAATTCAGCTCTGAAGTTTTATTTTTAACTTATGACGAAAGTAAAGGAAGCTTTACTCAACAACAAGCTACTTTAGCGATCCCGGCTGATTTTACAGAAAATAATCAAGGGAGTGCGATCCACATTTCTTCAGATGGCCGCTTTGTCTATGCAGGAAACCGTGGACATAACTCGATTGCAACATTCAAAGTAGATCAGGATTCTGGACAGTTAACATTCGTAGAATGGACAGGCACTGAAGGCGACTGGCCGCGCGATTTTGTTTTGGATCCAACGGAACAATTTATTGTAGCGTCTAATCAAGAAACAGGAAATTTAGTACTGTTTGAAAGAGACCAAGAAAGTGGCAAGCTAACGCTTCTTCAATCTAATGTTACGGTTCCAGAAGCTGTGTGCGTAAAGTTCCTCCACTATAAGTAATAGATTTGAAAGCCAGACCTGATCAAAGAACAATCAGGTCTGGCTTTCAAATCTAAGCGGATGTCACTTCCCTTGCGGGGTTAGTGTCATCCGCATAGGTGAATCTTTGAGGGAATAGTCAGGTAGTGTGCGTTTTTTAGCATCATTTATAATCTATGTATATATGGAAGAAAAGCCCTTTTGGAGGGCTTTTTTTTCTGGGATTATAGTAGAATGAAGAGAGAACGCATGAAAGGCTGAGGTGATAAGTGTGGAAAATATATGTGAGTATCCAATTGTACAAGCTCCCATGGCAGGAGGAGTTTCGACGCCTAAACTAGCTGCAGCAGTATCTAATAGCGGAGGGCTAGGGTTTTTAGCTGCTGGATATAAAAGTGCGCGTGAATTGGAGCAGGAAATTATAGAGATGCACTCACTTACGAAAAAACCTTTTGGAGTGAATCTGTTCGTTCCGACAAATGAAAAAATAGCAGTTGATGCACTTGATTGTTACCAAAAAGAACTGTCAAAAGCAGCTGAATATTTGGAGTGTCAAGTTGGTATACCAAAGAATGATGATGATGAATGGAATGCCAAGCTCGACATCATTCAAAAACATCGAGTACCTGCTGTGAGCTTTACATTTGGGTGCCCGGATCGAGAGATTGTAGCAAGTTTAAAAGGAATTGGAAGCCGTGTTTTCGTTACGATTACAACACCTCAAGAAGCCGAAGTAGCTTTGAGAGCAGGAGCGGATGCGCTATGTTTGCAAGGCATTGAAGCCGGCGGCCATCGATCTACTTTTTTAGAGGGTTCGGTGGACTATCCGCTTATGAATTTGCTAAAAGAAGTTCGCTCAATCACTAAAAAGCCATTGATTGCTGCTGGAGGGTTGATGACGGGATCTGACATCAAACGTGTGTTACAAGAAGGAGCTTCTGCCGCTCAGTTAGGTACGGCTTTTATTTGTTGTTCAGAAAGCGGAGCGAGTGCTCTTCACAAAGAAAGCATTCTTCAAAAACGTTTTAATGAAACAGGTATCACACGAGCTTTCACAGGGAAACGTGCTAGAGGATTTGTGAATGCCTTTTTTATTTCCTATGATAAATCAGCACCATCCGCCTACCCTCATATTCATTACATGACAAAGCCTATTCGAGCAAAAGCTACACAAATGAAGAATCCAGAGTACGCTTCTTTGTGGGCAGGAACTGGATTTACGCTGGCAAAAGAACTGCCTGCACATCTTATTGTGGAAGAGCTTGTACAAGAACTAAATGAATGATGAGAATTACGCTGTTGCTTGCTTTAAGTGCAAGCAGCTTTACATAAAGAAGGTGGACTTATAGTGCAAAACAAATTTACGATTGGACAAATGGCCAGACTGCATGATATTCCGGTTAAAACACTTCGCTATTATGATGAAATTGGTCTATTTGAGCCTTACGAAGTTGATCCACAAACCGGATATCGTTACTATACGTTAGAACAATTTAAGAAATTAGACATCATTGTTTATTTAAAGCTGATGGGAGTTCCGTTAAAAGAAATTAAAAGAAAGATGGAGCACAGCAGCTTGGATGAATTTATTGAAACTTTAGCGGAATATCAGCAGGTAACAAAAGAAAAAATTCGTCACCTTCAAAGAGTGAATGCGCAGTTAACAACTCGAATGAAGGAATTAGAACAGACGAGACATATTAACCAAATAGGAGCCCCGTTCATCAAACACCTTTCTTCTCGTGAGGTTGTTCAAGTAAAAGCGGAGGTAGGCACGTTAGACGGGACTGAAAGTGTTCTGCGTGATTTAAAAAAGAAAATCAGCCATATTACCCCGATTATGATTGGGAAAGTAGGATTTATGCTATCGGTAGAAAACACGAAAAAACAACAATTTACAGATTACGATGGCATTTTTTTATTGGTGGAAAGTGATGTTTCTTTTCAGCATGAACTCGTTACGTTAATACCTGAAGGCGATTACGCATCTATTTATATGAGAGAAAAGAGAGATACCACAGGAGTCTATTACGATGCGTTACTGAACTTTATTAAAGCAGAAGGATACAAAGCAGAAGGTCCTTTCTTAATTCGGCGGATTGTAGATTCCTTTATTTCACATCATGAAGAAGAGCGGCTGACGGAAATTCAAATTCGAATTACGTCTTGACTATCCAGTAGCTGGAGGGTTTAAGATGAGACTATTGTAGAACTGCTGAAGGGAGAGACAACAATAGATGAATCAGCAAAGTATTTCCCAAGGAATGTCTTTAAGCCGAGGAAATCGCATTTTATTTATTTTAATTTTGGGTTCACTGAGCGCATTTGGACCGTTATCAATCGATATGTATTTGCCAGCGCTGCCGACGCTTGCGAAAGAATTGCATACTTCAGCTTCTTTAGCGCAGGTCAGTCTGACAGCTTGCTTATTGGGCTTAGCATTTGGGCAAGTGGTCGTGGGGCCATTCAGTGATATTCGCGGAAGGAAAAAGCCGCTTGTAGCAGCATTAATCACCTATGCAACTGCATCTGTTTTATGCGTGTTTGCACCGTCTATTTGGATTTTTATCGTTTTGCGATTTATTCAAGGTATGGCAGGAGCAGCAGGAATGGTTATTTCAAGAGCGAGCGTGCGGGACTTGTTTTCAGGTTCGGATTTAACAAAGTTTTTCTCTATGCTTATGCTTGTAAATGGGTTAGCTCCTATTTTGGCTCCGGTTGCTGGCGGACAGCTGCTGACGGTTATGTCGTGGCGCGGAGTCTTTGGTGTGCTAGCAGTGATTGGTGCACTAATGTTTTTTGCCGTTTTATTTTGTTTAAAAGAAACGCTTCCGCTCGAACGACGTAAAGAAGGCGGATTAACAGAAGTACTGAGTACATTTGGTGTATTGCTAAAAGATGGTGTCTTCGTGGGATATGCGCTGGCGCAAGGTTTTATTATGAGTGCCATGTTTGCTTATATTTCAGGTTCTACATTTGTCCTTCAAGACATTTATGGCCTGTCTCCGCAGATGTTCAGCTTTGTTTTTGCGATTAACGGTTTTGGGCTCATTATAGCTACTCAAGTGACAGGACGTTTAGCGGGTAAAGTAAAAGAAGCTACTCTTCTTATGTATGGATTGCTTCAAGCAGCGGTTGGAAGCGTGCTTTTAGTGGCCGTGATTGCTACTCACATGTCCGTTATTTTGGTTTGCATCTTGCTTTTCTTTGTAGTATCGAGCGTAGGAATTGTGAACACAACCGTTTTTTCACTCGCTATGGAAAATCAAGCTTCGAACGCGGGAAGTGCTTCAGCGCTTCTAGGGTTGCTTCCGTTTTTGCTCGGAGCAGCCGTAGCTCCTCTTGTTGGTCTTGGAGGAGGGCAAAATGCTCTGCCGATGGGCATTGTGATTATGGTTTGTGATTTATTAGCATTAGGTGTGTACATGACGTTAGTGAGAAGGAAAACTGGATCATAAAAAAGCTACTTGGCTTTCAACAGCCAAGTAGCTTTTTAAATTATTGAGCTTTGTGCTCGTGATTTTCAAACGGCATTGTAACGCCAAGCTTTTGAATTTCTTTTTTTGCATTTTCCAAAATGCTTTCAGCTTTCGCTTTTGTTTCAGCATCTACCCCGCTTAGAAAATCTTTCTTTTTAGCAGGGAAATTCACACCAAGTTCTTTTAACTTGGCTTCAGCTTGTTCCTTAGTCAGCGTGCCGTCGCGAAGCTGATCCATAATAGCTTTCGCTTTTTTCTTTGTAGCCGCATCTAAATTGTTAAAAGGACCGCCTTTATGTTCAGGAAAATTTACGCCAAGTTCTTCTAATTTGGCTTCAGCTTGTTCCTTAGTCAGCGTGCCGTCGCGGAGCTGATCCATAATAGCTTTCGCTTTTTTCTTTGTAGCGGTATCTAAATTGTTAAAAGGACCGCCTTTATGTTCAGGCAAGTTCACGCCAAGTTCCTTTAATTTGGCTTCAGCTTGTTCCTTAGTCAGCGTGCCGTTGCGGAGCTGATCCATAATAGCTTTTGCTTTTTTCTTTGTAGCCGCATCTAGATTGCTGAAGGGGCCGTCTTTGTGCTGAGGCAAGTTTATGCCGAGTTTCTGTAATTTTTCCTGTGCTTTTTTCATAATATCATCAACTTTTTGTTGTGTTGCATCATCTATATTTGTTGTACTGCCATTTGTTCGCTCTACAACTGTTGAAGAGCTTGTTTCATCTTTGCTTGCTGCAAATGCCGTGGAGTTTGCAGCGGCCATAACTCCTAGTGTTAAACCGCTTGCCATGATATAACCGAATAGTTTCTTTTTCATGCTGTTGTCACTCCTTAAAAGTTATAGGGGTGTGGTACAGAGCTGTCCACAATTGTTAATGTAACCACCAATAGTGAAAAAATGGTGAAAATAGATAAAAAACGAAAAAATATAGACGTTTGTTGAACACTACAGCTCTTCTATTGGATAACAAAATGAAATTCGATATGATTTTATCTAAACAGCAGCAAAAAAGAATGGAGACTTTATATAGATGAACATTCTTAAAAAATTGGGAATAGCTTTGATAGTTGCGATAGCGGTAAGCCTCGTATTTTTGTTTCGCGATGAGTTAAAGCCTGGTCCAACGCTAGAAGATTTTTCAGGAGCAACTGAGTTGCATCCTGTCGTAGAAGAAAAGAAAAATAAACTTGTTCAACAAGCAAGTGACCAAGGAATCTCAATTGTCATTACGGAAGGTTTCCGTTCAAAAGAAGAACAAGATAAGCTTTATGCAAAAGGCAGGACGGAAGAAGGTAATATTGTTACCTACTCAAAGGGCGGCCAGTCTTATCACAATTACGGATTAGCTATTGATTTTGCTATTCAGTTAAAAGACGGACAAGTTATTTGGGACATGGAATATGACGGTAATAATAACAATCAGTCTGATTGGATGGAGGTTGTAGATATCGCAAAAAATTTAGGATTCGAATGGGGAGGAGATTGGCAAGGTTTTAAAGACTATCCGCATTTTCAAATGGGTCCGGAAAATATAAAAGACCACACACGCTAATAAAGCGTGTGTTTTTTTATAGGGATAATACAATTTCACTATATCTATGTCAGAACCTCTAACACGAATAGAAGCTTGTAGTTTCTTTTTTTATTAATTTAACGGTAAGGTAATTATATATATTAATATAGTAAAAATATAGACGGATAATTAGAAAGATGGGTGGTTAGAGAGAACTGCCCCATAAAAATGAAAGACAATTCGTATAAAGATATGCGTTAACTAATATAATCTACTGATTAAGCTTATACAAGTACGTTCAGCCTAGTGAACGTATGCTTACATATCGGCAAATGCCAACAAAGCCTTTTATTTTTCTAGCATATTTTATTTAAAGATAGTTCGTTTTTATTACAAAAAAGAGATAATTTGTCAACTGTTGACTTTGCTTTAAGAGTAAGAATATAATTTTTAACATATTTTAAATATTCTAAAAAATTTAAATATTTATTGTTGTTGGCAGATTAGGAGGGAGAAAATGATTGTTTTTGACGGAGTGAATAAATATTACGGTGATTTTCACGTATTAAAAGATATCAATTTAACAATTGAAAAAGGTGAGGTTGTCGTCGTAATTGGACCTTCGGGTTCAGGTAAAAGCACGATGCTGCGATGCATAAATTATTTAGAAACAATATCTAACGGACAGTTAACGGTAAATAATATATTGGTCGCAGATAAAAAAACAAATATTAATAAACTGCGCCGCAATATAGGTATGGTGTTTCAGCATTTTTATTTATATCCGCATAAAACAGTTTTAGAAAATATCACTTTAGCACCTATGAAAGTATTGGGACAGTCGTCAGAAGAAGCTAAGAAGACAGCCCTATACTATTTAAATAAAGTCGGAATCGGTGAAAAAGCTAACGCCTACCCGTCCCAACTGTCAGGCGGCCAGCAGCAGCGTGTAGCTATTGCGAGGGGACTTGCGATGAAACCAGAAATTATGCTTTTTGATGAGCCTACCTCTGCTCTTGATCCAGAAATGATTGGAGAAGTGCTGGATGTCATGAAAACATTGGCTAAAGAAGGAATGACCATGGTAGTTGTAACTCATGAAATGGGGTTTGCGAAAGAAGTAGCGGACCGCATTGTATTTATGGATCAAGGAAAAATCTTAGAAGAGGCAACTCCGGCTGAGTTTTACGAAAACCCGCAAGAAGAAAGGGCACGTTTATTTCTTAGCCGTATTTTAAATCATTAATTGTTTAATAGGGGGAGTAATATGAAGAAATCAAAAACGTTTTTAAAGGCAGCTGTGCTTTCATTAGCAGCGGCTATGATGTTAGCAGCTTGTGGAGGGAAAAGTGAAGAAACGAGTGGATCATCAGCTAAAAAAGATGCGCTCACTGAAATCAAAGACCGAGGGAAAATCGTTATTGGAGTTAAAAATGATACGCGTTTGTTTGGCTTAAAGAATCCAAAGACGGGTGAAGTAGAAGGTTTTGATGTTGATATTTCTAAGCAGCTGGCTAAAGAGATTTTAGGCGATGAAAACAAGGTGGAATTTAAAGAAGTTACGTCCAAAACAAGGGTTCCTCTTCTTCAAAAAGGAGATATTGACGCTGTTGTTGCGACAATGACTATTACAGACGAACGTAAAAAAGAAGTAGATTTTACGGATGTATATTTCCAAGCCGGACAGTCTCTTCTTGTGAAAAAAGGCAGTAAAATTAAAAGCGTTGATGATTTAAAGAAAGGTACTAAAGTGTTGGCTGTTAAAGGATCAACTTCAGCTATTAATATTCGTGAAAAAGCACCAGAGACAACGGTATTAGAGTTTGAAAACTATGCAGAAGCATTTACAGCTTTAAAATCTAAGCAAGGAGATGCTTTAACAACTGATGATGCGATTCTTTATGGAATGGCTGATGAAGATCCTTCTTATGAATTGGTAGGAAAGCCGTTCACAGAAGAGCCTTATGGCATTGCTGTGAAAAAAGGAAACAAAGAGCTGGTAGATGCATTAAACGATGCGCTTAAAAAGATAAAAGACTCTGGAAAATATGATGAAATTCACGACAAGTGGATCAAACAATAAGCGTACAGTTTTCTTTTCTCAGGATGAGCAGCATTATGCTCATCCTGCTTGTTTAGTTGAAAGGAGGAAGAAAATTGTTGGATTTTTCAATTCTGACGAACAATATGGATCTTTATTTAGAAGGTTTTAAGTACACCATTATCGCCAGTCTGATTGCTTTAGTGGCCAGTTTTGTACTTGGTACAATCATTGCGGTAATGCGAATAGCCCCTCTCAAAATAGTAAATGTAATTGGTACGGTCTATGTAGAGTTCATTCGAAATATTCCCCTTGTGGTTATCGTCTTTTTTATTTTTATTGTGGCGGGAATCAGCGGTACAGCGGCCGGAGTGCTGGGACTAACTATTTATACGGCAGCTTTTATAGCCGAAGCCATACGAGCGGGAATTATGGCAGTTCCAAAAGGGCAGCTTGAAGCGGCACGTTCATCTGGCCTTACGTACGGTCAGGCGATGCGGTTCATTGTATTGCCTCAAGCCATTAAAATCGTCATTCCTCCTCTTGGGAATCAATTCATTAATTTAGTCAAAAACTCATCGGTGTTAGGGATTGTTGCTGGTTTTGATTTAATGTATCAGGCAGATCTTGTTTCTTCTCAAACTTACGTAGTGTTTGATGTGTATATTTTTGTGGCTCTGTTCTATTTAGTTCTAACGATTCCGTTAAGCTTAGGAGTTGGTTATCTTGAGAAACGTCTTGGTAAAACAAGCTGAAAGGAGTGAAAGTGATGGATTTTATGGGTGCTTATTCTCCTGATCACCTTTCCTTCTTAATGGAAGGATTTTGGGTCACTTTAAAAGTAGCATTCATTTCGATTGTATTAAGTTTTCTTATTGGAAGTATAGTAGGTATTTTAAGGTATGCCCGTATTCCAGTTCTGTCTCATGTACTTGCTTTTATCGTAGAAATTATCCGGAATTTGCCGCTGCTTTTAATCATCTTTTTTACATACTTTGCTTTACCTGAAATCGGAATTGATATGGAAATTACGTCAGCAGCGATTGTGGCCCTTACTGTATTTGAATCTGCTATGATTTCAGAGATTATCCGAAGCGGATTAAAATCAATTGAAAAAGGACAAATCGAAGCGGCGCGATCATCAGGTTTAAACTATTATCAAACGCTTCGTTTCGTTGTGCTGCCCCAAGCTTTGCGGAGAATGGTGCCTCCTTTAGTTAGTCAATTTATTTCCTTATTAAAAGATACGTCGCTTGCAGTAGTGATCGCACTTCCTGATTTGCTGCATAACGCTCAAATCATTTACGGACAGAAACAAAGCTACGTAGTCCCAATGTTTTTGATCATCGCGATGATGTATTTTATTGTAAACTATGCTTTATCTATCATTGCAAGAAGACTAGAAGTCAAAAGGGTGTAGATACTCTTTTGACTTTATTTTTGGAAAATAAATAACATTGACAATGTATTGATTCAACGCATAAAATGACTAAAGTAACAGTGGTAAAATCAGATCATTTTCATTCATCATAGAGAAGAAAAACAGTGTTGGTTCACCCCCTACTGAATATCCGGTAGGGGTTTTTGCGCAAGAAGTGATTTGGTTAAACTAACACGTAAAATGAACAGAAGGGACGGGCATCATGGAAAAACAAGATCAAAATTTAAAAAAAGGTCTGTTGCCTCGTCATGTGCAGCTCATTGCGCTTGCCGGTATGATTGGGACAGGCATTTTTAAAGGCAGTGCTGATACGCTAGGTATTGCAGGACCAAGTGTTGTACTGGCGTATTTATTTGGCGGTCTTATCTTATTTATTGTAATGACAGCATTGGCGGAGATGGCAATTGTCTATCCGAATATGAACGTACAAAATTTAGTGCATAAGGCATTCGGTACGCAAACCTCTTTTATTGTAGGGTGGCTGTACTGGGTGAACTGGATTGTCGTGACAGTTGTTGAACTGCTTGCGGGAGGAAGCTTTTTGAAGTTTTGGTTCCCTTCTGTACCTCTTTGGCTCTTAAGCTTTCTCTGTGCAGTGCTAATTGTAGGGATGAATTTATTTCAAGTGAAGTATTACGGAGAAATTGAGTTTTGGTTTGCCGGTATTAAAGTAATTGCTCTTACTGCTTTTATCATTTTGGGAGCTTTCATTTTATTCGGTGTGATTCCAAGTGATGTGCAAAACCCCTGGGCAAATTATACGGCTCATGGAGGCTTTTTTCCTCACGGCATGAGCGGTGTGCTGAGTGCCTTTTTAATTGTGATGTTCTCTTACGGCGGAGCTGAATTAATTGGTGTGGCCGTAACGGAAACAAAAGATGTGAAAAACGTGTTACCGAAAGTGATCAAAGGCACAGTATGGCGAGTGATTGGCTTTTACATCTTGCCTATTTTAATTATTTGCGGCCTTATGCCCTGGAATTCTGTATCAGGACAAGACAGTCCATTTGTCCAAGTGTTTAGTATCACCGGACTGCCGGGTGCGGCTCATATTATGAACTTCGTTTTATTAACGGCCGTTTTATCAGCAGCGAATTCAGGGATGTATGCAACTTCGCGTACGCTCTATGCTATGGCTCAAAGCGGGGAAGCATCAAAGCGCTTCTTAAAAGTTTCAAAAAACGGTATTCCGATTAATGGTTTAATGATTACGGCTGTTTGTATTTTAATGGGTGTGTTTTTAGCTTATAAAACACCGGATAATGTAATTAGTTATTTAATGACCATTCCGGGCTTCACGATTATTCTTATTTGGGTAAGCATTTGTTTAGCTCAATTAAAGCTGCGTAAAGGGTATAAAGAAAAGCCGTTTTTCGCATTAAAGTGGTTTCCTTATACAACGCTTTTTGCAACAGCAGCACTGCTTGTTATTTTTGTATCGTTTATGTTTAATAAAAACAATGTGATTGGATCAAGCGTATGTGCGGTTATCTTGGTCGTACTCCTCATTTTTTCATTTATTAATAAAAGTCGAAAAGAAAAAAAGTTTGAAGTATAGCAAAAAGGCAATATACTAGAAAGACGAGGGTAAAAGCTTGTCTTTCTTTTTTTTGTGGAAGTTTCTGTATCACGTTACATATTTCTAGATGAAATGTTTAGTTAAATAAATAAAGGATGAGGACTATAATGGAATCAAATAATGTATTTACAACAAACCAAAAGAAGAAATCAAAGCACTTAGCCGTGATTTCTTTGGCGATTATGGGAGTGGGCTTCGTTGCCACAATGCCTTTTGGTGATTCAATTTGGGGTCGCTTGCTTCAAGGTGGGTTCGAAGCTGGGTTAGTCGGCGGATTAGCGGATTGGTTTGCCGTTACAGCTCTTTTTCGTCACCCTTTAGGCATTCCTATTCCACACACTGCGCTGCTTCCTAAAAACAGACAGCGTATTACAAGAGGGCTAGTCTCAACGCTTGAAAACGACTGGCTGTCAAAAGAAAGTATTCAAGAAAAAGTAAAAAGAATTGCATTTACAAAGCGTTTGCTTCCGATTGTTCGAAAAGGTGTTCATTCGGAAACAATTCAACAAAAAGGAACAGCACTGCTTGTTGATGCGATTAATCGTGTGGATACAGAGAAAGTCGTTCCTATTATTGAAAAAGAGCTCAAATCATCGCTTTCAGCAATAGAGTTAAAGCCTATTGTGCATTCGATTGTTGGAGAAGTGGTAAAAAATCAGTATGATGAAAAAGCGCTTGATGTTCTTTTAAATAAAGGAGAGAGCTGGATTAAAAAAGAAGAAACGCAGTATCAGCTCGGAAGTATTGCTAAAAATGCGCTTGATAATATTGAGCTTGATGGGATTTTACAATTTGCTCTCAAATCATTTCAAAGCATGATTAATGAAGAGAAGCTAGGGTCTATTTTGCAAAATTTATTGCTTTCTATTACAGGGCGTCTTCGTAACGAAGATGATGAATACCGCCTTGCTTTGGTCAATGGAATTAGAAAAGAGCTGCAAGGCTTGGAGCAGAATGAAGAACTTCTTGAAAAATTAGAAGCATGGAAACAAAAAACGATTCATGAATTAAATGTAACGAACAAATTAACAGAAATCGTCGATAAAATGAAAGCGAAAGTGACAGCATTCATTGAAAGCCCTGAATTTATGAAAAGCTACGCCGTTCCTTACGTAGAGAGCTGGCTGAATGCTCTTGAAGAGGATGCACAGCGTCAAGAAGCAATTGATACGGCTATTCAAAAGCAAATCATGAGCTTTGTAGAAGAGAATCATTCGAAAATTGGACAGCTTGTTCAAGAAAACTTAGATAAATTAGATGATGAAACACTTGTGGATATGATGGAAAACAATGTCGGAAAAGATTTGCAGTGGATTCGAGTGAACGGAGCTCTATGTGGATTCTTGATTGGTATTGTATTAACGGTTATTAAATTAGCGGTATAAAAAAAGAAGCACGCTCCTTTTGGAGTGTGCTTTTTCTATTAATCATCTAGTTCTACACTGATCACGCCGCCGTTTTTGGCATCTACTGAAACAGTTGCTTCACGTTTATCGGCTGTGTCAATTTCAATTTCATATACTAAACGGTTGTTTTCTTGATCTAGATCCGTTTCATTGACCGTTCCTTTAGCACTCTTTAAAGCTGTTTTTATCGCTTGATCTAATGAAATAGCAGGGGAAACGTTTTGAAGTTTCTCTTCTTTCTCATCTTCATCGTCTTTTTGCTCTTCATCAAATTCAATGATTTTACCGCTGCTGCTGTCAATGTCTACATCGTATTCTTTATTACCTTTTGTGATGTCTATTTCATATTGTTTAACGCTGTCATCTATGGCTAATTGGATATTTGTAATGTCGCCGCCATCTGTTTTTTGAAGGGCAATGTCTTTTGCCCTTGCTTCTTCAATCGTTGTGGTTTGCTTCTTATCATTGCTTTTGGACTGGTCTGTCATTGCATATGCGCTTGCACCTAATCCACCGACTAGTACTGCACTGGCTAAAACGGTTGTAATAACTTTCATATGTTATGGCCTCCTCGATTTGTTGTTAAGACTATCTTAGCCAATGAACTTTAAAGGAAAAGAAGAAGAAGTTTAAAATTTTCTTAGAAATAAATAAAAATGGATAAAAAAAGCACAGCTTTCCGCTGTACTCTTAATCATCGTCATTTTCATAGGTGATGGAATCTACATGTCCGGAGTAAGCATTGATCATCACTTTAGCTTCTCTTGTTTTAGACTGATCAATTTCGACTTCGTAGAAGGTTTGGTCTTCTTCCTCTTCTATTTCAACTGAGGAAAACGTTCCTTTTACTTTTTGTAAAGCAATGTCTCTTGCTTGTTCCATTGAAATGAGAGGCTCGTCGGATGTAGGAGAAACTGGTGGCTGCTCGCTCTTTTTTTGCTCTTCTTCTGTATCATTTTTAGTTTGAGTAGACGTTTGTTTCTCTACTTTTTGTTTGATTAATGACTGGACTTCTCCATTTTCTCCATTTACTGTGATGTGGTATGGAATATCATCTTTAAGCAAAGTGATTCGATAAATCGGTTCATCATTTTTTTGAGAAAAGCTTGCATTTTCAATAGTGCCGCCATATTTTTGCTGAATCATACTGCTGACGTCAGATTCGGATAAAATTGTATCAGGCCGATTCACTGCTTTTGCTATTCCGTAAAAGCAAGCTGAACCAACAGCAAGAAAAATAAGTATAAAAAGCACCGTTTTCTTCATACATTCACCTCCAGTATCTTAAAAAGTAGTATAGCAGGCAATTCTTAAAAATCTCTAAGAAAAGGCGAGAAATCAAAGAGGAAAGCAAACCGTCACTGATGTCCCTTTTCCTTCTTGGCTGCTAATCTCAATACGCCCGCTATGAGCTTCTACAATCTTTCGAGCAATGGATAATCCAAGTCCAGAACCACCGGTTTCTCGATTTCTTGCTTTATCTACGCGAAAAAAGCGTTCATACACGTTTGATAAGTCTTCTTTTGGAATACCAATTCCTTGATCTGTGACCGTAATCATAAAGCTTTCGCTTCTTGTTATGGTTACCTCTACCGCTTTTTCACTATATTTAATGGCATTATCTAAGAGGATGTATAGCAGTTGCTTTAAGCGTTTTTCATCCGCTGTTACGACGGGATGATCCGTTTTTATATTTAAATAAATGGTTCGTTCAAAAGCTTGTTCTAGATGCTTGATTGTTTGGTTACAGACGGCCGCCGCATCTACGTGTTCCATGTGAATCTCCCACTGAGACTCATCTTTCGCAAGCACCAGCATTTGAGACGTAAGCTGTTTCATGCGCAAAGACTCAGAGTGAATGGCTTCGATGGCTTCTTCTAAAATATCTGGACGCTTCATTCCCCATCGTTTTAGCATATTGGCATAGCTTTCTACAACGGTCAGGGGTGTTTTTAATTCATGAGAAGCATCGGATACGAACTGCTCTTGCTTTTTATAGTTTTCCTCTAATAAATCCATCATATTATTGAAGGTGTTGGCCATTTGATCTAACTCATCTTTAGAAGGAGCAGAGAGGTCAATTTTTTTGAATGTGCGAGACACTTGAATTTCTTCCATAGTATGAATAAGAGATTTGATAGGCCGCAAAATAATTTTACTTAAAAGCCGTCCAGCAAATATAGTTGGAATTAATATAACAAGAGAGGCAATGAGCAAGATAAATTTTAATGTCTGCAGAGATTGTTCCACATCTGCCAGTTGTTCCATGACTTCCAAAGAAACAACTTCACCGTTCGTCCAAATGACAGGGGTGTGTGAAATCGCGTATAGATGGCCGTCATCTTCTTTGATGCTTGTTTGTTCATTTGAATAATAGGAATAAGGTAAGTCCTGAAGCTCTTTCGTTTGATCCGTAACGGATACAACTAAAGGACTGCCGGATTTGGGTAAAATACGAATCATTCCGTTAGGAGGCAAATAGGCACGAAGCAAGTTGGCTTGTTTAACCGTCGCACTCGTTTGCTTTAGCCCATTTGTTACATTGCTTGTTTCTGCTTGCAAACGTTCAATGGCGTTGTCTTCCATGGTCTTCTTGAAAATGAAGTAAATCGAACTGTTTGCAATTACTAGCAGAATAAAAAGCAGCGCAGTTGATGTAAGAATAATCTTTGTTTGTAGTTTCATAAGCTACTCCTTCAGCATGTAGCCAACGCCGCGCACTGTTTGAATGTAAGGAGTTGAAAATGAAGCATCAATCTTTTTACGTAAATAACGAATGTATACATATACAATATTTGTGTCTCCGTAATAATCAAATCCCCAAACGTTTGTAAGAAGCTGTTCAAAGCTCAGCACTTGATTTTTGTTTTGAAGCATATAGACAAGTAAGTCATATTCTTTAGGAGTCAGCTCAATAGCTTCATTTTCACGCGTAACTTCTCGCGTTTTTTCGTTAACGACTAAATTGCCTAGTTGAAGAGTGGCTGTTTCTTGTTCAGGAGTCGATGTTGATGCAGGATGGCGAAGCCATACGCGAATGCGTGCAAAAAGCTCTTCAATTTGAAAAGGCTTTGTAATGTAGTCGTTTGCTCCTAAATCTAGTCCGCTTACCTTATCAGGAAGGGCGTCTCGAGCTGTTAATAAGATAACGGGCGTTTGATCATCATTTGCTCGAATGCGACGAAGTACTTCGAGTCCGCTCAGTTCAGGAAGCATCACATCTAAAAGCAGCAAATCCCAATCGTGTTCTTGAAACTCTGCCAATCCTTCTGTTCCCGTGTAAGCCATGCCCGTTTCGTACCCTTCATGTTCAAGCTCGAGCTGAATTAAACGAGCAATTTTGCGCTCATCTTCTACAATTAAAATTTTGCCTTTACTCAACAAAAATTCCCCCTTGTGTCTATGTATAGTTGCGTACATTATAGCACGGAGAGATTGGAGGTGTATAAAAACAGCCGGAGGTTAGTCCGGCTGCTGATCTGCTGAAAGAGGAAGGTGCAAGATAATGGCAGTGCCTTCGTGAAGAGTAGATCTTACTTCGATATGGCCTTTATGAAGTTCACAAATAGCTTTTGCGATGCTCATGCCAAGTCCAGCACCTTCTGTTTTTTCCGTTGTATTTGTGCCGCGGTAATAGCGGTCAAATAAATTTTTCTGCGTTTCTTCATCCATTCCAATTCCATCATCTTGAATCGTAATCAAGACGCGGTCACTTTTTATCGCGGTCGAAATTGTAATGGTAGTGTTCTTAGGGTTATGTTTAATAGCATTAAAAATTAAATTATCAAGCATTCGTTCAAACCAGCGCGGGTCAGCTTGAATAAAAGGTTGAAGATGAGCGGGCACATAAGAGAAGTGAACATTTTCAATGGTTCTATCGTTAACGAATTTTAAAACAATATGCTGAAGTAGTTGATGAACGTCTACTTTTTTTGTTTCTAAAACAACCACGTTATTTTTAAGCTTAAAGGCCAATGAAAAATCCTCTACAAGCTCCACCATGTATTCACTTTTATCACGGAGTGTTTGGCCAATTTCTTTTAACTCTTCTTCGTTCCAATTGTAATGGCCGCTTTCAAGCATATGCCCATATCCTTGAATCGTCGAAAGAGGTGTGCGCAAATCATGTGATATTCCCGTCATCCATTCTTCGCGAGTAGTTTCTAGCTGCTTTCGTTCTTTTTCAGCTAAGCTAAGCTGCTCCGCCATCTCATAAAAAGCGGTGATTACTTCTGAATACAGACGATATTGAAAGCGTACTTTTCCATTCTTCCGAAAGACGCGCTTCCGCTCTTTTTGTGTTAGCACTTCTGAATAGTTTCCGCTTCCCATGCGCCCAAGCCAGCTGGTGAAGAGAAGTAAGGGTCCGCCGTAGCGAAAAGCGTTCCAGATGGAGAAAGCGATGGTGGCTATAAGAACGGAAACAGCCACGATGATGGAGATCATCCAAGCTTTTCGAATAATAGATTCATCGGTTATACTGTGGTAATTATTAGGAGTGTAAAAAACCCATGAAATTTTCTTCTTTGGATCATGGAATACAGTAGCTGTTGAATCATATTTATCTTGTTCAATTTTTCGGGAAATAATTTCTAAAGGATCGTAACGTGTTTTTTCTTTAGACATTCTAATTGAAGCTAAGATATCACCTTTCTCATTTAAAATTTGAAGCGAAGCATCTTTTTCTTTTAACGCCTTTTTGATAAGAGGGATATCGCTTTTGGGAGGCACACTTTGTTTATTGTATTCAGCATACAAAGCATATAGCTGGTCTTTTAAATCACTTTTATAGCCCAAAATATAATAAGTAGGTGTAGTCAAAAAGGTATCAAGTTCTGTTACTACATTATAGCCTTTAAATTTTTTGGTTTTATCCATTTCTAATAACTCTGAAAGACCGTAGTGCTTAGGTAAGTCTTTTGGGGAGTTAATTTCTCCAATTACTTTTCCTTGTTTGTTCAGTACTTGGTACCATAGTCCTTCTTGTTTAAGTTGTTTTGCTAAATCATCTGAAACGGTTGCTTTTCCACCTTCAACTGTTGTATCCCCCGTTAACACGCTAAGTGATCCAGAGGGTAAGTCTCTTTTTATATCTTGCTTTGAAAGGTAATAAGCTAGAAACATTAAAGCGCAAAAAAGAACGCAGCAAACACATGCAATAATCGCAATAAACTGAAATGAAAAATGAAAGGTCAACCTTCTTTTAATGGATTTCATAGCGCTTTTCCGTTCACTAATTTATACCCAAGCCCTCGTACCGTAACTAAATGTTTTGGGTTGCTAGGATTATCTTCAATTCGTTCTCGAATTCTTCGAATATGCACGGTTACTGTATTATCGTCTACAAACTGATTATATCCCCAGACGGCTTCAAGAAGCTGTGATTTAGAAAGAACAATATTCATATTTTTACAAAAGTGAAGAAGCAATAAAAACACTTGTGCGGGGCAAGAAACCGTTTGACCGTCCACAATGAGTTCTCCTGCCGATTCATCTACAGTAAAACGATCAAACTCATAGCGATTTGACGATTGTGGTTCCGTTCTTATAGAAGTTCCTTCAGTCAGCGCTTGCTTTCTGCGCAGTCGTGCTTTAATTCGTGCCGCAATTTCTAAAGGATTAAACGGCTTAGTTACGTAGTCGTCTCCTCCCATGGCGAAACCCGTTAGTACGTCCAGGTCGGATACTTTGGCTGTTATGAATAAAATATACGCGTTTGAGAGCTCACGAATTTTAGGACAGATATCAAATCCGCTTTGATCGGGAAGCATTACGTCCAACAAAATAATATCAATTGTTTGATCATGTAAAACATCCAGCGCTTCTTGAGCGGTGTGAGCTTTATAAATTTGGTTGAATCCTTCTTTTTTTAATACTGTCTCCAGCATTTTGACGATGGCAATTTCATCATCAACTAGCAATATAGACGCATCTTCCAACGTAAATCACCTCTGTTTCATTTCATACGTATTCGATTTTAGCATAAGAACATTACGAAAAGATTAACAAAATTGGAAAATGTTAAGGAAAAGATAATCTCCTGGTTATTTTCTTGAAAACTTCATTTCATATACTAAATGCACAGACACATAGTAAAGGAGTTAAAAGGATGAGTAATGATTTTAGGCGGGTTAAAGTAATTGATAGTATGAGAGGATTCAGCTTGTTTGGTATTTTACTAGCGAATATGCTGATTTTTCAATATGGCATTTACGGAAAGGATATGATTCATCTCTTCTCGCTATCACCAAGTGATTCAGCAGCCTATGTCTTTTTAAAAGTCGCGGTAGAGGAAAGTTTTATGCCGATTTTCACCTTTTTATTTGGCTATTCAATGGTGAAGATGAAAGAAAGCTTAGAAAGAAGGAAGCTAGGGGTAAAAAGGCATTTCTTTCGCCGTTTTCTTCTACTTCTAGGGTTTGGCTTACTGCATGGAGTGTTTTTATGGGAAGGAGATATTCTTACATTTTACGGAATGATGGGAGTATTTTTACTACTTTTCTTTTTAAAGCGTAAAGCCAAAACACTTTTGGTGTGGGCATCGATTTTGCTGGTCCTTACAGGAGCATCCGGATACGGTTCATTAAACGATAATATGTATCTTCTTAGCGATAAACAAACGCTTACGACATATGTAAAAGATACGATTCATGTGTATGGAAGTGGAACTTATGAACAGATTAAAGACCACCGCAACAATGTTGATCCGATGAATATAGCAGGATATAAATTTGCTTTTGCCTTCTTGTTTACGCCATTTATAATGGGCGCTTTGTTTTTATTTGGTATGTATGCAGGAAAGAAAAAGTGGTTTTACGATGTTTCAGCTAATCAAAAACAGTATGGCCGTTGGGCAGCCGCGCTGATTCCGCTTGGCTTGCTGTTAAAAGGGACTATGTACGTATGGCCAGATGCGAATTGGGCTGGTTCTACACATATGTTAGGTGGAAGTCTTCTATCTCTTGGTTATATTGCAGGCTTTGCTTGGTTATATGCGAAATACGAGAAGTCATTTTTGATAAAGGCTTTTGAAAGTGTAGGCAGGATATCGCTTAGTAATTATTTAATGCAAACGGTCATATGCACGACGATTTTTTACGGTTACGGATTAGGTTATTTCGGAAAGCTCGGCATGATTGCAGGGATTTTTGTCTGCATAGGTATTTACGGAATTCAGCTTATCAGCAGCTATATGTACGTGCAAAAATTTCAAACTGGACCGGTGGAAAAGCTACTGCGTATATGGACAAATTTTTCTTGGAGTGGAAAGCCCAAAGAAAAAAAAGCCTTACCGGCGGAAGTAAATCATCCTTTTGTTGGATGATAGCAGTCAAACTTATTTAAAAGGAGATTTTAAAAATGTGGGCTATTAGTGTAAAAGAGTTTCAAAGCTTATTTAAAAGTATTAAATCAATTATCGTTATCTTAATCGTATGCGGTGCTTCCTATGGAATAGCCCATATAGTTAGTCAACTTGGAGGTCAACTGACAAGTGCACAGATTCAAGATGGAGCCAACGGGGGAATTTTGGTGATGCTTCTCGGGTTCGGACCTTTATTTATTTCAAGTCTTTCTCATAATATTATTAATCAAGAAATTAAAACAAGAACAGCAAGGTTTTTAGTTACCAAAACATCAAGAGAGCGTATTGTACTAGGAAAATTCTTAGGTATTTGCTGTTTCTGGCTTGTTTGTATCTCTATTTCATTTCTACTGATTGTGTTTATTTCGCATCATTTTTCTTTATATATATTTTTAGAGTGCCTGCTATTCACCGTTTGTATCATTTCATTTGTTTTAATGCTTTCAGCTTTAATGCCAAGCCCAACTCATACTATGTTTTTATCAATTATTTTATCGTTTGTTCTACCGGTACTGAGCGTGTGGAGCATATTTTCATCAAAAGCGTACATTGCATGGTTTAAGTATGTGACACCCTACTACTATTTAAAGCTGGAGAAAGGGTATCTAACAGTTCTTCTTATTTTTGCAGCACTTTGTTTATGTACGGCACTTTGGAGTTTTAAAAGGAGAGAAGTATAATATGTATGCTATTGAAACAAGTAAATTAACTAAAAAATATGGATCTAAAACAGTTGTTAACGGTATTAATTTACAGGTACCACAAGGGGAAATTTACGGATTTTTAGGAAGAAACGGAGCAGGAAAGTCTACATTTATTAATATGCTTACCGGCGTTTCATTTCCTTCAGCAGGAGAATTTACGCTGCTGGGACAGAGTGATATTGATTTAGAGCTTCAGAAGAAAATAGGTGTGCTTCCTGACTATGCTAACTTTTATGATGAGATGACAGCGCTCAATCATTTGCGCTATTTTTTAAAGATAGACGGCCATCGTTTTTCGAAAGAACACTGTAGTATTGTACTGAAGAAAGTAGGATTAGAAGGACATGAGCATCAGAAAGTTGGAAAGTTTTCATTTGGAATGAAAAAGAAGTTAGGAATTGCTCAAGCAATTGTAGCAGACCCAGATCTTATCTTTTTAGATGAACCAACTTCTGGAGTAGATGTTGAATCTGCTCTTCACATTCATGAACTAATAAGAGAACTCCAAAATCAAGGCAAGACAATTTTTATGACGTCTCATAATTTAAATGAAGTTGAGAAGATTTGTACACGTGTAGCGATTATGAAAAATGGGGTCATTTTAATAGAAGGTACAATGGAAGAGCTGCGCTTTCAATATCAAGCGAAAAAAACGGTGATGATTAAACATGATCCCTACCCAAGCAGTCATAAAGAATATATTCAACAGTTTTTCCGTACGTTGAGTCCCGAAGTTGAATACCATCACATGTACACAAAAGTGATGCTTCAAAAAGAAAGAAATATTCCTCTTATTATTCGCGAATTGATTCAATGCGGCATCGACATTTATCAAGTTCACGTCGAAGAACCTTCTTTAGAGGAAATCTTTTTGCAAAAAAATATTGTGGATCACTCACAGGTGAGTTAATGGGCGAAAGTCCGTTGGTTTACTACTCAGTCTGAATACATTATTTATAAATACCAGTTAGGAAGCTTCTGACAAAAACATGTTCATTTTCTCAAGAAACTGATAAGATAGCTAATGACATTTAAAAATAAGAAAGGATTTCGATTATGTTATCAGCTATTAATTCAGTAGATTATACCATCTTCCACGCGGTGAATCAGTATGCCTCACACGTAAAGCCTCTAGATTCGCTGATGGTATTCTTTGCAGATTATGCCCAGTATGTACTTATCGTTTTACTCGGCTTGTTTTTACTTATTAATAAAAACGGCAGCCGTGTTGTAGCATTTCAAGCTTTGTGTGCTTGTGCCACAGGAGTCATTATCAATAAAGTGATTAGTTTATTTGCTTATCGAGATCGTCCGTTTATCTCTCACCACGTGAATCAGCTTGTTGATCACGCCGCAAATTCTTCATTTCCAAGCGATCATGCTACATCTGCATTAGTTATCACTTTTACCATTTGGCTGCATTTCAAACGTTCAGGACGCATGTGGGTTGTCATGGGCGTACTCATTGCCTTTTCACGCGTATGGGTTGGCGTTCATTATCCATTCGATGTGTTAACAGGAGCCGTTTTAGGCTGCGTGCTGGCGCTGTTTATTCATTATGTTATTTTTAATACGAAACTGATGAGGTCCATTACCAACTTGTCTATTTTTCGAAAATCAGCTTATGACGAACAGTCTCAATATTATTAAGAAAAAGTCGCAAATACGCGGCTTTTTTTATTGGGAAATTTTTAATGTATTTAATACTTGTTTTTTAAAATTAAATTGTGTAAAATTAAATCACAGAAACGATAAATAAAAAACTTTTAATAAAATTAATGAAAAAGAGGAGAGGTTTATACATGAAAGCTTTATATGAAACAACAGTCGTTAACACAGGTGGAAGAACAGGAGAAGTTCACTCTTTAGATAACATCTTTAACTTAGACGTTGCAACACCTCCAGCGCTTGGTGGAGAAGCAACAACAGCAACAAACCCAGAGCAGCTGTTTGCAGCTGGATACAGTGCTTGTTTCAACAGCGCGTTAGAATTTATGTTGAAAAAACATAACGTAGAAATCAAAAGCAGTGAAGTAAAAGCTACTGTTCAGCTGCTTCCTGATAAAGCTGATCAAGGAGTGAAAATTGGAGTAGCGCTTGAAGCACATATCGAAGGCTTAGATTTAGAAACAGCGAAAAAATATGTAGACCTAGCTCATTCATACTGTCCGTATTCAAAAGCAATCAGCGGCAACGTAGACGTAACGGTAGAAGTAGTTTAATTGCTTTAAAAAGCCCTGCTAAGCATGTAAAGCTTAGCAGGGCTTTTTTATTTGAATTTTCTCTATTCATTTGTAAGCGGTACTAGTATAATGAGGAAGAAAATGAATCATTCGCACAGTTTAGGTGCTCTTACATAGCGTAAGAGGTAACAGGGAATCGAGTGCAAATCTCGAGCGGTCCAGCCACTGTAAGCAGGGAGTTTTCTATCTTATCGTCACTCAAAATGGGGAAGGCGGTAGAAAATGATGATCTCAAGCCAGGAGACCTACCTATTCTGTACACTTGACTCTTCTAGGAAAGAGGCGGTGTATCAAGGTACGCAGTGAGCAATTGCTGTTTATTTTCATATGCCGACACGGCCTCAATTTCTATAGAATTGAGGCTTTTTTACGTTTTATTTTAAAAAAAGGAGTGTAGGAAATGGAAGGTTTATCAGTTTTTTTACTTGTCTTTTTATTAGGAATCAGGCACGGATTGGATGCAGATCACTTAGCTTTTATTGATGGCCAGACCCGATATAATTGGAGAATGGGCAGCCGTTTTGCCCCGTGGGTTGGAACGCTGTTTTCACTAGGTCATGGAGGAATGGTGGCCGTCACGGCCGGGGTGCTGGGCGTGGTGATGAAGAATTTTACGTTTCCTTCATATTTCGATCATTTTGCATCTTGGGTATCCATTATCTCTCTCTTTCTGATTGGAACATTAAACACATATCATTTGCTTCGAACTAAAAATAAAGAAGAAGAGTTTCAGCTGAGCGGATTAAAAGGGAAGTTTATTCCGAAAATCGCAAAAGGAACAACGAATCCTTTTTTAATTATTCTTGTAGGGGCATTGTTCGCTTTAGCAGCCGAAACGGTCAGTCAAACGGCCGTGTGGTCTCTAGCTGCAGGGAACGCAGGCAAGTATACGCCGCTTTTGTTGGGACTAGTGTTTATGTTTGGCATGATGCTTACAGATACAATCGATTCGATGATTGTACATAAAATGGTGAATGAATCGAGTAAATTTGGACAATCTGCTTCCCGCTTGATGGGCTGGGTTATTGTTGTCCTCGCGTATGGTGTGTCGTTCTATTTAGCATTCACTTTCTTTAACCCATGGGCCGAAGTAAACTTTGAAATGGTTGGCGTTATTCTGTTTATTTTTTTAGTGTCTATGTTTGTTTTTGTGAGTGTGAAGTCAAAAGGGAAAAATATTAAAATAAATGTCAATTAGTCAAACGAAAGCTTTAATCTGTTGAAGATTGAAGCTTTTTTGTATGAATTTGTTGAAGTTTATGGCTATTTTCGGTCGGTTATGAATAAGTTAAAGTATTATCTGTATTTAAAGGATGGAAAATTGTCTGAAAACCATTATAATTAAGGATAATTTAAGGTCGTTATGTGAAACGTAGAACATAGTTATACGTAAAATAAATAAAAGCATTTAATGCAAGCAGCAGGGGTTGTTTGGAGGAGGAATTGATTTGAGTCAGGTAATGGTAGAACAAAGCGTGTTTAGTTATTTAAAAGAACACGAACAAGATATGCTTGAAGATTTAATTGGATTTGTGAAAAAAGAATCACCGTCCTACAGTAAAGAGTTAGTAGATCAGTGTGGAATGTATTTAACGCAGCTGTTTCAAAAGCGGTTAGGGGTAGGGTACGAAATCATAGAAGAAAAAGAAGTAGGAAACCACTTGAAATTTACGATTGGAGAAGGAGAAAAGCAGCTTTTAATTATCGGTCATTTTGACACGGTATGGGAAAAGGGAAGGCTGAGTCTAAGAACGGAGGGAAACAAGCTGTATGGTCCGGGAATTTTAGACATGAAAGGCGGCATTGTACAATCTATATGGGCGATTAAAGCGATTCAAGAGCTTGGCTTATCGCTCGATAAAAAAATTGTGTTTTTCTGTAATTCGGATGAAGAGATTGGGTCAATTTCTTCTAAAAAATACATTGAAGAAGAAGCACAAAGAAGTGAAGCAGTGCTAGTAGCGGAACCAGCGGTGGCGGGTTCAGGTGCGTTAAAAACGTCGCGCAAAGGAGCGGGGATTTTCACCGTAAAAGTATGGGGACGAGCAGCACACGCGGGTAATCACCACAAAGAAGGAATCAATGCGATTGAAGAGCTGGCGCGCCAAGTGATTTTCTTGCAGGGCTTAACAGATTATGAAAAAGGTACAACGGTGAACGTTGGGACATTTACGGGAGGCAGCGGTACAAATGTAGTGCCGGAATATGCAGAAGCGCACGTGGATTTACGTGTTTCTACAGAAGAAGAAGCAAAACGCATGACGGATATTATTTTGAATTTAACACCCATTTTAAAAGGGATTAAGCTCGAAGTAACGGGAGGCATGAATCGTCCTCCGATGGTCAAGTCTAAACAAACGGAAGAGCTATTTGAATGCGCTCAGTCAATCGCGGCGAAACTGGGTATGAAATTGGAAGAAGCAGCTGTGGGCGGCGGAAGTGATGGCAATTTTACAGCGGCCATTGGTGTTCCCACGCTGGATGGATTAGGAGCATGCGGAAAAGGAATACATGCAGAATATGAACATATTCAAATTGATACGTTGTCCGAGCGTTCTTCTTTATTTGCGAATTTGCTGCTGCAAATATAAAAAAAGCCCGCCTCAAACGGCGGGGACTAATCTTAAAGCTTATATTGGGAGAGTATAAGCTTTCTTTTTTTATTTACTGCTTTCTTCTTGAAGAGAAAAGGCAGTTTCTTTCTTTTTGAATACCACTGCATCAAGAGCAAGGAACTGGCTTCCTGCAAGAAATAAGTGAGCAGACATGGCAATTAAGGCAATATCAAATTCAAACCCGCCAACAAATCCGCTTTTAAGCTTGGCTGTAAAAATGGCGCCAAGCATAACTGCCACAAATAAAGCAGATACGACTCTTGTTGCTAGGCCAAGAATAATAAGAATCCCACCTACAAGTTCAATGGTTGCAACAATATATGCCATGAAACCAGGGATTCCTAAGCTATCGAAGAACCCTACTGTATTTTCAATCCCGCCTTGCCATTTTTGAAAGCCGTGTACTAAAAATGTAAAACCTAATACTAAACGAATAATAAGTGAACCAATTTCGACGTTTTTATTCACTTTACTTCCTCCTTTAAGTGTATTTGAAAAACACTACATTATGTAGTGTGAAAGCCCGAAAAAAGAAATGTAGCAATTAAATCAGAAAGTCTTTCTTATTTGGATAATTTTATAACATTATGAACATCACACTACACATTGTAGTGTGATGTTTGTCCTCAGTCAAGAGGAAATATAAAATTAGACCATTTGGCATACAAAAATTTTCTGAAGAGCACTTGAAAAATCCTTTAATTATGTACAAGTTAGTCCCTTATTTTCAATCTTATTCTCCAACATGCTATACTGATGGCGGAGGTGTTACGATGCGTTTAGAAAATAAAAGAGTTATTGCGCTTGTTAGTGCAGACTTTGAAGATCTAGAACTATGGTATCCAGTGATGCGTCTTCGAGAAGAAGGAGCAGAAGTACATTTAGTTGGAGAAAAAGCAAACGAAACGTACATGGGGAAATACGGTGTTCCAGCCGTATCGGACTACGCGTTTAAAGATGTTGATCCAGCTGAATATGATGCTATTTTAGTACCTGGGGGCTGGGCGCCGGATAAACTGCGCCGCTATCCTGAAGTAATTGAAATGGTTCGTCATATGGATGAACAGCAAAAGCCAATCGGCCAAATCTGCCATGCAGGATGGGTATTAATTTCTGCAAAAATCTTAGATGGCCGAAACGTAACAAGTACGCCAGGAATCAAAGATGATATGGAAAATGCGGGAGCTATTTGGCATGATGAAGCAGTCGTAATCGACGGCCACATTATTTCAAGCCGCCGTCCGCCAGACCTTCCTCCTTATGCAAAAGCATTTGCTGATGTACTAGCAGAGCAATAAGAAAAAAGCCGAAACCACATTGGTTTCGGCTTTTTTATAAGATCCGTTAAAAAAAGAAATGATAAAGTAAATAAAAAGTATCATTAAAAAAGCGAGCAGATGCATCTGCTCGCTTTTGTTCGTGTTTCTTATCAGTAACTTGCTTTTGCAAGTGTAAAAACAAAATGATTACTTTCTTTATAAAATCCATGATTACGGTTTTTGTATGTTTCGTTGTTGTTAGGGCACAATTAGCATTGATTGTGCTTGCATGGATTTCATCCATTGCCGCGGTTTGTTTTTCCACATGATCGATTAACCTAAACGACGCAAGCCCTACCTCTCTTGCATCCTTACGGCTCCGAAGCCGATCCAGTGTGAATAAGTTTTGTTCAAAGACATGTGTCGAATGCCAGTATTTTTACCTTGCATTGTACGATACATCCTTTCAAGTTACTTTCACTATGTCCAGCTCTTAAAGAAAAGCCAGAAATCTAAATATAACACCTCAGTTGATCTATGTCAAATAGAAAATGTGATTTTTTCACGTGAAACAATTGCAGCTAAAACATGGTTAAATAAAGGGATATCTTTTTTATATGGAAGAGTTTTTTGATACGATAAGTTAGAGGAATCCTAGAGGAGGATGAAAAATGAATAAAAATGAACAGTTTCGAAATGATGTATTGAGAAGTGTAGAATCATTAACATATGAACAATTAAATCAACAGCCAGCATCTAATACATGGAGCGTTATGCAAGTATTAGAACATTTATATTTGATGGAGCGCATGATTGTTTCACGTGTAAAGGATCAGTTAGAAAACGGTGTGGATCAGCCAACTGAAGATAAGCCGCTTCATTTAGCGGTAGACCGTTCGCGAAAAGTAGATGCACCGGCTCAAGTTACGCCTTCTAATGAAAAGCAGACATTAGAAGAGATGAAGAGTAAGCTGGCAGAATCAAGAGCGGCTTTAATAGAGCTAGAAGAAACAGCAAGTGAAGACAAGCTAAAGCAAAAATCATTTCCACACCCTGTGTTTGGGTTAATGGATTTAAAGCAGTGGATTGATTTTATTGGCTATCATGAAAAGCGTCATCAAGAACAAATAGAAGAAATCAAAACAGCAATTGATGCATAAAAAAAAACAGGCAGTCCGCCTGTTTTTTTATTTTTGGACCAAAATAGGATAGTCCGACATCATCCAAATACCAACACTGTATGTTTGGGGATTATGATTCCCTACGGTAGAGCCTGTTTGAATCGTAAACGAGAGTTGCAGAGGATCTTGATCGTAATAAATCGTTTGCTTGGTGGAAGGGGAATAAAGGCGCTTCGGAGGGATTTTAGGAACCGTATCCGTCGTGTTAACAAAACAGCGGCTATTTGAAACAAGATTTGTGTATGTTTGAACGAATTGAGGATCACCTACTCGAGGAGCTCCGTAGTTGTACATTGTAACTTCCGGAAAAGATGCGTTTGTGGCGACATCTAAGGCATGAAGAGCAGCGAGTGCACCACCTAGGCTATGCCCCGTTATATAAAGTGGCTTGGGGGTAAGGGACTGATATGTTTCAAAAATTTCATCACGGCATGATTCGTAAACGGCTAAAAAACCTTCGTGAACGAGACCAGCTTGTTGATTGTATGGATAAGGGCGCTGCCTAATGCGAGCATCAGCAATCCAGTCTGCCTCAGATTGAGTTCCTCGAAAGGCAATTACGATAGAGTCATCAGATTCTAAAATAAAACCAAACCATTCTTGCACCCCTACGGCAGAAGCTTTAAACGATTTAATAAGCCGGTAGCCTTCAGGTACATCAAATGTGCCTCCCTGTGCGTATTGCTTATAAGCTAAGACGCACGCATAAAGAAGGTCTAGAGCTAAAGGACGATAAAATAAAGGCTCTATTCTCATCATTGTTTTTCACACCTTCTAATAGAAAATAACTCCTATAGCCTATGTGTTCCTGAGAAGAAAGGTGCAGATACCCCTCTTTTGAAAGCAATAATTACGGAATGTAAACGGTTTATTATTGGATGTTTTTGAGGATTTTACAAGTTTTTTTGTATATTTTAACTAAAAATTAGTTTTAATTTAGAGTTTTATTGTTAAAATTTATAATTTAACTTATAATTTAAAATAGTCTGAATGTAAAATAAGGGGGTTATCGTTTGGAGCAATTTGTAACGAGTTTGAATAATGTGCTATGGAGCACGCCTGTTATTTATGGGTGTCTTGCGATTGGCCTGTTTTTCTCAATTTTAACGAGGTTTTTGCAGGTGAGACACTTAAAAGACATGATTATGCTGATGTTTCAAGGTAAAAGTTCAGAAGCAGGAGTTTCTTCCTTCCAAGCCCTGTCTCTAGCGCTGTCGGGACGAGTCGGAACAGGAAACATTGCTGGAGTTGCGACAGCTATCGCGTTTGGAGGTCCAGGGGCTGTATTTTGGATGTGGACAGTTGCTTTTATTGGTGCTTCTAGTGCATTCATCGAATCAACACTTGCTCAAATTTATAAAGTTAAACAAGATGGCCAATATCGAGGTGGTCCAGCGTACTACATTGAAAAAGGAACAGGTATGAAATGGTATGGCATTTTATTTGCTATTGCAGCACTTGTTGCGATGAGTATCTTAATGCCGGGCGTTCAGTCTAACTCCATCGCGCTTGGAATCGACAACGCATTTGGCGTTAGTCCAACGGTTACAGCAGTAGGATTAGTTATTATTCTTGCTTTTATTATCTTTGGAGGCGTTAAGCGTATTGCAGGAGTGGCCCAATTCGTTGTACCTTTTATGGCACTTGGGTATATTATTTTAGCTCTTATTATTATTGCCATGAACATTTCCGAGTTGCCGGGAGTTATCGCTCTTATTTTTAAAAGTGCTTTTGCATTAGATTCTGCTTTTGGAGGAATTGTTGGTTTAGCTGTTTCTTGGGGAGTTAAGCGAGGTATCTATTCAAACGAAGCAGGACAAGGTACAGGACCTCACGCAGCAGCTGCAGCAGAAGTTTCACATCCGGCGAAACAAGGTCTTGTACAAGCTTTTTCGGTTTATATTGATACACTGTTCGTTTGTTCAGCAACAGCGTTTATGATTTTATTCACAGGCATGTACAACACAGAAGGACCAGGCGGTTCATTTATTATTTCAAATTTACCGGGTGTAGAAGCAGGACCTGGATTTACACAAGCTGCTATTGAAACAGTGTTGCCGGGGTTCGGAGCTGGGTTCGTGGCAGTTGCTCTATTTTTCTTCGCGTTTACAACGATTATGGCTTATTATTACATTGCTGAAACAAATATTGCTTATCTAACTCGCGGAAAGAACGGAAAGTGGGCTATGTTTGCATTAAAGCTTGTCCTTCTAGGAGCTACGTTCTACGGGTCAGTTAAACAAGCATCACTAGCTTGGGCGTTAGGTGATGCGGGACTTGGTATCATGGTATGGCTAAATTTAATTGCTATCTTAATTTTAGCTAAGCCTGCGTTAGTTGCATTAAAAGACTATGAAGCTCAGAAAAAACAAGGGGTAGACCCTGTGTTTGATCCCGTTAAACTAGGAATTAAAAATGCAGACTACTGGGAGAAAGAATATAAGAAAGATGAGTCACAAGTTTCGTAAACAAGAAAATCCTCACATATGTGAGGATTTTTTTATGAAGAAAGCGAGGCAGAGGAGTTATTTAAGTTATATCGATCCTTCAAACAATGAATACGGTGTAGTTCTTCAAGCAGATGGTGAATTGCAAGCAGTTCGTAAAGCATTGTTGTTTCCGTTGAAAAAGGGTGATCCTCTCTGTTTTCTTCCTGCTTATGTGCCCAAAACCTTTGTTTTAAAGTCAAAACAAGCGTTTGATGATGCAAAGAGCTTTTATATTGTTCATTTTGTAAGACGTTATGAAAGGAAATGAATGTATCCCATATTACTTGATGTCTTGCACTTTGCAGCTGATGAGCAGGCAAGTAAATTAAATTACCAATATGGTAGACAAGCTGCCTCATAAGAGAAAGTTTCTTATATTCATAGTGGAATTTTCTCATAGCTGTACGAGTGAAATGATGAAACTTCCATTCTTTTCGCTGATACTCACAAAGCGTCTCAATTTTTTCAATTTCAGCGGAAAGCTGCTGAAATTGAAGCTTTGTTTGTTTATGACAAGCATGTACTTGGGAAAGTTCGCTTCCTCTTTGCTGTAAAACGCTGCTCATTTGTTTTGAGAGATTTTGAATTTTCCTCGTAATAATCGGTGTATAATTAGGAGGAAGAACGATGATATTCAAAAGTGAAGAAGTAAGCAGCCCAATACTGGTGGTCGCTAAACGAATTAAAAACGAGATGAAATAATGATCGTGCACAATCGTCAGCATAGCCACTCCTGTTAGCGTGGCAACGAGTGTTCCTGCATGCAAACGCAATTTAGAACAGGATATAATAGTAGAAACAGCAACAAACATATAGGTAAGCGGCGTCACTCCTAATAGAAATGTGTAAAGCATGGCAAAAGCAGCTCCGATTGCTGAAGCAGGAAAGCGGATGAACGCTTTTTTAATAGAATCGGCAGCTGTTGGTTCAATCGTAACAATAGCTGTAATAACAGCGAGCATATATGGCCAGCCGATAGACTGGCAAATGAGTGCAGTCAAAAAAACGGCAATGCCTGTTTTAATAATACGACCGCCTAAAAAATTGAATTTTTTTACGTAAATCATTATGCATACCTTCTTTAAAACAGTTAGTAGTTTAATTATAAGGCATATTAAGGTGATAGGAAAACATGTCTTAAAAACTAGCTTTTAAAAAACGAATAAATATACTATAATTTGTTTAAATATTTAAAAGAGGAGTACGACTAATGAAACAATTAATAAATGAAGCAATTAATAACTTACAGGATACATTTTATGATATAAGCAAATATATTGGGCAAAACCCTGAGCTTGGCCACGAAGAATTCAAAGCGTGCAAAGCATTAACGGATGTTTTAAAAGAACAAGGGTTCACAGTTGAAATTGGTACATGTGACTTGCCAACGGCTTTTACTGCTGTTTATGACAGTCAAAAGCCAGGTCCGTCGATTGGGTTTATGGCTGAGTACGATGCTTTGCCGGATCTCGGACATGCATGCGGCCATAACTTAATTGGAACCATGTCGATTGCAGCTGGTATTGGTCTTAGTAAAGCAGTTGCAGAAACAGGCGGTAAAGTATACGTATATGGAACGCCTGCAGAGGAAACACGAGGCGGCAAAGTAACGATGGCCAAGCAAGGCATTTTTAATCATTTAGACGTAGCTATGATGGTACATCCTTATTACTGTCACCAAAAAAGCGGACGTTCTCTTGCAATGGATGCCATTCAGTTTGAGTTCTTCGGAAAATCCGCGCACGCAGCTGCTGCTCCTCATGAAGGAATCAACGCGTTAGACGGCGTATTACAAACGTTCAACAGCATTAATGCGCTTCGCCAGCATGTGAAGCCGGATGTACGCATTCATGGAGTGATTACAGAGGGAGGCAAGGCGGCCAACGTTGTACCGGATTATGCAGTAGCACAATTTTATGTCCGCGCTTCAACCCGTGCATATGTAGATGAAGTGACAGAGAAGGTGAAGGCATGTGCCAACGGCGCTGCTCTAGCCACGGGAACAAAATTAAAAATCTCAAACTATGAGTTTTCTTATGATGATATGCAAACGAATCAAACATTATCCGATGTCTATACAAATAATCTCATCTCATTAGGCGTGAGCGAACAAAGCATTACGGAAGACCAAGGCGATCATGGATCTTTAGATATGGGGAATGTAAGTCAGGTTGTTCCGGCTATTCATCCGTATATTCAAATTTGTGATGATTATTTTGTTTGTCATACGCACGAATTTAGAGAAGCAGCTTTAAGTGAGCAAGGAAGAGAAGCAATGATACTCGGGGCACAAACAATGGCATTAACAGGGTATGACGTATTAACAAATCAAACGCTGCTCCAAAAAATCAAAGAAGAATTTAATGCTACAAAGTAAGAGGTAATGATAAAACCATACCAAATAATACGCTTGCGACTGCAAGCGTATTATTTAGTATGAGAAGCGGGACTGAATGGTTCGGAAAATTTGACCGTGGCGCTGTTCATCGCTCGCAGCTCGAACAATGCGGCTTTGAATTCGAGCATTGGTGATTCTTCTAGCGATTGATTGATAAAATGGAACGGTTTCTACTTCATCTTTAATGGATTCAGAGACCCCTTCTTGAAAAGTATTTGGCAGTTTTATGTTTAATGAAATTTGTGGGTAGCTGCCTGATAAATCATAATAGGCTTTAGAAAACCAGTCAAAGTGTTTAATTTCATCCTGCCGAATACCTAATATAGCTTGTTGAACCTGATTATTAGGAGCCAGTTCTGCTAAGCGTGTATAGTAGTGAATAGCGGAAAACTCGTCGTTTACAGCTTTGTTTATATCTCTTAGAAGCTGTTCGTCTAGCCTTGTATCATCTTCCCAATATTCTTCGTGCCGGGAGTAAAACTCATACATATGGATATACCTCCTCACCGTTTTGTTCTCTTGTCGTCACCATCATCGTATGTATAGACGAGAAAAGACGTACATTAAAAGAAAAAAGTTTAACAAAATGGTAAAAAGGGTATGTGCAGAGAATAGTATCAAAAAAGACAGAGGTTATCTTATGATTAAAATTGTAGCTAAAACCAAAGAAGGAGCTATTAAAGAAATAGAAATGAATGAGATTCGTTCAAGCCATGAGTTTCAATGGTATTGGGTTGATTTTTACAATCCCACCGAGGAAGAAAAAAAGCAGCTTGAACAATTTAATTTTCATCCTTTAGCAGTTGAGGACTGTTTAAATCAAGGTCAGCGCGCTAAATTTGAGTTGTATGATGACCATTATTTTTTAGTCTATTATGCCCTTCATAAAGAAGAGCTTGAGCACTTAGAAGTATCTGCGTTTGTAGGGGATAACTTTTTAGTCACTTACCATATGGATAAGCTAACGAGCGTGGCTAGGGTTTGGGAGCTTATCAAAAAAGACCCTGAGGCTACCGAAGATGGAACATGGGATATCATGTATGAACTTTTAGATCATACCGTTGACGAATACTTCCCCGTGCTTTATAAATTTGAAGATCACATAGACGATATTGAAGACAATGCAAAAGACGAACCTATGGATGAATTAATGAGGCAGCTTTATGACATCCGAAGTGATTTGTCACGAATGCGCCGCATTTTAAACCCCATGAGAGATTTAATGTATCGTATTATGTCAACCAATGCGTTAAAAGCAAAAGAGCAGGTTCGCTATTTTAATGACATTTATGACCACTTATTAAATATGATTGAAATTATGCAAGCAAGCAGGGATTTGTCAAATGATATTCGAGAAAGCTTTATGTCCATTAACTCGGATCGTATGAATTCAATCATGTTTACGCTAACGCTTATGTCAGCTATTTTCTTACCGTTGACGTTTATTGCTGGCCTCTATGGCATGAACTTTTCATATATGCCGGAACTGACGGGGAAATATAATTATTTTATTGTACTTGGCATTATGATTGGGCTTGTAGGCGTAATGGTCTTTGCCTTTTATAAAATGGGATGGTTTAAATATCGAAAAGGACCGAAACTATAAAGTAGATTGTTAACCTTCCTGTATAAATGTTAATCAACTCAGTAAAAATGAAATTAAATAAGCGAAGATCTTATCTGACTCTAGATAAGATCTTTTTCTTGTGCTATAAACAAGAAAAGCAGGGAAGCGAGGGAAGAATGTGAAACACGGAAGAATGGGTCTGCGAAGCATCACGGTGCTGCTTGTATGCATGGTGGTGATTCTATCGCTATTGTTAACGGATTTATTAGTTAGCAGTTCAATTGGAAAAAATATTCGGGATCAACAGGCTGAAAAAGCTCGGACTATTGCTACGATTATTTCAGAATCAACGAACGTGAAAGAAGGACTAGAGACAAAAACACCTCAGTCAATTCAAGAATTCACTAAACGAATTCGTAAAAAATCAAGCGTCTTGTTTATCGTTGTTATGGATATGAATGGAATTCGGCAATCTCATCCAGATCCTAAAAAGATAGGAAAGAGGTTTGCCGGAGGGGATGAGCAAAAATCATTGCACGGGAAATCTTATGTATCTGTATCAAAAGGAACGCTCGATAAATCTCTGCGCGCTTTTGCACCTATTTATAATGAAAAAAATCAACAAATTGGCGCAGTAGCTGTGGGGATTTCTTTGAATAATGTAAATGAAGCAATTAGAGATGGGCATCGTCGAATTGTTTTAGGTTCATTAATTGGTTTACTTGTAGGCATTCTTGGTGCTATTTTATTAGCGAATTACATAAAGAAAATTTTATTTGGCTTGGAACCTTCTGAAATTGCTAAAATTCTAGAAGAGAGAAGTACCATGCTGCAGTCGGTTCGTGAAGGAGTGATAGCTGTTGATAAAGAAGGTAATATTACACTTGCTAATCGTTCTGCACGCCGCTTATTTGTTAAAGCAGGGTTAGCGCCAGAGCCAATCGGTTTGTCTATTCGAGAATATATGCCCACCTCCAGGCTGGACGACGTTTTGTCTACGGGGGAATCTCATTACGATGAAGAGCAATTCATAAATGGAGTAGCCATTGTGGTTAACAGGGTTCCGCTAGTAGTAAACGAAGAGATTGTAGGGGCACTTTCTACGTTTCGGGATAAAACAGAAGTTAACATCTTAGCAGAACAGCTAACAGGTGTTAAAATGTATGTGGAAGCGCTTCGAGCACAATCGCATGAATTTATGAATAAACTTCATGTGATTTTAGGAATGGTGCAGATGAATTATTATGATGAGCTAAAAACGTATATTCATCAGCTTGTTAATCACCGTGTCGATGAATCTAGTTCAGTGACTAAATCTATTAAAGATCATGCGTTGGCAGGGTTCCTCATGGGCAAAATGAGTTATGCTAGAGAGGAAAGTGTAGAACTGACGTTTTCCGCTGATGAAGTTATTCCAGAACCTTCAGATCCACACGTTACTCATCATCTCATTACCATTATTGGAAATTTAATTGATAATGCAATTGATTCAGTTTGTCATCAAGCCTCTAAAAAAGTGTCCGTTATGCTTGTTTATAAAAACAATAAACTTACGATTCAAGTCACGGATACAGGCTGCGGCATTCCTTCCGATACAATGAATCAGATTTTCAAGAAAGGTTTTTCTACAAAAGGCACGAGCAGAGGGTTTGGACTGCATTTAGTGAAGCAAACGATTGATGAACTAGGTGGCCAAATCGTCATTGACTCATTTATAAATAGCGGTACCACATTCTATATTGATATTCCGTACGAAACAAGGAGAGATCAAGTTGATTAAAGTATTAATTGTTGAAGATGACCCAATGGTTGCTCAGTTTAATCAAAAGTACATTGAAGAGATAGAGGGGTTTACAGTGGTCGCTGTTGCTCATTCGGGTCATGAAGCCTTGGTGAAGGTAAATGAATATCAAGTTGATTTAGTGCTGCTTGATGTCTTTATGCCTGGGCAAAATGGTTTGAAAGTTTTACAAGAGATTCGAACAAAACAAGAGGAAATAGATGTCATTTTTATCACCGCTGCTTCGGGTGCCCAAACGATTCAGCAAGCTCTACGCTACGGAGCAATTGATTATTTGATTAAGCCTTTTACATTTGAACGCTTTTATCAAGCACTTTCGGCTTACAAACAAACATTTCGTACGTTAAAACAGCAACCTCAGCTTAACCAACAGGAATTAGACGGGCTGCTGTCTAATAAAAAAATAAAAGAAGCTCGGGTAGAGCCGTTGCCTAAGGGTTTAACGACAGGAACATTAGAAGTTATCGTAGAAGCCATTGAGCATCTTAAAGATCACCCTTTTTCGACTGATGATGTAGCTGAAAAAACGGGAATTTCAAGAGTATCTATTCGGAAATATTTAAAATTTCTAACAGATATAGGTCTTCTTGGGGAAAGAATGACTTACGGCACAATAGGACGACCTGTGTATGCGTACTTATACAATGAACAAAACCGTCACTTGCTGCATCACTACCTCGTTGACTTTGAAAAATAAAGAGATTGACCTGTTAGAGACGTCCGGTGCTATTTTGTCAGTGTGAGAATATTTTACTGTAGAGTGCGGGTGAGTTAAGTGGTATGGTTGATAATAACAAAGGAAAAAACAAGTCGTTTGACTGAAAAAGAGGTGGTTTCTTGATTGAAAGCATAGAACGCTTGACTGAATTACTGTTATCAGGGAATCAAGATGAAGCTTGGAATATTGTGTGGAAAAAAAGACAGCAGGGTTTCGATACATTTTATATTTTTCAGCAATTCATTTCAGTGTCGATGGCTCAAATCGGTATGATGTGGGAAGAAGATGAAATTTCAGTGGCTGATGAACATTTAGCTACTACTACCTGTGACTATGTTTTGTCACGCTATCAATTGTGTATAGAACAAGAAGTTATTAAAAATGAAAAAAAAGGTCTGTTTTTGTGTATAGAAAATGAACAGCATTTTTTAGGTTTAAAAATGATTTCCATTCTCTTTGAAGAGCACGGCTGGCAGACGAAACTTTTAGGAGCAGATTCTCCGCTTTTACATGCAACGCACACTGTTGAACAATGGAAACCTGATTTAGTAGGAATCTCGTTCAGTTTAACTCATCATATAGAAAAAGCAAACGAATATATAGAAGGATTACAAAAGACAAAACATCAGCCGCTTATTTTAGTTGGAGGTCGAGTAGTTTCAAGCTATAAGTTTCCTCTTGCTCAAACAAATCAAGTTCGGTTTATTGCACAGTTAGAGGAGTTGAAAGAGTTTTTTCATTATCAATTGATTAGGGGGATTAAGGTTGTCGACTATTAAATATGCTCCGCTTCCTGTTTTTATTATGGATGAGGAAATGAATATTCTAGCGCAATCTGATGAAGCAGCCGCTTTATTTGGAGAGGTTCAACATTTTTTAGAAATTGTTGACGAAGATAGTCAGATCAAAGCTAGAAAACGATTAGGGCAGAAGAAAAAAATAAAAACAGAATTAGTCATGCATTCGCACAAAGCTAAGATGTCTCTTTATACCGTGAATTGCAAATGGGAGCAAGATAAGGCGCATGTGATATGTGTAGAGGAAGATTCTCAAATTAGAATTCTTTCAGAAAAAATCCAACAACATACAGCGCGTTTATCTGAAACAGACTTAGAACTGCTGCTGCAAAAAGAACGATTAGAAAAAGCAATGAACCGAGTTATAGAACTGTCGGGACCGTTTATTCATTTATCGAACAACATGGTGCTTATACCTCTGTTTGGCGATTTATTTGAGGAAGTCATCATGAAAAATGAACATCGGCTGCTCAGACAAATAGATGAGGAAACGGTTGATCGAGTTATCATTGACTTTAATGGAATAGGTCAAATTGATGAACGAGGTGTTGCGGCCCTAGAACATTTAATATGGGAATTTCAGCTAATGGGTGTACAGATTTATTTAACAGGTGTGACACCCGATCATAGTCAATGGCTTCACCAGTATCATTTTCAAGCAAATGTAAAATCTATTAGTAACTTAGGTCAGGCCATTCATCAATTTTTTACAACGGCATGAAATGGCTACAAAAAGTGAACACTTCATATAAAGACAATAAGACAGGGGATCAATATTGATAAACAGGTGATTAAAATTTGGTGAAACACGCGCGTAAAGTAGCTTTAAGAATTTCAATTATATATATCATTATTGGCGCTGTATGGATCTTGATATCTGATAATATATCTAGAACATTAGCGCAAGGTCGTTTTGAAGTATATATTTTTTTTCAACAATACAAAGGTTGGCTTTTTATTTTAGCTACGGGGATTATTTTGTATGGGTTGGTATATAGGAGAGCTTATAAACTAGTGGAGTCCCAGCAAGAGCTCGTAGTGAAAGAACACGAACTTCAAACGAGCAATCAGCACTATCAATCTTTATTCAAACATAATCCCGATGGCGTTTTTGAAATAAGTAAAACGGGTGAAGTTCTTCTTGCTAATCCAGAAGGTGAAGGAATCGTTGGATACTCCAGTGAAGAATTACGAAAAATGAAACCTTCAGCTCTTATCGCAGCTGAAGAGTTTGATATGTGTAAAGAGTATTTTAAAGAAGTGCTGAATGGAAAAGGTGCTAAGTTCGAAATGAATGTGATCAATAGAAAGCGAGAAAGACGGCTGCTTAGGTGTTCATTGCTTCCCATCATCGTTCATAAGCAGGTAGTAGGTGTATTTATGATTGCACGTGATATTACTACATACCGTCAAGATGAAGAGCTTATGATAACCTCGGAAAAAATGTCCGTTATTGGACAAATGGCAGGTGCCGTCGCACATGAAATTAGAAACCCGCTTACTTCTTTAAAAGGCTTTGTACAGGTTATGCAAGCCTCTAAGGAAACAAATGACACATATTTAGATATTATGATGTCTGAAATCGACCGCATCAACTTAATCTCCAGTGAAATGCTCATTCTTGGAAAAAAGCAGCATGTATCTTTTGAAAAGACCAATTTATGCGAGATTTTAAAACAAGTTATTACGCTAATGGAAGCGCAGGCCAATTTAAATAATGTTTCTATTTTATTGAAAGAAACAGCCAAAAGGCCTATTTATGTTTCGGCTGATGCAAATCAATTGAAACAAGTGTTCATCAACGTGATCAAAAACGGTGTAGAAGCTATTATGGAGAAAGGTCATATTACAATAACAGTTGAAGAAAAAGGTACACGAGCATTGATTCACTTTGAAGACAATGGAATCGGAATGAGTCAAGAGAGGATTGAACAAGTAGGAACGCCGTTTTATTCTACAAAAGAAGCTGGCACTGGCTTAGGGCTGGCCGTATGTTACAAAATCATGGAGCGTCATCAAGGTACCATGCATTTTAAAAGCGGTAAAGGAAAAGGGACAACGGTTATTATTGATATGCCAATTATAGAACGAAACAGCCGCCTCTCGTAGCTCAGAGAGGCGGCTGTTTTCTTGAAAAAGAGGAAGTAAGCAGCTGAGCCCTTTGCATCTGAATCCATATAGGACATAAAACCTCCTTCTTATACAAGTTTTCGTCCATAATAAAGAGGATCATATTGTTTTCTATAGAAGCAATAGTGTATCATAGTTGAAGCTATGTTTATTGATGTAGAAAAGTTAAGGTAACAACCGATTTTTCTACTGACGGATTGACAGGGTCCCTTGGGATAAGAAAGGTTTATTTATAAATAGAAATTAAGGTCAGTATTAACGCACATGGCCACTGATACATTCGTTTAATTGAAATGAAAAAAATCGTTTATAATATCGAGAAAAGCATGGAAAAGGAGATAGATATGAGTCAGTTTATAGAGACTTTACAGCCTTTTTTACAAGAGGCGTGGAAAAAAGCAGGGTTCAATGAGCCTACTGCCATTCAAACGAAAGCTATTTCAGAGATTTTAGCTAATAAAGATGTAATAGGAGAATCCCCAACGGGAACAGGAAAGACGCTGGCATATCTGTTGCCTGTCTTACATCGCATTCAGCCGGGACCATCTCATATTCAAGCTGTTATTTTAGCATCTTCCCATGAATTGGTTATGCAAATTCACGGTGAAATTCAAACTTGGTCGCAGGGAAGCGGTATTTCAAGCGCTGCGTTTATTGGCGGAGCAAATATGAAACGGCAATTAGAAAAACTTAAAAAACGTCCCAATATCATTGTTGGTACCCCAGGACGTTTGAACGAGCTAATTAAAATGAAGAAATTAAAGATGCACGAAGTCAAAACAATTGTGATTGATGAAGCGGATCAATTGTTTGTACCTGAGCATGTTCAAACGGTTCAACAGATTGTAAAAATGGCGTTAAGTGATCGTCAAATCCTAGTCTTCTCAGCTACTGTATCAGAACGTACCAAATCGCTAGCGAAAGATATGATGAACTACCCTCTTGAAATAGAGGTAGGAAGAGATGAACTTCCGGCTTCGAAGGTAGAGCATGTATACATCAAAAGTGAAGCTAGAGATAAAGTGGACGTGCTTAGAAAACTAGTTCGTCAAGAACAAATGAAAGCTTTAGCCTTTTTTAAAGGAATTGATACTCTAATCGAGTTTGAAGAAAAATTAACATTTAAGCGTGTAGAAGCAGGTTCTTTACACAGTGAAACGAAAAAAGAAGATCGTGCTACGACGATTAAAGGGTTTCGAAAAGGAGATTTCCCTGTCTTATTAGCAACGGATGTCGCAGCTAGAGGATTAGACATTAAGGGATTGACGCATGTAATTCACATCGATGTTCCTCAAGATGCAGATCAATACGTCCATCGCTCAGGTAGAACAGGCAGATCGGGAGCAGAAGGTACAGTCATTTCTCTTGTGACTGAACGTGAAGAGCGAAATTTAAAACAAATCGCACGTGAACTTCAACTTTCATTAGTGAAAAAAGAGCTTTATATGGGTGAAATAGTGGATGAAGGAACAAAAGAGCAGTCCCGTACAGCTAAAAAACCTTCAAAAAAGCCATTTAACAAGAAAAAGAAACAAAAAGGTCGAATGTAAACTAGGTATTCTTCCTTTTATAACAGCAGTGTCACAACCTAAAAAGCAACGTCTACTGCTTTATTACAGCAGCCTGGCGTTGTTTATTTTCTCTATTTCACCTGTATAAATAAGTAAAAAGAGAGAAATGTAGATATTTTTTCCTAGGTATGAAAATAGTTTGAATGATGGATTTTGTTTTTTGTAACCTTATTTTAACATTACTTTAAGAGACTTCTAATAAAAGAGGAAGAAGGACGTGGGGACATTTTATGGATGCAATTGATGATCTCTTTGACGACATAGAGCGAAGAAGAAAAAGTAAAGAATATAGTCGAGATGCAGATCAATTAGAATCATATTTACATGAAGTTCAACGTATCATGGAATTTCTTGAAGAGGGTATCTATCTGTTTCAAAATTCGCACCAACAATATGCGTCAGATTGGTCAGGGCGTTCTAAGAGCTCATATGAGGATATTTATAATGATATTACGCAATCTACTTTTCATCTGTACGACGTAAGGGATGAATTGTTTCAAACTTTACGCTTAGAAATTTCACGATTAAGAGAGTTAGCATCGGCGTAATAAATAACATTATCGACTCACTCCTTTAGAAAGTGAGTCTTTCCGTATAGGCTTAAAAAATGTTTGGATGATGACTGAAGGCTTACAAGAGATAGGGGGACGGACATACATGGAGATAAAAGTAAATCCAGAGGTGCTGCAGACGTTTGCAGAGCGAATTCAGCACTCTCATTCACAGACGGCTGATGCACTTCAAAAACTAAGCTGGGAAGCTACAAATCTACATTTCTTGTCTGTTGCAGATATTGATAAAGTGCTGGACTTGCAGGAAGAGTTACAGCATATGATTCGCAAACTTGATTCGCTAACGGAAAACGCACATTTATTAGTAAAAGACACTGCAGAACAAATGAGAAAAGCAGATGGAGAGCTAGAAGGCTCTTCAGGCTGGACGGAGTTTTGGTCGAGCGTGTGGAGCGATGGGGGCACCCATTCACAAGATACGTGGAATGACATAAAGAACTTAAAAGAATGGAATACGTATGACAATATGCATAGAACGATTGAAAAACCTTTAGGTACTCTTAATGTTATGTGGAATTCGCTTTCTATGTCTTGGGAAGAAAAAGTAGTGAATGGTTCTACATGCAGTCGAACGGAATTTTTTACTTATGGCGTTATTCAAATGGGGTTGGGCATTTTAAGTCAGGAAATGAATCCTTCAAACATTATGTTTAGTGACAGCACAGAGGAAGTGAAGAGAGAATGAATGAAGTATATGATGGCGCTGGAAGTGAAATGGTACAGTTCCTTACAGGGTTGTCTCGGCAATGAAATATACATTTAACTTATTAGAAAAATCGTTAATTGAAGCAATGAAAGATAATAAGAAAATTGCTCAATTTTATAAAACTTTAATGAATAGCAATTTATGGCTAGTTGTTAGTTCAGAGCATGGAGCATCAGATATATTGATTGCAGAGCACTACGTTCAGACGATGAAAAGCGCAGCGTACCGATATTTACCTGTTTTTTCGTCAAAATATCCGATTGAACAGATGCTGAAAGATGAAAAGACCGTATGCGTATCATTTAAGGATATGCTGCCTGTATTAAATGAAGAAATAGCGATATTACTTAACCCTGACACGCCTCTCTCAAAATTATTCATCCCCGAAGAAATAAGGATGTTAAAAGAAGATCAAAATTATTTTAAGCAGTAGCCAAAAAATAAAAAGCGCATGTGCTTTTTCAAAGCATGTCTGAATCTTAAATAAATAGAAGATATATAAAGAGGCAGGGCCTTAAATAGGCTGCTGCTTTTTTATTACTAGTAAAGAGTTTTATAGATAATGAACAAAAATGTAATTTAATAGTCTTATAGTTTTTATTTTCCTTTAAATAGGTACCTATAGATCAGATGGAAAAGGTTTAAATGAGAACAAAATCTTGGTTTTTTAGGTTTTATTTGCATTTTTTAGGGGTATTTGTAGATACATATTCTCATTTTTGGAGGCTTTTGCAAGTAACCTTTGACCTTATCACTAGAGTTTCTTACAATAATAGTAAATATATAAACCGAAGGAGAGATATGTATGTCAGGAATTATTCGCGTAACACCAGCAGAGCTTCGCGACATGGCGGGTCGTTATACTAACGAAAGCGGTCAAGTTCAAGAATTAGTAAGTCGTCTTGATACAATGAAAAATCAACTTCAAGACATGTGGGAAGGTGCTTCAAGCGAAGCGTTTGCTGCTCAATACGAAGAATTAAAGCCTTCTTTCGTTGAAATGTCTAACCTACTTACAAAGATTGCTAAGCAATTAGATGACTCTGCAAACGTTCTTGAAGATACAGATAACCAAATCGCTAGCCAAATCCGCGGTTAACTTCATCTAATAATCTAAGTGAAGTAATAAAAGGAGCGCCCTATTCTCAAAAGATGAAGGCGCTTTTTCTATGTTTTGAGGTGATGAAACCCTATGTATATAGAAGTAACAGTAGACTTAAAGCACTATACAGGTGATCGGTTCGATTTGCGACTATCAAACTATCATTCACTCAAAAAAGTAGTCGAGATCGTTTGGCAAGCTAAAAAGATTACTCAATCACCAAAGGACGGTGCGTGGATACGTGTTTCAAATAAAAATCTTATTTTCTCGGGAAATGAGACGATGATTAACTGCGGAATTACCACAGGTGATTGTATCGAAATTCTCTAAAGGAGTCTATTAGAATGTCAGAGAAGAAACCGACTTACTTAGAAGAACAGCTCGAAGCTGTAATGACACGTCATAATAATGAATATACATTTGTTTTTCAAAAAGAAAAAATTCGACTTAATCGTTCTGTTGAAATTGAAATGTTAAAGGATGTAAACACGAATTTTCAAAAAGAAATCATGATGAGCGATGATGAACTTAAAATAACAATTAAGCCTACCTCTGAATTTCAACCTTTTTCAGCATTAAGAGGAAGAGAAGAACAGCAAAAGTGGCTGTTTGCAGATCAGCTTATCAAACAGGTAAAGCAGCATTCTTTTTCAAGGCTGCATTTGTTGATTTGTCCAGAGAATATCATTTTTGATAAAAGTTTAAGTCCGGCTTTTTTACATTATGGAGTGAAAGAAAGTTTACCTCCTTATGAGTCTAACGGGGAACAAAGTTTTCAAGAGTTAAAGGCTACGATAGCAGCAGCCGTTGACTCATCGCATACATTTGAACAGTATTTTAAGTTATATGAGACCTTGCAATTAAAAGAAGACGCTAAAAAAATAATGCATATCAGCAATGAGGAAGAGTTGAGTCAATTTGTTCAGCATAAGCTAACCCAAATTGAAAAGCATCAAAAGACACTTGTTCAACTTCCTCAAAAACGCTGGACCATTTTTAAGTTTTCATCTGTGGGTATACTTGTCTTATTAATTCCAGCTCTTATTTATACTTTTTACTCTTATTTTTTTGCTCAGCCGAAACAAGAAGCATTTGTAGAAAGCAACGAATACTTTCTTGAAAAAAACTACAGCAAAGTAGTCGATACACTTGAAGATTATGACATTGAAAGCATGCCTAAAATTGTGCAGTACGAAATAGCAACTTCCTATCTTGTTAATGAAAAGTTAGGTGAGGAGCAAAAAGCAAATGCTTTAAAGACTATTACGCTTCAGTCAGATCCTCAGTATTTTGCCTATTGGTTTTACATTGGCCGAGGAGACAACAAAAAAGCGCTAGAAGTCAGCAGGTTGTTAGAAGAACGTTCGTTAATTATCTATGCACTAATGAAATACGAAGGTCAGCTAAAGACAGACAACGATTTAGCGGCTGATAAAAAGCAAGAGGAGCTTGATAAAGTAGCGAACGAACTTGAAGAATTTAAGAAAGAAAATGATCAGCAAGAAGCGGAAGCAGCCAAGCAGCAAGAAGAGAAACAAGCTGAGGAGGCACAGGCGGCCAAGCAGCAGGAAGAAGAACAGAAAGCTGCAGAAGCCGAGAAAAAGAAACAAGAAGAGCAGAAAAAACAGCAGGAAGATCAATCGAAGTAGGGAGGTAGTTGTATGAATATGCTTTGGGTAGTTAGTGGGCAAACGTATCAGCAGCTGCCTGTAGATTTTAAAACCTTTCGCCAAGCAACGGTAGGAAACACTCAGCATCAAACTTTTACATTTTCCTATCCGTTTGAGAAAGGGCAAATGACGCTGTCATCTGAAAAAAACGGCCGGCTCTTGATTTCCTACGGAGAAAAAAGGATAGCAGAGCTATCTGTTTCTCAGTCGTTTGTATGGCGAGAACAAGGACATGCTTTAACCTTTGTCCTTACAGACACGGCTGTTAAAGAAGCTGTCTATTATATTGATTACGGCTCAGAAGTCTCGTTTTCCACAAGTGATGAAACAGCTGATGTGTATCAGCAGAAAGAAAAGTGTGTAGTAGAGCCAAAAGAAGGATTTTACTTATCAAAGATAAATGGAAAGTGGAAGGTCTTTTATAACCAAGAACCGCTTTATCTTAACGGACACCGACTAGAAGAGAATACGAACCTTCAGCCCGGAGATCTCATTTTATGGTCTTCTATGACGATTCAATTGATCGAAAAAGATTTGCTGAAGATTCAAAGCTGCTATGATTATGCATCTAAGCTTCCAACTACGGCACAGCCTATTTCTGAAATGAAAAAGAAGTACCCGGTTTATAGACGGACACCGCGCATGATATATGATTTGCCTAATGATAAGGTGAGCTTGTCCTTTCCATCTCAAGACAATGATGAAAATAACCGAAGCTTGTGGCTTACTATTTTACCGCCATTAGTCATGCTTTTAGTCATGGGTACGGTCTCGATTATTCAGCCTAGGGGAATTTTTATTATTATATCTGTCATGATGTTTACGACCACGCTGATTGTATCTACCGTTCAATATTTCAAAGATAAAAAACAGCGCAAGAAGCGGCAGGAGCGTCGTCGTCGAATTTATACCAAGTATTTAGAGAACAAGCGCGAGGAATTACAAGAACTAGTATCAGTTCAACGAGATGTATTATCTTATCATTTTCCGACGTTTGAACGCATGAAATATTTAACAGAACAGATTTCTGATCGAATTTGGGAACGAACTGTAGAAAGCAGTGATTTTTTACAGGTGCGCCTTGGAACAGGAACAGTTCCGGGAAGCTACCAAATTTCTTTGAATAGCGGAGATATGGCTAATCGAGAAATTGATGATTTGCTTGAGCAGTCTCAGCACATGGAAAAGGTCTATCGAGAAGTGAAAAATGCCCCTGTTACCGCTCATTTAGGTTTAGGCTCTATCGGTCTGGTAGGAAAGATGAAAACGGTGAAGAATGAACTGCATCAGCTTGTAGGACAGCTGGCATTTTCCCACAGTTATCATGACGTAAGATTCGTATTCATTTTTGATGAAGAAGAATATAAAGAGTGGGAATGGATGAAATGGCTTCCTCATTTTCAGCTTCCGCATTCTTTTGCGAAAGGTTTCATCTATAATGAACAAACGAGAGATCAGCTTTTATCTTCTATTTATGAAATGCTGAGAGAACGCGATTTAGATGAAGCAAAAGGAGAAGGTGTCTTCTTGCCTCACTTTGTTTTTATTATTACGAATCAGCAGTTAATTGCAGATCACGTTATCTTAGAGTATTTAGAAGGATATCACCCTCACCTTGGGTTTTCTGCGATATTTGGGGCAGAGACAAAGGAAAGCTTAACGGAGCATGTTCATACACTCGTCCGTTATATTAACGAATCCGAGGGGGATATATTAATTCAAAAGCAAAAAGCTGTGAATATTCCATTTCAGCTTGATAAACACACGCTTGATTATAATGAAAGATTTGCAAGGATGCTGCGGACATTGGATCACCAAGTTGGTATGACCAACTCAATTCCAAATAGCGTTTCATTCTTAGAATTATTTAAAGCAAGAGAAATTGGTGAGTTGGATATCGTGCAAAGGTGGCAAAGCAATGAATCAGCTAAGTCGCTAGCAGTTCCCATTGGTTTAAAAGGAAAAGAAGATATTGTTGAACTAAATCTTCATGAAAAAGCTCACGGCCCTCATGGATTACTTGCAGGTACGACGGGGTCAGGGAAAAGTGAATTCTTACAAACGTACATTCTTTCTCTAGCGGTGAATTTCCACCCCCATGAAGTCGCGTTTTTATTGATTGACTATAAGGGCGGAGGAATGGCTCAGCCGTTTAAAAACATGCCTCATCTGCTTGGAACCATTACAAACATTGAAGGAAGTAAGAATTTTAGTACAAGAGCCCTAGCTTCTATTAAAAGTGAATTAAAGCGACGCCAGCGCTTGTTTGATAGATATGAAGTCAATCACATTAATGATTATACAGATTTATATAAGCAAGGTATGGCAGAAGAACCTCTGCCTCATTTATTCTTAATCTCGGATGAATTTGCCGAGTTAAAAAGTGAAGAACCAGAGTTCATTCGGGAATTAGTCAGCGCGGCGCGCATTGGACGTAGTCTGGGCGTTCATTTAATTTTAGCGACGCAAAAGCCAGGCGGTGTTATTGACGATCAAATTTGGAGTAATGCACGCTTTAAAGTAGCTTTAAAAGTCCAAGATGCCGCTGACAGTAAAGAAATCTTAAAAAATGCGGACGCTGCTTCTATTACGGTGACGGGTCGAGGCTATCTGCAGGTTGGAAATAATGAAGTGTATGAACTGTTTCAGTCAGCTTGGAGCGGTGCCCCGTACATGGAAGATACGTATGGGGCTGAAGATGAAGTCGCCATTGTCACAGATCTCGGGTTGATTCCTTTATCTGATGTATCTACTCAGCAGACGTCATCTAAACAAGCGGAAGCAGAAATTGATGTTGTGGTGCAAAAAATTGAAAAAACGCAGCAGGAACTAGCTATCAAAAAATTAAATAGTCCATGGCTGCCGCCTCTTAAAGAAAGATTGCTTCGCAGTGAGTACAAAGAGAAGCGAGACGGCGTATTCCCAATTGGCTTGATTGATGAACCGGAAAAGCAAAGCCAAACGGTATATAACTATCAGCTGATGGACGATGGAAACATTGGTATATTTGGTTCGTCAGGATACGGTAAATCGTTTACAGTCATGATGTTGCTTCTTAGTCTAGCTGAAAGAAAGAGCCCGGAGCAGCTTCATTATTACATTTTTGACTTTGGAAACGGCACGCTGCTGCCGCTTCGTCAGCTGCCTCATACGGCGGATTATTTCTTAATGGATCAAATGCGTAAAATTGAAAAATTCATGACGATTATCAAACAAGAAATCGCAAGGCGAAAGCAGTTATTTCAACAGCGGGAAGTTAGCAATATCAAAATGTATAATGCTCTAAGTTCAGAAAAGCTTCCTCTAATTTTTATCACGATTGATAATTTTGATCTTGTCAAAGAAGAAATGCAAGATCTAGAAATGCAGTTCACACAGCTCGTGCGTGACGGTCAGTCTTTAGGAATTTATATGATCTTTACCGCGACGCGGGTGAATTCTATTCGTCAGTCGCTTATGAATAATTTGAAAACGAAGGTTGTTCATTATTTAATGGATCATTCAGAAGCGTATTCTATTTTAGGACGTACGCCGTATGCGCTAGAGTCTATTCCAGGCCGGGCTATTATCAAAACGGATCAACCTTATTTTGCGCAGCTGTTTTTACCTGCGGAAGGAAAAGATGATTTTGAAATTTTTGATACAGTTAAGCTGCACATTCAACGATTAAAGAATCAATATGCTGATGCTATTGTTCCAGAGCCTGTACCAATGCTGTCATCAAAACTTGTACTTGCCGAGTTTATAACGGACAGAAGGGTTATTAGGGAAAAAGGAGTCATTCCTCTTGGATTAGATGAAGAGTTTGTTCGACCGGTGCATATGAACTTTAAGAAAAATAAGCATTGCATCGTCATGGGGCAGACGCAAAAAGGAAAGACAAATGTAGTGAAGGTCATACTGCAAACAGCGCTTGAACAAGGCGTGAAGCAAATCGGACTATTTGATTCGGTTGACCGCGGTTTATCAAGTTATGCAGCTGAAGAGCAAGTTGTTTACATGGAAACAAAAGAACAGATTATCGACTGGCTTGATTTAACTGAAGAACGATTGCAGCGACGTGAAAATAAGTATTTGGAAGCAGTGCAGGAAGGAACGGTACACAGTCTTTCATTTTCCCCGATCATGCTTGTAGTAGATGGATTTGTACGATTCCAGCAAAACTTAGACAGCGTCCTGCAGGATCGTATTACAAAATTGATGAAAAATTACAGTCACCTGGGCTTTAACTTGATTGTTGCAGGGAACAACAATGAGTTTTCAAAAGGATTTGACGCCTTAACAACAGAAGTGAAGCAAATTAGCCAAGCCGTGCTGTTGATGAAGAAAACAGAGCAAAGCTTATTTACACTTCCTTATGACCGAAAAGAAGCTGACGTTAACCCTGGCTTCGGTTATTATATTAAAAGTGGAAAAGAAACAAGAATTCAAATCCCGCTATGTGTAAGTGAAAGGAAGATCTTAACATGACCGAACAGCGTAAGTATACACTTAAAGTCATATTAGCTGTTGTTTTAATTTTGGCTCTTCCTTCTTTCTTTTTCCAGTATATTGGAGACAACCCACTGCAAGTCACAGAAAACTCAACAAGAACGATTGCGGTGGTTAACGAAGATAATGGAGTAAAAGAAAATAGTGAAAAAGCGATAGAGTTTGGAGAAAAAGTGACTCCTCTTTTACAGGAGGGGTCGGATTATCAATGGACCGTGCTTGGACGAAGCGCAGCTACAAGCGGTTTACAGAATGGAAAATATGATGCGGTTATCTATATTCCCTCGACCTTCTCACAAAATATTTTATCGTATCAGGAAAAAAAGCCAGAAAAAGCTACTTTGGAATACAAAGTTCAAAGTCAGCTTAACGCAGTTAATAAGGAAAAAGTAGTAGGGGAATTAGAAGATGCTACTACAAAGGTTAATAATGAAATGTCCTCTTTGTACTGGAGTTATGTATCACAGGAAGTGGATAAGGTACGAGGACAGTTCGATAAAATTCTAAATAAAGAAATCGCCTTTCAAAAAACAATGGTCGCTTTTTATAAACCGAATTCAAAAGATTTAGCAGGTGAATTAAATGATCAAAAGAAAATTCTTCAGCAAATCCAAGATAATGTAAATAAAGCAGAAAAAGGTTCGAGTGACAGACAAGGCGACGTAGAACAGGTTGAAAAGAATTTAAACAGCTTTATTGGATATGTAAATCAATATCAAACATATCAAGAAACACAGAAACAAATGCTTGAAAAAACGCAGGCTCAAAGCGTCACTGCGATTCAAGAAGGGCTGTCTTCCCTTGAATCTAATCAGCCAAGCTCTAAGCAAAATTTTAATGAGCAGGCCAATCAAGTGTTTAGTGGCTTATCTTCCATTCAACAGCAGTTGGATCAAAATCAAAAAGCCGTCGGAGAACTTGGAGACCAACAAGCGGATAACGTCAGTGAACAAGAAAAAGCTCTGCAAGATTTGAACGGCCAAATAGTCAGTTCATATAAACAGCAGTCTGAGCAAACAACCCTAAATCAAATTGAAAGTAAGCTAAAGCCGCTTCGTGCGCAGCTAGAGACAGCTTCATCAAATGAGGGTGGCGGAGGCTCAACGGATCCAGGAGAAGACGGCGAAACTCAGCCAGATCCGAATCAAGGCGGAGAGACGCCAACGGACCCTGGGGAAGGTGACGGAACTCAGCCAGATCCGAATCAAGGTGGAGAGACGCCAACGGATCCTGGAGAAGATGATGGAACTCAGCCAGATTCCGGTCAAGGCGAAGGAACGTCAGAACCAATTAAAGTGGATTTATCTCAGCAAACAGCAAAGCTTGATGATATATCAAAAGGCCTTGAAGACTTAGAACAGCAGCTCCAAGGAATGGTGAACGAAACACCTGAAGCACCTGAAGCACCTGAGACATCTGAGGGAACGGAAACGCCTGAAACGCCTGAAACGCCTGAAACGCCTGAAACGCCTGAAACATCGGACACATCGGATGCATCAGGTACATCCAATGCTGTGAAAAGTGCGCTTGAAAAAGTGGCTAATCTGAAAACACAGGTACAAGCAGTCAAAGATGAGCTGCAAAATGTAACAGTTCAGCCGGAAGCTTCAGGAGAAAATACGGATGAGCTGAAGCGAAAAATTGCCAGTTTGGAAGCAGACGTTAAGTCTTTGACAGCACAGAAAAACAAAGCAGAGAAAGACTTAGAAGAAGCGACCAAGTCGTCGAGCAGTCAAATTGCTAAGCTTCAAGAAGAAAATGAACGATTAAAAAAAGAGAATGAAAAGTTGAAAGAAGACGGCAAAAAGCCTTCTAAAGGTAGTGTGAATGTAGACAATCTCATTACGATGATTACAAACAAAGAAGATAAAATTTTATCTTCTCCAAACCTTTCAGCTTCTCGCAAGGAAAAGTTGAGCAATACATTCTCAGGTAAGATTCAAAGCAGCAGTGCAGAAGATCTGCTAAAGTACTACGGTGATTTATCGCAGTATGATTTGACTTTAGCTCAGGTAGGAAATACAGACATACAGAACAGCGTCCTTAACAATGACTCTATTAAAGGAAGTTTGCAGCAGGCGTTAGCTGGTACCGTCTCTTCTCAAGATGCACGTAAGCAAATCCAACAAAACCTGTCTCTAACAAAAGAAGAGTTAGCACAGTTCCAAAGTTCAGTGCAAGATTTTGCTGATCAATATGGACAAACAGTTGATGCTGAACAAGCATCTATTATGGAAGAGCTATCAGCTATTCAAGAAAAAGCAAATGCAATGAATCAAGAGCTTCAATCTAGCGCAGGTGAAGATCAAGCATTAGAAAAGAAAGAAGCTCCGGACGTAACGGGCTTAATGACGCTGCAGCAAAGCATGGGTCAAGAGTTGAAGGGAATGAACGAACTCATTTCATCTTTAGGTGAAAGACAAGCAAATGTTGTCACATACACAGATGAATTGCAGAAGCGTGTAAATGAAGTCCAGGATAAAGCTGACACGCTTAACAGCAAGTGGGCCCAAAACGTGGATTCAACGAAGTTGGTTCGCGGCCAGGTATACCGTTTGTTAAATAATACATTAGTAGATGGACAGAATAATGATTACGTTTATCATTATTTAGCCAATCCTCTTCAAGTAAGCGGTGAAGTGCCGGCTGAAAAAGTAAAAGAGGTTCCACCAGTTGTCATTTTGGTTATTATCTTAATCAGCAGCTTACTAATTGGCTATTTCAGTCAATACTACCGACATGCACCTATGCTTGTGAAAGGTACACTGTTTGGGTTATTGAATTTGATTGTAGGGTTAATGGTAAGTATCTTTAGCCTTAATATTTATTCGTTATCGGGAGACCGGGCAATGGAATGGTCAATCTTTACGATCGTCTTATTGCTTGCTACATCTACACTCGTACGTATTGCTTTCTTATTAGGAAGCTTCGCTGGATGGGTTACGACAGTAGGGTTGATTTTATTTTATATTACCCCGCTTCTTAACTTATCTATGCCAAACTTTAATTACGAAGATCCAGTATCTAAAGTATATATGTCAATTCAATATGATACGCAGTCTCTGTTTGGACAGGCGCTTATTGTATTACTGGGAATGACTGCCGTTTTAAGTGTTCTGCCATCTATTATTCGTGCTTTAAAGACGACTAAAGAGGTTGAAAATGATGAAACCTATAGTGCTTAATAAGAAGATTGGAAGTATTGTTCTTATTTTTTCACTTCTTTGTTTCCCTATAGCAGCAGCGGCTGAAGCTGATGACGGAAACGTTGAAGAGATTAAACCAAATGTATATAAGGATGATCCGATTAACTTGGACCCCGAATCTTTGCTAGAAAATAAAAAAGAAGTAGGAAATATTCCGGAGGAAATAAAGGATCTTACATTTGAAAAAGAGGAAGATGTAGAGAAAGAGAGCTTAAAAGAAAGTCTTTTTGCGAACGCATCAGCTGAAGATAATACGATTTCTGCGAAAGCAAAAGAATATAACTTGTTTTCTTCTAAAAACACTTCCTACAAGAAAGATCGAACAGAACAAACTGCTTCTGAAAAGTCATCAGACCTACAATGGTTTTATTTATTATTGATTGGTGTGGGGGTTGTTGTATTATTTGCGGTTTTAATACCGCGCATTAGCCCTCAACCTTCTGTGAAAAAATGAAAAAACCTCGCTGTTAATCAACAGCGAGGTTTTTGCGTATAGACGCAAGCTTATAGGCGGCGGAAGCCTTCTTCAAACAAATAATCTTCTGCTTCTTCGTAAGATAGAAATGCTGCCTCTAAATTCAAGCCAGAATAAACATTCCACAGATCATCTTCATGAACAAGTAAAAGCGTTGCATTGTCTGGGCCGTTCCAGCGCTGTTCATTTCCATTCCCTACAATAGCTTCTTCTCTAGCTGTATCAGGAAGGGTTGACAAAGATTCAATAGAAGCTTCAATAATTGAGCGGAGCTCTTCTTCTGTATAATCACGGATATTTACAAGACCTTTGTCATTTGTTTCATATCCTTTTAAAAACCCTCCATATACAAATCCATTTCCGTTAGGATGCAGATGATGCACAACAACCGTTTTATCGTACACGCTTTCTTCATAATGAAAATTCACGCGTCCTAAAGATACATCTTTTCGATGCAGCTCTGGAAACGATGAAATAATAGCTAATTTTTCGTCAAAACTAAGCATACACAATCCTCATTTCTATTTAAATCATTTCATTTTCTGAAATGGTATAAGCTCTTTTACGATTCGGTTGATTATACCATATATAAAGAAAGACACATAATGCTTTTTCCAATGTGGACTTTTAAAAATATAACCCTTCGCATAAAGTGGCCGTCACTGTAAAGAAGAATACATCTTTTTCACTATAAAACTTAACAAAAAAGAGGCAGGGAATTCACAGTGAAAAAATAATATAAAGAGGTGGAAGAAAACTAGTTTTCAAACCTATCATATAGGAGGAATAAAAAAGTGAAATTATACGCTCTGTGTAAAAAAACATGGGCAATATCCCTGCTTGTTTTTGTTCTTTTAGTGAGCTTAACTCCTGTTAGTCAAGCAGCCGCATTTTTATCTGTTGCACAAGCTCTTGAGAATCAAAACAATAGTGTACAAACGGTTAAAGGATATGTAGTAGGTCAACCTACAGGCACATCTACAGTTATTACGAGCAATTACCCAAGCGATTATGCACTTGCTCTTGCTGACAGTTCAAATGAAACCAATACAGACAAGATGGTGTACGTTCAAATTCCTTCAAATTTGCGAAGTACATTTGGACTTCAAAGTCACTCGGAGTTAAGAGGGAAAAATCTTACTGTTACGGGCACACTCACTCCTTATTTTTTACACCCAGGAATAAAATCAGTTACTTCTATCAGTACAGAAACAGGAGGAACTGATCCGGCTCCAGATCCCACAGAGCCAACCGTTCCAGTAGAAGACTACTATCGTACTGCAGCTAAAAAAACAGGAAACAGCTTAAAGACAGAGCTTCATAACATTATTGATCATCACACAGAACTGTCGTATTCAGCCGTATGGGAAGCTTTAAAGAAAACGGATGAAGATCCAGCTAACGCAAATAACGTTATTTTGCTCTACACAGGGCGTTCACAGGCTAAGAGTACAAATGGAGGCGGAGTGGACGATTGGAACCGTGAGCACGTCTGGGCAAAGTCTCACGGGGATTTTGGAACAGCTATGGGACCTGGAACAGATCTTCATCACTTACGTCCAACCGATGTATCTGTAAACAGTACGAGAGGAAACTTAGATTTTGATAACGGAGGGATGGAACATAGCGAAGCACTCGGAAATTATTTTGACAGTGATTCATGGGAACCTCGAGATGAAGTAAAAGGCGACGTGGCTCGTATGTTGTTTTATATGGCCGTGCGCTATGAAGGCGATGTAAGTGATGAGCCTGACTTAGAACTTAATAACACAGTGAATAATGGTACTGCTCCTTATCACGGGAAATTATCTGTGCTTCTTCAATGGAATACCCAAGACCCAGTAGATGATCGAGAACGACGTAGAAATGACATTATTTATTCAGACTATCAGCATAACCGCAATCCTTTTATTGACCATCCTGAATGGGTGAATGAGATTTGGAACTAATGAAGAAGGCGTCCTGGCGGGGCGTCTTTTTTTTTATAAAAGAAAAAGGAAAAAACTAAAATCCGCCGAATACCTATAGGTGATTTTGAAAAAATGGAGGGAAGATATGAAACAGCTATGTAAAAAAGGGTTGGCTTTCGTTTTGATGTTTATTTTTGTTAACGCTTTCATTTTAAGTCCAATTAACGGAGCGGCTGCCGTAGATGGAAAATCAATGAATCCAGGTTACAAAACCTATTTAATGGCGCCTTTAAAAAAGGTAACAGACTATACAACATGGGAAGCGTTTGAGAACGATTTACGCAAAGCGAAACAAAATGGATTTTATGCAGTGACAGTAGACTTCTGGTGGGGAGATATGGAGAAAAACGGCGATCAGCAGTTCGATTTTTCCTATGCGCAGCGCTTTGCTCAAGCAGCTCGTAATGCAGGTATAAAGATCGTTCCTATTATTTCTACTCATCAGTGCGGAGGCAATGTAGGAGATGATTGTAACGTTCCGCTTCCATCTTGGGTATGGAACTTAAAAAGTGATGACAGCCTTTACTTTAAATCTGAAACAGGTACGACAAATAAAGAAACGCTAAGCCCGCTTGCAACGGACGTTATTTCTAAGCAATACGGAGAGCTCTACACGGCATTTGCGCAAGCGTTAGCACCTTATAAAGACGTGATTGCTAAAATCTATTTATCAGGAGGCCCTGCAGGTGAAATTCGTTATCCGTCTTATACAGCAGCAGACGGAACCGGCTATCCGTCTAGAGGGAAATTTCAAGTGTATACATCCTTCGCCAAGAGCAAGTTTCAATCATATGCTTTGACTAAATACGGTTCACTCGCTGGCATTAATCAAGCATGGGGAACCAATTTAACGTCTGCATCGCAAATTTTACCGCCATCAGATGGCTATCAGTTCTTAAAAGATGGTTATTCAACAGCTTATGGAAAAGATTTCTTAGCATGGTATCAAGGAGCTTTGGAAGATCATACAAAACGTATTGGACAGTTAGCTCATCAGGCTTTTGATTCCACCTTTAACGTACCAATCGGTGCAAAAGTGGCAGGAATTCATTGGCAGTATAACAATCCCACGATTCCTCATGCTGCAGAAAAACCTGCTGGATATAATGATTACAACGCGCTTTTAGATGCGTTTAAAACAGCTAAGCTAGATATAACGTTTACGTGCTTAGAAATGACGGACAGCGGAAATTATCCGGAATATTCTATGCCAAAGACGCTTGTACGCCAGGTAGCGGGTATTGCGAATGCAAAAGGAGTTGTTTTAAACGGGGAAAATGCTTTAACTATAGGCAGTGAAGATCAATATAAAAAAGCAGCTGAAATGGCCTTTAACTATAATTTTGCAGGATTTACTTTGCTTCGTTTCTACGATGTTATCAACAATGATACGCTGATGGGGCAATTTAAAAATACGTTGGGCGTTACACCACTTGCGCAAACGGTTGTAGTAAAAAATGCGCCAACTGCATTAGGAGAAACGGTTTATATTGTTGGAGACAGAGCTGAGCTAGGTCAGTGGGATACGTCCATTTATCCAATTAAATTAACATATAATTCATCTACAGCTGATTGGAGAGGCACCGTCTATTTTCCTGCGAGTCAAAATGTTCAATTTAAAGCAATTGTGAAGAGAGCTGATGGATCGTTAAAAGCATGGCAGCCTTCGCAGCAATATTGGAGCGTGCCGTCAACAACAACGACTTATACAGATAATTGGTAAAACAAAACCGCATAGCGTTTGCTATGCGGCTTTATTTTGAACACAAGAATTATTTCCAGTTCGTTTGAATAAATTCATCTCGACCAGACTTAGCGCGGTCTTCTTTATAATGCTTTGGATTTTTCTTGTGAAAATCTTGGTGATACTCTTCGGCTTCATAAAACGTAGAGGCAGGAAGAATGCTTGTTACGATGGGTTTTTTAAAACGTCCGCTTTCTGCGACCTCTAGCTTCGTCTCTTCAGCTGCTTGTTTTTGGTTGTCGTTATGGTAAAAAATTGCTGTTCGATATTGCGAGCCGCGATCTTGAAATTGACCTCCGTCATCTGTTGGATCAATTTGCGGCCAATAAAGATCTAATAAACGTTTATACGGAAACACTTCGGGGTCAAATGTGATTTGAACCACTTCGTAGTAACCGCTTGTTCCAGATTTTACTTGCTCATAAGTAGGGTTATCCACAGTTCCCCCCATATATCCTGATACAATGCCGTGAATACCTTCTAGCTCTTCAAAAGGTGTAACCATACACCAGAAACATCCACCTGCAAATGTAGCTTTTTCCATACGTAATCCCTCACTTAATCCGTTGTTATGAAGGGTATTATAACAAATTTATATTGAAACAGCTAGAAAAGGGTTTGTAGTCTGTGTAAAAGCTGTGGATAAAGGTGAATATCCACAGCTTTTACACAATAAACTCGACTGTTTTGAAGATTGAAAAATGAAGGAGAGAATAAAGAAAAAATGATAGAATAGATAAGATGTATATATCGTTTTAGAAGAAATTGCACAACAGAAGTACAATCTACGGACTGGACTTTGGGGTGCTGATGGCATCTAGATAAATAAAGTTAGTACGTTAGTAACAAGAGGTAAGAAACAGCATATTCGCGCTGTTAAATAAATATACAAAGATAATAGGAGAGTTGAATATGTTACAAGATAATCTCATCCTAGAGCACTATGGATTAAACGAATTAAATTTTGATACGATCAAAAGCTATCGGGATCGGTTTGCTGAAGTAAAACCAGCTCATCCTTGGAATGCGCTTGAAACAAAGGAGTTTTTATACAAAGTAGGAGCTTGGGGAAAGGTTAGAGATACCCATAAAGAAGGAGTCACACTCGCAGGCCTGCTTTTATTCAGTGAAGAACGGATTATCACAGAAGTTTTACCACAATATTTTTTAGAATACCGGGAAAGTAAAGGGAACGAAGAATGGACAGAGCGCTTTACCTCTCAAGACGGGACGTGGTCAGGAAATATTTTTGATTTTTATTTTCATATTCATGAAATTGTTCGTAATAGCGAACCTCAGCCGTCAATCGCTTCCTCTTTAACAGAAGTTTTGATTAATATGCTTATTCATGCAGATTATAATGGCGAGGGCGGCGTTATTTTAGAAAAGCAACCTTCTCATTACGTTTTTTCTAATCCAGGCCTTTTGTTAGTACCTACAGATTCAGTTTTTAGCAATACCGTTAGTCAGCTTCGAAACCCAAATATCGTTAAGCTATTCAGTTTACTAGGGCTATGTGAACGTTCGGGCTCTGGTTTGAAAAAAGTAAAGCAAAATTGGAGCCTGCATCATTATAAAACGCCAGCTATTGATCAAGATGTTTCTATGCATCGTACAGTGGTCACGTTATCTTTGTCCACTCAAGAAAGACAGGTAAGTTCTTCTGAAAAAGACACTTACAATACGTCCATAACCGATTCGGGAAATAATTTTAAGGATGTCGAAAAATATCAAAATACACCTGAAAACAATGTCGAAATCGACTCCTACAATAAAAATAAGTACTCCTATAATAAGGGATTAATAGAGGAGTTTAAGTCATATAATAACGATAATAACTCCTTCAATAAGGAAGATAACTATTATAATAACGAGAGTAACTTATATAATAACGATGATAACTCCTGTAATAATAACCATAACTCCTATAATAATGAGCAAGAAGAGGATTCTTCTAATTTGGTAAATGTAGAGAATATTGATACGAAGCTATGGGATATTGCAGCGTTGGCTCGTGAAAAAAAACGGCTTTCGCCGAATCAGATGGAACATATTATTCTTGAGTTATGTAAAGAAAAACCGCTCATGCTTAAAGAGTTTGCTTATTTACTAGAAAGAACGCCGGATGGAGTACGTAATAATTATTTAACAAAGCTATTACGAAAAGGACAATTACAGTTGAAATATCCAAATCAGCCAAACCATCCAAAACAGGCATATTTATTTAATAAGAAAGATATAGAGAAATAAATCAAGCAACCGATAGAACATATAGAGATTCAGCTGCAAAAAATTGATAAGGAAGAGTTTGCTAAAAGCTACAGATTTAAGGGGGAAATTCACCATAAAGTTGTGCCAAGCTGTCAGACTCTCTTTATATGAGTTCTGGCTCGTATAAAGGAGGAAAAAGAGTGTGAAAAGCAAGTGCGTTCTTATTTTTCTGGTGGTTGTATGGCTGTTTAATATGGGGAAAGGAATAGGATGTGGATCAAAGGTGAATGCAGAGATAAATATACCGCTGTCGACGTGGGTGTGGGATACAAAGAAATGGATGCTGAACCAAGAAGCTATCCTCGAAAAGCTTCAAGAAAAAAAGGTGACAAACGTTTATTTACAAATTGATACTCATCTTTCACCTTCCGTATATCGGCATTTTATCCAACAAGCACAAGCCCAGGGCATAAGTGTTTACGCACTTGACGGCGCTCCTTATTGGATAGGGCCTTCTGGTATAGAAGAGCAGGAAGCATTTTTTAATTGGATAACAGCTTACCAAGCACAAGCAGACGAGCCACAGCAATTTTCAGGGGTTCATTTGGATGTAGAGCCTTATTTGTATAAAAGTTGGGAAAATAATCGAGCGAAAAGTATTCTGCAGTATCAATATGTTATTTCTCAAGCCGCTGTACAGTCTCATGAGTTACACTTGCCGCTTGCTGTAGATATCCCGTTTTGGTTTGACGAAGTTCCATTCGAAAATAGCAATGGTTCCGGTTCGCTGGGGCGGTGGATTATTCAGTACGCTGATGAAGTCACAATTATGGCGTACCGGAACCACGCAGATAAAGAAAACGGTATTGCTGAAATAACAGAAAATGAACGCAAGTGGGGACGTGTACTATCCACTCCGATTGAAATAGGGGTAGAAACGATGGCTTCAGATGAAGGAGAATACATTTCTTTTTCTGCTAAAGGAGAAGAAAAGATGATGCAAGAGCTGGGTATGTTGCTTACAAAGTGTCAAGCTGAAAATCCTCCAAGCAGTATAGCTGTTCATTATTTTGATAGCTGGCTTCAGATGAAGCAATGACAACGAAAAGACCGCTGCATCGCTGCAGCGGCCCTTTTGGGTTTAGGGAGTATAGATACAATATAGCCATTTTCTTAAAGGACTATACATAAAAAAAGTAACCATTTAAAAAATGGCTACTCACACAAAGGGGGGGAACTTAATCTTATCATTCCCACTTTTTCTAAAAGATATGCCTCTTTTAACCCGTTTTTTAAAATAATTTAGTCGTCCAAGATTCACAGTTCCACACGTCTGTGACAACATCTTGATAAAATTCAGGTTCGTGGCAAATAATTAAGATACTTCCTTTGTATTCTTTTAAAGCTCGTTTTAATTCATCTTTCGCATCTACATCTAAGTGGTTTGTAGGCTCATCCAGTACAAGAATGTTGGTTTCATTGTTAATTAGCTTACATAGACGAACTTTTGCTTTTTCTCCACCGCTTAGAACTTCTACTTTACTTTCAATATGTTTTGTTGTTAAGCCGCATTTAGCTAAAGCTGCACGAATCTCGTATTGGGTAAAGTGAGGAAACTCATTCCATACTTCTTCAATACACGTATTGTAATTAGCCGTTTTGATTTCTTGTTCAAAATAGCCAATATGCTGGTAATCTCCTTTTTCTACAGAGCCTGAAATCGGTTTGATTTCTCCTAAAATACTTTTTAAAAGAGTTGTTTTCCCGATTCCATTTGCTCCTACAAGGGCAATCTTTTGACCTCGCTCCATTTTTAAATTCAGTGGCTTAGAAAGCGGCTCTTCGTATCCAATGACTAAATCAGATGTTTCAAAAATTAATTTGCTTGAAGTACGAGCACCCTTAAAGTTAAACTCTGGTTTTGGACGCTCCTGAGCTAGTTCAATTACTTCCATTTTATCGAGCTTTTTTTGACGGGACATGGCCATATTTCGTGTCGACACACGGGCTTTGTTTCTCGCTACGAAATCTTTTAAATCTGCCATTTCTTGCTGTTGTTTTTTATAAGCTGCTTCAAGCTGCTGTTTTTTCATCTCATATACTTTCATAAAATCGTCGTAGTCTCCTACATAGCGATTTAACTCTTGGTTTTCCATATGATAAATTAAATTGATCACGCTATTTAAAAATGGAAGATCGTGAGAAATTAAAATAAAGGCATTTTCATATTCTTGCAAGTAGCGTCGCAACCACTCAATATGCTGTTCATCCAAGTAGTTTGTAGGCTCATCCAGTAAAAGAATTTCTGGTTTTTCAAGCAGCAGTTTGGCTAATAATACTTTCGTACGCTGTCCGCCGCTTAAATCCTGTACATCGCGATCTAAGCCGATATCTTCTAATCCTAATCCGCGTGCAATTTCTTCGACTTTCGCATCGATAACATAAAAGTCATTGTTTGTTAAGAGGTCTTGAAGCGTACCGACTTCTTCTAATAGTTTTTCGAGTTCTTCTGGTGATACCTCCGCCATTTTCTCGTAGAGGCCATTCATTTGAGCTTCTAAATCAAATAAGTATTGAAAAGCACTTTTTAGTACATCACGAATAGAAAGGCCGCGCTCTAATGCTGTGTGCTGATCTAAATAGCCAACGCGCACTTTTTTAGACCATTCTACTTTTCCAGCATCCGGTTCTAGCTTGCCTGTAATGATGTTCATAAATGTTGATTTACCTTCGCCGTTTGCTCCAATTAAGCCGACGTGTTCACCTTTTAACAATCGAAATGATACATCGTTAAAAATCGCACGGTCACCAAAACCATGGCTTAGATTTTTTACGTTTAATACACTCATGCTGACACACCTTTTCTTTTAAAATATCTATCGTACGTTTCGTTATAAACAAATTGATTCATAACGATTATAGCGAACTTATATACATAAATCCATATGAGTTTTCCAGCCTTGAAAGTCATATAAAATTCACTCGCGTCTTCCTTTCACTTCATTCATACTATATATATCAATGTAGAAAATCCTTCATGACGAAGGAACGGTTATATCGAATCATTCAAATAGAGTATACAAAAGAATAAAAAGGCAGGGGGAAAAGAAATGAACATTCATACAATACTAGTGGCAGGAAGAATGCATAAAGAGCTGGAGGAGATAATCAAACAAAAGCAGCTGTCTCAGACGTTTCGATTTATGGAAGAGCAAGACGTTACAATTGAAGATTTAAACTGGGCTGACGCGCTTTTATCCTTCGGTCCAACGAATTGCTTTGAAGATCATAGCCTTAAATGGGTTCATTCTCTCGGCGCAGGAGTCGATCGGTTCTTAGAAAGCGGTAATTGGAAAAAGAGTGTGATGTTAACACGTACGGTTTGTTCATTCGGTCAGCGAATCAGTGAATATTGTCTTAGCTATATGCTAGCTGAACTTCAGCACCACGCACAGTTTCAGCAACAGCAAAAACAAAAGCAGTGGAAAGTGGTAGAGCCTAAGCAGCTTTCTACTCAAACGGTCATAATTTACGGAACAGGTGAAATCGGCGGGCGTCTTGCAGCCGTTTTAAAATCTTTTGGTGTACGAGTAATAGGTGTATCTAAAAGTGGAAATGAAAAGCCGTCATTTGATCAAGTGGTCTCGATTTCGAAGGAAAAAGAATTGCTAAAAGAAGCCGAATGGATTATTAGTACAATGCCGCTAACACATGAAACAAAAAGCTACTTTGATCCCAAATGGATGAATGTAGTTGAAAATGCATACTTTATAAATGTTGGACGAGGAGCAACTGTAGATGAAAATGCGTTAGTAGAGGCTATTGAGCAAAAACGTATTCGAAAAGCATACATAGACGTGTTTGAGCATGAGCCGTTAACGAAAGAATCTTCTTGGTGGGATTATTCAAACATCATCATAACACCTCATATTTCAGCGGTGACTACGGCTGAAGAAGCCATTGAGTGCTTTGTTGAAACGCTGCAAAAAGTTGAGCAAGGCGAATTGCCTTCTAACTTGGTTAATATTGAAAGAGGCTATTAAAGCATTATGATGCGCGTTTCCGCTATGAGAATGGTATACTGAAACTTGCTTTTCTTGAACGAAAAGAATGAAATCTGTTCTTCTAGGGGGGAACAAACGTTGAAGCAAGAAGAACTATTTGAACAAGCACGTGTATTTATAGAGACGTGTTACGCTGAACTTGAAAAAAGCGAAGCGGATAAAAACAAGCGGTTAAAAGAAATCCATCAGCAAATTATGTCACTCGGACATTATGATCATACATTTGAAGAGTTAGAGCACGGAGCTCGTATGGCTTGGAGAAACAGCAATAAATGTATTGGACGATTATTTTGGCAATCGCTCAATGTATTTGATAAGCGAGATGCGAACACAGTTGAAGAGGTAAGAGACGCCCTTTTTCACCATATTGAATATGCAACAAATGACGGGAAAATCCGGCCTACTATTACGGTGTTTAAACCGAAAATGAAAGCAAAAGAGCCGGTTAGAATATGGAATCATCAGCTAATCCGCTATGCGGGATATGAGACGGAATATGGTATGGTAGGAGATCCTGATTCTATTGCGTTTACGGAGGTTTGCCAAAATTTAGGATGGGAAGGTGAGAGAACTCACTTTGATGTTCTTCCTCTTGTACTGCAAGTTAATGAAGAGTCACCTCGATGTTTTGAGATTCCCAAACATTTAGTGAAAGAAGTAGCTATTACGCATCCAGAACTTCCTGAATTTGAAGACTTACAGTTAAAATGGTACGCTGTCCCGATGATTTCAGATATGAAGCTAGAAATTGGAGGGATTGATTACGTCGCGGCACCATTTAATGGATGGTACATTGGGACTGAGATTGGGGCGCGAAATTTAGCGGATACGTATCGCTATAATCAACTTCCAAAAATAGCTTCTATGATGGGATTGAACATGGATTACAACGCGACGCTTTGGAAGGATAAAGCTCTTGTTGAATTAAATGTTGCAGTGCTTTCTTCTTTTAAACGAGAAGGAGTTAGCATTGTAGACCATCACACCGCTGCTCAGCAATTTCACTTGTTTGAAGAAAGAGAGCAAAAAAATGGCCGCGAAGTGACTGGGAACTGGACGTGGTTGATTCCGCCCGTTTCGCCAGCTACCACGCATATTTTTCATAAGCCTTATAAAAATAAAGTATTATCACCAAATTATTTTTATCAAGACGCTCCTTATTAAATGAACAAAAAAGAGAGTACGCATTTGTACTCTCTTATTACACGTTAATTAATTTTTGTGTTTATCAAGCAAGTTAGCAAGTACATATGTTTTGTACTTTTCTACTTTGCGGCCTTCGTGGTTGCGAACTCCTCGTTTCTTAAGTTCCTCAACATACCAACCTTTGCTTCCTACGTGCATACTCAAACACCCTTTCGTCATTTTTTTAGGATGAACAGAATGAGGTTCATTGTCTGCTCGAATGGAGACATCTTGTCTTTCCAATACGTGCCTCATTGTAACATCTTTTATTTTATGATGAAAGGGAAAAAGGTTAAAAAAACGAGAATGATTTCAAATGAATTTTAGTTTAATCATTCCTCGTTTTTTTGAGATAGAAGGAGGAGGTTTAATTCATCTTTATTTTGAATTAGATCTTCTAGCGTATATTGATCCAATACCTTAATGAAGGCTTGCATGGCTTCATGTAAAACACTTTTTAACTTACAGACGGGGCTAATAATGCAGAAATTTCCTTCACAGTCAAAACATTCCACGATATGAAAATCTTCTTCTGTTTGACGTACCACTTTTCCAATATTAATGTCTTTTGGAAGCTGAGCTAAACGAATACCGCCGTTTCGTCCTCGAATCGTTTCAATTAAGCCAAGTTTTCCAAGCTCGTGAATGATTTTCATAAGATGGTTTTTTGAAATATTATACGCTTCAGCAATTTCTTTTATATTGCTTAGTTTATTATTATCGCGAACGCCTAAATATAATAAAACTCGCAGTGAGTAATCTGTATATTGTGTGAGCCTCATCTTTTTACCTCTTCTCTTATCAGCAGCTGATATATCTATAATAGCATGTCTATATCTAAGAAATACAGAAAGAATGCTCTCATTTTTGACGAGGCGAATTTGTGAACATTTCTTTAAATATGTATATAAAATATATCTTTTTAAGTTGGATATGAGTATCATAAAGATGTATTAAAAATATATCTTTTAAAAATGAATCTTTCGGAGGCGAAAGTTATGAAACAAACAACTATTTCTATTGTAAAAAGTACAGTTCCTGTTTTAGAACAGCATGGTCAAGCAATTACCACTCGTTTTTATGAGATGCTTTTTGAACAGTATCCTTCTTTAAAAAATGTATTCAACCAAACAAATCAAAAAACAGGCCGTCAGCAAATGGCGTTAGCTAATACAGTTTATGCCGCTGCACAGTATATCGATCGGCTTGAAACGCTGCTTCCAGTTGTAAAGCAAATCGCTCATAAACACCGCAGTATCGGCGTAAAAGCAGAGCACTATCCAATTGTCGGAGAGTTCTTATTAAAAGCAATTAAAGATGTTTTAAAAGAAGCTGCGACCGATGAGATTATGGAAGCTTGGAAAGAAGCATACGGTGCCATTGCGGACGTGTTCATAAGTGTGGAGCAAGAATTATATGAAGAAGCCGAAGAAAAAGGATGGAAAGATTATAAAAAACTAATGGTTCATAAAAAAGTAAAAGAAGCAGAAGACGTGTACTCGTTTTATTTAGTATCACCTGATCAAAAAGCGTTGCCTGCTTTTCTGCCAGGTCAGTATGTGAGTGTACGCATTCCTGGTCAAGAGTATTTATCTATTCGTCAGTACAGCTTATCAGGCTATCCAAGTCAACCATATTATAAAATTACGGTGAAAAAAGAAAAGCAAATGGAAGACGGGGTCGTGTCAACTTATTTACATGACCAATTGAAAGAAGGAGACTTGCTTGAAGTCAGCGTTCCAGCAGGAGATTTTGTCTTAAAAGAAAATAGTAAATCAGTATTTATCAGCGGAGGTGTAGGAATTACTCCAATGATGTCAATGCTGCATCAAGCACTGGAAAACAATCAAGAAGTAACATTTATTCACAGTGCTAAAAATGAGCAGTTTCATGCAATGAAACAAGACCTTCAATCGTTGTCAGAGACATATACGTTTGAACAACACGTTTTCTATAGTCAAGCGCAAACAGACCAGCATGATGAACATATAACGTATGGTCGCTTAACTAAAAAAGAGCTAGCTAAATATGCCGGCGATAAACACGCATATTATTATGTTTGTGGATCTTCTTCATTTACGCAAATGGTGTTAGAAGGCCTAGCTGAAATGGGTATTTCCCAAGAAAATATCATGTATGAATCGTTTGGCCCGAAAATGAGTATGACTCCTTCCGCATAAATGTATGGAAAAAGGGTAAAAAGCTAACAGTAGACAATACTGTTAGCTTTTTTTATGAAAGGGAGTTTAAAGATGACAAATAAGCAGTATGACATGGTGGGAATAGGAATAGGACCTTTTAATTTAGGCTTAGCGGCCCTTGCTGAGCCTCTTGATGAAATTGATGCCGTCTTCTTTGATAAAGAAGAGAAATTTGAATGGCATCCGGGCATGTTAATTGACGGCACGGACTTGCAGATTCCGTTTCTAGCAGACTTAGTTACATTTGCGGATCCAACAAGCCCCTATTCTTTTCTAAATTATATTCACAAGCAAAAACGCTTGTATCCGTTTTTTTTCTTTAATCGTTTTGACATTCCGCGTCAAGAATACAACGAGTACGCAAAATGGGTAGCGGAGCAGCTATCTTCCTGCCACTTTTCTTCAAAAGTTGTGGACGTGATACCGAAAAATGAAGAAGAGTATTATGAAGTAAAGGTAGAAACACCTGATGGAATTCAAACGGTAAATGCTAAACACGTTGTAATGGGAACAGGAAGTATTCCACTTGTACCTCCGGCTTTTGAAGAAAAGCTTAATGAGCATATTTTACACAGCAGCGGCTATTTACATAAAAAAGAAGAGATTCAAAAAGGAAAGCATGTAACGATCGTTGGTTCAGGGCAAAGTGCTGCAGAGATTTTTCTTGATTTACTAGAAGAACAGACTGAACATCATTACCACCTTACATGGTTTACAAGATCCTCTAATTTTTTTCAGCTTGATCAATCCAAGCTTGCTCAAGAGTTATTTTCGCCAGACTATGTAGATTACTTTCATTCGCTGCCTTTTGAGGAACGTACAAGCACGGTAGAAGATTTAAATCCTTTACGTCACGGAATTGAATCTTCTACCTTAACGAAAATCTATGATTTACTTTATCATCGTTCACTTAAAGGAAAAGTACCCGTTACGATTCAAGCTTCGACTGAAGTAAGTGATATTCATAAAAAAGGAAATGGATATGAGCTGGAGTGCAAACAATTAAAGGCTGAACGCTCTTTTCAATACGAAGCGGATCGTTTGATATTGTCCACGGGCTATAAGCCAAAAATTTCGCCGTTCATCGAACGAATAAAAGATGATATCGAATGGGAAGATGACAAGCGTTTTAAAGTCACAAAAGATTACCGGCTTGTCTTTAAACAACCTCGTAACCACCACTTTTTTACGTTAACCAATATTGAACATTCACATGGATCTGGCGCAACAAATCTTGGTTTATCCGTTCAGCGCAATCAGCGTATTCTGAACGTGATTGCAGGGAGAGACGTGTACCCAGTTCCAGAAGAGACGACGTTCCAGACATTTAATTTGTTTTGAATTTCTTCTTTATAAAAATCTTCAATGTGGTTTTTGATTATTGTAGAAAAGTTTTTTACCCATAAACTATGTTTAAAAGAATAGTGTACGGGTATTTTATTTATAGAACATTAGTACACAAATCAATTAAGGAGTTGCTTAGAATGAGTAAGAAAATTGCAGTACTAGTAACAGATTTATTTGAAGATGTGGAATATACAGATCCAGCCAAAGCCTTTGAAGAAGAAGGCCATACGCTAACAAAAATCGATGTTAAAACAGGTGAAGTAACAGGTAAACAAGGCGAAACAACATTAACAATTGATAAAGCAATTGCGGATGTAAAACCAGAAGATTTTGACGCATTGTTTTTACCGGGAGGTTTCTCACCAGATATCTTACGTGCGGACGATCAAGTCGTAGCTTTCACAAAATCATTTATGGATGAAGGCAAACCGGTTATGGCTATCTGTCATGGACCACAGCTGCTAATCAATGCTGAAACATTAAAAGGACGTGACGTAACTGGTTTCAAATCAATTGCTATTGATTTGAAAAATGCAGGTGCAAACTTCCATGACAAAGAAGTGGTGGTATGCGGTAATCAACTAGTTACAAGCCGTACACCAGACGATATGGAAGCATTCGTACGTGAATCAGTAAATGTCTTAAAGTAAGTAAATAATATTAGTAAAACTTTCTGTAAAAGGTGATAACAGGGTGGTTTACCACTCTGCTGTCGCCTTTTTTGTATGTAACGATTTTGACGAGGAATTTACAGTTATATTACTGCATTGGATGAAGCGGTTTCTAAAAGAATATGAAAACCTTTTACTATCAATAGATAGAAGCCACGTAACACAATCGAAATATTTTTTACATAAATGAAAGTATAATTTTGGTAGCTTAAAAGACGTTGCGAGTTTCATAGTTTTCATGCAACAATGAGGGTGCATCACGAGATTGGCTTGCTACAAGCTTAGATGCGTTGCGGTTTTACAAAAAAACTTTATTATCACATAGGAGGATTTCAAACATGAAGAAAAGGTTTCGTATTGCCACTGTCGCAGGTGCCGTATCATTAGGATTACTAACAGCAGGACAAGCAAATGCAGCAGCTCCTGATTGCAACACTCCAAAACAAATTAACATTAAAGATGCTCAAGCAGCACAAAATATAAATGTAGATGAGCTATTAAAGAAATTTAACGCTCAAGGAAAATCTGCTCAAGCAGCAGCTCCACAACAAGAAACACAAGCACCAGAGCAAGCTGAAGCAGCTCCACAGGAACAAGCACAAGCACCAGAGCAAAGTGAAGAAGCAAAAGCTCCAGAGCAAACACAGCAAAACACAAAAGCTCAACAATCAGAAAATACTGATAAAGCAGAACAAACAAAAGATGCTAGTCAATTCGAACAAAAGGTCGTAGATTTAGTGAACCAAGAGCGTGAAAAACAAGGTTTAAAACCTCTAACACTTAACAAAAAATTAAGTGACGTTGCACGCACTAAATCAAAAGATATGATGGACAAAGGGTACTTTGACCACAATTCACCAACATATGGTTCACCATTTGATATGATGAAACAATTCGGCATTGAATATACAACTGCAGGTGAAAACATTGCAAAAGGTCAGCAATCTCCTGAAGATGTAATGAATGCTTGGATGAATAGTGACGGTCACCGCAAAAACATTCTAAACCCTGATTTCACTGAAATTGGTGTTGGATACGTAAAAGGTGATACTACGTACTGGACTCAACAATTTATCGGTAAGTAATACAAAAAGAGCAGGATATACCTGCTCTTTTTTGCGTTTTTAGCTGTCCAATTTGGGTATAGTAAAGTAAGAACACGTAAAGGAGTGCCTTAAATTGGGACGTATATTAAAAAAAATTCTAGTCGCTGTTTTTCCTATCCTTTTAAAAGAAGGATATCGTCATTATAAAAATCGTAAAACTCGAACTACGCCGTCTAAAGGATATAAATAAAAAGGACTCGAAAGAGTCCTTTTTATTTTATGCTTGAACGGTGATATGCTTAAATTCTTTTACGTTAAATAATCCTTTGTCGGTTAATTTTAGACATGGGATAACAGGCAAGCTTAAGAAAGATAATGTCAGCAGCGGGTTGAATTTCTGTGAAATATCAAGCTCATGAAGAGCCCCGTGAAGCTGCTTAAGTAAGCTGTTTACTTCATTGTAAGGGTGAGGTGACATTAATCCTCCAATGGAAAGAGGGAGGGAGCCAATCACTTCATTGCCTTTTACAATAACAATACCTCCGCCGATTTCTTCAATTGCCGCAATTGCTTTTGCTAAATCTTCATCATTTGTTCCTACGGCTACGATATTATGTGAATCATGAGCAATCGTGGTAGCAATCGCTCCGTCTTTTAACTGAAAACCTTTTACAATCCCAAGACCAATATTCCCTGTTAGATGATGACGCTCAACAACAGCCATTTTTAGCTGATCGTTTTCTACAGAAGACTGAAATTCGTTTTGCTTCACTTGAACTTCTTCTACAATATGATTTGTAATCAGGCTGTTTGGATTAATTTCAATAATATTAGCGCGATTGTGCTGAAGTGGTATCGTAAGTTTTTTAATGGAAAACTCTTTGAGATGAACAGAATTCATTAGTTCTGTTGGAAGATCAATTTGTTCTTCTTGAACAGAAAGCATCTCTCCATTTTCAGCAATAAGCTCTCCGTTTTGATAGACATGTGCTGCAGATATATCGGTTAAGTCGTCTAATAGAATAAAATCCGCTTTGTAACCAGGAGCAACCGCACCTCTATCTTTTAACCCGTAGCATTCAGCGGCATTTAACGAAGCCATTTGAATCGCAATTAGCGGATCCAGCCCGAGTTCAATAGCAAAACGAACATTGTAATCAATAGAACCTTCCGTTAATAAATCATCTAGGTGTTTGTCATCGGTACAGAATAAAAATCTGCGCGCGTTACGTTCATTTACAGCAGGTAATAGTTGTTTCAAATCTTTAGCAACAGAACCTTGGCGGATCAGAACATACATCCCGCGCTGAATACGCTCAATTGCTTCTTCTGCTGTTACGCATTCATGATCTGTTGAAATATCAGCGGTACGATAAATATTAACGCCCGTAGCATCTAGCCCTGAGCCGTGCCCATCAATTACACCGTTTGCATCGTTAGCTGCTTGTAATTTATCGAGCATATCGTCATCGCCATCTCGCACAGCAGGGAAATCCATCACTTCTGCTAATCCAAGCACGCGAGGGTGAGAGAAAAATGGCGCTAAGTCAGCTGCTTTTAAGACGGCTCCAGAGCTTTCAAAAGGAGTTGCCGGCACGCTTGAAGGTAAGTTCACAAATACGTCTAAAGGAATGGAATCCGAGTTTTGAAGCATAAACTCAATGCCAGATTTCCCTGAAACATTCGCAATTTCATGAGGGTCCGTTACGACAGTTGTGACGCCTCTAGGTACAAGAAGTTTTGAGAACTCTTTAGGTGTAACCATTGATGATTCAATGTGAACGTGTCCATCAATGAATGTAGGAGAAATGTATTTTCCTTTTGCATCCACGACGTTATTCCCATCGTATTGACCTATTCCAACAATCACTCCATCAGCAATCGCAATATCGGCTTCAATGATGGAAAGCGTAAAGACATCGATAATTTTCCCGTTTTTCACTACAAGATCTGCAGGTATTTTTTTATTGGCAACAGCAAGCTGTTTTTTTAAGGTTGTTTTTGTATTTGACATGAATGTGACTCCTCTCATTGTATAACTGAATAACAATGAAGGACTATGTAAGGGAGAACATAAAGAAGAATAAAAATGCAGTATGAATGATGTTCAACCCTCGTAGTCCAACTATTTACGGTAGTTCGGTAGAAACTCTTGGACCCTATTTCCAAGACTATACGAGCTTTAGGTATTTCGATACATTCTATAGACAAATAATAAAAACGTCAATTCCTAATAAAAAAGAAAGATTTTTGGGAATATTTCATCTATGTGTATGTAAACGATTTAACTCTTATTTGCTCGCTAAAAGGCGCAGCATTCATGTATAGAAAAAAATGTAGAAAAAACCGTCAATGGCTATTAGTCATTGACGGAGTTGTCATTAAGCTTGTTTACGCAGTGTACCTAATTCTTCCGCGATCGCTTGCATTTCACTTGGGCTAAAAGAATCTTTTCTCATTACCATATCGTATAAGTACTTTAAGTCTTCATACATTTCTTCGTCAAAAGCTTCAGCTTTAATTGCTCCGATATTTAGCATGCGCAGTTTTTCACTAATGCTATCGACCATATGTTTAATATTCTCTGGAGATTTTACTGATAAATCCACTTTGTTCATCCTTCCAGTTGCGTTTTTTTTATTGTAACATGTTTTTATCGTGTGAACACTTTTATGTCAGGTTCTTATCCACAGAAGAGTGGAAACGATATAAATAAAAGAAAACTATTTTTTAGTTTAAAAATGATTGTATATAATGTTTGTAATAAGGGAAAGGAGTCGAGACTATGATTAACGTATTATTCGTTTGTTTGGGAAATATTTGTCGTTCACCCATGGCAGAAGCGGTCTTTAAAGATATGGTGAAGAAAAAAGGGCTAGAAGGACAAATTCACGTAGATTCTGCAGGCACAGGAGGCTGGCACAAAGGCAATCCTCCTCATGAAGGAACGCAATCTATTTTAACGAGAAACAACATTGATTTTAAAGGGCAAACAGCAAGACAAGTGATTCAAGAGGATATAGCTAAATTCCATTATATTATTGGAATGGATGTCGAAAATGTAGGAAACCTGAGAAGGATGGCTGGACATACTAAAACAGGTTATATTGCAAGGCTTTTGGATTTTGTGCCCGATTTACATATTGAAGATGTGCCTGATCCTTATTTTACGGGAAATTTTGACGAAGTATATGACTTAGTTCAAGAAGGATGCAAGGCTCTTTTAGACGAAATTATAGAGAAGCATTTCTCGGAATAAGCGATACTTAAAAAATAAAAGCGGAGGAGAAACGACAAATGGGTAAACGAAATAAGCTAGTAGAAGGTATTGTCATTGGAGCAATTATAGGAGGAGCTGTTTCTTTATTTGATAAAGAAACAAGAAGCTCTGTCATTCAAGGAAGTAAAAAACTGAAAGACAAAACAACAACTCTTATTCAGCACCCTGAACTTGTAACGGATACTGTCAAAGAGAAATATGAAACCATCCGTACGACCATCGAGCAAGTTTCTGAAGATGTATCATTTGTAGCAGGAAAAGTAGAAAAGTTAAAAGAAACAACACCTCAGGTGATGGAAATTGTAAACGATACAAAAGAAGCATTTGTGGAGAAATATGGTGATGAACAAAAATAAATAAGGAGGCACATATGGCTGGAATGTACATAAATAACATCGTAAGGTTTGGCAAAGAACTGATGGGCCGCATTCATCGAGATGAGCTGCCTAGTTTATCAGCTGAATTGGCTTATTATCTGCTGCTCTCGCTATTTCCTTTTTTAATTTTCTTAATTACGCTGATTGGATTTTTGCCATTAGAATCAACAGACCTGCTTGACTTGGTCGAAAATGTAGCGCCACAGCAAACGCTGCACATGATTGAAAGCAACGTTTCCCATATCATTGGTTCTCATAATGAAAAGCTATTATCCTTTGGTATCATTGCCACGATGTGGTCTGCTTCAAATGGAATTAATGCGATCGTAAGAGCATTTAACCGAGCATATCACGTACAAGAAAATCGGCCTTTTTTAGTGGCGAGAGGTATGGCAGTTCTCCTTACTTTTGCGATGATATTTGTTATTATTGTAGCGCTTTTACTTCCTGTTTTCGGTCATATGATTGGCCTTTATTTATCGTCTACGTTTGGGTTTTCAGAAACTTTTCTCGCTTTATGGTCTGCTTCCCGCTGGATTATCAGCGGCCTCATTTTGTTTACTGTTTTTACGGGGTTATATTACTTTGCTCCTAATAAAAAACTGCTGATTCGAAATGTTGTAAAAGGAGCGGCTTTTGCTACGGTCGGATGGACAGTGGTATCGATGCTGTTTGCATATTACGTAAATCATTTCAATAACTATACAGCTACATATGGAAGCTTGGGCGGAATTATTATCCTGCTTATTTGGCTGTACCTATCGGGCATGATTATCGTTATTGGAGGAGAAATCAACGCTATTTTCTACGACCGTCGAGTCAAATCTTCATAGTCACAAATTGGGATGAAATCATTCGCAAGATATGAGCATACTAACAAAGTGAAAGGGAGGTTTTACATCATGACAAAGCATACAAAAAAAGACGGAAGCAATACAAAGCAAAATAAAAAGAGCCAGCCAAAGCATAAAACAAGCAACAGCCAAAATGGACAAAACGGTTACCATTAAGGCAGTGATTTCCATAATAAAAAGCCTAACAAATACGTTAGGCTTTTTTGCGTTAAGATTTTAGCAAGCGAAGGCCGTTTAAGATAACTAAAATGGTGCTGCCTTCGTGACCTATAACACCAAATGGCATATCAAGCACTTGGAAAAAATTCGAACAAATTAATAAAAAGATGACGGCAATAGAAAAAATAACGTTTTGCTTCACAATTGAGTTCATTCGTCTGGAAAGAGCTACTGCATCCGAAATTTTTGATAGATCATTTTTCATTAAAACGATATCGGCTGTTTCAAGTGCCACATCCGTTCCTTCTCCCATGGCTACTCCAACGTTAGCAGTAGCAAGAGCAGGTGCATCGTTAATGCCATCTCCCACCATTGAAACGGTAGGGAATTTTTCTTTTAACGCTTTAATTTTATCTACTTTCGCTTCAGGCAAACATTCTGCAATGTATTCATCGACTGCACACTCTTTTGAAATAGCTTCGGCTGTTTTTTCGCTGTCTCCTGTAATCATGACGGTATGAATGCCCTGCTCTTTAAGAGATTTAACAGCGTCTACAGCTTCTGTTCGTACAACGTCTTTTAGCGCAAGCAATCCCACAATACCATGCTGGTCTTTTGCGTACACAATCGTTTTTCCTTCACTGGCAAGTGTAGATGAAATCCCATTTTCAAATTCAGCTGCATCTTCTTTACCTACAAAATCTGCTTTTCCTATTTTCCACGTATCTCCTTGAAGAGACCCAATGACACCATATCCGGGAACGTCTTCAAGCGAATCTGGCTGAACAAGCGTCAATTCCTGCTTATTTTTCACAAAGTCAACAATAGATTGAGCAAGCGGATGATTGGACTGACGTTCAATTGATGCGATTTTAACAAGAAATTCCTGTTCGTTTATATCAGAACGGACAATGACATTTGTTACTTCTGGCTTTCCTTTTGTTAACGTTCCTGTTTTATCAAAAGCAATTGCGCTTAAATGGCTTAACCTTTCCAAATGCACGCCGCCTTTGAACAAAATTCCTTTTTTTGCTCCGTTTGAAATAGCAGACAGCGAAGCAGGGGTGATAGATGCAACCAGAGCGCAAGGAGACGCTACAACTAAGAGAATCATTGCACGGTAAAATGTCTCGGTCCAGCTCCATCCAAGCACATAGTGTGGGAGAAATAGCATAACTGCCACAACCGATAGAACAATTTTTACGTATGTGCCTTCAAATCGTTCAATAAACAATTGAGAAGGAGACTTTTCACTTTGAGCCGTTTGAACAAGTTGAATGATCTTTTGAAACAGCGTCTCAGCACTTGGCTTTGTCATTTTAATGGTAATGGCGCCTTTCACATTCACCGTGCCCGCGAATACTTCATCATCGAGCTGTTTTAGTACAGGAACAGATTCCCCTGTAATAGCAGCCTGATCAATCGTTGTTTGACCTGAGACAACAATCCCATCGGATGGCACTCGTTCACCCGGCTTAACTAACAGCAAGTCACCGATTTGTAAATCCGAAATGGATACAATTTCTTCTTGATCTCCAATCAGACGCGTTGCTTCTTGCGGCTGTAAATTCATCAAGGCGCTAATTTCTCGGTTGCTTTTATTCATGGTGTACGTTTCTAATGCACCGCTTAATGCAAAAATGAAAATAAGCATAGCACCTTCTGTCCAGTAGCCAATTACAGCCGCTCCAATGGCTGCAATAATCATTAACATTTCGACATTCAATTCTTTATTTTCAATCGTTTCTTCAATGCCTTCTTTTGCTTTAGCAAATCCGCCTATCACGTAAGCTAATACAAAGAGCGTAATAGATACAGCAGTATCCTGCTGTTTTGACAGCAGCCAGCCGGCTAAAATCAGCACGCCGCTTAACAGTGCAGCAATGAGTTCACCATGTGTTTTTAATCCGTTGACAGCAGAAGATGTTTGAGGCGTTTGTTCTTGTTTTTTAGGTAACGCATTTTCCATACAAATCCTCCTTAAACGATAATTGAGAAGAATAATCACAATCATTACCCCTAAAAAAACACGAAAGCTGCCATCTCAGCGATAGCAGCACATTTTTTCAGTTCTTCTCTTTTAAATTGGGATATTTAGTATAGTATAGCACGGAACAAGCAAGGAGGTAACGACTAACGCCTAAAAAATAAAAACAGAATGCAGCTGGACGTCTGCATTCTGTAAAAAACGTACTACATATCTAAATGTTCTTCATAATATTTATAAGCGGAAGTGTAAATGTACTCGATATCGGCATCCGTCATGTACATTAAGGTTTCACGGTCAATCCCCTTCATCGTTTCAATAAATGTAATCATGTTTTTGCGTTCTTGTCTGCTCATTTATTATTCTCCTCTCCATCTGTTTTAATACAGTTTATTATATTTAATTGTATTATATAACAGAAAAAGTATTTTGTGTGGATTTTTTTTAAAAATAGGCAAAAAAATTTAAAAAGACGTAAATAATTGACTATATAGAAAAAGGTGTTTTATAATTTATATATGAACATATGCTCATATACTTGCATATAATGAACGGAGAGATGTTATGAAAAAAGATGAACATTCGTTTTTATCGCCTCAAACAGTAGAAGAAGCGTCAAGAATACTAAAAGCTATTTCAGATCCTACGAGAATGAAAATTCTTTATTTGCTATTTCAAGAAGAGTGTTCAGTCGGTCATATGGTTGAAGTGCTTGGTGTTTCACAATCAGCTATTTCACATCAGTTAACTCACTTGCGTCATTTACGTTTAGTAAAATATCGCCGTGAAGGGAATACGTATTTCTATACGTACGATGATGAACACGTTGTTGGAATACTGCATCAAGTAATTCAGCACGTAGAATGCTCACATAACGAATAAAAGGAGGGGCTTTGCATGAGTCATGATCATCACCACCATCATGGTCACCATCACCATTTTGATACACAGCGTGAAGGCAACAAAAAAGGTCTGTTAATTGCACTCATTATCACCGCCGGTATTATGGTTCTTGAGTTTGTTGGAGGGCTTTTTACAAATAGTTTAGCGTTATTATCCGATAGCGGACACATGCTTTCTGATACAAGCTCACTTGCTCTTAGCCTTGTAGCGATATGGTTTGCTAACCGAGCTGCATCGGCTAAAAAAACGTACGGTTATTATCGTTTTGAAATATTAGCGGCTCTTTTTAACGGAGTGGCACTGTTTGTAATAGCAGGATTTATCATCTATGAAGCCTATCAGCGCGTATTAGAGCCGCAGTCTGTAGCAAGCGGCAGCATGATGCTGATTGCTACTGTTGGTTTACTCGCTAATTTAATCAGCGCATGGTCACTTATGAGACAAGGCGATGTAAAAGGAAATGTAAATTTACGCAGCGCTTACTTACACGTATTGGGAGATGCTTTAGGATCTATTGGAGCTATTGTAGCTGGACTTCTTATGATGCTGTTTGGATGGTATATTGCTGATCCTATTATTTCTGTAGTTGTGTCTGTATTAATTTTAAAAAGCGCTTGGGCCGTGCTTGCCCATAGCATTCATATTTTGATGGAAGGCTCTCCTGAAGGGGTAGATCACAGTGAAATAAAAAACCTTCTTGAAAACATTGAAGGAGTCAAAGATGTGCATGATTTACACATTTGGACGATTACTTCAGGACTGGACTCATTGAGCTGTCATATGCGCGTAGAAGATGAAAAAGATTGTCAGCAAATTTTGCAAAAAGCCATTGATTTAGTACATGATCACTGCGGCATTGAGCATACCACGATACAAATTGAAAAATCAGCTCTTCAGCATCGAACGCTAAAAGTTTAAAGAACGAGCGAGAACCTATAGGTTCTCGCTCGTTTTTTGTTGCATAGGCATCTTTTGTCCGAATACAAAAAGAATAATAAAAATAAAGCCAAGCATCCCGCTAATAATATTAAAAAAGCTGATATGGTGAAAGAACTGAATAAACGTGCCACCTATGTAAGGGCCGGCAAGGCTTCCGATACTAAAAGCAATGCCGCATAGTAAATTACCTGTAGGCAGTAGACGAGCAGGAATCAAATCCGTCATATAGCTGATTCCTAAACTAAACGTCGAGCCTACAACCATGCCAGCTATAAATAAACAAGCTACTAATGGAATAGCGGTCTCTTCCAAGAGACTTGCTGTAAAAAATGTAACGGCTCCAATGGATAAAATCCATCCTAATACCAATTTCCGTCCAAATTTATCGCTCAATATTCCGAGAGGAAGCTGAAATACAATAGCTCCAACTGCAAAGGAAGTCAGCAGCAGTGAAATAAACTCTACTTGCAAACCAATTCGTAAGCCATATACAGGAAAGCTTCCGTTCAGTGATGATTCTAAAAATCCATATCCAAAAGGCGGCAAAAAAGCAATCCAAGCATACTTAGCCGCCTTAGAAAATCGCTTAGCCGTTTCTTTTAACGAATTAACCTCCACTTCCTGTAGGGGAAATTCATTTTTTATCAAAAATAAAAACACCCATGTTATGAGGCAAAGAGCTGAAGAAATCATAAAAGGAAGCGCTTGGTTAATTTCAATTAACGGCGTCATTAAAGGGCCAACAGCAAAACCAATACCGAAAAAAAGCCCGTATAATGAAATGTTGCGACCTCGTTTATCAGCAGGTGAAGACGATGTAATCCACGTTTGAGTACCAAAGTGCAGCGCGTGATCTCCTATTCCAATAAATAAACGGAGCACAAACCAAAAAACAACAGATTTCCACAGGGGAAACAAAGCTAAAGATACAATAACTAAAAGTCCCCCTGCTGCGATAATGGGTTTATATCCGTATCTGCGAAGCGGCCCTTCCATGAAAGGAGAAATAAATAAAATACCTAGATACAATCCAGTTGCGTTTAATCCGTTTATAGTAGAAGAAAGACCATCTTTCTCAAAAATAATAGCGATTAAAGGCAGCAGCATACCTTGGCTGAATCCAGAAATAGCGACAAGGCTAACTAAAATCCAGAAACGTTGTTTATGAGTAGCACTCACAGCATTCAACCTCTTTTTATCTATATTTTGTCAATCCAACTGTTTAATCGTACAAGGAAAACGCTTTATTGACAAGGATGTAGACGTGCTGTGCTATTAATTTGACATCTTTTTATAAGGAAAGTAGAATAAAACATGTAAATAGTTACATGTTTTAATTTACAATTAAAAGGCGATCGCTAGAATACAAACAGTGCTTAAGAAAATAGCGACATTCACAATCAATGTCGGTACAACGAGTGTCATTGGTCATACAGGAAGTGCAAAATATAAACGCTTACACAACTGCGTTTTTCTAGGCACTGCTGTGAGACACTTAGATCGCGTTGTGTCAGACATATACGAAGTGTTATAAATCAAAGGAGCGATATAAAAATGGAAAAATTTATTGGGAATCATATGATTTACACATACGAAAACGGATGGGAATATGAAATTTATATCAAAAACGAAAATACAATCGATTACCGTATTCATAGCGGAATGGTGGCAGGACGATGGGTTCGCGACCAGAAAGTTGATATTGTGAAATTAACAGAAGGTGTATATAAAGTATCGTGGACTGAACCGACTGGAACAGATGTATCTTTGAACTTTATGCCTGATGAAAAACGGATGCACGGCATTATTTTCTTCCCAAAATGGGTACATGAACATCCTGAAATTACCGTGTGCTATCAAAATGATCATCTTGATTTAATGCATGAATCCCGTGAAAAATACGAAACATATCCTAAATACGTTGTACCCGAATTTGCTGACATTACATTTATCAAAAATGTCGGAGCGAATAATGAGGAAGTTATCGCTCAAGCGCCTTACGAAGGAATGACAAATGATATTCGCGCCGGAAAATTAATTTAACACAGAGTCATAAAAAAGACTGAGACAAAAGTATTTTAGCTGAAGGAAGATCCGAACGATGAATCGAGATTCTTGATGGAGAATCAAATTCGTTCGGATCTTTTTATGGTGATGGTGTAACAAGTATCCGTATTGAGAGTAGTTGGTTATATAAAAAGCGGTTTATAATGAAGTAAAGGAGTGAAGGAAATGGAATTTAACATGAAAAAAGAGGCGGGATTTACAACAAATCTTCCTTATGGAGAGCTACATATCGCCGGAGATGAAGAATATGGCTTTCGTCCGTATCAGCTAATGGTATCGTCCATTGCTGTTTGCAGCGGAGGCGTGTTAAGAAAGATTCTAGAGAAAAAAAGAATTGCTTTTTCTGATTTACGCATCCAAGCTGGCGTGACGCGAAATGATGAAAAAGCGGGGCGAATCGAAAAAATTCATTTGCACTATATCATTACAGGAGAAGAGCTTCCATTAGACAAAATTGAAAAATCAATTGAGCTAGCACGAAAAAATTGTTCAATGCTACAGTCGGTTATTGACAGTATTGAAGTGACAGAAACCTTCGAAATTAAATGAGGTTGGGACAAAAGTATTTTAGCTGAAGAAGTTCCGAACGATGAATCAAACTCGTTCGGATTTTTTAGGGTGTTGTTACAAGCGGTTCAGCTCTTTGCTCCCATTTGTTCGTCTTTAGATGGAATGGACTTAGCTACGTCTCAATCTCATATTTCCTTCGGTTTGCTGCCGGCTTTATCAAAATAGCGCATGCGTTCAGGAGTCAGCTGAAGAAGCAAATAATTTGGGTCATCTGGACTTTTAATCCACTCTTTTAACTTTTTATTCCAAAATTTCTTTTTTAACTCTTCGTTTGTTTCTACATTTACTTTGGCTTCTACCTCTACATACGGATCACTCCAACCTTGCCCATCATAGCCTAACAAAATATGAACGTAAGGGTTTTTTTCTAGTTCTTCGACTTTATGGGTATCTTTATTGGTGGCGGTGTAGAGCACAAGATCTTCATGAAAAAACATCATAAAGCGTGAATACGGTTTTCCATCTTGAATTGTAGCTAACGTTCCAATTGTATAGTCATCCAGTACGGATAAAATTTGATTTTTCACATCATTATTGCTCATTTTTTCACTCCTTATTATATCTTTTTACCCTTGGTAGTTTGGCTGATTTTTAACTATCTTAATCAAAAATCAATTAAGGGTTTATCATTTATAAAAATAGGTTAAAAATACTAACATTGACGGTGAGTCTATACAAATTCCATTAATTTGATATGATTGATTTTGTTGTCAAAAAATGAATAAGGTAGGTGTACATATCGATGATCAATCGGATTTTTCTTATAGCGGTTATTCTTGGGGTGCCGCTATCTGTTATTGGGCACATGATGCACTGGTCAGATGTTCTTATGTTTATTATTTACTGTTTAACAATCATTGCCCTCGCAGCTTTTATGGGGAGAGCAACAGAGAGTTTAGCTGTTGTAGCTGGTCCTCGAATAGGCGGACTATTAAACGCTACGTTTGGTAACGCTGTAGAATTAATTATTTCTATTTTTGCTCTAAAAGAAGGTCTTACAGCGGTGGTGCTTGCATCGTTAACCGGTTCTGTATTAGGAAACCTCCTTCTTGTAGGCGGTCTTTCATTCTTCATTGGGGGATTAAAATTTAAGCGTCAAGAATTTAATGTCTATGATGCAAGACATAATTCTGGATTATTGATCTTTGCCGTTATCGTTGCGTTTGTTATTCCTGAAGTGTTTGCTAGTGAAATGGACGAAGCGAAGACCATGTCCCTGAGTGTCGGAATCTCCATTATTCTCATCATCTTGTACTTAGCAGCGTTATTTTTTAAGCTGGTAACGCACCGAGGGGTGTATCAGCATAAAAGTGAAGAAGTGGAAGAACATGAGGAGCCAGAATGGTCAATGTGGAAAGCGATTACTGTTCTCTTTTTGTCTACGTTAGCTGTAGCTTACGTATCCGAAAGCTTGGTTAGTACAATCGAAATTGTATCGGAAAGTTTTGGGTGGAGTGAGCTGTTCATCGGGGTCATCATTGTAGCGATTGTTGGAAACGCAGCAGAGCACGCTTCGGCTATTATTATGGCCGTTAAAAACCGCATGGGTGTAGCTGTTGAAATTGCTGTTGGATCCACTTTACAAGTCGCGATGTTTGTAGCACCGATATTAGTGTTAGTTTCGCTGATGTTCGAAAACCAAATGTCTCTTGTCTTTACTTGGCCTGAGTTGATTGCGATGGTAACGGCCGTATTTTTAACTATTGCTATTTCTAATGACGGAGATACAAACTGGTTCGAAGGTGCAACTCTTTTAGGTGCTTATATTATTATGGGAATTGGTTTTTATCTTATTTAAAAAAGAAGAGGCTGGAACAAACCTGTTTTAGTTGAAGGAAGAATCCGAACGATTAATCGTTCGGATTCTTTTTGTGTAAGTGAATAGAAGAATTTCCCTTTTGGTATTCAGGATAAAACAGGAGATGTTTGAAAAAACTATGGTTGCATTCATTAACGATGTTGAAAGGAGTTTCTAGATGTTACGTAAATTGCTTTTATTTGTGTTTACCATCATTATTTCATTTTCATGTTCAACGAAGATCGCCATTGCGAAAACAGCTCAGCCTACCATCAACGTGCCTTCTTCAGCTTTAAATATTTCAAAAGAAAATACGTATCCAAATGCTAGTCAAGATACGCCATATTTGCAGCCGAGTGAGTTTACAAAAGAGCTCATTGAAACATCAAATGTAAAAATTGAAAACCCTGATTTAATTCGTATATTAAATGAATCAAACATTTCTAAAACTCCATGGGCAATTGGTTTTAGAGCAACCGTCTTTTTAGGACAGTGGCCATTAAATTACGAATCAACAGAAACAAACGTTAACTGGCAACACCAGCGAATCAATACAAATCATTATGATAACAGAGCAGGAAAAAATCAGTACAAAATGATGTACAGCCAGGAAAATCAAAGTCATGTAAAAGGCGGATTAACAGCAAAAGTGCCTCAGCCTGATCATGTGAAACAAATGATGCTAATTGAAGCAGCTAAAAAAACAAAGCTCACTTTATCATTTCAAACGTTTGTAGGTGCCGGAACGAAAAAAGACCAGGTCTATAACGTAGCTCCTAAAAAAGTAGGTTATCTGTATGCGTATACGCCTGCTGTAAGTGAAAAGGGAAAAGTAACATATGGAGAAGTGTATGTTACAGTAAAAGGCAGCAAGCGCTCAATTGTGGTGAGAAATGTAACGTCTCAAGGAATTGGAGCATGGATTCCAGTACAAGATTATGTTTCCTTAAGCTTTGGGGCTTACGATCAGCCGAGATAATAAAAAAGAGATTCCAGTGGTGGAATCTCTTTTTGTTATTTTGTGATATTCGCTTGGAGTTTGCTAAAATCAGTATCTTGATAATAGCTGTTTTTCACCAAAATATTAGGTCCTAAACAAGACACTGCTGAACAATGACAGCTAAGTTCTTTAGAAATCGTGCTTTGCTGCCACATATCAAAAGCGTCTGTAAGCTTTGTATCTTGAATGTTGCCAAGAGGAGGCGTATCACCAAAATCCGTTACGATAATATCTCCGTCGAAAATATTTACATTTAGGCGAGAGCGCCCGTCTGGATCGTTTCGAACGGTTACATTTTTACTGCTATACAAGCGCTGTAAAAGCGATAAGTCTTCCTCATTATTACTGCATGCATAAAACGGCAGCGTGCCGAATAGCATCCACACATTTTCATCTCGAATATCAAGAAGGTGATGAATAGCTTGACGCATTTCAGGAAGAGATAATGTTTCTAGAGTGCTGGCAAAGTCACTTGGATACATAGGGTGTACTTCGTGACGCTGACAAAGCATTTCATCAACAATTTGACGATGAATCTTTTCCATATGAGGAAGCGTACGTTTATTTAACATCGTTTCAGCTGATACGGTTACACCTGCTTTTACAAGCGCGCGGCTGTTTTCAATCATACGGTCGAAATATTTGGCGCGCTGCTCATAAGTAGGCTTTCGCTCCATCATTGCAAAGCCAGCTTCCACAAAGTCGTCCATCGTTCCCCAGTTGTGAGAAATATGTAAAACATCTAAATAAGGAATGATTTGTTCGTAACGAGCAAGATCTAATGTTAAATTTGAATTAATCTGTGTACGGACACCTCGTTCATGTGCATACTTTAATAAAGGCACCACATAATTTTTCACAGAAGATAGAGACATCATCGGCTCTCCACCCGTAATGCTTAACGCTCGAAGAGTTGGAATTTCATCGAGACGTTTTAAAATTAAATCAAGCGGCAGTGCGTTTGGGTCTTTTGGCTGCAGCGTATATCCAACTGCGCAGTGCTCACATCGCATATTACAAAGCGTCGTTGTGGTAAATTCAACGTTTGTAAGCGTCGGTTTGCCATATTGTTTCATATCTAAATACGCTTCCCACGGATCGAACTCCGGGGTAATTCGTTGTAAAGTGGCCATAAAAAAACTCCTTTTATTTTTCCGTAAAGTGAAATGATGATGAAAACATCTCACGGTCCGTCCTGCTAGACTAAATTATACGTCTCATTCAAAACGGACACCAGTGACTATTATGGATTTTATTGCTTTTAGTTGTCAAATATGAAAGTATTCGTTAGGATATAAAGAAATACGAATGAAAAGCTATATCAGGAGGGTTTAAAATGGGAAACGCCGTTCGAGATAAAGATTCACAAGTACGTTATTTAAAAGATCGTTTAAATATGTTTGTACACGTATTAGACTCCATGGAGCCTGAAAACACAGACCTAGAAGACATTGATCGTTTGATTACAATGATTGATGACCTCGAAGCAAAATGTGAGCAGTTTAAAAAAGATAAAGAATGAACAAAGGAAAAAGCGCTAGAAAAACTAGCGCTTTTTTGCTTGAAGTGGAAATCCTCCTATAAAGGTCTTTCGAAACAATTTTTGAAGGAGTATAATAAATTTTGAAAGTTGTACGACAGATAGATAAATACATACATTAGCGGGATATGGGAGGAATTAAGTGATGATTGAAGCTTTAAAACAAAGCATGTACGATTTAATTGTTGAAACATCTACAAAATTGCCAAAAGACGTTCGGCGTGCTATCGCAAAGGCAAAAGCGCGTGAAAATGCAGGAACGCGTGCAGCAATGTCTTTAGCGACCATTACCAATAATATTAAGATGGCGGATGATAATTTATCGCCAATTTGTCAAGATACGGGTATGCCAACATTTAAAATTAAAACCCCTGTAGGAGTGAATCAGCTTCAAATTAAAGAAGCGATTTATTGGGCAATTGAAGAAGCAACAAAGCACGGAAAGCTTCGCCCTAACTCCGTAGATTCGTTAACGGGAGAAAACAGTGGTAATAATTTAGGCGGCGGCACGCCGGTTATTAAGTTTGAGCAGTGGGAAAATGACTATATTGATGCGCGTCTTATTCTAAAAGGCGGCGGCTGTGAAAATAAAAACATTCAGTACAGCCTGCCTTGTGAAGTAGAAGGTTTAGGTAGAGCTGGCCGTGATTTAGACGGCATTCGTAAATGTGTGATGCACTCTGTGTATCAAGCACAAGGTCAAGGCTGTAGTGCCGGCGTGATTGGTGTTGGAATCGGTGGCGACCGTACAACAGGCTATGAATTAGCAAAAGAGCAGCTGTTCCGAAACTTAGATGACGAAAATCCAAATGCTCAGCTGAAAGAATTAGAAGAGTATGTAATGGAAAATGCTAATAAGTTAGGAATCGGCACGATGGGTTTTGGCGGAGAAACGACATTACTTGGCTGTAAAGTCGGCGTAATCAATCGTATTCCTGCTAGCTTCTATGTGTCAGTTGCGTATAATTGCTGGGCTTACCGCCGCTTAGGTATTAAAATCAACGCCGATACAGGAAGTGTTCAAGAGTGGCTGTATCAAGAAGGCGAAGAAGTAGATTTTAATAAAAATGCAGGCGCCGAAGAGAAGCAAAATGCGGATGAAACAAAAGAAGTTGTATTACAAGCACCTATTACAGAAGAGCAAATTCGTGAATTAAAAGTTGGCGACGTGGTGCGCATCAACGGTATGATGTATACAGGACGCGACGCTATCCATAAACATTTAACAGATCACGATGCACCAATTGATTTAAATGGACAAATCATTTATCACTGTGGTCCGGTTATGTTAAAGGACGAAGACGAAAAATGGCACGTAACCGCTGCAGGACCAACAACAAGTATCCGTGAAGAACCTTACCAAGGGGATATTATGAAGAAATTTGGCATCCGCGCGGTTATCGGTAAAGGCGGTATGGGTCCTAAAACGCTTGCTGCTCTTCAAGAGCATGGCGGTGTATACTTAAATGCGATCGGAGGAGCTGCACAGTACTATGCTGATTGTATCAAGAGCGTAGAAGGCGTTGATTTGATGCAGTTTGGTATTCCTGAAGCAATGTGGCATTTAAAAGTAGAAGGCTTTACAGCTGTAGTGACGATGGATTCACATGGAAACAGCTTGCATGCAGATGTAGATAAGTCTTCATTTGAAAAGCTTGAGCAATTTAAAGAACCGGTATTTAAATAAACATACATCAAAAGCGTATGGTAAAAAGTAACGTTCATGAACGAGGAAATTGAGTGGATACTAAGCGTAAAATGACTTCCGAAAGGAGCTTCTTATGCGCCGGTTCACCTTTTTTCTCGTTTTTTTATTCGTGATGTCAATAGGCATAGCATCTGTTGAAGCACAAATGTATCCAAACAATCCGATCAGCTGGGGATTTCAAAAAAGTAAAAATCACAAGCCCGCATCCGCAGGTACAGCTTATGAACAAATTCTTGCTAAGTATGATGCTTTTTACCTCGGAGATACAAATAAAAAAAATATTTACTTAACGTTTGATAATGGTTATGAAAATGGTTATACACCGCAGGTATTAGACGTGCTCAAAAAAAGAAAGGTTCCTGCCACATTCTTTGTAACAGGACACTATTTAAAAGAAGAGCCTAAGCTTATTAAGCGAATGGTAAAAGAAGGGCATATTGTCGGGAATCATTCATGGCATCACCCTGACTTAACTCAAGTGGATGACGCACGTTTTAAAGAGGAATTGCAAAAAGTAAAAGATGAATACAAGAATATTACTGGTCGTGATGAAATGAAATACCTTCGCTCACCTAGAGGGGTATTTAGTGAACGAACGCTAGCTCTTTCAAAGCAAGAGGGCTATACGAATGTATTTTGGTCACTTGCATTCGTTGACTGGAAAGTGAATGAACAAAAAGGCTGGCGCTACTCATACGACAATATGATGGCTCAAATACATCCAGGTGCAATCATGCTTTTGCATACCGTTTCAAAGGATAACGCAGATGCGTTAGATCAAGCGATTGTGGATTTAAAAAAGCAGGGCTATACGTTTAAAAGTATTGATGATTTAATGAACGAACGCAAACAAATGAAGAAAAGTCCTTCTAAAACGAAATAAAGATAAAAACCGATGGGAATGTTTCTCCTGTCGGTTTTTTGCTGTTGAAGTGTTATAATATGCGTTGATGTCTTTTTTAAAGCGATACGGTCTACTAGGTTTTAAGCAGATAAAGACCGTTAATAACTATATAAAGAATTTAAACTAATCGGAGTTGGTCTCATGAATAAACCAAAAACTGAAATGAAAGTTCAAAAAGGACAAACGTTTCCGTTGACGATAAAAAGACTCGGTATTAATGGAGAAGGCGTAGGATATTTTAAGCGCCAAGTCGTCTTCGTGCCGGGAGCATTACCAAATGAAGAAGTGGTTGTAGAAGCAACAAATGTCCAGCATAAGTTTGCGGAAGGGAAAATCAAGCGAATTCGCAAAAAATCTCCTCATCGCGTAGATGCGCCCTGTCCTATTTACGAACAGTGCGGAGGCTGTCAGCTTCAGCACTTATCCTATGAAGGTCAGCTAGAATCGAAGCGTGATATTGTTCTGCAAGCGTTCGAACGTCACAGTTCATTAAAAAAAGTAGAGGAAAAAACACGCCAAACAATTGGCATGGAAAATCCTTGGGGCTATCGTAATAAATCACAATTCCAAGTAGGTGTGGATAAACAAAAAGTCATCGCTGGTTTGTATGGACTGAACTCTCATCGACTGATTGACATTGAAAACTGTCCTATTCAGCATGGAGCCACGAATCACGTGACAAAAGAAATAAAACGAATTTTACAAGATCTTCAAATTCCTATCTACAATGAACGCAAACGCCGTGGTATTGTACGTACCATCGTATCTCGAGTAGGCTTTGAAACGGGTGAAGTGCAAATTGTCTTGATTACGGCTAAAAAAGACATTCCGAAAAAAGAGCTGCTGATTAAAGAAATTCAGCGCCGCCTACCGGAAGTGAAATCACTCGTACAAAACGTAAACGGTCAAAAAACATCGCTTATTTTTGGAGACGAAACGTTTACACTTGCTGGAAAGTCGGTGATTCAAGAAACGTTAGGAGATATCTCGTTCGAACTTTCAGCGCGTGCATTCTTCCAGTTGAATCCTCTTCAAACCGTGAAGCTATACGACGAAGTAAAAAAAGCAGCTGCGCTAACAGGCAGTGAAAAAATTGTAGATGCTTACTGCGGAGTAGGGACAATTGGCTTATGGCTTGCTAAAGATGCCAAAGAAATTCGCGGAATGGATACGATTGAAGAATCGATTGTAGACGCAAGAAAAAATGCCCAAGATCATGGGTTTGAGCATGCTACGTACGTAACGGGTCCGGCTGAGAAATGGATGCCGCAGTGGGTAAAAGAAGGCTGGAAGCCAGACGTTATCGTCGTTGATCCGCCGCGAACAGGCTGTGATGACAAGCTTCTAAAAACGATTTTACAAGTGAAGCCAAAGAAAGTGGTTTACGTTTCTTGTAATCCATCCACATTAGCCAAAGATGTGCAGCAGCTGTCGAAGGCTTATCATGTTGATTACATTCAGCCTGTTGATATGTTCCCTCATACGGCGCACGTGGAGAATGTGGTGAGTTTGACGTTAAAGAAATGAATAGAAAAAGAGTAAAGGGCAGATTTGATTCTGCTCTTTTTTCTTTGAGCTGTACTCTTATTAATGGAGAAAGGTGTTAAAATTCCACATCTGTTCTTTTAGTGTAAAAAATATCTTAGTATAGTGAGATGAAATTCTCATAAAGTCTAGTCTTGGAAAGTGTTACATCGCTAAAGAGAGATTACATAAGAGGGTTAATGCCTTTAATATAAACTATAATGACGTCTTTTATACAAATAATAAACGCAAACTCTATCCCAAAACCCAAACCTTTAACCACCTCGATAATACTATAGTAATAAAACTACTAAAAAGTATGTACAAAGGAGCAGAGGTCAGATGGACTCAATGTTTTTAAAAGGGCTTACGGGAGAAGTGGTAACGCCAAAAGATCCCATTTATGAGGAGGCTCGTCAGGAATGGAATCGCGCTGTTAATAAATTTCCGCTTGTGATTGTGTACTGTGAAAAAAAGCAGGATGTTGTGAATGCGATCCGCTGGGCGCGCAAGCATCGTGTTGAGATTCGTATTCGATCTGGCGGTCATCATTATGAAGGATATTCTACAGGTGACTGTGTAGTAGTCATTGATATTAGTCGATTAAATAGGTTGAAATTAGATAAAAAACGGAACATTTTAAAGATGGAAGCAGGAGCGAAAAATACGGAAGTGTATGATTTCATCGGTTCGAACGGATATGTGTTTCCAGGAGGAACGTGTCCGACTGTTGGCGTGTCGGGCTTTACGCTCGGAGGAGGCTGGGGACTTTCGAGCAGACTTTACGGGTTAGGATGCGACAGCTTGATAGAGCTAGAATTAGTCAATTATGAAGGAAGGCTCATCAAAGCAAACGAATCGTGTAAAGCTGATCTTTTTTGGGCATGCCGCGGTGCCGGTGGCGGTAACTTTGGCGTTGTAGTAAGCATGACGTTTCAGCTTCCAAAGCCAACGAACAACTCTGTGACGCTCGTTCGATTCTTTTATGTAGGTACTACAAAAGAAAAGCAGACACAAGTGATGAATATATGGCAAAACTGGCTGCCCGAACTGGACAAACGTATGACGCTAGTTGCAAGCTTTTATAATGCAGAAGGAGAAGGGTTAGGCATATTTGCAAACGGATTCTTTTACGGCTCCCCAGAAAGAGCTCGGAAGATTTTGCAGCCTTTTGCAGAAGTAGAAGGGTTTCGAGTAGAGCTGGAATCATTATCTTTTCTTGAAGCGGTAAAAAAAATAGAAGCAACCTATCCTCCGTCTGAAAAATTTAAGTCAACGGGAAGATTTGTGCACAGAAGCTATTCACGTGGTGAGCTTGAAAATCTTACAGATCTCATACAGCGTCCGGCAGAAGGGTCCGTTTATGCCGCGATTTCTCTTTATGCACTAGGAGGAGAAATCCGCAGTGTTGGTAAAAGAGAAACGGCTTTTTTCTACAGAAACGCCAGATATATTATGGGGTTTCAGTCTGTATGGACAGAAGATGCATTTGCAAGAGCAAACAGAGATTGGCTTCGCAAGCGATTTGAATATATTAAAAGTATTACGATAGGCTCCTATGTGAATTTCCCTATCAGTAACCTTAGAAACTACGAGCATGAGTATTTTGGAGAAAACGCAGAGAGATTAGAAAGAGTGAACAAAAAGTACGATCCGTTTAATGTGTTCAGGTTCGCGCAAGGACTCAGGTAGCGTGAGGAAAAGGATACTAAGTTGACGATTGAAAATGTTCGATTACCTTTTTTCGAAGAAGGTAAATAAATGAAAGTAATCTTTCCTGTTGACAAAGTATCCAACTGGTATTAGAATAAACAACTATTCGACAGTCATTCTATTGATTGAAAAATTTAATACGTAGAAAGCTATGATTGCTATGGATCACACTATAGCAGGAGCAGCTTCTGGAGAGATCGCGATAGTTTCGCGACGCCGAAGGGTTCACAATCTCAGGCAAAAGGACAGAAGAGTACCGGATATTTATTTGGCATGTTACTAATTGGTAGCATGTACTTTAATATTTGTTATTCTTATGACCATGAGATTGGAGCGCATCCAATCTCTTTTTTTATTGGACTTTATTTGTAGTCCGCACGATCGCATCAAAGGTTTTATTGTTAGGAGGAGTTAGAGTTGGAACAACGAGAATTAAAGAGGGATTTATCCAATCGTCATGTTCAGCTAATTGCGATTGGGGGAACCATTGGTACGGGCTTGTTTTTAGGTTCTGGTAAAGCAATACAGCTTGCAGGTCCCTCTATCATCTTTGCTTATTTAATTGTTGGTATTGCGCTTTTTTTTGTGATGAGAGCGCTAGGAGAACTACTGCTGTCTAAAGCAGGTTATCAATCGTTAACTGATATTGCTGAAGAGTATCTTGGACCATGGGCGTCATTTGTAACGGGATGGACCTACTGGTTTTGCTGGATTATGACAGCTATGGCTGATGTGATTGCAGTTGGCGTATATGTGAAATATTGGTTCAATATTCCTCAGTGGATTCCGGCACTTATTTGTGTAATCATTTTATTAGGTCTTAACTTATTAACCGTAAAATTATTTGGAGAATTAGAGTTTTGGTTTGCTTTAATAAAGGTTATTACGATTCTTGCATTAATTATTATTGGCGTTATTTTGCTGGTAATGGGATTTAAAACAGATGCGGGATCTGTTACTGTTCAAAACCTTTGGAATCATGGAGGGCTGTTTCCAAATGGGGTTTCAGGTTTCTTACTTTCATTCCAAATGGTTATATTTGCATACGTCGGGGTTGAATTGGTAGGGGTATCGGCAGCAGAAACATCAAACCCCCAAAAAAATATTCCATCGGCCATTAATAAAATTCCGCTGCGAATCTTATTTTTCTATGTTGGAGCGCTTATCGTTCTGTTGTTTATTAACCCGTGGATGGAATTAAATGCAGCAGAAAGCCCATTTGTTAAAACCTTTAGTTTAGTCGGAATTCCGCTTGCTGCTGGAATTATTAATTTTGTTGTACTAACTTCAGCCGCTTCTGCCTGTAATAGCGGAATGTTTTCAACAAGCCGTATCTTATATAATTTAAGTAAAAATAACCAAGGGCCATCTAAGTTTGCAAAACTGAACAAAAACCACGTACCAAGCAACGGATTGTTCGTATCTACGCTGGTCATCTCAGCGGGAGCTCTTTTAAGCAAGCTTATACCAGACCAAGCTTTCGGCATCGTCACGACCATTAGCGCTATTTGTTTTATTTGGGTGTGGAGTATCATTCTCATTTGCCATCTAAGGTATAAAAAGACGCGTCCGCAGCTGCATGCAGCATCAGTATTCAAAGCACCGTTAACACCATTCATAAACTATGTTGTGTTAGCTTTGTTTGCGGTGATTCTTGTTATTATGCTGTTTTCTGACGCGACGCGCCCAGCCTTATTGTTGACGCCCGTTTGGTTTATTCTCTTATTTATTTTTTACTGGACTAGAAGGAAAAAGAAAATAAATCTTTAAAGGCTAGAAAATCAGCAGGGAACAAACATGATTTTTTATAAAAGAATATAGTAAATTTCTGACCTCATCACTCCGTGATGAGGTCTTTTTAGTGGAGAATAAATAATTGATTTCTCCTGCATGAATAAAATGCAGGAAGCAAAGTTTATAGAAGAAAACTAAAAATTTGTTCTAACAGAAAACACAGTGAGAAAGCTCGTAGTTTTCTGATAGGAATGTAGAACAAATTGCTTTTCTTCTGTGTCTAAAGATGGAATTCCGTCATTTATATGGAAAAGTTTTCATTTTGCAGTACAATGGAGGTAGACTTCATTAGATTAAGGTGAACAAACATGAAATGGTTTAAATCTCATACGTTTTGGAAAATCTTCACGATTAATGTGCTTCTTATTTGTACCGTACTGACGCTAATGTTTATTGTTTCAAGAGTGATGCTGCCTAATATTTCTCAAGATCAATATCGGCAGGTAACTGATAAAACCGTCAAGAGAATGAAAGAGCAAATTAACGTCGTCATTAAAGATATTTGGAGCCTAGGCGACGAGGTACAGCAAGATCCTATTTTTTTATCGGATGATGAACAAGAAATAGACAAAGAATTGCAAAAAATAGTTAATATTTCACCGTATATCGATAGCGGAACCATTTTTAATGTAAAAGGGTATGTTGAGCATTATTACCCGAATGATTTAAAGAATATGAAACATGTGAACTTAAGTAAAAGAAAATATTTTCAAGAAGCGCTGCGAACCAAAAAAATATATTTAAGCGATGTTGTTTCAGCAGATACAAAGCACTACATTGTGGTGATGGCGATTCCTATTTTGGATGGGCAGCAAAATGTAAAAAAGGTCGTAAATTTAGCGCTGCGAATTGAAGAAAATAAAAGTTTTCAATCCATCTTTCAAACGTTCGATATAGGAGAGAACGGCTATACATTTATTGTAGACCGCAATGGTAGAATTATTTCCCACCCAGAGAAACAGAGAATCGGTGAAAATGCTAAGAAAAACGAAATCGTTCAGAAAACGATGAATCATAAATCAGGATATCAGCGCGTGGTGAACACCGAAGGTAAGTATTTCTTTGCGTCTTTCGAATATATTCCTGTTTTAGATTGGGGAATTGTCGCTGAATTACCCGTTGAAGAAATTTATAGGCCTTATGAAATGTTTGAAAAAACGCTTTGGATCGTTTCAGGCGTTACGATTTTACTGCTTTCTTTTTTTACTGCGTTATATGCAAGGCAAATTGTGAATCCAATTCATAAACTATATGAATTGGCGGGACAAGTAGCGCGCGGGAATTTTAATCAAAAAATTCCGGAACGAGAAATTGAGCGGGGCGAAATCGGTATTTTATCTAAACAGTTTAATGAAATGATTAGCTATATACGCCATTCTAAAGCGAATTTACAGCAAAAAGAAAATCAGCTGCAGGAACAAAAAACGTTTTTAAGACAAGTTATTGACATTAATCCAAGCTATATTTATGCTATCAATCAAAAAAGGGAATTCATTCTCGTTAATGAATCTTTTGCAATGCTCTTAGGTGAAAAATCTGATGACTTAATTGGACAATCAATTGATAAATATCAGTTCAACCTTCAATCAGATCTTTTATATAAAGGGGCGTTTTCAAACTGTACCCAAAAAGGAATGGTATTAGAAGAACAGTTTAAAGATTCGAAAGGAAACCGGCGCTGGGTCGAAACAGCAAAACTTCCTATCATGAATGAAAAACAGGAAGTGATTCAAATGCTGTGTGTATCGACGGATATTACGGAGCGTAAAAAGGCAGAAGAGAAGCTTAGAACTTCTGAGAAGCTAGCCGTGGTAGGAGAACTTGCAGCTGGAGTGGCTCATGAAATCAAAAATCCTTTAACTTCTTTAAAAGGTTTTGTTCACTTATTAAAAGAACAACATCCTAAAGATGCTTTGTATATAGATATCATGGAAACTGAATTAGAACGAATGAATGGAATCGTAGAAGAATTTTTGATGTTAGGAAAACCTCAGGTAATGAAGGTTGAATCTTTGAATATGCAAGCGCTTGTTCAAGAAGTGTGCTCACTTCTTGAACCTGAAGCAGTAGAAAAGGAAGTAGCTTTCATATTTGAAAGAGACGACCAGTTACCAAAGGTGTATGGAGATAAAAATCAGTTAAAACAAGTATTCATTAATATTATTAAAAATTCTATCGAAGCAATGCCTGAAGGAGGAGCTATTCATATTACGATTAAAGTAAAAGAAAACCACCTTTGGCTGCAGTTTGCTGATGAAGGACAAGGTATTCCTCCTGAACGGTTAGCGAAGATAGGTGAGCCTTTTTATAGTACAAAAGAAAAAGGTACAGGTTTAGGACTGATGGTCAGCTATCGGATTATTAAAGCTCATCACGCTCAGATGACGTTTTCTAGTCAGTTAGATAAAGGAACAAGTGTGGATATATTGTTTCCAATCATAAAAAAGTAGGGGAAGTTTCCCCTACTTTTTATTATTATACTTATAATATATCGAAAGCCTTGATGGTACTAAAATCAATGAAAGTACTAAAGAAGATATCCACAGGTTAACAAAAAGTTAACTGCTGAATTATATAGGATATTCACAACTTTATCCACACTATTCACATTTTTTCAGAAAATTTACATAAAAATTACCCACTGTTATTTCAAGTTATGAAAGCGGTAATATGCATATTCAGTAAAGTTATACACATTATCCACATAATTGTGGGTAAACTTTGTGGATATAGTAGAGTTGTAAAAAAACTTCAATAACATCTATAAAATCTTCGTATTATTATGTCTACATAATATAAAAACGTCCTTCCGATACAAACTGTACAGAAAGGACGTTGAGATGATCAAGCGTTGGATAGAGATGTTTTGCCTCACTTATTTTTTCGTGTAGCCGCCTGCACGGTCTGCTTTTTTAAACTCGCGGCCGTAATAGATTTCTTGAGCGCTACTTAACGTATTTTTTGCGTTTTCTTTTCGTTTTTTTTCAGACATAAAAAAACCTCCAATTAACGTTTTTCGATCATGCTACTTATTTTTTCCAGAATCTCTCGTTTTTAATCATAAAAAAAGCTCTCCGTTACACGGAGAGACTCTTACGCTTCTTTAAGCTGGTGATCTTCTTGAACGTCTTGTTCGTGACGCAAGTAGTATAATGTATACAAGTCTTTTGGAATTTCGTATAAATCATATACGTCTTCATGTTGATTAATTTCATCGTATAAAGCTTTGTGTGTTTCATTCGCAAGTACTGCATAAGGCAGTTTTTCTGCAGCCTTAATAGACCTAATATTAATTTTGCGAATTCGCATAAAAATTCGTTCTATATTTAACTCAAAGAACAGTTCATTAAAGAACGCTTCTTTTGCAATTTGATTATATCCTTTTCCATGAAACGGTTTGCCAAGCCAAGTGCCTAAAAAGCCAGCTTGGTCCTGTACATCAAATAAATTAATGGTGCCGATAGGGTTACCCCATTCGTCTAAAATCGTGCGAGAAATAATTTCTCCATGATCTTCTGCTTCCATCGTTTGTTTAGTCACAAATAAAAATTCTTCATAGGAATGGGCTTTATGACGAACAAAAGGGAAGACATCAGGATGTACCATGAGTTCGTATAGAGATTGACAGTCATTTAGGTCACGTTTTTTTAACATAACTTTTCCCTCCTGATCGAGGGTATATACAGACTCCAATCAAGTCCCCACCCTCGAAATTTTTTAATAATTAAAAAAATTTCGGGGTGGGAATCGAACCCACTAGAACCAGTTACCTGGTGGCGCACCATTTGCCTTCCCATTACAAGTCAACAAACATAAAAAGTCAACGTGTGATGTTTATGCTTTTGTGAAATTCACATGCTTCTAAACGTATCATACTAAAAAAAATTAAAAAAGAAAATAGGTAAAATGTTAATTTTTTTTAAATAATATTTTACCATTTATCATGGTGAAAATAGGCTTTGCTAAGTAGTGAAAAGGATGATGGCTCCATAGCACCAAATCAGCGTCTTTTCCTGCTTCGATACTGCCGATTCGCTGATCAATACGAAGATTTCGAGCAGCAGCAATCGTGATGCCTTCTAATGCTTTTTGTTCTTCGAGCCCTTCACGTACGGCAATGGATGCACAAATATTTAAGTACTGAATGGGCGTATAAGGGTGGTCTGTTGTAATGGAAACTTCTACTCCTTCATTGCAGAGAGCTTGATAGGTTTTCCACGTTTTATTCTTCAGTTCAACCTTTGAGCGCCGTGTTAAAGTTGGTCCCACGCTTACTTTTAAGTTTCTTCCACCTAGCTCTTTAGCAATTAAGTGACCTTCTGTACAGTGTTCAATACGAACGTCTAAATTAAATTCATCTGCTAAGCGCAGAGCTGATAGAATATCATCGGCTCGGTGAGCATGAATTCGAACGGGAATCTCTCTATTCAGCGCTTGAATGAGTGGTTTAATTCGCAAATCATCTTTATTGTCACTGCTTTTTGCATGATAAAAGGCTTCTCTCAGCATCCCCATAATACCCATTCGTGTAATGGATTCTTTATTGCCATGGCTGTGGATTCGTTTTGGATTTTCTCCTAGCGCAATCTTAAGTCCAGCTGTCTCTTGAATCAACATTTGAGAAATACTTGTTCCGGCTGTTTTAATAACGGATGTTGTGCCTCCGATCACATTTGCACTTCCAGGCATAATGTGTACAGACGTAATACCCGCTTCAATGGCATCTTTAAACCCAGGATCTAAAGGATGTACGCTGTCAAAAGCTCGGATATGGGGAGTCATAGGCTCGATTGTTTCGTTAGCATCATTTCCGGCCCAGCCGGTTCCTTCATCATATAGTCCTAGATGTGTATGAACATCAATAAATCCAGGGAATAAATAGCGCTGTTTGCAGTCAATGACTTCTACTTGAAGAGGAGGCTGCAAGTTTGACCCAATCAAAACAATTTTTCCATCTTGAATGAGCACATCATTATTATAAATAGGTTTTGACGTAATAGGATAGAGCGTTGCATTTTTCAAGAGAATGGTTTTCATAAAGGATGCTCCTATCTATCGGCAGCTTAGTCACCTGTTTTAGGTAAATATCAGAAAATAACTAGAGTAAATCTCGCAATGCATCTTCTAATACAGTATATGTAAAAATGTAATTCTGTTGAATCAATTTTTCAGGTAAAACACGCTGTCCCTTCAAAATAATCATACTCATTTCTCCCATCAGCAGCTGAAGACCAAAGCTAGGTACGGGCATCCAGTGAGGACGATTTAACACTTTTCCAATCGTCTTTCCAAACTCTTTCATTTGAACAGGATTTGGGGCAGTTACATTAACAGGTCCTTCTATTTGTTCGGTATGAATACAATAATCAATAATTTTGACGACGTCTTGAAGATGCACCCAAGACATCCACTGCTCTCCCGAACCAACTGTCCCTCCTGCAAATAATTTATAAGGAAGGGCGGTAGAAGGGAGTGCCCCGCCATCTTTGCCTAATATAACGCCGAACCTTGTTAAAACAGTACGAATATTGAGTTCCATCGCTTTTAGCGCTTCATTTTCCCACTTTTTTACCGTTTCAGCTAAAAAGTCTGTGCCGATGGATGGAGAAGCTTCTGTGAACGTTTCTGTAGTCGATGTCCCGTAATAACCAACCGCACTTGCATTTACATACAGGGACGGTTTTTCGGGTAAAGCAGCCATAATACGAAGGATTTCTTGAGTAGAAGAAAGGCGACTTTCCACAATGGCTTTTTTGCGCTCGTCCGTCCAGCGGCCGCTGTTAAGTGAAACGCCAGCTAAATTGATAAAAACGTCTGCTCCTTCTACATGCTCTTCAGGTTGGCTGTTTTCTTGCATCCACTCTACATATTTAAGTTTCGGATCTCTTGCAGCTTTATCTGCATTGCGTGTTAAAATATATACATAATGTTTTTGTGTTAAAAAATGTTTTGTTAAAGCTTTACCTACGAATCCAGTTCCTCCAGCAATAACAATTTTCATACGAACTTCCTCCTTTGTTGAGATAAATAAAAATGTGTATGATACGTTTGGCGGTTCTTCAGCCATTAATTTAATAAGAAATATGAGGTGAAGGTGTATGCCTGTTGTCACAAAGATCACAACGCAAAAGAATAGCGGTGAACGTTATAATGTGTATTTAGATTATGGTAAAGGTGAAGAGTTTGGCTTTGGTGTTGACGAAAATGTCCTCATCAAATATGACTTGAAAAAAGGTCGTGAGCTTGATGAATTTGAATTAACGGAAATTCAGTACGCAGATGATGAGAAAAAAGCTTATAATTTAGCAATCACTTACTTATCTTATCGAATGCGCTCTGAAAAAGAGGTACATGATTATTTAAAGAAAAAAGAAATTAACTCTACTATTATTCAACAAGTTATTCAGAAATTAGTCAGCCACCGTTATTTAAATGATGAAGAGTTTGCAAAAGCATTCGTGTTAACTCAAATGAACACGACATCAAAAGGACCAAATGTGATTCAAAGAGAATTAAAAGAAAAGGGAATTTCTGATTCCATTATTACCCTTAGTTTATGTGAATACCCCGAAGAACAGCAAATTCAAACTGCTGTGAAATTAATTGAAAAGTTAAAAGGGAAATATAAAAAATTATCTCAAGTAATGATGAAACAAAAAATGGAACAAGCATTGGCAGTGAAGGGCTATTCATTTTCTATTATTCAAGAAGCATTTCAGCGCACCAATACAGAAAAAGAAAGCGATGAGGCATGGGAAGCTCTGCAATACCAAGGAATGAAAGCTCATCGTCGTTTTTCAAAGTATGAAGGCTGGGAATATCAGCAAAAAATGAAGCAGGCTCTTTATAGAAAAGGATTCTCTATTGACCAAATTCAATCATTTCTAGATTCCATTGAAGAGGAATAAAGGCGGGACAAAAGTATGTTAGTTGAAGAGAAATCCGAACGATGAATCGAGATTCTTGATGGAGAATCCAACTCGTTCGGATTTTTTATTGTGATGGTAAACGTAAACTTCATGTATTTAGCTGCTTCTAGCGGTTGATGATTGGAGGGCAAGACGAAGACTCCTGCGGAAAGCGAAGTCCTGCACGGAAATCAACCGCCGTGTCATAAGCAATTCCTATAAGATCATTTATACAATGTGTTTATCTTTAGATTAGATTGATGCAGTTATGTTTCAATCTTTTTAAAACAAAATATCTTCCAAGTCATTCTGCTGTTTATAAATAATCTCAGCAATTTCGGAAGCCGAGCGCAATCGGCTTTTATCTTTAATGTGATTGTTATGATCCCAAAAAGGAGTATTCATGCCTCCCATGTAAGCTGCAATCACATGAAGGTTGGTATCTTGATACTCCACTTTTAAACTTTCTGTAAATCCCCTTACGCCAAACTTACTTGCTACATAGACGCTTTCATTAGCTTTCCCGCGAAGTCCTGCAGTTGAAATGATATTCATAACTTTAGGTTCAGGTCTCGTCAAGAGATGAGGCATAAGCGCTTGTGTTAAAAAAATAGTTCCTTTTACATTTGTATCGATGACTTCATCAATGGCTTGTTTTGTATAATCGGTCAAAGGACCAAAATGTCCAATGCCTGCATTGTTGATAAGGATATCTACTGAATGGTTCATCAGCAGTTTTTCTACAGATTTTCCTACTTCTTCATATTTTGTAATATCTACAGACATCGTATATACGTTGTCTCCTAGCTCATGCTGCGCCTCTTTTAATTTATGGTGATTGCGTCCAGCCAGAATGACGTTGTAGTCTTTTGCGTAAAATTTAGCGAGTTCTTTTCCAAGACCCGTCGCACCGCCCGTGATTAGCACTGTTTTCATTCCCAAAACTCCCTTTTCATAGTCTCCCTTTAGTTATACCTTTTGTTATAATAAAATGAAAGCAAACAAGGGGGAAAACAGCATGTCTGAAAAACGTTACAGCGATATGACGACGTATGAACTTCAACAAGAAATTGGGTCTCTTCAAGAAAAAGCACGAAAAGCTGAACAGCTTGGCATGGTCAATGAGTATGCAGTATTAGAAAGAAAAGTAACAATGGCTAGGTCATATTTATTGGATCCCGAAACGTTTAAAGCAGGGGAAGTATATGAAATTCAAGGAGATCCGGGTTCATATTTTAAAATTGATTATATGAACGGAGTTTTTGCGTGGGGATTTAGGCTTGGCTCACCGCAAAACGAAGAGGCACTGCCTATTTCTATGTTGAAAAAATAAAGGGATGAACAAGCAGCACGAAGTGTGCTGCTTGTTTAATTTCTATATTCACTCTATTTTTAAACGTAAAGCAAGCGGTTATTCTTCGCGCTCATTAGAAGCATGCATACGTTCTTGAGGATGCGTGTTAATAGTTCCATTTGCACGTTTTGAAGCGTACTCAGCTTTTGCTCGAGGTTCGCCTTCAAGCTTAGTATGATGTTGGTTTGTAAAATCTTTTGCTTTATTGCGCATCGATACCTCTCCTTTTACAACAGAAAGCGTTGCGGTTATGATATAGTACATGAGGGAGTGAATAACTCCACATTTATAGTGTAAGTTAAAAGTGCAAACATACTCATAAAGAATTTTGGTAATCGAGGTGTTCTTATGAACGATATATTTGAAAGATTAACGAATCAGCTCTTAAATAAAAACAGTTCGCTCTCATATGCTCAAGCACGCACGTGGGTCGAGCTTTTCTGGGAAGATTTTGAGTCATCTTACGCAAAAGCCGGATATGATTATAAAGGTAAAGAAGCGACGGAAAAGGTTGTTACGATGTATATCAACAGCTACGGAGACAAACTTCATGAAATCGCGGTTAAAAACCCTAAATATCAGCATTTATTAAATAACGATGACTATTTAAAACATTAAATAAAAACGAACCGTCTTGAGCAGACGGTTCGTTTTTGGGTTTCATATTTGTTCTTGTTATGATTAGTGCGGGAGATAATCAAGCTTTTTACGCAATTTTTTCTCACTGAAAATCCAACCTGTGTACGAACAAATGATATTTAAATCGTAATCAAGCTGAACTACGGCTACAAATGGATAGTAGTCCTTGCTGCGGTAGCGTAAATCAATAAAGCGCACTTCAATGTGGTCGTTATATTCATCCAGTTCCCATCTATAAATAGGTGAAAATGAAAGAAAAGCAGATAAATTTTCATCTTTTTTCGCTACTTCAATTACGGCTGATTCGGGAATTGGAACTTTATCAAACGTATCATAAATAAAAATTTCTTCTCCAATTGCTCTTCCTACATGAAAATACTTTTCGGTCGTCACAGCTAAGTGCCAGTGAGTGAAACGCAGCGTAGGAGAGATATTGAGCTTGATAACATCAGGAAACTGTTTTCGAAGCTTCTTGGCAATTTGGTGGCGCATATAAAAGCGCAATCCATAGTAAAATGCCAATAACACATACAGCGTAATAAATGTTGGTCCTGGTTCTGCTCCAATAAACCAGATTAAAATCGCAAGTACGTGAGCTGAGAAAATCACGTAATCAAACGTGTTGATTACGCCAAGCGCAATCCATTTATTTGTGAAAGGCCGTAAAGCTTGCGTGCCATAAGCGTTAAAGATATCAACAAAAACGTGAATAATGACGCCTGCAAAGGTCCACATCCAGAGATGCAGCAAGTTAGCTCCTGGCAGCAGAAGCGAAAGAATGAGCACGATAAGCAAAGGCCATAAAATAACAGCCGGAATAGAATGTGTAATTCCACGGTGATTGCGGATATACTGTGCATTGTTTCGCAACTTTAAAACAGTGTCTAAATCAGGTGCTAATGACCCGGCCATTACGCCAATCATTACAGCATCCATTGTGGCTGTATTCGCAGATACAGTGGGGTCTAATGTTGCAAGGCCGCCTAAAGCGATTCCCATTGCAATGTGTGTACCAGTATCCAGAGCGAACTCCTCCTTTGTAAAATGACAATCTTAGATTATCCTAATTCAGCATGGAAGCTGGATTTAGGGCGAAAAATCTCGCTTTATTACTAACGCAGCAAATTAGCTGTTTTTATTCATTATTTGAACAATTCATTTTACTATTCATATTTGTAGTTGTTATAAGGTTATCATAAAGTTACTAAGATTCAAAAAGCAACACATTGTATATGTATAGTTAATACCTCGGAGGCTATGACGTGAAACAAAGTAAAGATATTGTACAAAATTTCGATATTCGAGCATTTCAAGATGACTTAATCTCTTGGTTTGAGCAGGAACAGCGCATTCTACCTTGGCGTCAAGATCAGGACCCTTATAAAGTGTGGGTATCTGAAATTATGCTTCAACAAACGAGAGTAGATACGGTCATTCCGTATTTTAATAATTTTATTAGCAAATTTCCCACTATTAAAGATTTAGCTTATGCGAATGAAGATGATGTGTTAAAAGCGTGGGAAGGATTAGGCTATTATTCCCGTGCCCGTAATTTACAAACCGCCGTTCGAGAAGTTCACGAACAATACGGGGGAGAAGTTCCAAATACGCCAGCAGAAATCTCTAAACTAAAAGGAGTAGGCCCTTATACAACAGGAGCCATTTTAAGTATTGCATACGGAGTGCCGCAGCCTGCTGTAGATGGAAATGTCATGCGTGTGCTATCGCGCATTTTATCCGTTTGGGATGATATTGCAAAACCGAAAACAAGAAAGCTGTTTGAAGATATTGTGCATGAAATTATTTCAAAAGATAATCCTTCCTATTTCAATCAAGGCATGATGGAACTTGGTGCCATTGTCTGTACGCCAACTTCTCCTTCCTGTTTGTTATGTCCAGTTCGCGAACACTGCCGCGCGTTTGCAGAAGGAGTGCAGAATGAGCTTCCTGTCAAATCAAAGAAAAAAGCGCCGCGTGCTCTTCAGCTTGCTGCAGCGGTGATTAGAGACGAGGACGGAAATTATCTGATTCATAAACGTCCAAGCAAAGGACTTTTAGCTAACCTATGGGAATTTCCAACTATAGAAGTCGATCTTAGTATAGCGCCAGATCATCAGCAGCTTCAGGCATTTATTCAAAATGAGTACGGAGCCGATATTAAAATTCATGCGCCGTTTACCACAATTCAGCACGTGTTTTCTCATATCGTCTGGAACATCACAGTATATGAAGCAGAGCTTGCAAGTGATATCAGTGCATTAAAAAATTTGAAAGTGGTTTCTGAAAAAGATTTAGAACAATATGCATTTCCTGTTTCCCATCAAAAAATCTTAAAAGAATATTTACTTGTTAAATAAAAGAAGCGTGGATAAACTCCGCGCTTCTTTTTATTTAATCATATGATACATGCGTGCCGTGTGTGTAATCTGCTTCGTGGCGCTGTAGCCCGCCCCGTGCTTCAATTTCTTTAATAATTTGCTGATGAATACTTTGTCCTTCAGCATTTAAATACGGCGTCATTTGCTGTAAAGAGTGATGAAAAAACGCAAGCTCGCTGTCTTTCCACTCGCTTTTAGAAATCATTGAAAGAGCCGTCATGTCTCTACCTACATACATTCTATTCACCTCGTTCATTTCATCAAGTTTTATCTATTTTCCCTATATTACTTGTTTCTTATGCGATAAAATCAGTACAATGTAAAGATAATACGATACATAAGGGAGATGACATCATGTCACAAAAGGTAGCACTAGTTACGGGAAGCAGCAGAGGTATTGGTAAAGAAATTGCCTTACGTCTGGCTAAAGAAGGATACGATATTGTATTAAACTATGCACGAAGCAAAAGTGCAGCGCAGGAAGTAGCAGAAGAAATCAAAGCACTAGGCAGAGAAGCATTAGTTGTTAAAGCAAACGTAGGAAAAGTAGAAAAAATTAAAGAAATGTTTGAGCAAATTGATGAAGTATTCGGTCGCTTAGACGTATTTGTAAGTAATGCAGCGTCAGGAGTTCTACGTCCTATTATGGAATTGGAAGAAACTCACTGGAACTGGACAATGGATATTAACAGCAAAGGATATTTATTCTGTGCACAAGAAGCGGCTAAACGTATGGAAAAAGTAGGCGGAGGAAAGATTGTTACCATCAGTTCGCTTGGGTCTATTCGCTACTTAGAAAATTATACAACAGTAGGCGTGTCAAAAGCTGCTGTAGAAGCGTTGACCCGCTATTTAGCAGTGGAGCTGGCTCCAAAGAATATTGTGGTAAATGCTGTATCTGGAGGGGCTGTGGATACAGAGGCATTAAAACATTTCCCAAATCGCGATGAGCTTCTAGATGATGCACGCAAGCATACTCCAGCTGGTCGTATGGTGGAGCCAAAAGACATGGTAGATGCAGTTATGTTCTTAGTGTCCGATCAAGCAAATATGATTTGCGGTCAAACGCTTATTATTGACGGAGGGCGTTCACTTTTAATGTAAGGTAAATGTGTTTTGTGCTCACGCCTTAAAATATTGAAAAAAGTTTGCATACCCTATTTACCTCCCGGGCATATTAATTTTCGTGGAGGTGATTACAATGGCAAAACAAACAAACAAAACAGCATCTGGTACAAGCACACAACACGTGAAACAACAAAATGCTCAAGCATCTAAAAACAACTTCGGTACTGAATTTGGTAGCGAAACAAATGTACAAGAAGTGAAACAACAAAATGCTCAAGCAGCGGCAAACAAAAGCCAAAATGCTCAAGCATCTAAAAACAACTTCGGTACTGAATTTGCTAGCGAAACAAGTGCTCAAGAAGTGAGACAACAAAACGCACAAGCTGAAGCAAAGAAAAACCAAAACTCTGGTAAATACCAAGGTTAATACCAAAAGCGAACTTAACGTCTTTCATACGGCGATGTTAAGTTCGCTTTTTCTTATATAAAAAGCAACAAAGTATGACAAAACTTCTTGAAACTTTACACAACTCGTCAAAGGAATCTGTCTCACCTAAACAGAATGTTAACAGAAGTGCCGCGTGTATGGTTAAAGCAAATAGGGAGGAGCTATCGTATGAAAAAATTTGATCAGCTAGTGACTCAACAATTGGAGACCATGGATCAACTTCTGTTTTTGCAGTCTGAGATTGAGCGCTGTCAGGAAATCGAAGGTGAACTAATAAAACTTCATGAAGAAGCAAAACTTCATTCTGTGCAAGATGAAATTAGTGAAATGAAACTAAAATTAAAAGAGATTCAATTGACGTTTGAAGCACAAACCGAAGATATTATTCGTACATATAAAAGTGAAGGGGCTTGCTCTACACTTGCTTAATGAACATTGAGGTGTCACTTCCTCTCTTTTTTAAGGCTGCCAAGCAAAGGAAAAGTAGGGGGAGTGACTTTTTTGAACTCAAGAAGGTTAGCACATTTGTGTTAAAATGAGAGAGAAACCGTTATAATAAACATAAGACAAATGGAGACGTTATATGAATTTTTTTAAGTGCTAAAATGAAAGTAGGTATTGGAGATGGGAATTCCGGTGGAAGGAGAAACAATTCAAATACACAGCTACAAGCATAATGGACATATTCATCGCGTATGGGATCGGACAACCGTATTAAAAGCAACCAATAACTTAGTGATTGGAGGAAATGATCGTACGGTCGTTACAGAATCAGATGGACGAACATGGGTCACAAGAGAGCCTGCAATTTGTTATTTTCATGCTCAGCAGTGGTTTAACGTCATTGGTATGATCCGTGAAGATGGAATCTATTATTACTGCAATATCAGTTCGCCGTTCATTTATGATGACAATGAAGCGCTCAAATATATTGATTATGATTTAGATATCAAAGTCTATCCAGATATGACATACTCCCTTCTTGATGAAGATGAATATGAGAAGCATCGAAAAGAAATGAATTATCCAGAAGTGATTGACCGTATTTTACATAATCACGTCGAGGAGTTAAAAGGTTGGATTCGACAGCGAAAAGGCCCGTTTGCTCCAGATTTCATTGACATTTGGTATGAGCGTTTTTTAACATATCGGCATTCTTGATGAATGATTTAGAGAACATTATGTTAGGCCGTCTAAAGCTGACTGTTTGATATAATGTTCTTTTTGGCGTTATGCTCACCATCTTTTAGAAGAGATAAAAGCACTAAAAAATCGACGCGTGTACATATACTAAGAAAGCTTGCCCTCATAGATAGAAAGGGGAGATTTTATGGGAAGTATAAGACGCTACATGAAGTTTGTACAGCCATACAAATGGCAAATTGTCGGCACTGTATTAATTGGTATTATTAAATTTGCTATTCCTTTATTGATTCCGCTGCTTTTGAAATATGTTTTGGACGATATCGTAAATGGACATGGCATGTCCTCCTCTGAAAAAGTTCATAAAATGGTGACGATTATGGGGATTTCGTTTGTTGTATTTTTAGTGTTAAGACCTCCCATTGAATATTACAGGCAGTATTATGCTCAGTGGGTATCGAGCAAAGTACTATATGATATACGGGATCAGCTGTTTAGCCATATTCAAAAGCTTAGCTTACGTTATTATGCAAATACGCGAGCGGGTGAAGTGATTTCACGAGTCATTAATGATGTAGAGCAAACAAAAAACTTTGTTATCACAGGTTTAATGAACGTATGGCTTGATATGATGACGATTGTAATAGCCATTGTGATTATGTTTACGATGAATGTACCTTTAACACTGGTGTCGATTATTTTGCTGCCGGTTTATGCGTTCTCTGTAAAATATTTTTACAGTCGTCTTCGCCATTTAACAAGAGTCCGTTCGCAGGCTTTAGCGGAAGTGCAGGGGCATTTACATGAAAGGGTTCAAGGGATCTCTGTTATTCGCAGCTTTGCTATTGAGCCTCATGAACAGAAGCAATTTGATAAGCAAAATTCAAATTTTCTACAAAAAGCAATCAATCATACGAATTGGAATGCAAAAACATTTGCAGTAGTGAATACCATTACCGATTTGGCACCTTTAATCGTGATTACATTTGCTGGATATCAAGTCATCACAGAAAGTCTTAGCGTAGGAACGATGGTAGCATTTGTGGCCTATATTGACCGCTTGTATAATCCGCTTCGCCGCTTGGTCAATTCATCGACTACGCTCACGCAGTCTGTTGCATCTATGGACCGGGTGTTTGAGTTCATTGATGAAGAATACGATATTACAGACAAGAAAGATGCAAAAGAATGTACTGAGCTTCATGGAAAGGTGCAGTTTGAGCACGTTTCATTTGCTTATGAAGAAGAAGAAAAACCTGTGATTCATGATATTAATTTAGATGTAGAAAAAGGAAAATCCGTTGCGTTTGTTGGAATGAGCGGAGGAGGGAAATCCACGCTTATCAGCTTAATTCCGCGCTTTTATGATGTGACAGAGGGTAAAATTCTCATTGATGACATTGATATCAAAACCTATAAAGTACGCAGCCTGCGAGATAAGATTGGAATCGTTCTGCAGGATACGGTGTTGTTTAGTGACACGGTTAAAAACAATATACTGCTTGGAAAGCCAGGAGCGACAGATGAAGAAGTAATTGCTGCGGCAAAGGCCGCAAATGCCCACGATTTTATTATGAATTTGCCCGAAGGATATGATACAAAAGTGGGAGAGCGGGGAATGAAGCTATCAGGGGGACAGAAGCAGCGTATTTCCATTTCGCGCGTATTTTTAAAAAATCCAGCTATTCTTATTTTTGATGAAGCCACTTCAGCTCTAGATTTGGAAAGTGAGCACTATATTCAAGAAGCATTAGCTGAACTAGCAAAAGACCGTACGACTTTCATTGTAGCCCATCGTTTATCTACAATTACTCATGTTGATGAAATTGTACTTTTAGAAAATGGAAGGGTAGTCGAACGAGGTTCTCATGAGGAGTTAATTAAGAAAAAAGGTCATTACTATCAGCTCTTTAACGTTCAGCAGCTTGATACAATTTAAAAACACCACCTATTGTCTAACAATAGGTGGTGTTTTTAATCTTCTTGTCGCTGATGATTAATATCAAATGAGTTAGCATCCTTGTGATAGTTTTGGAACGTATCAATCAGCTTATCAAGATGCTCTAACTCTTCACTATACTCAATGATGACAGAAATTAAAGGGAAGATATGATAAATAACCTTATTCTCTTCATCATTATCGTATATTTTGTACTGCATAAATTTATCGATTAAAGCTCGTTTTCCAACGCAGGCTTCGTTTGGTACAGTAGTGGTTGGCTGTACGCGTAATTTCCCAATGAATTTTAATAATACTTGCTCATGATACATTAACAGGCACTCAACTTCAGATTTGATTAAATCTTGAAATTGCTGCGGCATGACTTGAAGATCATTTTCCACTCGGTGAAGTAGTTTCAAGGTTGTAAGAGCTCGTGTTGTTACGGTAATCATTTGACGAAATAAAACGAGCTTGCGTGACTTAACAAAACGTTTTTTGGTTGAATAAGTGCGTTCTTCTTTGTAAAAATCAAAGATTTGATTCATTTTAGCCACATTGTCTTTCATTTTTTCAATGTCTTCTTTTAACAATGTGTGCTCAGATGCGTGATAAAGATTCATGCGAATCCATTTAATAATTTCTTCCGTTGTGCTTACAATTTTATAATACAATCTTGTTTCATACTTTGGCGGAATAAAAATAAGATTGACAATAAATGCTGAGAATACCCCAAGTAACACTGTACCAAAGCGTATAAGTGCATATTCAACGAAATTATCTCCTGGATTTTCCATGATTGCAATTACTGTCACAAGCGCAAGCCCAATTGTATTATTAATACGTAATTTTAAGTTGACTGCAATGACAACAACAGCGGTAAAACCAATAATGATGGGATGGGTACCAAAAATAAGTCCAAAACAAACTGCAGAAGCAGCTCCAATCACATTCGCCTGTATTTGCTCCAATATTGTTAAATAAGATCTGTAAATAGACGGTTGAATTGCAAAAACTGCCGCAATTGCCGCAAATATTGGAGATGGTAAACTTAGAAATTCACCTAATAACAATGAAAGTGTAATGGCAATTCCCGTTTTTAAGATGCGGGCACCAAGTTTCATGTGCGTTCGTAGTTCCTTTCTGTAAAAAAGTTTTTTCGTTATGAAGAATGTTCCCCAAAACAAATGATAAATTGCAAAAATCAATCCTTCTTTATTACATAACCTGTTGGAAATAATATAAACAATAACATACTATACAAGGTTTAAGAATGGATATCAAGAGAAAACAAGCAGAAAAATAAGGGTATTTCTCGGGATTTTTCGACAGGCTGACAAAAAGGAGATGACGCGTAAGAAATGGTTATGAAAGGTGGGAATGTTCTATAAGAAAACCCGAAGGTAAAACGAAAAAGAGGTCGAGACATAACGAAATAAATCCAATCTAAAGACGAACAAATGAGATACATGAGCTGAACCGCTTGTGACACAGCAGTTGATTTCCGCAGCAGTCTTCGACTTGCCCTTCAATCAACTGCTAGAAAGACCTATACACACGAAACCTGCGTTTACCCTAACAAAAAAACGAACCACTAATCAAACATCTTGATCAATGGTTCGTTTTTCACTTCGTCTAAAATCCTTTTATCTCAGCCTCTTTAGAATAAGAATTAGCGTTCTTCACTTAATTGTTTAAATGCTTTTTCGACTGCTTCTAACGTGTCGGTAATATCTTGTTCTGTATGAGCTGTAGTAAGGAACCATGCTTCATATTTCGAAGGAGCTAAGTTGACACCTTGGTGGAGCATTAGTTTAAAGAAGCGTGCAAATAATTCGCCGTCTGTATTTTCTGCTTGTTCATAGTTTTTGACCGTTTCTGTTGTAAAGTAGAGAGTAAGAGCGCCTTTCAATCGATTGATAGTGATCGGCATGTTATATGTACGAGCATGTTTTAAAATACCTTCTTCGAGCATCGCCCCTAGCTTATCCAACTGTTCATAAACACCTTCTTGCTTTAGTACTTCTAGGCAAGCAATCCCAGAAAGAATAGAAGCGGGGTTTCCTGCCATTGTACCTGCTTGATAAGCGGGTCCAAGCGGCGCCACTTTTTCCATGATTTCTTTTTTACCGCCGTAAGCTCCGATTGGAAGGCCACCGCCGATGATTTTTCCAAATGCAGTGAGATCAGGTTTTACACCAAGTAAATCTTGAGCTCCACCGTACATAAAGCGAAACGCTGTAATAACTTCATCGTAAATAACAAGTGCTCCAGCTTCGTGAGTTAATTCATTAACTTGTTCTAAAAAGCCAGGTTCCGGCTCAACAATTCCGAAGTTTCCAACGATTGGTTCTACTAAAACAGCTGCAATCTGATCGCCCCATTTTTCTAATGCTTCCTTGTAAGGCTCAATGTCGTTAAAAGGAACTGTGATGACTTCGTTAGCGATACTTTTTGGTACACCAGCAGAGTCAGGAGTGCCGAGTGTAGAAGGACCAGATCCAGCTGCTACTAATACAAGGTCAGAATGGCCGTGGTAGCAACCTGCAAATTTAATAATTTTATCGCGTCCAGTATAAGCGCGTGCTACACGGATCGTTGTCATAACGGCTTCTGTCCCAGAGTTGACGAAGCGCACTTTATCCAATGCGGGCATCGCTTCTTTGAGCATTTTAGCAAATGTGACTTCATGAGCAGTTGGCGTACCGTAAAGAACACCCGTTTCAGCTGCTTTTGTAATAGCTTTCGTGATATGAGGATGAGCGTGTCCCGTAATAATAGGACCGTAAGCTGCTAAATAGTCAATATATTTATTTCCATCAACGTCCCAGAAATAAGCTCCGTTTGCCTTCTCCATTGCAATAGGCGCTCCGCCTCCTACGGCTTTATATGAACGTGAAGGGCTGTTAACGCCGCCTACAATATGCTCGAGCGCTTCAGCGTGTAATTGTTCTGATTTTGTAAATTGCATAGTATGCCTCCTAATGAAAAGTTCAACTTCTCTATTCTATCAAACTTATTTGTTTCTTGAAAAACATTCGAGAACGTGTATGATAGAAATTTGTGAGCTAACTGCTAGAAAATAGTTCCTCGTCTCTTGGAGGAGTTGCTAGCAAGGGCGCCGGAAACAATAAAAGAAACCACTAATACGTCGACGTAACGGAGGGAATACAATGAAAAATGCTATTGAGGTGAATCAACTTCGGAAAGAATTTAAAGCCTATTCTAGCCGCTCTGGCCTTAAAGGGGCATTCCGGGATCTATTTACCCGTAATTATAGAGTCATGAAAGCTGTGAACGATATATCGTTTACCGTAAAACAAGGGGAAATGGTAGGGTATATAGGAGAAAACGGAGCGGGGAAATCGACCACAATCAAAATGCTGACAGGAATCTTAACTCCTACTTCAGGCGACATTACCGTAAATGGAATGAATCCTCATAAGGAAAGAGAAAAGTTTGCCCAAACGATTGGTGTTGTTTTTGGTCAACGCTCTCAGCTATGGTGGGATATTGCCGTACAAGAATCTTTTCGCCTGTTAAAAAAAGTATACAAAGTGTCAGATGAAGATTATAACGCTCATATGGAGCACGTTATTCAAACGTTAGATATTGGACCGCTGCTAGATAAGCCGGTGCGAAAGCTTTCTCTAGGTCAAAGAATGCGCTGTGAGCTGGCTGCTGCTCTTATTCATAATCCGCCGCTTCTATTTTTAGATGAACCGACGATTGGTTTAGATGTACTAGTTAAATTAAAAATCCGCCAATTTTTAAAAGAAATTAATGAAAAATATAATACGACGATTTTGCTTACGACACATGATTTAGCAGATATTGAAGCTTTATGTGAACGCGTTGTAATGCTGGATGAAGGCAGTATTATTTATGACGGATCGCTGCAAAAGCTGCGTTCGAATTGGGGAGACCTTAAACAAGTTACGTTTGAATTTGGAACCGCGCCAAATAACGAGCAGTTGAAGCTATTGACGCAAGGGATGCCTGTTAACTGGATTGAAGGTGATCAAAAATATTTGTGGACAGCGCAGCTTCAAAATAAAGGGGACTTGATGTCACAGCTGATTGCTAAAGTGGTGGCAAAGCATGAAATCAGTGATATTAACATTGAAGAAATTTCAACGGAAGAAATTATCCGCAACATTTATGAAGAAGGTGTTGTGAATGGATAAATATATAGAGATGATACGCATTCGCTTTTTAATGATGCTAGCGTATCGGACGAATTATTACAGCGGAATATTGATTTATGCGATTAATATTGGTGCTTACTACTTTTTATGGTCCGCTATTTATGGAGGAAAAGAGAATATTCAAGGGTTATCCATTACCCAAATGACAACGTATGTAGCCGTTTCATGGATGGCAAGAGCCTTTTATTTTAATAACATTGACCGTGAAATGGCAATGGAAATTAAAGATGGCAAAGTGGCAGTAGAGTTAATTAAGCCTTATAGCTACCTTGGTATGAAAACAATGCAAGGACTGGGAGAAGGGATTTTTCGGCTGCTGTTTTTCTCAGTGCCCGGCATGATTATTGTCGCGTTTTTATTTCCAGTACAGTTCTCAGCAAATGCAGCAACATGGCTTTATTTTGGACTGTCTTTAATTTTTAGTTTCATTATTAATACACAAATTAATTTATTAACGGGTATTACGACTTTCTTTCTCTTTAACAATGATGGACTCATTCGAGCGAAGCGCGTTGTTATTGATTTGTTTTCAGGACTTCTTCTGCCCATCAGCTTCTATCCTTTCTGGGCGCAACATATTATGAGCTATTTCCCTTTTCAAGCCATTAGTTATATTCCGAGCATGATTTTCACAAATGGATTTAAAGGGCAGGAAGTAATAAATGCTCTTATTACACAAGCAGTTTGGTCAGGACTTCTATTTATCCCTATTGCATGTTTGTGGAACATAGCGAAGAAAAAAATGGTTATTCAAGGAGGGTAGTCTATGAAAATGTTTTATTTTTCGATTTTCTTTCAGTACATTAGTCAATATATGAAAACAAGGCTTCAGTACCGCACCGACATGGTAGTTGAAATCATTTCAGACTTATTGTTTCAAACAGTTAATTTGATTTTTATTTTAGTCGTATTTGGACATACTCAGTCGCTGCACGGATGGTCACGAGAGGAAATTATCTTTATTTATGGTTTCTTTTTGGTCCCTTTTGCTATTTTTTCGTCTTTCTTTAACATTTGGGATTTCAACGAGCGGTACATTGTTAAAGGAGAAATGGATCGAATTTTAACAAGGCCGATTCACAGTTTGTTTCAAGTTATTTTAGAGCGAATGGAACTAGAATCATTGTTTGGTGGTATCACAGGGATTGCAGTAATGGCTTACGCTGCTTCTTCTTTACATCTTCATTTCCAGTGGTATGATGTTTTTATTTTTCTATTATTTATTTTAGGAGGAGCGCTTGTATACGCAGGAATTTTCATCGCCTTAGCAAGCATAGGCTTCTGGTCGGATGCCAGAACCTCTATTATGCCTACTATTTATAATATTGGAAACTACGGAAGGTATCCTGTAGATATTTATAATAATGTCATCCGATATGTTTTAACGTGGATTCTTCCTTTTGCATTTGTAGGCGTATATCCAGCTGCTTATTTCTTAGGAAGATCAGAATGGTATGGATATGCATTTTTAACCCCAGTTATGGGAATCGTCTTTTTTGTAATCTCTATTTTCTTATGGAATACAGGGGTCAAAAAATACAGAGGAGCAGGCAATTAAATGCCTGCTCTTTTTCGTGGCTTCGGAGTAGTAATGAATGGACAAGAACGCGCGTATAGTGGTAGTAAGAGTATAAATTAAAGGAGTAGAATGATGGTTATTTTTCTAATCCTCGTTATCATTGTTTTTGTAATTGGTAGTATGAAGTTTCTCTTTGAAAAAGAACTTGGAGAATTTCATTTTTTCTCAATTGGTCATTTCTTTGTCTTGTTTTATTCATATATTACAGTTTTATTGGGATTTAGCCTTATTTATACAGTATGTGAGATGGGGAGTATTCCAGTATTAAGCGGAGGGTTTGAACATGAAGGTCATTATTTCTATACCCTGTTTAACAGTATGTATTTCAGCGCAGCGACGTTATTTTCAGTAGGCTACGGAGATATGTATCCGGTTGGAATTGGGAAATTATTTGCAACTTTTGAAGCGTTTATCGGCTATATTATGCCTGCAATCTTTGTGATGCGGACTGTTACCCGTACTTAAACTTGTCATCTTATCTAATATTGGGTACGCTATTCAAAGAAAATGAAAAGCGTAAAGGAGAAGATAAATATGACAGCTGTAGTTGGAGAAAAAGCACCCGATTTTGTATTGATGTCTACAAATGGAGAGCAAGTATCACTAGCGTCGATGAAAGGCAAAAACGTTGTGCTGTATTTTTATCCGAAAGATATGACGCCAGGCTGCACAACAGAAGCCTGTGATTTCAGAGATCAGCATGAAAATTTTGAAGAGCTAGATGCGGTGATTCTAGGAGTGAGCCCGGATCCAATCGACAAACACCATAAGTTTATTGATAAGCACGGCCTTCCATTCTTACTTTTAGCTGACGAAGATCACAGCGTAGCTGAAGAATATGGAGTATGGACACTGAAAAAAAACTTTGGAAAAGAATATATGGGCATTGAACGCTCCACTTTTATCATTGATAAAGAAGGAATGCTCGTAAAAGAATATCGCAAGGTTCGAGTGAAAGGGCATGTGGAAGAAGCTTTATCATTTATTAAAGAAAAAATGGCATAAAAACAGGCAGATAACTAGAGCAGTTTTAGTCTTTGAACATACAATATCAGTGTAGGGCATACCTCCTCAGATGTTAATATATTTAAAAGTGTGGATTGAATTCCACACTTCTTTTTTTGAATAAAATATATGAAAAATTTCTACTTGTTACATAAAATAGGAATAGGCATCAAGTTGACAAAACGTGGGTAAAACATGTAGACTAATTATAAGAATTATAAAGTAATAATACTTACAGAAGAGGGGTGCATGACGTGTCAAATCATTTACAAGAAGCCCTTGAAACGTTAAAAGGTACTGGCGTTCGTATTACACCACAACGTCATGCTATTTTAGAGTATTTAATCAATTCAATGACACATCCAACAGCAGATGATATTTATAAAGCGCTGGAAGGTAAGTTTCCAAATATGAGTGTAGCGACCGTTTACAATAATTTAAGAGTATTTCGCGAAGTAGGTATTGTAAAGGAACTAACATACGGTGATGCATCAAGCCGGTTTGATTATGTTACAACAGAGCATTACCATGTGATTTGCGAAAGCTGCGGAAAAATTGTGGATTTTCATTATCCTGGTTTAGACGAAGTAGAAAAGCTGGCTGCTCATATTACTGACTTTGATATTAGTCACCACCGAATGGAAATTTACGGAACGTGTCCTGATTGTACGGCTAAAAAAGCGCATTAATAAGCTGATAGTAGTGATACTATCAGCTTTCTTTTTGTTTTTTTCTATTATACTTTTCGTCGAATTGTTTTCCTTCAAGAGACTGGTCAAGCGTAAGCGGCTCGTTGCAATACATACACATATCTACGCGCCCTAGCATTTTGGTTTGCTTTTGACATGTAGGGCAGGTTACTTGAACCGCTTTTGTAGAAAGCATGCCAATCCAGAAATAAACGCCGGTACTAGCTACGATGCACAGCAAACCCAAAAGCATAAAAATAGTCATTAGCCAGACTGAAGACCGAAAGAAAATTCCCCCATACATAACAATGAAACCAACAAAGATCAGACTGAGTGCAAACGTGCGAATCTTGTTAATTTTATTTGAATACTTTATCCCCATCAGTATCCCCCCTGTTACCAATATATCATAGAGTGAGACAATGAATGATGATAAAAATTGAATCTTCGGAAAATTATCGTTGGTTTTTGAGCTTTCTGAATGATTTCCATAATTCTGAGTGGGATATCCGTTATACATCGTATATAATAAAAAAAGAAATCTTAGTCCATAGCCTTTAAAATTTTGAAAAATATTTGTTTATTACAGTTAGGAGAGCTCAAAATGGAAGATGTTTTACGGCCAATATATCAAGAAAGAGCTAGCAATAAAGACACACTAGGTATTTTACTGATTGAAAAAAAGAAATCAGAATCTCCAGTGACGGATAATTTGGATGCTATCTTATTTATTGTGACCAAAACTACAGAAACTTCTCTTTTTATTAAACAATACGAATATGAAAATGAGCGTGCGGCACTTTATATGGCTTCTGAACAGCAAATGAGTGAATGGATTATGAATGGGACGAACCGCCGTATTATTGATTGGATCTTAAATGGTAAAGTGCTATTTGATCGAAACGAATATATGGAAAACTTAAAGAAACGCTTAATTGATTTTCCTAGAGAAGATCGGACAAAGAGAATAGGTGTCGAGTTTGCTAAGTTGATTCGCCGATTTAAAGAAGGAAAAGACTTTTATGCGTCTAATCATTATTTAGATGCATTCAATCATGTCATTCATGCTCTTCATCATTTAGCACGACTGTCTGTGTTGGAAAATGGATTTCATCCAGAAGTGACAGTGTGGAACCAAGTGAAAAAAATAGAACCTGAAATTCATCGTCTTTACGAAGAGCTAATTATTAGCCAAGAAGAGGTTAGCAAGCGTTTAGAGCTGCTTTTCTTAGCGAGTGAATTTCTAGTAAATAAAAAAACTGAATTAGGTGCCAAGCATCTTGTTCATATTATGAAAAGCGAAAAGCAGGAATGGACGTTTAATGAACTGGTTCATCATCCCGAAATACGCCCTTATGCTATTGATTTAGGAATACTTCTTGAGTTTTTAATTGAAAAAGATATCATTATGGTAAAAAAAGTAGAAACCAAAGGAAAGAGTTTGTACCATAGACACTATGTGGCGAAATGATAGAGAGGATAAAGGGTATCTGATACGGTGCGGTTATGACGTGTAGATACCCTGACATATGACTTTATAGCCTTGATAAAAGGTTTTTCTAAAAAAACACGATTTATTTTAAAAAATCTATTGACGCTTTAAAATATCCGTGGTAAATTTATATACGTCGCCAATGAGCGATACTAAATTTATCAAAAACTTGAAAAAACTTCTTAAAAAAGTTGTTGACAAGAAAGAGATAAACTGGTAAGATTAAAAAGTCGCTTAAGAGCGGCGGTTGAACTTTGAAAACTGAACAAAGCGACAAACGTCAACGTTAATTTTTATTTTTTAAATTGAGCAAGTCAAACATTTCTTCGGAGAGTTTGATCCTGGCTCAGGA
>NZ_JBHZOZ010000007.1:0-280555 GCF_042787865.1 Priestia sp. YIM B13486 | reverse complement strand
TCAATTGGATAGAGCGTTTGACTACGGATCAAAAGGTTAGGGGTTCGACTCCTCTCGGGCGCGCCATAAACGGGAAGTAGCTCAGCTTGGTAGAGCACTTGGTTTGGGACCAAGGGGTCGCAGGTTCGAATCCTGTCTTCCCGATCAGAAGTATCATAGGACCTTAGTTTAATTGTTTAGAGTAGAAGGTTCATCAGTTACAATATCGGAGGAATACCCAAGTCCGGCTGAAGGGATCGGTCTTGAAAACCGACAGGGGTGTCAAAGCCCGCGGGGGTTCGAATCCCTCTTCCTCCTCCATTTATTTTTATCATCATCGCGGGTTCAATTCCTACTGCCCCTGCCATTTTAGATACATATGAGGATTATGGGCCTATAGCTCAGCTGGTTAGAGCGCACGCCTGATAAGCGTGAGGTCGGTGGTTCGAGTCCACTTAGGCCCACCAGTATAACAAACCGTTAAGTTAAACTTAAAAAACAATCACGGCCCGTTGGTCAAGTGGTTAAGACACCGCCCTTTCACGGCGGTAACACGGGTTCGAATCCCGTACGGGTCATCGAAAGAGCAGTTTGCAAATGCAAACTGCTCTTTTATTTATGTTAGATAACTACAGATTTTGATTGAGACTGTATAAAATTCTAATGTGAAAACTTCAAAATTTTTGAGTCTAATCTCTGAAATTTGAACATAACGATACTAGTACTTTAAGAATAACACTAGGATAACGTGCTATAATGGATAAAACTGAATACTAGGGGTAATGAATAATGGAGGAATTAAAGCGAAAAAACCAAGGTGCTGCGGAATTAGACGAAAAGGGATTTAAGTGGATGCGTTTCGTCAGCTTCTTTATGATTGTGAACCTCATTTTCACCGTAGCTTTAGTAGCAGTTGTTCTAATAGTTCCACAAATTCAAGAAACTTTTCAATGGGTAGCATTTGGTGTATATGGGTTTACAGTTCTTTATCTCATCTTTATGCGTGAAGTAGCCTTTAAAAAGACATATGGTTCTTTAGCAGTTTGGATGCGCACTGTATGGAATTTTAGTTTTATTGCTAGTGCGTTTGGGGCCATTAGCATGTTTATAGGGAACACTCACTGGACTTTATTTTAAAGGAATCTGTCTTCTTGTGTTGAAAGTGAAAGTAAGGGAGGAATTTATATGAATCCATATGAACAATTACAATTAAACAAAGAAGTAGAAGCGATTGCTAAACAACGAATTGAAATTCATAAACAGCGAATAAAGCTATCTGAAGAGTTAGAGCAAGACTTTGATAATACAGAGCTCCAAAATAAAATTATTGAGTTAGAAGAAGAAAGTCAAAAACTAAAGAAAAAGAGTGAAGCTTTACAAGCTAACTATTAAACATCCTCTCAGGGTGTTTTTTTAATCAACGTATTTTAAAAAAACTGTGATTTTATTGAAGCTATAAGCTTGATTATGAACAAACTGTTGAGTCACTTATTTTGTTAGGACGTCCAATAAAATTATGAAGCGAAGAAAACTTTACTTCCTTGCCTCGTATACTTTTACCTTATTGTAAAATGTCTCTTTCTTCATGTCTACTTCTGATTTAAAAGAAAAAGTGGAAGATAAAATACAGTCCAAGACAGAGTAGCTGCATTCGAGTATGTAGTTTGGCTATGCTTTGAATGGGATTCACAATGCTAATTCTAAATAAGTTTGCTTTGATCCCCATGTAGACTACATTTAAAAGGGAAGCACATATCAAGAATATGAGAGAAAACGTTGGAATAGCCAATAATGTTATAATAATAAACGAGTTGGTATAAAGGAGTTGGTACTATCACCATACAAAATCTTATTGACTCAAAAGATTTAGAATTGCCATTTGTTTTTTATTATGACGGGGATTTTGTACGTCAATCAATTAAAAATGGAACGAACATACTAGAAAGATATGATTACGTCGGAGAAGCTGAATTAGAATTACTTCAAGAAACTGGATTTATTGAAATTTGTATAGAGGGTTATGGTGGGATGAGAATAGGTGATAAAATTGATGTCTCTGTTGGTAATTTAGAAACTAAAAATGTTACCGAACCATTTGTTTTAGAAAAACTTGATAAGCGATTTTATTTTTTAATACCCTTTCATCCTTATTGGGTGAGTACAATGGAAGATGGGGGTATCCTCATCTCATATTCTATAAAAAGTGTACTAAATATGACTACTTATAGTTCTGAAACAGTACGTTTTCATAAAGATATTCTATCTAGCTCAACTGTATATTAAAATAAATATAGTAGCTTAATCTATTGCTTGTTAATATGCCGTTAGATATGTATCTTTTTAGAAAAAAATAAAATAACTTACTGAAATAGTCTTTATATAGAGCAGAACAAGCAGATTCTTAATTATTAAGAGCCTGCTTGTTTTACTTTATACCCAGCATTAGATTCTTTATTTAACAGCTTCTTTAAATTCTTTTCCTGGCTTAAAGGCTGGAGCCTTTGTAGCATCAATAAATTCAGCTTTATTCATATCTAAATACCTCATTCCTTACTGTGTATAGTCTGTATAGACAAAAAATATATCATAGTTTCCTTATAAGGATCAAACCTATGTTCTTTTAAATGCATCATGCATCTGCTAGAAAACTCTAAAAAAAGTTAACATTGCATGTTTTGTTTCCTTTTTGTTAGGGAAATGGAAATAAAAGAAAGATAAAAATGATTAAAAATGAGGAGAAGGAGTGTAAAAAAGTGGTATATAGTCAAGTAGTAAGAAAACCTGAGTTTCAACAAGCGGAATCGGAAGGGTTAAATGAAGCCATTCACGAGTACATAACTCGTCGTACACGTCACAATGCACCGGTTGTGGATGCGCTTCGATATATTATGACCATTGAACATAAACATGAACGCATGCAGGTAGCAGCAGAACTGTTCGGATCAGCTATTCAGCGTGTAAAAGATCAAGATATTATTCAATATCTAAAAAAATGCGGAAGCTACAAAAGAATTTCTGATACGATGGAATAAAAACGTTTTCTTTGAAAAAGCGCCTTTAATGAGAGGGGGCTTTTTTTGTTTCCTCCATTTAAAAGCGAGGGTAAATACATAGAATTCTTCCAATTTGTGCATAGTAAATGAAGCAGAATTAATTGAGGAAGAGACAGAGTTGTGTATCTGACTGCGGGGACGAATGTTAAGGTCTAGAATAAAGTCTTCATTACAGATACCCACTCTTGAATAAATGAAGATTTACGTATGTATCCCTAGCAGGAGGTTTAGTGCATGAGTCAAGAAATACCGTTAAGTTCAAGTGAAATTGCTACTCTTTGGATGACCTATCAGCAAAAAACAATGACCCAAAGAATTTTGGAATATTTTATTGCACAGGCAGAAGATGACGGGGCAAAGGAAATTATGCAGGATACGCATAGGCAAGTGGTGAACTACATTGAAGATATCAAAACAATTTTACAGAATGAAGGGGCTTCCATACCAGTAGGATATACAGAAAAAGATGTAAATATAGGCGTTCCTAAGCTCTATGATAAGATGTTTGATATTATGTTTCTTCGCCTTTTAAAAGAAATTAGTATGGGTCTACATACGCTTCATTTAACCATGTCCTACAGAAAAGACATAATCTCTCTCTATAAAAAGCTTACCGCTTTCACGCAAAATGGCTATGACAAATGTGTAGATTATCTTCAGGATAAAAACGTGCTTCCAAGGCCTCCAGCTGTTTCCGTACCTAAAAAAGCGAAGTTTGTTGAAGGCACAGATTACATGAATGGAATCCATTTATTTTCGAATAAACGGGCATTAAATACTGTAGAGGTAGCACATATTTATTACGCAATTGAAAGCAACATTTTTGGCATGCAAATGATTACAGGGTTCGCTCAAGTAGCAAGTGAGCCTGAAGTGAAGAAGTACTTTGTAAAAGGAAAAAAGTTAGCCAAGAAAATTGTAAATGATTATAGTAAAATTCTTTTGGAAAGCGATATCCAAACGCCTGCGACGTGGGGAGCGAAAGCGACCGAGTCAAAAGTAGCACCCTTTTCAGATAAACTAATGATGTACTGCGTGAGTTTATTCTGCAGTTTCGGGCTGGGAAGCAACGCTTTAGGCACTGCGTTTAGTTTACGTGGAGATCTTCCTCTTACTCTTGTCAGTACCGCCAAAGACATTTTAACATACGGACAAGACGGGGGAAAAATCATGGCTAAAAACGGATGGCTTGAAGAACCGCCAAGTATGGAAGACCGAAATGATTTGATTAAATAGAAAAGCATAATACATTACGAAAACTTCTTTTTTTGAAAGAAGTTTTTTCTTTTGCATAAAAAATGTCGTTATTTGTTCGTTTAACGGTTTGTTTTTTGAATAAAAAGGATATATAAACTATAAATTTACAATTTTATACTAAAAAGGGAGGTTGTTGCATATGAAGTGGTACATAAAAGTGTTGAAAAATTACGGGACGTTTTCTGGCAGAGCAAGCCGAACTGAATACTGGATGTTTGTATTGGTCAACTTTGTTATTTCATTTATTCTTTCTTTCATTCAGCTCGTTATTGATAAGCCTCTTTTTCTGCCGGTAATCTATTCGCTATTGATTGCAGTCCCTTCTCGTTAGCGGTAGGAGCAAGAAGGCTCCACGATATGGGAAAAAGCGGATGGTGGCAGCCCATTACATTAGTTCCATTAATCGGAAGTATTTGGCTGATTATTTTATTCTGCCAGCCTAGCGATCCAAAAGAGAATCGTTTTGGTACAACGGCTAAAGCAGCATAAATAGAACTCCCCCTTACACAAGGGGGAGTTTTTTAGTGCACAGGTTCTACTATAGCACCATCATACGCCGATTGGTAAATAGCTCGGATGTCTTTTTCAAGAAGAGGCAAAGGACTGCGAGCGAGAATTCGTTTTTGCTGGACGCCATCTTCTGTCAGCTTTTGAAGGGCACTTTCTGGAATATCAAATCCGCGAAGGGTTTGAGGAATGCCTACGTCTTCGACAAGTGACTGCAGCTGTTTTACACACTGATAAGAAGCTTCTTCTGTTGATAAAGAGTTAGCGTTTCCGCCCAGTGCTTCAAAAATATCTCGCATCTTTTCCACACAGCTGCTGCGTATGTAACCCATCACATATGGAAGCAATACGGCGTTTGATTCACCGTGTGAAATATGAAACTGTCCACCTAACGGATAAGCAAGCGCATGAACACCAGCAACACCAGCGTTAAAAAAAGCAAGGCCCGCTAAATAGCTTCCGTAGCTCATCTGAGTTCGCGCTTCTTTATCTTTGCCATTTTCTACAGCTGTTCGCAAAGAAGAGCTAATCATGCGTATAGCCTTTAGTGCTAAGGCATCGGTTGCTGGATTTGCATTTACTGATACATAAGCTTCAACGGCATGAGTTAATGCATCAACCCCTGTAGCCGCCGTTACTTTAGAAGGCACGCTTAGCGTAAGCTCAGGATCTACAATCGCAGCGTCTGCAAGCAAATAGTCGTGGGTCACAACGTCTTTGGTGCTTTCAAGAGATAATACAGAAATATTCGTTACTTCTGAGCCCGTGCCGGAAGTTGTGGGAATTAAAATTTTAGGAAGACCTTTTTTTGAAATTTGTTTTGTACCAGTTAAGTTCAAGTATTCTTCTACAGCGCCGTCGTGAACGGCTAAAACGGCCGTAAGTTTTGCTAAATCTAACGCGCTGCCGCCGCCAACCCCAATGACTAAATCAAATTTTCGGCTTTTTGCGTAGGATACGAGTTTTTCACCGAGTGCTAAAGGCGGTTCTGGTGCCGTATCTGCATATACATCTACTTCGTATCCATTTTTAATGAGGGGAGAACTCACTTTATCCACAAGTCCAATGTCTTTTAACACGGGATCTGTGACAATTAAAATATGAGCAGGGTGATATTTTTTTACTTCCGGAAGCAGTTGCTGAAGTGATCCCCATCCTGTATAGCTAAGAGGGGTAAAAACTAGTTTTGACACAGTCATTCTTTTATCCTCCTATAGGCACTGTTTTGTTGGCGGTTTCAAAGATGTGGTTTTGCTTCTACGTATATTATAATGAAGTATTGCAAATTTTTCATTGAATACAAATTAGCTGTCACGAAAAAATTGAGCTTTACTTCACAGAGGCAAAGGATGAGGAAATGTTGAGATACGTAACAAAAGAATTAGCTCAGAAAATTGTGTGTAGAACGATGGAGATTATTGATTGCAACATTAACGTGATGAACGAAAAAGGAGTCATTATTGGTTCGGGTGACAAAAAGCGAATGAATCAAATCCACGAAGGAGCGTTGATGGTATTAAAAAGCGGCAGTTCCTACGAAATTACTCAACAGCAGGCTGACTCGCTGCGCGGGGCCAAACCGGGCGTGAATTTGCCTATTTTCTTTAACGGAGAAATTGTTGGAGTCGTGGGATTAACAGGACTGCCAGAACAGATTCGTAATTACGGAGAACTCGTGCGCATGGCGGCTGAAATGATTTTTCAAGAAATGATTTTAATAGAGGAAATTCAATGGGATGAGCGATTAAAAGAAGAGGTGGTTCATCAGCTTCTTCAGCAAGAAGAGCCGTTTGACTCTTTATTTTTTGACCGAGCGAACCGCTTTGATATTAATTTATACCTTCCACGAGTGGCACTGATTGTTACAGCGGACAATCGCCATGAAGTTATGAAGCTTGTAAAGAAATACATAGCTAACAATGACCTATACGCTATGCTTCCAGACGGAGTGGTCATATTAAAATCTACAGAAGCAGGCAGCGCTAGCAGCTATGCGGAACAGCTGGAAAAACAGCTTCGGGCGTCTGGTATGGTGTGTAAGTTAGCGGCAGGATCTGTTCAAGCTGACTTTAAAGGCCTTCATGTATCTTATCAGCAGGCAAAAGATACGCTTGCCGTCGGTTCAAAGCTTCACCCAGAAGCTGTTTTCTACTGCTATTCGGATTATCAAATTCCCGTGCTGTTACGTCAAAGCGCCGGTTTTCAAGAAAATCATGAACTGTTGCATCACTATGAAAAGCTTAAGGAATACGATAAGAAAAAAGAACTTATCGAAACGTTAACGGTCTACATACAAGAAAATGGCGAAGGAAGCACAGCAGCTAAAAAGCTTTTTATACATCGAAATACGCTAAGCTACCGTCTAGATAAAATCCAAAGCATTACGGGAAAAGATCCAAGAAAAGTCAAAGATCTTCTTGAACTGTATGTAGCGCTACTGCTATCTAAAATTTCATAATTGTGCACGTGCATAAAAGATCTTGCGATAGTGAGGTCTTTTTCTGTTGAAGTGACTAATGAAAGAATATAAGATAGCGCTTACAATTAACGTTAAGGACAGGAGAAATAAGAAAGGGGATGGTTTTATGGACGTTCAAGTAAGCGCGTTAGGCGCGATTTGTGCATTAGTAATTGCTATTATATTAATCTTAAAGAAAGTGGCTCCCGCATACGGAATGATAGCCGGAGCTTTAATTGGCGGACTGATTGGCGGAGTTAATACTGCTGATACCGTTAATTTAATGATTGAAGGGGCACAAGGCATCATTCCCGCAGTGCTGCGGATTCTTGCAGCTGGTATATTGGCCGGCGTATTAATAGAATCGGGTGCTGCAGCGGTTATAGCAGAAACCATTGTAAAAAAACTAGGGGAAACAAAAGCGCTTTTAGCTCTAGCGCTAGCCACACTCATTCTTACGACAGTAGGTGTGTTTGTTGATGTGGCTGTGATCACAGTGGCGCCTATTGCTTTAGCCATTGCTAAACGTACGGGTATGTCAAAGCCTGCTATTTTATTAGCAATGATTGGAGGAGGAAAGGCAGGAAATTTAATGTCTCCTAATCCTAACGCTATTGCTGCTTCGGATGCATTTAATATTCCGCTTACATCCGTGATGGCTGCAGGAATTATTCCCGCTGTATTTGGCGTAGCGGTCACTTATCTAGTAGCCAAACGATTAGTGAAAAAAGGAACAATGGTTCAAGCTGAAGAAATAGATACAGTGGATGCAAGCAGCTTGCCGCTCTTTTTAACGGCCATCATAGCTCCCATTGTTACCATCGTGCTGCTGGCGCTGCGACCGCTTTTTGATCTTAATATTGATCCAATGGTTGCGCTTCCTGCAGGAGGAATTGTTGGTGCTATTGTGATGAAAAAAGGAAAACAGCTTAATACATATGCTATTTCTGGATTAGGAAAAATGTCAGGTGTAGCCATTATGCTACTTGGAACGGGGACATTAGCAGGTATTATTGCTAACTCTCAGCTAAAAGACGTTATTATTCAAGGCTTGTCTGCCATTGGATTGCCAGCTTATGTTTTAGCTCCGGTTTCAGGTATCTTTATGTCAGCGGCAACTGCTTCGACAACGGCAGGAACAGCAGTCGCAAGCCAAGTTTTTGGATCGACAATTTTAGAGCTAGGCGTTTCTACTTTAGCCGGAGCTGCTATGGTTCATGCCGGGGCGACCGTACTTGATCACCTCCCGCACGGAAGCTTTTTCCACGCAACGGGCGGAAGTGTAAATATGAAAATAAAAGAACGTTTAAAATTAATCCCTTACGAATCGCTTATTGGACTCATTATGGCAATTGTATCCACGCTGATATTTGGTGTATTAAAGCTATATGGCTAAAAACTAAAAGGAGTGTTTACGCATGAAAATTGTGATTGCGCCGGATTCATTTAAAGAAAGCTTAACAGCTCTGAACGTTTGTGAAGCGGTTGAAAAAGGAATAAGAACTCATTTTCCTAACGCGGAGATTAGTAAAGTACCTATGGCAGACGGAGGAGAAGGAACCGTTCAGTCGCTTGTGGACGCGACGGGCGGACAAATCATACAAGCTAAAGTAACGGGACCTTTAGGTAAAGAGGTGGAAGCTTTTTATGGAATTCTTGGAGACGGCAAAGCGGCTGTTATTGAAATGGCAGCCGCTTCAGGCCTTCAGCATGTTCCGGTGGATAAACGCAATCCGTTTATCACAACAACGCGAGGAACCGGTGAGCTCATTCTCAAAGCGTTAGATCATAAAGTGAAGCATATCATTATTGGCATCGGAGGAAGTGCTACAAATGATGGAGGAGCCGGTATGGCAAAAGCTTTAGGGGCAAAGCTTATTGATGCTAACGGAGCAGAAATAAAAGAAGGAGGCGGCAGTTTAAACCAGTTAGCTGCTATTGATCTGACAAACTTGGATTCCCGGCTTGCTGAAGTCAAAGTAGAAGTGGCTTGCGATGTAGACAATCCGTTAACGGGTGAAACCGGAGCATCTGCGGTATTTGGCCCTCAAAAAGGCGCAACTCCTGATATGGTTAAACAGCTTGACCGTAATCTAGCTCATTACGCAGCAGTTATTGAAAAAGAAATGGATATTCATATTCAGAACGTTCCTGGTGCCGGGGCGGCAGGAGGACTAGGAGGGGGCCTGCTGGCATTTTTATCTGCGGAGTTAAAGCCAGGTGTAGACATTGTCATTGAAGCAACTCAGCTAGAAAGCTATATTAAAGATGCTGACCTTGTCATTACCGGTGAAGGAAGAATAGATGGACAAACCATTTACGGAAAAACACCCATCGGCGTAGCCAAAACAGCAAAAAAGCATAGCGTTCCTGTGGTAGCAATAGCAGGGAGCATTGGAGCGGGAAGCGAAGCTGTGTATGAACACGGTATTTCGGCTTTATTCAGCGTCGTGCCCGGGGCAGTGACTCTTCCGGAAGCGCTAGAAAAAGCTGATGAAAATATTGAAAGAACGGCTAAAAACGTAGCGTCAGTTATACGCTTAGGCGTAAAGTAAAGGGGTTACAGTTTTTATTGTTCTCTTTTTAATAAATAGTAAAAGGTCTCTTCTGATGAAAGAGGCCTTTTTTTTCGTTTAGTGCTGAAGTAAGCTGCTATCATTCTTTTAAATTTTATATAGGAAATAGAACTAAACGTTTTCTGAAGCGTCACAGTAAGTAAGCAGTTACAAAGATTCACTAGCATGGGCATCTGCTTGTTAAATGCTACTTACGGAAAGGAGAGGTAAACGTGCAAAAAAAGTTTAGGTTCTTGAGAATTTTACGAAACATGATAGTAGCTATGTTAGGGATATGCATCATTTGGGTTGTAACGAATCAAGTTATAACGGCAGTAGAAAAGAAAAAGTATCCGCCTATTGGTCAATTAGTAGAGGTTGATGGCAGAAGCATTCATGTATATACAAAAGGTAGAGGGGAAAATACGATTGTACTACTAAGCGGGTTGGGAACGACTGCGCCTGCACTGGATTTTGAACCGTTAGTAAATGAACTGTCGAAGGATAATAAAGTTGTGGTAGTAGAACCATTTGGATACGGATGGAGTGACATTACGAATAAAAAACGGACGGTAGAAAATAGTGTATTCTTCTAAATTTGTTAACATAAAAGCGGACCTCCGTGTAGGCGTATTTTTACATAATTATAGCAAAAAAAGAGCTGAAACTATTTTCAGCTCTTTCTTTTTACAGCCCACCCCTCCACAATTTCCGTAAATTCACCTAGGTGTTCTTCAAATATCCGTTTTCGATGTCCGTTTGCTCCAGATGGATGAGGAAAGCCAAATAAATACGTATGCCGAGAAAACGAAGGTTCATTTGAAAGCTTTCTTAAAACATTCTCAACCGCTTTTCCTAGTGGAACGATTAAGCATGGATTCTTTATTTCGCTCAATTCATGTGGAAACACTTCAAAGGCATAGCGAGAAAGAAGCGCTGATCGTTCGATTGGTGGCTGATGTCCCGTGTAGTTTTTTCCTTTATAAAACACAGGATATTTCAGTACGGACGTTGTATGCAGCAAATCTCTCTGTGAAGCAAATAGCTCAGCGGCACCGTTAATGCCCATGACTTTTGCAACTCCGCATTGATCTAACATGTCTATTAAATTGACTCTCATCGTTCCGCTAAAGCTAGCTGCTTTTTTTGTTTCGTACAGTACTTGTTCAAGCTGATGATGAGATAGGCTGGAAACGCATTGTTTAAAAGCAGTTTTCATTTGAAACCAGCCTGGTGTGATGCCGGCAATGACAATATGAGCGTCTGGATTTATGTAATCGTTATGGGGCGAGTAGTACATGCTTAGTTCCCGTTCTTGAGCGATTAAAAAGTCTTTTTGCAACAGCTGTTCTTTCGTAAAATTCATATCATGCAATTGTTGAATGGCATGCAGACATTGTTGAAAATAAGAATGTTCGCTAATCATAGGCTCTCTCTTTCTTTATCACTATTTCTTCTTTTATTTTCCCCAACAAACCGTTTTATATCAAATATGAACAAATTCTTACGAAAATTAATATTTACTAAAAGTTTACTTAAGTTTTAGTTCGGTGTGATAAAAATAAAGTAGTAATAGCGGCTTTTTTGTCATTTTAACGGCGAAACTAACAAAATAAATGAAGAATTTTAGAGAATATTTTAATGAATTTACTGAAATTTTAAAATTATTTATTGAAAGCGTTTTATTAATGTGCTATTCTTCCAATATAAGAGATAAATATTTAGTAAAAATAGAAGATTGTAATAGAGAGGTAAAAAGATGGCAACTTTAAAAGATGTAGCGGCGTACGCTAATGTTTCCAGTTCAACTGTATCCAGAGTACTAAATAATGATCATACGCTTTCTGTATCTGAGGTTACTCGTGAACGCATTCTCCATGCAGCCAAAGAGCTGCAATATACGCCCGTGAAGATACGAAAAGGAACGGCAAACGGAAAGGATATAGAAGCTCCTCAAATAGGTATTATTTTTGCTCAATCCCTTGAAGAAGAGTTAGTAGACCCTTTTTTCTCCTCTATTCGCCATGGAATAGAAAGTGAATGCGTAGAAAAAGAAATTTTTACAGTAAAGTCATTTAGGCTAAAAGGCATGAAGCAAGAAGAGATGCTGCAGGATCTTGATGGAGTGATTGTAGTGGGAAGAGTTAGTCCAGAAACGGTTCAAGAAGTGAGCAATCATTTAGATACTATTGTTTTTATTAATCACAAAGCGGATGAGGATTTGTACGATTCGGTCATGATTGATTTTGAGGAAGCTACTAAACACGCATTAAATCATTTATTTGACCTCGGTTATAAAAGAATTGGCTATATCGGAGGGACAGAAAGAGAACATTATATCAATGGAAGTTCTATTATTGAAGATCAGCGTCAAACGGTTTTTGAACGCGTTATGCATGAAAAAGGCCTGCTCGATTCTGAGAAAGTTTATATAGGAGAGTACTCAATGACTGAAGGCTATGAGCTGATGGGACAAGCGATTAAGCAAGGAAATCTTCCGGAGGCATTTTTTATCGCAAGTGATGCAATGGCGATAGGAGCAATGCGTGCCCTGCAGCAATCAAATATAAAGGTTCCTGAAGACGTAGCGATTGTAAGCTTTGATGATGTGGACATCGCAGCATTTGCGAGCACGCCGCTCACAACGGTTAAAGTATATACTGAAGAAATGGGAAGGCAGGCTGTTAAAATGCTAGTAGATCGGTTAAGCGGCAGATCCGTTCCTTTAAAAGTCATGGTGCCGACTAAATTAATTTATCGTGAAAGCTGCGGAGCCTTACTCAAAAAACAGTAGCCTAAAAGCTATAACTTGAAAGGGGGTGATAGAAAAGAAGAATTCATACATAAAGAGTGATGAGGGGGAAGAAAAATAGAAAAAACCATAGAAAAAGCAGGTTAAAAAGCCCTAGAAACTACATACTTATTGGCAGATAAGTATGTAAATGAAAAAGCTTTTTCATCTCTAGGACTCTTTGAACCTTTGTAAAAGTATAGGATTAAATTATAAGTGACTTTATTTCGTTGTGCAATGAATTTGTCTATGTATAAATAACTGAATATTCAGTTATTTATGTCTTGATAGAGTATAAGGAGGAAAAAAGATAAATGAAAAAGCTTACGTATCTTTTCGTTCTATTACTAGTCTTTTCTGTTGTGGCAGCGGGCTGCGGAAATAAAGAAGCGGCAACAGGCGGAAATGGGAAAACAACGCTAACGCTTTTTTCTACGATGAGTAATAAAGGGGAGAGAAAAGCGCTTCAAAATGCGATTGCAGAATTTGAAAAACAAAATCCAGATATTAAAATTGATGCGAATTTTCCGGGTAACGGCTATGAAGATATGCTTCGTGTGAAAATGGGTGCAAATGATATGCCGGATTTATTTGATACGCACGGCTGGTCTCAGCTTCGCTACGGGGAATATGTAGCAGATTTAAAAGATATGGATTGGGTTCAGCATTTGGATCCGGCGCTAAATCAAATTTTAAAAGATAAAAGCGGCAAAGTGTATGCGTATCCTTTAAATCAAGCAAAAGATGGAATTAGCTATAATGCGACGCTGTTAGAAAAATACGGAATAAAGCCTCCTAACACAATGGATGAGTTTATAACAGCATTAGAAACAGTAAAAAAGAAGAGCAAAGGAGAAATAGCGCCTCTATGGATCCCGGGAGGGGAAAATGGCAATATTGCTCAAGTGTTTGATCAGCTGGCTACACCTCAGCTTATTACAGCAAAAAATAAGAACTACGCTAAGCAGTTGGAAAAAGGAACGTTTAATTGGTCAAACTACACGCCGCTAGCGGAAACAATGGCAGGAATGAAGAAAAAAGGGCTGCTGAATGAAGATGTATTAACCGCAAAAGTATCTCAAGCAACGGAATTAATGGCTCAAAATAAAATTGCTTTCACATTTGTGGGCGGATCTCTTGGACCGGATGCAACAGAATTAAATCCTGAAGTAAAAGTAGGAACAGTACCGGTGCCTGCTATTCATAAAGGCGGTACGCAAAGCTGGATCGGCGGAGAGCGCTTTACCCTTGCTGCGTGGAAAGATTCTAAGCACCTTAAAGAAGCCAAGAAATTTATTGAATTTGTGTCACAGCCCGAAGTTGCCAAAAAGATTGCCGAAGGAACGTCTTCAGCATCGGCTCTGACAAACAATAAAACACAAAACTACTACTCTGAATACTACGATAAGTATAGCGATATTAAAGTTGAGCCATACTTCGACCGAAAGTATTTACCGAGCGGTATGTGGGCAGTGATGTCTTCTACAGGTCAAGAATTGCTAGCGGGAAGTTTAACGCCAAAGCAATTATCAAAAGAGATGGAAAAAGAGTACAAGCGTCTCAGTAAACAATAAAATAGTGTGCAAAAGTTCCTTGTTCGCCGAGAAGCAGGTAGATAGGCTTCTGCTTCTTTTCAACACAAGCTGAAATAGGAGTGAACACGATGAATGAATTAGTCAGGAAAGAGCCGGTTTCTGTAGTAAGAGATACGAAAAAACGAAAGAAAAAATTAAAAACAGAGTCCTCTTTATGGTGGATGTACCTTCCCGGCTTAGTAATTATCACCGTTTTTATTATCTATCCTTTTATTAACGGAATTAGACTTTCCTTTACTAATTGGAATGGATTTTCACAAACATATGATTGGATTGGGCTCCAGCAGTATAAACGTTTGCTTGCAGATCCAACGACTTGGCTTGTGATAAAAAATACGCTGCTCTACGGAATAGGCAGTACTATTTTTCAAAATATTATTGGCTTGTTATACGCTTTGCTTCTGAATCAAAGCATTAAAATGAAAGCTGTAACAAGAACAATTGTCTACCTTCCGGTTATTATCAGCCCAATTATTATGGGTTATATCTGGTACTTCTTTTTTGCCTACCAAGGAGGCGCTTTAAATGACCTTCTTGTATTTTTAGGTTTTGAGAAGATTAATGCTTTGGGAACTCCAGAGCTTAACTCTTGGATTATCGTGTTCGTCAATACGTATCAATTCGTTGGAATTGCGATGATTATTTATTTAGCGGGGCTGCAAAGTATTTCAAAAGATTATTACGAGGCAGCGCAGCTTGACGGAGCATCGGCTCTTCAGCAGTTTAAAAACATCACGCTTCCACTGCTTATGCCTTCGATTACAATTAATGTCGTTTTAAATATTATTGGGGGTTTAAAACTGTTTGACGTAATTGTTGCACTGACAGGAGGAGGGCCTGGAGATGCATCGCAGTCAATGTCTACTTTTATGTATGACTTATATTTTAGAAGACAGGACGCCGGCTATGCTGCAACTCAAGGTGTGTGCATGGCGCTCATTATCTTAGTCATTAGCTTATCAGCACTTGTGTACTTTAAGCGAAAGGAGACAGAAGCGTGATGGACTATACAAATAAACGGAAAAAGCGATTTTTTACCTTTCTAGCTCTTTGTATAACGCTCGTTCATATTGTCCCTTTTTATATTCTTGTTACGACTTCTTTAAAAGCAACCGGGGATTTTAGTTCCAAATGGGTATTTCCAAAAAGCATAAACCTTGAAAATTTCACAGCGGCTTGGGAGCAAGCGAATTTAGGCAGTTCTTTTATGAATACGTTTATCATTACGTTCGTTTCGGCGGTTCTGCTTATTTTTTTAGGATCAATGGCTGCGTATCCTCTAGCGCGCCGCCAAACGAAACTAAATAAGTACGTCTATTTTATCTTTATCGCCGTGATGGTAATACCGCCTTTAACAGCGTTAGTTCCGCTGTACAAAATGGTTGTGAATATGGGGATGATGAACACGTACCAAATTGCTATTTTAAATAATGTCGCAGCATTTTTGCCGCTAACGATCTTTTTGTATGCGGGCTTCATTCGCTCCACTATTTCTAAAGAGCTCGAGGAAGCAGCAAGAATTGATGGGGCCGGCACGTTAACGATTTTCTTTAAAATCGTATTTCCACTGCTAAAGCCTGTCACTGCGTCTATTTTAATTATTGCAAGCGTCTACATTTGGAACGACTATCAGTTTGCAATTTTCTTCCTTCAAGATAAGGAAATGCATACATTAACCGTTACGTTAGCAAGCTTTTTTGCCGAAAATCAAAATAATCTTAGCTTAGTAGGAGCAGCTGCGATTATTGCGATGCTTCCAATGACCATTTTATTTTTAGTGCTACAAAAATACTTTATTGCAGGGCTTTCATCAGGATCTGTAAAAGGATAAAACCAATACGAGGAAGGAAGATGACAATGTCTAAAATCACATTTATCGGAGCGGGAAGTACAGTTTTTGCAAAAAATATTTTAGGAGACTGCATGTTTGTGCCTGCTTTAGCTGGCTTTGAGTTTGCTCTTTACGATATAGATGCTGAGCGTTTAAGAGATTCGGAAAATATGCTAAACAATCTAAAAGAAAACTACAAAGTGAATATTACAGTTAAAGCCTATTTGAACTGCAGAGAAGCTTTAACAGGAGCAAAGTATGTGATTAACGCCATTCAAGTAGGCGGTTACAAACCAAGCACCGTCATTGATTTTGAAATTCCTAAAAAATACGGCTTGCGTCAGACGATTGGAGATACAGTAGGAATTGGAGGAATCTTCAGATCACTGCGCACGATTCCGGTCCTGTTTGATTTTGCAAAAGATATTGAAGAAGTATGTCCAGATGCGCTGTTTTTAAATTACACCAATCCAATGGCAACACTAACGGGTGCAATGCTGCGCTATACCAAAGTAAAGGCGGTAGGCCTTTGTCACAGTGTTCAAGTATGTACAAAAGATTTATTTGATTCTCTCGGAATGAATCATGAAGGAATACAAGAGAAAATCGCAGGCATTAACCATATGGCATGGCTGCTAGAAGTAAAAAGAGATGGACAAGACTTATACCCAGAAATCAAGCGTCTGGCAAAAGAAAAACAAAAGACAAAGCATCACGATATGGTGCGTTTTGAGCTAATGGATAAGTTCGGTTATTATATTACCGAATCGTCTGAGCATAACGCAGAGTATCATCCATACTTTATTAAACATAAATATCCAAATCTTGTTGATCAGTTTAACATCCCTCTGGATGAATACCCGCGCCGATGCGAAGAGCAAATTAGCAATTGGGAATCAATGAGAGAAGAAATGGTTAACAACAGTCAGTTAACTCATACACGTTCACATGAGTACGGCTCTAGAATCATTGAAGCAATGGAGACAAACGTGCCGTTTAAATTTGCCGGTAACGTATTAAATACCGGGGGCTTAATTAGTAACCTGCCGACAAAAGCGTGCGTAGAAGTTCCATGTATTGTAGACCGAAGCGGCATTATGCCGACTTATGTAGGAGACTTACCTGAGCAGCTTGCGGCGTTAAATCGTACGAATATTAATACGCAATTGCTAACAATTGAAGCAGCGGTCACTAGAAAAAGAGAGCACATCTATCAAGCAGCGATGCTAGATCCTCATACAAATGCGGAATTATCTATGGATGACATCATTCGTATGTGCGATGATTTAATTGAAGCCCACGGCGAGTGGCTGCCTGATTTTACAGGGAAAGTGAACCAATACGTGTAAGAAAAGAATCCTCGGCTGAGATCAGCTGAGGATCTTTTGTGCTTAGGAAGAGAAGGGAATATCATCCAAATCGATATTGACATTTAAAAATGTTCATCATACACTGTAAGAAGTAAGTCATTTTATACTAAGAAAGGAAAGGTACCGTAGACAATGGATAAGTAATCCTATTTTTTTAGACATTCTTTTAAAACTTTATTTTAAATGAACATTTGTCTAGATAGGATTAGTCTGTACATTTTTAGGTGCCATTTCTATATGTCTTATATGAAGTGATTTCTCCCTTTTTTACTCTATAAAAAGGGTGCATATTTGCGTATGCCTAATTATGACCTCTAATCCTCTCTAGAAATCCTAGGGAGGTTTTTTTATGTTATTGTTAGAAGCTATAAATATTGAAAAAAGCTATGGAGATCGCCTGCTGTTTCAAGCAGAGAAACTTCAAGTACATCGCGGAGAGCGAATTGGAATTGTGGGGAAAAATGGCGAAGGCAAATCGACGTTGCTTCATATTTTAATGAAAAAAATGAGTCCAGATCAAGGAATTGTGCAAACATATGGCCGTTCCTCATTGATTCCGCAGCTTGATATTCAAGCTACATCGGCTGTTTCTCCTGAGATGAAAAGTCAGTGGAGTGTGCCAAATGAAGCCGACTTTCTTAGCGGAGGAGAAGAAACAAGAAAGAAAATTGCAGCTGCTCTTTCGTCCGGCGCGGAACTACTGGCAGCCGATGAGCCAACGAGCCACTTAGATGTAAAAGGCGTAGAGAAGTTTGAAGAAGAAATGAAGTCTTTTACAGGCAGTCTGCTGCTGATTTCACATGACCGAGAATTATTAAACCGCCTTTGTACGTCTATTTGGGAAGTAGAAGGCGGCAAAATTCACTGTTATGAAGGGAATTATCAAGAATATGTGACGCAAAAAAAACACGCAGTTGAAAGACAGCAGTTTGAATATGAACAGTATGTAAAAGAAAAGCAGCGGCTTGAACTGGCGTCTGAAGAAAAAAGCCAAAAATCAAAGTCGCTTAAAAAAGCGCCGAGCCGCATGGGCAACTCTGAAGCGAGACTTCATAAGCGAGCGGTCGGAAAACAAAAAGCGAAGCTAGACAGAAGCGCAAAAGCGATTGAAACAAGAATTGAAAAGCTGGAGAAAAAAGAAAAGCCAAAAGAAATGGAAGAAATTCATTTTGACCTATCGCAGTTTCACCAAGTGCACAGCAAGCAGGTACTAAGCTTTGACAAAGTCTCAGCATCAGCTGGTAATCATATCTTGTTTCAAAACCTAAAAGGCGGTGTGAAGCCAGGAGCGAAAGTAGCGATTGTCGGCAAAAACGGCGCCGGAAAATCTACGCTGCTGAATATGATTGAGCAGCGAACAGAAGGAATCACGGTTGCGAAGCCTGTAAAACTCGGCTTTTTCCATCAGCGCCTTGAAAATCTAGATCCCGCTAAAAGCATTTTAGAAAACATTAAAGAAGACAGTCCGTACACCGAGCAGTTTATTCGTACGGTGCTATCGCGCTTACTTTTCAAACGTGAAGACGTGTATAAAAAAGTAGAGATGCTAAGCGGAGGAGAACGAGTCAAAACGGCATTAGCAAAAGTCTTTTTAGGAAATTATAACGTTCTTCTTTTAGATGAACCGACCAACTATCTTGATCTTCATACAAAAGAAGCGCTTCAAGAAGTGTTAAAAGCTTATCCAGGGACGATTTTATTTGTGACGCACGACCGCTACTTTGTTAAAAAGCTTGCGACGCATGTTTTGACGTTAAAACAGTCCAAAGCGGAGCTTGCGGCGATTGAAGATACGGGTCAAAGCAAAAAAGCGTCACAGCAGCAAAATGAAGCAGAGAAACTTGCGCTTCAACTAGAAGTAACAAAAGTGATTAGCGAGCTTTCTATCACGCCAGAAGGAAAAGAAAAGCAGCTGCTTGAAAAAAGATATGAAGAGCTGTTAGAGGAAAGAAAACGATTAAATACAAAGGAAGGGTAATATCACTTCGCCTAACAATGAATACAATGATGTTACTGAACATCAAAAGCGTATTGAAGGAAAAATAACGGATATGAATGTAAAAGGAACGTCCAAAAGAATAAAATGGATTGGCTATGGAATCATTATTTTCTTTGTGCTTCTTATTTTAACGATGATCGTTGGCGTATTTATCAATTAAAACAAAAAACAGCCGCTTCAATGTTGAAGCGGCTGTTTTTTTATTTGCCTACTTTTGTAACAATGGCATCTCCGTTTTTTCCAACGCGTACAGTAGCAAAACGAGCTTCGCTTTCCACTTTGCTGCCGGTTCCTTCTGGAATAAAGTAATGCTCAATTCCGTACTGAATTCCCCAGTCGTGATAGCTGCCCGTAATGACAACGTCTTTTTCTTTAGAAACATACGGCTTATTCCAGTCATCATCCGCTTGGTAGATTTTTGCGTATTCATACACACCTTGTTTGTTAGGGCGAAGAACGAGCTTCACTTTTTCTCCGTCTTTCACATGAGGTAAGGTAACGGGCGCAATGTCGTAATTCAGCTCAACGTAATCGCCTTGCAGCAGCGAGCGCGGATCGATCGGCTGTAAAGCGAGCTTAATTTCTTTTCCGTTTTGAAGAAGCACTTCGTTTTTAGTGAAAATGCCGCCCAGAATAATGAGCTGAACAAGAATGATGATCCATACAGCGGTTCGGCTGCGTTCAAGAAACGACGACTGCGGCTGATCAGGCGTTGACAGGTCCCATTTCCTGCTTAGGAAAAGAAAGATCAGGCCTAAAATAACGAGCACAAGTGATTTATTAAATAAATCCCACACAAAGTCGTAATATTTCATCGCTAAAAAAACAAACCAGAAAATCATGCCAACAATAAAATCATATTTTGGCTCTTTTCGTACCGTCACAAATAAAAAGACGGTCGAAATCACAAAAAACACCGTGCAGTAAATGATATTTAAAAAAGACGGTTCGCTTAATTCAGTCAGCGACAGTAAAAAGATAAAAGCAAGAAGCAGCGCTGCTTTTTTAAACGCGTGGTGTACGTTTATCGCGTACACAGCGGCATTTAATAGAAACAAAGCGAGCAGCACATAATGTATTTTGATAGTGTCATAGTAAGCAGTCGGAACCTTTATTAACAGAAGCCCTTGCACTAGCACAAAAAGCAACAGGCGAACGGGCGTATGCTTCGTGAATACTAAAAGCGCTACAAGTGCGATGACGTAGATAAAAAACAGAATGTCGTTCACAAAAAAAGAAGCGCCGCCGCTAATTAATACGCCCATCATTAAAAGCGTATATTTTACCGTTGGAATATCTGCTTTAATCAAATAACATGCCACAATCAACAAAACGCCGATCACAAGCATTCCGTTCGTTGGGTACGTTCCTGTAATAAGTGTGATGAGTCCTCCTAAAGAGCTGCTGCCGATCACCGATGCAATGGCCGTAATCCCAATCACCGCTATTCGTTTGATTACGCGGAGCGAGGTTTTTTGTGCTGACGTGTTGGCAGTGAGCCATTTGACAAACCATACGCTTGCACCAATAAATAAAATCACGAATCCTAAAGCTAAGAATAGTGACCATTCAGCGTAGTGTTTAAAAATAAAAGAGAAAAACTGTTCAATAACAAATAAAGCAAATGCCACAATGGAAATCCCTAAAAACGACCTTTGCGGCTCCACTTTTGAAAAATAAAAAAAGGAGCTTAGTAAAAACAGCAAATAAAAAATAATAAGACCAATCCGTAAGCTAGAGCTGCCTGTGAAATCCGGCAGGGAAACAGTTAAAAAAATGTAGTGAAACAAACAAAACGCCGCATACATGATCACAGGAGACGAGCGCTGTTTCTTTTTTATGATCCAAAAGATGAGTAAGTTCACAAACGCCATTCCTGCGTAAAGTAAAAGCGTCTCGTGTTCGCCTCGCTGTGAAACTGCACCTGTTGGTGAAATAAAAAAAGCCATGGTGAATTGAAATAAAACAAACGATAACACGTAAAACGGCTGATACTTTGTAAAAAAGCTAAACAAAATAACCGGCACAAGCCAAATTAAAAACAGCCAGTACGATTCAGCGTGCGTGTTGTAAATTTGAGAAAGAAGCGCGATACTTAATCCAAATGAAAGAGCGCCGGCCAAAAGCGTCCAGTGACTTAAAAACGCCTGCTGAGGAAGCAGCTTTCGCACCGCAAACGCACTTCCATAAAACAGCAGCATCAGCCCCACGCTCAGCGCAATTTTAGTGTAGCGGTCAAAGGCTTGCCAGTTCGATGCAAAGAAATATAAAATGCCGGACAAAACAAGAGCCAACCCCAGTAAATAACCGAGTCTTACGAGCTTTTCTCTCATACTCAACCTCCTCTTTATATTATGTATATACTAGCGCATGTTTAAATATTTGGAAATAGAAAGAATGAATGCGTTTTAACAAAAAAATTGTGTAAAAAGGCCTTTTAGTGGCGTGGAAATAACAAGCGAAGTAGTCCAAAAATCTTGATAAATTGTCAATGGTAAGATAGTTTTGGTTATTTTATCCTGAAGAGTGGGTATTGAACTAAAAACCTACATTATTCCCAAAAAATATAAGAAAACGTGCCGATGTGCTCTCTTTCTTTATTTGATAAGCTATAAAAGGGAATTACTGTTAGAAGAACCAAGAGATAGATATAAAGGAAGTGTCATCATATGAATGAGATGTTTGTTGCTCATCTGTATACCCAAGTGAAGCGGGCACATGAAGATATCCAGCAGCTTACGGCTAGTAAAAACACGTTAACGGAAGTCAAAGGAGAGCTTGAAGGTGCAAAGGAAAAGGTAAAAGAACCAGAGCTCACTTCCGCCACTTGGTCAGGCAGCCTTGCTGTTGGGTTTGAAGACATCCGGACCGCTATGTTAGACGAATACGATGATTTGCTGACCCGTCAGCTGACGGATGCCATTGCGACAATTGATGCAAAAATTACGGCGCTTCAATCAGATATACAAGGGATGGAACGCGCCATTAAAATGCAAGAAGACGAAGCAAAAGATAAGGTGTGATGCAGTATGGCAGACGAAATTAAAGTAATAGATGGTGAAATTAATAGAACGCTTAGTGACCTAAGCGCTTCTGCGCAGCAGTTTCAGTCGCTTTTTCCGTTTCACGTAGGAAGCGGACAAGAACTAGCGGTGCTCGATGAATTAAACCAGCTGAACCAGCAGCTGCAAACGTTAATTGTGGACTACAAACAAACGCTCCTCGATGATTTGAACGCCACCAAAAAATCCGTGCAGTCCATAAAAGAAGCAGATGAAAAAGCTGCAAACGCCGCTAAATAATGTTCATATTTTATATAAAGCTATCAAAAACAACCTTTCAAACACCATGAATTTAGCATTCAAATAAAATAAAAAGGTTTTATTTAGAGGATGATGCAAGCCTTGTAAAGAGGAGCGTCCGCTTAGGTTTAGAAAAATGACGGGCGATTGTTCGTTAAACGTTTGTTGTTTTTCTACATCGATACAGCTAGGAGGTTACAGGTTATTGAAAACACTTGATGTCGATGCTTTTCACGAAAATATTCAAGCTATCTTAGACTCTATTAAAAGTCAAAAAGAACAAATTCAGGGCCTGATTTCACAGGTTCAGGCATTTTCAAGCTTAGATGATGCGTTTAAAGGAAAAGGAGGAGAAGCGATACGGTCTTTTTACGAAACGGGACATGCTTCTTTTTTAACGCTGTATCATTCATTACTCACTTCCTATGAAGCTCGACTAACTCAAATCATACATGCGCTGCGCTCATTCGAACCGAGCGAAGACGGCTACATCACGCAGCCCTTTCTGCAAGACACTATTCCTGCGCATTTAAATCAAACAAGAAATACAACCGTTTCGCTTGTCGATCAAGCGAATGCAGCGATTCAAAAAATCAGTCACCTTGCTTCTGTTTCAGCGCTTAACGATCAAGGTTTTTTAACAGAAGTAGAACAAGCAAAACACAAAGCGGACAAAACGATGAACGATTTAGTCCGTTTTGACGAACAGCAAACGCAAAGCCTTTCAGCCATTCAAGATCAGCTGACGTCTTTAAACTCGCTGCTTTCTAAAGTGAAAGCTGGGTTTCAAAATGGTTCCATTCAGCCGGGCAATGTAAGTGAGCTGAGTGCGTTGGCGAAAAAAGCGATGACCCATTCAGGAGGCGTCTCGGTTTTTGAAAAAGGCATTCAAACAACCTTGACAAGAAAAGAAAAACAAGAGAAAGTGATAAAGGAAGTAGGCCTTGAAAAACTGATTCAGCTTCAGGCGATGACGCCTGCTGAACAGTTAAAAGAAATTCACAAGCTTGAAAAAAACTCGCCTTACATAAGAGAAGTGCTAACGCAAATTCAGCAGGATACAGCACCTGCTAACATGAAAAAACTAGCGGAACTGTCACCTGCAGAGCAAGCAGTGGAACTTGAAAAAAGTCCATACCTGCAGGCGCTCAACGATTCTTCAACTGTGGGCATGCTAACGTCTCAACAGATTCTTCAAAACGCTACGGGCGTTGAGGGAATGCTTATGCAGTCGGTGGTGCGTCAGGGTCAGGTTAGAGATGTGACACCTGAAAAAACTGCTGAATCCTTTGACTTTACAGAAATCTGCGAGAACCCTGTGGCTAAAAAAGAAGAAACCGGTATAAAAGCTGTAGTCAAGGACGTAGGAGAAGGGGCTATAACTTTAGCAAAAGGTACAGTTACGGGTACTAAAGGCGTAGCACAAGACATTTGGGCCGGTATGGGAGAGAGAGCAGATAAACGGTACAACTCCTTGTATGACTTTGGAAACTATATAACGATGGGCGGATTTGATGGAGCTGTTTCCTTCAAAGAGGGGTTGAATGAACGAGGGGAAAAATCGTTTGATTCACCGTATGACTTTGTCAATCACGCCACGATGGGACTCTTAGATGTAGGGCAGCAGGCACTTAATCCGGACAAACCTCTTTCAAAAGAGCACTGGGAAAACAGCATGTTTCTGTTTGCGAGCGTCATTGGAGGAGCGAAACCCGCAGGAGCCGTAAAATCTGTTCCAAAAGTAACAAACGTTCCGCGTGTACCTGCACATAAAGCAGCCAAAACATTAAGCGATATGCGAAATGTCGTCAGCCCAAAAGCAGCAAGCAATTGGTCGAAGAAGGTGTATGAACCGTTTCAAAAGCAGATCAAACCTTTACTAGATGCGGAGATACCGACTTTACGTCCTCAACCTCAACTGGTAGGGATAGGAGAGGCGTTACCTGGAAAGACCTTTGGGGAAGCGTTAAATGGGTTAACGACGTATAAGATGGGAAATGTTTCGAAAGGTCAGTCCAAAGCGTTGGAGAAAGTGGAAGAGTCGGGTAGTAAGGCGAATGTTGAAGGCGTTTATAATCAGGATGCTGTTTCTAAGGGTACGGGAAAAGTGTATCCAACGAGACAAATAGATTCAGCTGCGGAAGCACATATAATTGATAGAGTGAAAGAGCTAAGAGGGAGTTTGACTAGTGGGTATAAAAAGTCTGGGAACTTTGCTCTAGCAGAAGTGGATGTCAATGGTATTGATAAATCAGAGTTTTTTGCCCAAAGTAGCATAGATGAGTTTACAGATAGTATAAAGGAAAGAGTTCCTAATATTTCTTTACAACCCCAAAATCCTACGTTTAAAGCAACAGAAGCACCAGACAAAAAAGGAAGTATGTATTTAAGGGATTCGGATACAGAGTATAAAATATTAAATGATATTGCTTCTCAGCTTGGAGATAATATTGATGCGAAAGGAAGAATTAAGTTATTTACAGAATTAGATACGTGTGATAGTTGTAGCCAAGTAATAGCAGAGTTTGCAAAAAAATATAAAAACATTGAATTAGAGGTAATACATAACAACGGAGCAAGACTAAAACCAAATTAATAAGTAATGGAGAGATTGTTAATGGAAGACTGGACATACGATGAATTGTTTGAAACAATTCAAGAGGTATATAAAGAGTTTTTATCTCAAAATAGAGGACGTAGGCATGCGATAGCAAGAATAGTAGATGATTTCAATAACTTAGGTAAAATAGAGGATATTATTGTAGATGTTGCTATAGGAGAGATTTTAATCACGTATGATAAAATTTTCGTTGGTTACGTTGAAGATATAACAAAAAGTTTAAGTATGTTTAATCCAAAAGAAGCAGAAGACGAACTAACAGTAAAGGAAATAAAAGACTTATCGAGACGAATAAATAAAGTAATAGAAGGACTAAAAACTGCAGAGTTAGATTATAATCCTTCAGCAGAATAGTAATGCTTATAAAGAGATGAGCATATAAAAGTGAAAAATTCGTAATGGTTGTATCATTGGGGATTTTTTATCTACTACTGTAGAATAGAAAGATATGAGCAGAGCTTAAGCAAGATGACACTTCAAACGTTTGAAGTATTGTTACAAGGAAGAAGTCTTAAACTTATGGAACTGAAATTGACTAAGTTTATTCAATTAAGCATGATATTTGTGACAAACGTTTAGAAATGAATCAAAAAGCACTTGATTGTCTACTAAAGGCTACAAGTGCTTTTTTCATTTTATGTATATTATTTTAGCTATGCCATCTCAATGAGAAAAAACAAGTTATATGTCAAAATAGACCTGTTTAGATGATTTTAAGATAATGCTTCGAAAACGCGTGAATTGTTGTTCATTAAGGTATGAGCTATCTATTTGACAAGGGAATTGACAGTAATAATACTGTCAATAGTGATATACATGAAATAAACGGATCAACCGAAAAATAGTTGGTTGATTGGAGAATGTTCAGTTCATCAATCAATACGCTTTAAATCTGAGTATTATTAATGTTCCTATACTCAAATTTATATTTGATGTAAAAGTCAACATACATGTTAGGTTTTATAACATAAATTTCTGAATAATCATTTACTTATTCACTTATTTCATGGTATGTTATATGACATAGATATTGTAACTTGCAATATGGGCTGAAAATTAGCCATTGCAATATATACTTATTTTTCTAAAAATGCACCTGGATGAGCTGGTGCTCTATACATATATACGTCTACGTATAACTAGTCAAAAAGAATGAAGGCTTTTCTATTTCTAGTGCTGTTTGTTCGTTCGAGTGAGTATAGTTATAGTAGGTGAAATTTTCAAGGCAGTTATTTTGGTTTTTAAGCTGAATTTTTGGAATAGTTTGTTATTTCGTTAATCAATGCTTTGCCACTTAGAAGTAGGTATAAAAGTTTACTAATAAAAGAAAATTCAGACGGAATTTAATAAGTTTTTTGGAATTTGTGGGCGATTTTCTCACTTTTTTATCATTTTTGAATAGTTTATAATCATCAGACAATTATACTGTGATATAGTTATAAGTGAGACAGAAAAAGGTGTGTTCTTAGGTCGCACCTGAATTTTTTTACTACGTAAGCAGGAGCGCCTACATCTTTTTACAAATATAGGGGATGAGGAAGGTTATAATGAGCAACGTACAGAAAAAAACAGACGTTATCTTAATTGGTGCCGGAGTCATGAGCGCAACTTTGGGGTCATTACTCAAAGAGTTAGCACCTGAATGGGACATTAAAGTATTTGAAAAACTCGCAGACGCAGGGGAAGAAAGCTCGAACGAATGGAATAATGCAGGGACGGGCCATTCTGCGCTGTGCGAACTAAACTATACATCAGAAAAAGCTGATGGATCTATAGATATAACGAAAGCGATTCGAATTAACGAGCAGTTTCAGCTGTCAAGACAGTTTTGGTCTTATCTGGTAAGCAGCAAGTTGATTCGCAATCCGCAAGACTTTATCATGCCAATTCCGCATATGAGTTTGGTACAAGGGGAAAAAAATGTATCGTTTCTGAAAAAGCGTTTTGAAGCGCTGTCAAACAATCCGTTGTTTCAAGGAATGGAGTATTCCGACAGTCCTGACAAACTAAAAGAATGGATTCCGCTAATCATGAAGGGGCGCACGTCAAATGAACCAATTGCCGCAACTAAAATTGATTCGGGGACAGACGTAAACTTCGGTGCTTTAACACGCATGTTGTTTGACCATCTGAAGAATAAAGGGGTTCACGTTCATTACAAACGAAGTGTAAAAGATATTAAACGTAAAAGTGACGGTATGTGGGAAGTAAAAGTCGCAGATGTAGACAGCGGCAAAGTTGAGTACCACACGGCAAAGTTCATCTTTATCGGTGGCGGAGGCGGAAGCTTGCCTTTACTTCAAAAAACAGGTATTCCTGAATCCAAGCATATTGGGGGATTCCCGGTAAGCGGATTATTTATGGTATGCAATAATCCTGAAGTCATTGCGCAGCATCACGGAAAAGTATACGGAAAAGCCAAAGTCGGAGCTCCGCCAATGTCGGTTCCGCACCTTGATACACGCTATATTGATAACAAAAAGACGCTGTTGTTTGGTCCATTTGCCGGCTTTTCACCGAAGTTCTTAAAAACAGGTTCAAACCTGGATTTAATCAGTTCTGTAAAGCCGAATAATATTTTAACCATGCTAGCAGCAGGCGTCAAAGAAATGGCGTTAACAAAATATTTAATTCAGCAAGTGCTGTTATCAAATGAAAAACGTGTAGAAGAACTGCGTGAGTTTATCCCGAACGCGAAAAGCGAAGACTGGGATATCGTCGTAGCGGGTCAACGTGTGCAGGTAATCAAAGACACGGAAGCCGGAGGAAAAGGAACGCTTCAGTTTGGTACAGAAGTTGTAAGTGCCGCTGATGGTTCTGTTGCTGCACTTCTTGGCGCTTCTCCAGGTGCGTCAACAGCCGTTCACGTTATGCTTGAAGTATTGGAAAAATGCTTCCCAGAAAACATGAACAAGTGGGAGCCAAAAATAAAAGAAATGATTCCTTCCTATGGCATGTCGTTAGTTGATCATCCAGACTTCTTTAACGAAATTCATGCGTCTACTTCACAGACGCTTGGTTTAATTAAAAAAGAGTCTGTTTATAGTTAAAGATTTTACGCCGTAACAAACAGCACCTGTGTATGTGAAGAAATCTACAGGCGTGCACAAACACCACCTTTTCTTGAGGTGGTGTTTTAATGGTCTTTATTTATGTAGAGTTTGATTTAAGAGAGGTATTGATTGCTTCCAGGCTGAAGTTTCAAATGCTTCCACGCCGCAATTGCATCATCGCGGCTTTTTCCTTTGTTTTTCGGATCGTTAAAAAAATCGCGAATAAAGCGGTTGTACTCAAACTGAGACGCAATTTCTTTTTGATAAGAAGGCTGCTTTTTTCGTTTTTCTTCTTCATGCCACGCTTTTACCACATCTCGATAGGTTTTCCCTACATTTTCTTTAAAGTAGTTTTGAATATAAGTGGAAAAATGAAATGTAGGATGAATGGCTTTTTTTAAAAAAGCCCGTACTTCTTGACTGCAGCGGTGATTTTCCCCAATGACGGTATCTAATGTTAGCGGAGCTTTCGTTTTAGAGGACGAGCGTCTTTTGGAAGGTGATTTTGATTGTTGAGTGTCACTGGTTGTTAAAAACACTTCAATTCTTTTTGAAAGTTCCATTTTAGATCCAGACGGGCTCATATTGTTTTCACGGCAAAATTGCTGCAGCTCGGTTTTGAGCCAGTAAAAATCCGTGAAGTTATTGATAGATAAATTTTTTGTAAGTTCAGGTCGCATCGTTTTCGCCTCCATATATTTACAAAAATAATTATAGAACTCTTGTTCTTATTGGTCAATTGTTTTAGAGAATTATGAAGGGATGTCTTTATATTTCTTCCTATTTTATAAAGAAGAAAAAGCATCTAGGCAAGAGATCTCTTGCAAATTCCAAAATCAAACAATTACAATAATAGAAAGGAGTTGATTGCATGACGCTACATAAAAAAGTACTTTCTACGATTCTAGGAGGAGCTGTTGGAGACGCTTTAGGCGTTCCAGTTGAGTTTAAAAAACGCGATTCATTTCGGATTACGGCTATGACCGGCTACGGTACATACAACCAGCCTAAAGGAACGTGGTCAGATGATACATCTCTGACGATGTGCTTGATTGATAATTTACTAGAAAAACAAGATGAATATGATTTGATGCAAAAGTTTGAGAGCTATTGGGCGAATGGCTACTGGACACCGTACGGAGAAATGTTTGATATTGGCATTGCCACAAGCGAAGCAATTCGCCGATATAAAAGCGGGCTTCCTAAAGAAGAGTGGGGAGGAAGCGCTGAATATGACAACGGAAACGGAGCGCTTATGCGTATTGCTCCGCTTGCGTTTACACTACGTCAGGAACCTAGCTTTATAAAAAGAAAAGAAGAAATAGAAAGAATTGCTCACGTCACGCACCGCCATGTGCGCTCTACGCTTGGCTGCATTATATACGTGGAGCTGCTTATTCGTCTTCTTGACGGCAATGAGCCTTTTGAAGCATATGAAAACGCGGTAAATCTCTGTCAAAAGCAGTTAACAGGTACGGAGTATGAAGCAGAGTTCACTGCGTATGAACGAGTGTTAAACCTAAGCTTGCCGCACGCAGCGAGAAAGGAAATCGGGTCAACCGGATACGTCGTCAGCTCGTTAGAAGCGTCAGTTTGGTCTCTTCTTCAAAGCGATGACTACAAAGAAGCTGTACTTACTGCTGTGAATTTAGGAGAAGACACAGATACAATAGGCTTTATTACAGGTACTATGGCAGGATCATATTATCAGCTGGATGGCATTCCTGAAGAGTGGGTTTGTCAGCTTGCTAAAAAAGAAGAGTTAGAGAAAGCGTGTAAGAAGTTTGCGGATATATGTTAATGGATAATAAAAATTACTTTAAAGAGCAGAGGAGATAAAATGAAATTTTCTATGGATTTTGGCGATACCAATTTTATCGGAGTGGCAAACGCAAAAGAGTACCAATCATTTGTCGATGAGGACTGGGAGCTAGACCAGCTTCTGAACCATTTCGGCAGTGAAATGAAAAAGAGAAATATTCTAGTATGTCAAATGACAGAAGAAGGAATTGAACACTCCTGGAACGTAGAAGTGAAGATTGGAACAGAGTCGGATATAGATACATACTTTAGGAAAGCAACAGGTTATATAAATGTAACCAATCATCAGCTTTATCTCGTAGATTATGACTGCCTTACGATGGCCGCCCAGTTTGAAGATCAGTTAGTGCCTGATGAAAACTGTTCTAAGTATAGAATTGATATTAAAAACGGTATGTACAAGCTCGAGCTTATTCAATTTTATAATGTTGACCAAGATGAGTATACAGGAAATGACCAAACGGATCTTTTATTGAACTTTATTAAGGTGGAGCACGTTGAAGAAACGGTCGATGAGGTATTTTGGTGTACGTATTAAGTAGTAAACGTACCGTAGGCTACTAACTTAGAAGTGGGGTGCGCCGTTCTAAGGCAACTATCTTATTTATATATTGACTGAAACCCTCTGGCTTTGCGTCAGAGGGTTTTTATGGGCAAAATTATTTATAGTATACTTTACATACAAACTTCACGTTAAAGAAAGGTGATCACAGTGCCAAACGCATGGGATGCAGAACAAATCGTATCAGCACCGCTTGCCAAAACGCTAATCGAGACGCAGTTTCCAGAACTTGCGCCCGCTGCGATTTCACTGCTTGGCTACGGCTTTGACAATACGGTTTATCAAGTAAACGACAGCTTTGTTTTCAGGTTTCCAAGAAGAGAACTCGCAGTAGGACTATTAAAAACAGAAAATCGGCTTTTACCAAGCCTTGCTTCTCAATTGCCTCTATCGATTGCAGAGCCCATTTTTTTCGGTAAGCCGAATGCAGGCTATCCTTGGCCTTTTATGGGCTATCACTACGTGCAAGGAACTCCGCCTGCAAGATTAACAGAAGAAGAACGCATAAAATCTGCTTCTGTACTAGCAAGGTTTCTTCGTACGCTACATCACTATTCTCATTTAAAAGCCCAAGAGTTCGGCGTGCCGTTTGATGAGCTGAATCGACTTGATATGATGAAGCGAAAGCCGGCACTAGAGAAATATGTCAAGCAAATGAAAGAGCGTAGTCTTTATTCAAAACAAGAGATTCTCGAAGACTACGTAAATGACATACAAGAAATTCACTATCAAGAAAAAAACGTACTGGTTCACGGAGATCTTCATATTAAAAACATGATGGTCGATCAAAACAGCATTGTTTCAGGCATCATTGACTGGGGAGATGTTCATATTGGTTACCCGGCAGTTGACCTAGCGATTGCCTACAGCTTTTTACCTCCTAAAGGAAGAGCACGTTTTTTTAAGGAATACGGAAAAGTAGGCGAAGAAACGCACAGACTGGCAAAATGGAAAGCTGTATTTACAACTGTAGTCTTAGTGGCACACAGCTACGATCAAAGAGACAAACAAACGCTAGAAGCGGCTCTAGAAAGCTTGAACCTGATTTTTCAAGAGTAATAAAACTGTAATAGAATTTCTGTTAAATTCCTGTATAGTTAAAAAAGGATAAAAATAAAAACAACAGGTGAAGCAAACGATGAATACAAGCCACTGGAATAAATCAGCAGCGCAGCTGCTAGAAGCATGGATACAGCTATATAAAGAAAAAACATTTCTTATTGAAGAAACGGAATCTTTAAACATGCTAAAAGAAGAAGTAGACGGGATGGACAAAGAAAAATTTCTCTCCATAGTAGAACGTCATCTGCAGAAAGTGTATGACGAACTGGAAAAAGAACGGACAGAGTACAACATGAACAACAGTGAATATACAATGGTGACGTTTCTTTCAAGCGACTATCCCGAGTACATAAAAAAGCGTCAAAGCAATACGAGACAGATTGAACAATTAACAAGCATACATAGGAATGTGACAGAGCTTTTCGGAAAAGAACTTTTTTCTGAAGCGGATATGATAGCGTTTAGAAACGACTTTTTTCAACTAACAGAAAAACATGCTAACACGTCATTGTTAAAAGAAATGAAGGAAAACTGGAATACGTATTTGTCAGCGTTCGTTGACTTTCAAAAAAAGCATGAACATGTAAAACAAGCGATAGCTACAGTACTTGAAGAAGATAAGAGCTTAAAGCAGGAGTGGAAGCAATTAAGCAAAAATAAAGTAGTGACCAAACAAAAAGCGACCGCCTTTCGCACAAAGCAGCATGAGCTAAATGAAAGTATTCGAAAAGCCACGACTGCACAAAAACAGTTACTCGAACTTCACTGGCCTGATGTTCGCAGTCAGTTTGATGCCTTGCAAGAAAAAATGAGTAAGAGTCTTTCTACTGTGCTAAAAGAAACGCAACGCAGTATGGAAGTCATTAGCCAAAACGATGCAAATGAACATGCCAAGTTAAAGCAATCACTTACCGACCTACATGCAGTCCACAAAGTCGACGCTCATCAAACGTGGTTAGCGGCTTTTATTAAAAAATCACGACCATTTTTTAACGAACTGAGTGAAGATATAAAGGCTACTCGATGTCGAGAACTGTGGAACCGAATTTACGGCATGTATAAAGGAATAGCAGTAAACGAGTTTATTGTTACCTACGAAGAATTTTTAGCACTTCAGCCGCTTAATAGTATAAAAAGCACGGAGATGCCAAAGCCGTTAGCTCGGTTAAAGGTAGATATAGAACCTGTTACACTGCCATCCTACGCAGACTTTCCCGTGCTCAAAAAGCAGCAATCATCACGGCGCACTTTTCCTATTTTAATAGGAGCCGCTATCGTCCTTGTCTTATTAATGACGATTGTATATATGAATCATGACAATCAAACGGCAGAAACAAGCTCAGATATAAAAGAAACGCCCAGCACGAAGCCGTTAAAAAATGAAGATGTCAAACCAGATTCTGTAAGCAAAACGGATCTTGAAAACTTTTTTATCTCCTATAAAGCTGCTTACTTTTCAAGTTTAAACAGTGGAGACTTTAGTGGGATGGCACCCTATATCGACTCGAATCAGCCAGTGTATAAACAGCTGAAAAGCTACATCACATCACTCGCCGGCAAAAACGTATCGTTTGCTAACGATCAGTTTCTCGTGAAAAAGACAGAATCACATGACGACGGAACTTACGACATTTATACAAACGAAGTATATACATTCACCGACTCATATGATGCAAGCACGCAGTTTAAGAAAGAACGAATTTATCATGTGAAAGCTGCTGGCAAAGAAAAACTTCAAATTACTAAGATTGATACATTAACAGATGAGCAGAAGCCGGTGGAAGAGTGAATGGTTTCTAGGAGATTATGAACAACCGCTAGTTCCTTTTGGGGGCTAGCGGTTGTTGTGGTTGGTTGGTGTGATTGAGGTTAGGGTGACCGCTACGCTGCCAGCGTGGAAAATGAAACTTCCTGTAGTCTTCTACTATGTTCAGAAATAGCTCTATATCAAGGATTCAAGGAGATTTTTAAAATTTAAATGAACTATAGTTTCCCTTGATTTTTTATAGTGTATGACCAAAATATGACCAGAGTGTGACCAACATTTTTGGGGTGAATGTAGCTTTTCTTTTGTAGAATGATAGGAGTTTGAGATGTGATAGTATGCCGTAAGTTACCTTTCCACTTAGGTGGAATTACAAGAAAGCAATTAAGAATAATGTAGTCTGACCATGAAGCATAGTGTTTTTATACGTAATATAAACTAGAAATAAATATTTATACCTATGATTATTCTCTTCTACATTGAAGTTATATACTTTTTAACGCCGGTTGAATCGATTAAAGCAAGGGAAGAAGGTTTAGGAGTAGAAGAAACTAAGGGGCAGTTGACTGAGGGTACTGGTAAAGGTAATATAGTCAACGAAGTTAAAGAAATTGACTTCGGAAAGCACATAATAAAAGGAAAAAATGGTAAGAAACAACTACTTCCAAATACTAAGTATGTAACCAATGATGACTACAAATATACTACTGATGAACTTGGACGTATTGTAAATGTAGATGCTCCTGAACTTGTATTGAAAAAGGCTGATAGAAATAAATATGCTCAAGCAAATGTAGGGGGAAAAGACAGATTACCAGATGATGATGGCGGACATTTAATTGGAGCACAATTTAATGGTCCTCCCGATATTGATAATCTTGTACCACAAAATAGTCAAATTAATAGGAGGGGTGGAGTTTGGTACGAAATGGAGACTGAGTGGACCAATGCATTGAAAGAGATACCGCCTAAGAAAGTCGCTGTTAGCATTGAACCAATCTATTCTAAAAATTCAATGCGACCTGATTCCTTTATGGTTGAATATGAAATTGAAGGCCAATTCCCAGTGATTCGTGAGATTGCAAATAAATCCGGAGGCTGATATTGATGAGTTTTGAAATAGAATTAAACAAGTTATATAAAGAAATTGCACAACAGGTTAACGATATGATTCCAACTGAATGGGATAATTTCTGTTTTAATGGTGAAGTTAAGAAGGGAGAAGGAGGAGTTTTCTTCTTTTTTACACCCAAAGGTGAGCAGCAACACGTTTTTTCACATTATATTCCAAAATTATATAGTGTAGATAAGAGGGCTTACAATAAAGAACTACATAAATTATTTCAACTAACTGTTGAACTCCAAAAAGTTTTTACTGATAACGACCAAGAACCTTGGTTTTCAGTGACATTATTATTAAATGATACAGGAAAATTAAATGTACATTTTGATTATACAAATTGGCATGAAAGTGAATTTGGTCCAACAGCTAGAATTAAGTATTTTGAATATAAATATATAAGCCAAAACAACGAACAGCTAGATTTCGATTTAATAGAGAGAATGAAGGAATTTGAAGAAAAGTAAACAATAAAGCACTTGATTGCCTTTTAGGCAACAGGTGCTTTTGTTTTTGGTGAGAAATTTAAGCATAAAACAAGATGAATGATGGTATCTGAAATTCAGAGATCAAGAAGGGAGTACCATCATGGAGTAATGTAGTAATACTTACATAGAATGAAAAGTACGATAATTAGGAGAGATGACATTTTACATGGTTATGACGCGGAATAGCTAACAAACATTAGAAATTGTTTATATGCCAATGATTATAGGTACCAAATAAGGGATCTGCAAACTTATCTTCAAGACCATGTGATAAGTTTAATGCCGGTCTGGAAAATTCTATTATGGATTGCAGCTAACAATTTTTTACCCAATTTGGTTTAATGCTAGTTTATAATAAATACATAGGAAAATATATCCTTAAATAAGATGTATATTAAGAATCACTGTCCTAAATTGAGAACGGTCTTAACTATAAAATGCAACTTTCGTATAAAATTTATAACTAGGGGAGAGAGTATGGTGGATTTTATTGAATTTCTAAAAAATAGACATTTAATAATTCAAAATGTTAGAGAAATACAAGATACTTCTGCCAGCCAGTACAATAGTCGGCTTACTAAGTCCACCAAAATAGAAAATAAAAAAGATAGAGAACAGTATATTATTAGAATTTGTCCCAAGAATACCTGGGAGAATTAATTTACCTAAACTTAAATAGAGGAGAAAACTATATGGAACTAAATAATGCCGTAGTTGAAGCAATAACATCTAATAATTGGCTAGAATACTGTGGAGTTGAAACTAATCTTCCAAAAGGAAGTAATTATTCTTATTTATCAAATAAAAAAGTAGTTAATAAGAATGTAAAAGGAGTGAAATGGGAAAATATTTGTCTTGAAGAGAGAAATATTTTAACGGGTTATTTAGCCAAGAATAAACCGGAGCTGTATAATAAAAATTGAAATGTATTAGTGAGAGAAGTTAAGACAGAGGTACTACCTAAAGTTATTGATAAAATTGAAAGCCAAGTAAGCATATTAGGGTTATCAAGTGATATAGTGAATTCTGTTAAATTTGATATTATCAACATCATTATGGTGCTTACATATGAGAAATATTATAATTCAGATTTTTATACTAGTATGTTAGACATCTATTTAAGTGGTCATATTCCTTGTGGATGGGATGGAGATTATCCAAATGGAAACATATTAGTATATTAAGAGGAAAAAATGGAGCGTAATTTAGCATATTATAGCGAGATGAAAAAGGTGGTTAATCATTTTTTAGAAATATGTCAATTACCCCCGGAAAATTTAGATGAACAAGAAAAACAAGTTGTATCGACATTTTGTTTCGGTATGATAAACGGCTATTCTCTTAAAGAGAAAAAAGATGCTATACAGATTCAGGGAGCTACCATAAATATACTTATAGAAGTATTTTCTTATTCTCCCCCAGCTAGTGCAGAGTTTTTTGATTTTTTAATTGAGTGTACAGATAAGTCGTTTCATCCTACTATGAATGCTATTATTCATAGGGGAATTCAGGCATATCATCAGTATAAAGAGAATAGGAATCAAGAATTAAAAGAAAACATTCATAATATAATAGATATAATTAAAAGTGGTTCCTAAAGAACTTTTATCCATTAAATATTAGTAAGCTATAATCTGAAAAGAGCCTTAAGTTTTGAAGTGATCCCATAAAGTTAGACAGGTTATTTTGGCAGGCAATGGAGATGGTACGATAAACTGGACACTAAATTAAGAGAAAAAGGTGATTCAGTTTATGGGTAGAAAAGTTTATGATCGTCAATTTAAAATGGCTGCCGTGCAGTTAGTGCTGGAAGAGAACCTATTTGTAAAAGAGGTTGCGAAAGAATTATCTATTCATCCAAATACGCTATATCGTTGGATAAGTGAATATGAAGAATATGGGGAAAGTGCGTTTCCAGGCCGTGGAAGCGCACTTTATAATTTCCAGTATGAAATGAAAAAGCTCAAGCGTGAGAATGAAGAACTTAGAAAAGAGCTTGATTTATTAAAAAAGTTCCGGGTCTTCTTGAAGAAAAAGAATGTGTAAGATTTCAATTCTTAAAAGAGAATAAACACAACTATAACATCAAGAAGGCTTGTAAAACATTAAATATCTCACGATCAGGTTACTATGAATATTTACAGAGAAAACCTTCTAAAAGGGCTTTAGAGAATGAAGTGTTACGTACGGAAATACAGGAGATATTTAAGGAACATAAGGGGCGATATGGATCCTTAAGAATTACAAAGGCCCTTGAAAAGAAAGGAATCAAGGTAAATCGAAAAAGAGTAGGAAAACTGATGCGTCAAATGAACCTGTATGCGAAAGGAAGTCGGTATCGCTATAAGCGTTATAATAAAAAATCACCTTCTATAGAAAGACCCAACCTCTTAAATCAAGTTTTTCACACAGATGGACGAAATAAAATATGGGTCGGTGATATTACCTATATCCCTACTCAAAAGGGCACTTTATACCTTGCGGTATTTGTGGATATGTACTCGAGAAAAGTAAGTGGTTGGTCCATGAGTACACGGATGAAAGATTCTCTTGTGATAGATGCTTTTTTACAAGGATATAACAAAGAACATCCTCCAACAGGATTAATTATCCATACAGATCAGGGATCCCAATATACAGGTGGTAATTTTCAAGCCATACTGAAAAAGTATGGTGCTGTTTCAAGTGTTAGTAGAAAAGGAAATCCTTATGATAATGCATTAATGGAATCTTTTTATAAGACCATAAAAAGAGAGCTCATTCATGGTGCCAAATTTACGACACCAGAACAAGCTCGAAGAGAAGTATTTAAATATATAGAGCTCTATTACAATACCAAAAGAATGCATTCTTCTCTGCATTATCTTTCCCCTATTAAATACGAAAAAGCCTATTCATCATAATAGCCTAACTTAGTGTCCAATAAATATTGACAAGTCCACAACTTGCAGGGCATGAGTTCGGTATTGGACTGGACTCATGCCTTTTAATTTTGTTTTGATCCCTCTATGCTTATAGTAAGTACACTTCTTCAATTCCTTTTTAAAATGTTCAACACTTTCAAATTGCTTAAAAGGTTCAGACTTCATAATTCCAAAGAAGATTCGACTATACCATTGTCACAACAACTCCATTTTCGTGACATACTCTGTGTAATTCCTTGTTGATTTAGGGAATAGGGGATTTCTTTATTACTATATCATTAAATACGAAAGTGCTGAGGCTGTTACCGTAAGAAACACTAGCTGGGTTAAGTGTAGATTTTGATTAGCGGTTTATGATACATTGATAAATATGTTTAAGAATATAATACACTTTATTGGATAGTCTACTGCACTATATAGAGGTCTCAAAAGAACTTATTGTAGAGGATTTTAATGAGGAGAGAAATAATTTGAACCAAAAAGAAATCAGTGAATTTATTCAATTCAATTCTAAGATTAACGATTTTACTGGAGGAGTCTTAGACGAAATTATTAAAGAAGTTGAAAAAGCACTTAAAGTGAAATTTCCGGATAGTTATATCTGGTTTCTTGAAAATTATGGTTCTGGAGGACTGTTTGGAGTAGATATACTTGGCTGGGGGAAATCCGCAACTCCATCTGTAATAACAAACACTGAAAGATTTCGGAACATTGGATTGCCAATTCAATACGTAGTTGTTGAAAACTGTGAAGAGTTTGTATATTGTTTAGATACTGAAAACCTAATTGACGCTGAATGTGTAGTTGTGTCGTGGGACAGAATTGATGGATATAGTGGCAAAAGAGCAGATAACTTTTATGAGTTTTTAACAAATAGACTTCTTGATGCCAAAGAAAATTGGGACGAAGACTTTTAAAATTAATCTATATGGTTGTTAAGTTATTTACCCTTGATTGGCTCTATACCTTTCAAGGTTTTTTATTATGTTTAAATGTATAGAGGGATGTCTGAAACTTTAAAACCTATGGTATAAACAAGATGAACATTTCAAAAAGTTATTCTATTAATTATTAGAAAACGCCAAGAGAAAAGCTTTAGAAGGAAATTAAAAGGAGAAATCGAGCAAATTTCAGTCGGTAAGCTTAAATAAAGGAGACTTAGGATGAGTGTAAAAGGGACAATGACGGATTATTTTGAGGGACTGCTAGATTATTGGAATGAAAAATATAATACATTTCCAAAGGCTCCATGGGATGGAGACATAAATCCACTGCTATATTTAAGTGAGCCTGATGAAGAAGAATATATTTTTTGGAAACCAGTAGAAAAAAAGGATGTTGAAAGCTTTAGTGCAATTGAGACTGAAATTAGAATGCCGCTGCATCACTCAATCAAAGACTATTTCAATAGTTATTTATTTTTAAGCTTAGAGGGGCTTTATCATTCAAATTATATATACCTTGAACCTGTCGAGCCGGATAAAGATTTATTAAGTTATTTTAAAAATCTTAAGAACTACGAAGAGAGTCAAGGTAAGGGATTTAGATATGTACAGATAGGTTTTATTTCCCCGGATGAAATGGCAATTAACGTAGATAATGAAACAGGAAAAATTTATATAGAGGATTATGAAACAAATGAATTAAAATTATTAGCAAGTTCTCTTGAGGAATTAATTGGGGAAATAAAGTTGAAGAAATAATAATTTATTGAATAAATTATTATAAGGTAGGGTTCTTCGGAGTCCTACTTTTATTGTGTATCCATTTTATTCAAGGAATATTAACTGTGAAACAAGCAATGGAAATATACTTTAGTAAGCTGTTAAAGGAATGGGAAGGTTTTAACGGTACTTTACCTATGACTCAATGGATCGAAGGGACAGAAGATTTTATCTTTGAAGGTGAAAAAGATGAAGAAGATTGTATATCTTAGAAACCTTTAAAAAAAGATATTAAGAGTAATTTTGAAGATATAGAAAAAGAACTTAACGTTCATCTGCATCCGGATATTAAGGCATATTATAATTGTTACTGGTTTTTAGAGTTAGCTGGAAACTATAATAGGTATGATCTAGTGTTGAACCCTGTTATACCAGGTGTAGAATTAAAAGACTTTAAACAAGAAACAGAGCTTTATAAAGAAGCCAATGATAACTAGCTTTTTAATACCCGTATAAGTATATAGGATAACGGTTTACTTTTAGTTGTAGATAATGAAACCGGAGAGGTAAAATTAGAAGATTATGAAAGAAATTCATTTGAAGTTATTAGTGAAAATCTATCAAAATTAATTGGGAAGTTATAAGTGTGTTTAAATATTTTATTTTTATTAAAATGATTAAAAGAAGCTAAACTAAACAAAATTTCTTTTTGAAACACAAAACATATTGGTGTCAAAAACTTTCATTAAAAGGCGGCAGCGTGGTCTATAAAACAGCAAAAGGCATGAGAGCCATGTATCATGCGATGCTCTTTACCAAACGCTAAAGGTTTCAAAGCAATCGAACAAAGGGCTTTATGGACCTGTATTCTGGATCAACAGTTAAGGAATGATTTAAAGGGGATAACTAAATTATGAGATACGATTTTGTTAAGAATCAAAAAGATAATCAATTTTATCCTGTAAGTAAAAATGATATTGAAGAGGTAGAAGGAACATTAGGGTTGAAGTTCCCTTTTGAATTAAGGAAGTTTCTTTTAGAGGTTGGTTATGGCTTCCTCCAAAGATCAGAATATAATATCAATCGTATTATGGGGCCTTCTTCTATCAGGGATGCTAGATTAAAAGTTAATGATTTTGAATTTTATCCTGATATAGAAGTTTACGAAGATTTGGAGGAGGACAAATTAATATTTTTTGAGGCTAATGAAAGTGCGTTGCTACTAATAGAAATAAGTGAAGAACAAAATAATGCTATTCATTATGATGATATAAAAATCGCAGATTCCTTAGAAGAATTCTTAAAGAAAATCATGGAGAACGATAAGTATTATATTGATTTAGAATGATACAATACTTATTGAATATTAAAGGCTTTATTTATATTAAACAATGAACGATAGATAAAATAAAGAACCCGACAAATTAAAAACATTGGCTAAGCTTTAGCCAATGTTTTTAATTTAGGAAGATATTATTAAGAAGAATAATCCTAAAACATTCCAAGGATATAAATTACATTATATTCAAATGTAATAAAAATAATCTGTAATATAGCGTACTTAAATAAATTAGCGAGAAATAAAAACACTCCAATTCATACATTGTACAACACTGCCAGCGTGGATATCTTGCTATATAAAATTTTAAATACTTCAAATAGAAACAAGAAATTAATCTAAAGTACGGTCATATTAATTCCAGTTTCTCTCTATAAATTGAAATGCCGGTCGTAAATTTGTTTTATTAGCAATTGAAATAAGAGCGGGCACCACTGAAGGATCCGTTTTAGAGAAATTAGGAATCCTCGGATTTAACCGGAAAAACTGTTCGCCTAAAAGCTCAGAGCTAACCATTGATTCATAATAGCTCGATCCACCAGAGATAATCTGAAGAAACGGCAGTAACGGTTCATTAGGAGACCGGTCTAAAAGTACTCCCCAATTTGGCGGAAGGTCCTCCATATCTTCAGGACGTATGTTATCGGCACTAACCATTCCCCATCCCTTGGTATCTCTTTTTAATTGAGTTGGCTGCTCACCTGTTCCGATGGATAATACGGCAATTTGATCCAACGGCTGCTTTGCTTTTCCCACTGCAAACGCGATACTAGCTGTACTGGTGTTAGTTGCTACTGTATACCCATCCACATAGTTTTGATAAGCTCTTTGTGTTGCGGGTGCAGCGCTGCTCCTAAGTATTACGTCACTTGCTTTTTCATTAAGATAGGGAGAACCAGGAAAATTATGAAATAACACAGGATTCCAACGATTCAGCTCCGGTGAAAATAAGTGAAAGGATGGCACAACAATTCGTTTCTTTAAGTCTCTAAGACGAAGGTCTCGGGGGAAAAACGTTCGTATGGCTTTAATAAAACCAGAATAGGGTAGTTGTTGGTTAAAAACAGGTCCGCCCGGTCGGGAAACGCTGAACGCCGGTAAGATATGATCTTTGAAAAACTGAAACGTCTCTTCTGGTGATCTTCCGCTTGCTAGTGCAAGAGCAGTGAATGAGCCAATGGAATTTCCTGAAAAAACATTAGTTTCACTAATTAACTTGGGATTTTGATGAGCTAATCTATTCAAAAGCTGTAAACTTAAAGCACCTAAAGTACCGCCTCCATCAAAGGTCATAATCCGATATGTTGTCAAAGGTGATTTCTCCTTTCGAATCTCATGAGAGTATTCTGTATATATTTATTTTATTTGTTGTAGAGGTATGATTATCTCTTTTGCGGATTCTTCAGGATTCAAGTTATGCAGATAAGTATACGAGGAACCCCTCCAGTAAGTTTTCTATTCTCTGTTCCCTTCCTTTAAACTGTGTGTCTTTTTTGGAGAAAATTCATAGGATATAGCATCTTATCTGTATTAAGAAAGGGGTTATATCGTGGAGGAAACAAAGCTTACTGGACGAATCGTTACACCTGATGATGCGGAATATGATCAGGCTAGAACAAATAATAATTTAGGTGTGCCTAAATTTCCAAGAATAATTGTATTTTGTCAGAATACAAACGATGTAGTAAATGCATTGAAGTGGGTAAAGGAAAATCATGTCCCATTTCGAATAAGAAGCGGTAGGCATAGCTATGAAAATTTTTCATTAGTAAACGGTGGATTAGTGATTGATGTCAGTGAAATGGATAGAATCACGTTCAACTCTAAAGACATGACAGCGAAAATAGAAGCAGGAGCTAATCTAGGGAAAGTATATAATGAATTATGGGAAAAAGGAACGACTATCCCTGCAGGTACGGAAAGCAGTGTTGGTCTTGTAGGCCTTGTGCTTGGCGGAGGAATTGGGATGTTATCAAGGTTGTTTGGGCTTACCTGTGATAATTTGCTTGAAGTTGAAATGGCCATAGTAAATGAACAGAGAGAAGTTGAACTCATTAAGGCAAATAAAAATCACAACAGTGATCTCTTTTGGGCTTGTTGTGGAGGCGGAGGCGGAAACTTTGGTATTGTTACGTCCCTTACATTCAAAGTGCAGCCTATCTCAAAGGTGTCAATCTTTTCAATTACATGGGAATGGGAAGATTTCGAAGCTGCTTTTGATGCATGGCAGCACTGGGCCACAAATACCGATAAGCGTTTAACTTCGGAGATTGAGTTAAAATCCAAGGAAGCAAATCAGATTATCGCTCAAGGTGAATTCGTTGGTTCATCATTCAAGTTAAAGGAACTTCTGCAGCCTTTAATAGATGTTAGGTGTCCTAAAAAAGTAGTAATAAAGGAAGTTTCATATATTGAAGCTGTACAATTTTTTGACGATCCGAGCGGAAACCAACCTGCCCCTCGAAAAAGGTCAGGTTCTTTTCTTAATAAACCTTTTCCAAAAGACGCTATTTTAACAATGAAGCATTTTTTAGAAAATGCTCCGAATGAAAAATCTAGTATTTGGCACCAGTCTCTTGGAGGAGCAGTGGAGGAAGTTGCCTCTAATGAAACGGCCTTCTATTATAGAGATGCTATTATCGCACAGGAGTACCTTGCTACATGGAGCCATCCTTCAGAAGAGCGAGCAAACATTCGATGGATTGAAGAATTAAGAAATGCTTTATCGAGATATACAACTGGAGATTATGTGAACTGGCCGGACCGGTTCATCAGAGATTGGCCGACAGCTTATTATGGAGAGAATTTTAAAAAGCTTCGAGAAGTGAAACGAGCATATGATCCGTGCAATCTATTTCATTTCCCTCAAAGCATCCCGCCATTTGTTAACTGGTTTTAAAGATCATCTTTCAAGTCGTAGAGGCAAATAATACCCACCTTAAATAAGGTGGTTTTTTGTGTACATTGCCTTTTTCTAAGAGCGTGAAAAAGGCAGCAAACAGTGGTAAGCAGTTATTTTATCAATAGACGGCTGTATTATAAGAAGAAACATACATAAATATCATAAACATTGACATTCCCTTCCAAACCGCATACAATAGCTACTAATAAAAGCACACAAATTCGTTGAAGAGAATCAGTACGCTGCAAGTTTGTTCCACAGAGAGCCGGTGATAGCTGAAAGCCGGTGTTCAAGCTGCAGGGGAATATCCTCTCTGAGAAGTCAAACTGAACGATAAGTAAGTTTGAACGGTAGTCTACCGTTAAAAAGAACGCGTATGATTGTACGTTGCTGAGTGCTATTGATGAACGGATCAATAGAAGCCAGGGTGGTACCGCGGTTAAAACCCGTCCCTAGTCATAGGGACGGGTTTCTTTGTGTGCTTTTAACTTTAAAAGGAGTGGTATCACATGAAAGAAGTGAATGTAAAGGAGTCTTCGCAAGAGCGCGAACAGCGTATCCAGCAGCAGTGGCAAAAAGGAAATGTGTTTCAGCAGTCGGTTCAAAACCGAGAAGGGCATCCGCCGTTTGTATTTTATGAAGGGCCTCCGACAGCAAACGGTTTGCCTCACGTGGGGCACGCGCTAGGCCGGACAATTAAAGACGTGGTGGCTCGTTATAAGACGATGACGGGGCATCAAGTGATTCGAAAAGCAGGCTGGGATACGCACGGACTGCCGGTTGAGCTCGGTGTTGAAAAGCAGCTCGGAATTTCAGGGAAGCATGATATTGAAAAATACGGCGTAGAAGCTTTTATCAACAAGTGTAAGGAAAGTGTGTTTGTGTATGAAAAGCAGTGGCGCACGTTCACGGAGCAGCTTGGCTATTGGGTTGATATGGAAGATCCTTACATCACCTTGGAGAATTCATACATTGAAAGTGTATGGAACGTGCTTGGCACGATTCATGATAAAGGACTTCTTTATAAAGGCCACCGCGTATCACCTTACTGCCCGAGCTGTCAAACATCATTAAGTTCGCATGAAGTGGCGCAAGGGTATAAAGATGTAAAAGATTTAACGGTAACGGTGAAATTTAAAGTGAAAAACCGCGATAATGAGTATTTTTTAGGCTGGACGACAACGCCTTGGACGCTTCCGTCAAACGTGGCGCTCGCGGTGCATGAAGAGATGAGTTATGTCCGCGCTGAGCAAGGCGACAGCGTGTATATAGTGGCAGAAGCACTCGCAGACAAAGTGTTAAAAGGAGAGTATACGGTTTTATCTCAACATAAAGGAAATGAGTTAAAAGGGATGTCGTATGAGCCGCCGTTTCATTTTGTGAAAGTGGAAAAAGGGCATGAAGTCGTAACGGCTGATTACGTAACGGATCAAAGTGGAACAGGAGTTGTTCATTTAGCACCTGCATACGGCGAAGATGATTACAGAGTTGTAAAAGAAAACGACTTTTCATTTGTGAACGTAGTGGATGAAAAAGGACAGTACACGTCTGAAGTGCCGCTTTTTCAAGGACGTTTCGTGAAAGACTGCGACGTTGATATCGTTCGTTATTTAGCCAATCAAGACGTGCTGTATCATAAAGAAAAGCATGAGCACAGCTATCCGTTTTGCTGGCGATGCGACTCGCCGCTTCTTTATTACGCAAATGAAAGCTGGTTTATCCAAACGACGGCGTTGAAGGAACAGTTTTTGAAAAACAATGAAAGCGTGACGTGGTACCCGGATCATATCAAGCACGGTCGATTTGGCAACTTTTTAGAAAATATGGTGGATTGGAACATCAGCAGAAAGCGCTACTGGGGAACACCGCTGAACGTATGGGAATGCGAGGGGTGTCAGCATCAAGTAGCACCGAAAAGCATCAAAGAGCTTCAGGAATATGCGTCTCATTCCGTTGATGACAGCATTGAACTTCATAAGCCGTATGTAGATGACGTGCAGCTGACGTGTCCGGCCTGCAGTGGAGAAATGAAGCGAACGCCGGAAGTGATTGACGTTTGGTTTGACAGCGGCTCGATGCCGTTTGCACAGTATCACTATCCGTTTGAAAATAATGAACTGTTTCAAAAACAGTTTCCAGCAGACGTTATCGCAGAAGGAATTGATCAAACGCGCGGCTGGTTTTACAGCTTGATGGCAGTTTCAACACTGTTTACAGGAAAAGCACCGTATAAGCGCGTTTTGTCTCTTGGCCACGTCTTAGATGAAAACGGTCAAAAGATGTCTAAAAGTAAAGGAAATGCGCTGGACCCTGTTGATCTTATTCATACATTTGGTGCCGATGCGCTTAGATGGGCGCTTTTAGCTGACAGTGCGCCTTGGAATCCGAAGAAATTTTCAGAGCGCGTCGTGCAGGAAGCAAAGTCAAAAGTGATTGATACACTCGTGAACGTGTACGGCTTTTACGTGTTGTACGCCAAGCTTGACGGCTATGACCCGAAGCAAACGTATGAATTGAAAAAAACAAAATTGGATGAGTGGATTCTTTCACGTTTGCACAGCACGGTCAAGCGCGTAACAGTACATCTTGAAGATTACGGATTTACAAGCGCCGCTCGTGAAATCGCGGTATTTATTGAAGAGCTAAGCAACTGGTATGTGCGACGTTCCCGCGATCGTTTTTGGTCAGAAGGAATGGACGGAGAAAAAGCAGCGGCTTACGATACGCTTCATAAAGTACTAGTGACGTTAAGTCAGCTATTAGCACCGTTTACGCCGTTTGTTGCGGATGATGTTCATGAAAATCTAACAGGGAAAAGCGTTCATTTAGCAGACTATCCTGCATGTGATCAAACGAAAGTGAACGAAAAGCTGGAAAAAGAAATGACAGCGGTGCTTCAAGTAGTGGAACTAGGTCGAAGCATCCGAAATACGCATTCGTTAAAAGTAAAGCAGCCTTTGCAAAGTCTTTCGCTTGTAGTAACGGAAGAAGATGTAGAGTGGAAAGCATATCGTGATGTCATCAAAGATGAGCTTAATGTAAAGAACTTTAACGTTGAGCAAGACGACGACAAACTTGTTTCCTATGTATTAAAACTCGATTTTAAACAGGCGGGACCGAAGTTTGGAAAACGAGTAAATGAGGTCAACCAAGCGCTGAAAAACCTTTCAGAAGAGGAAGGGAAAGAGTTTGTTGAACAAGGCAAGCTAAGTGTTACGCTTGCTTCAGGAGAAAGCTCAACGCTTGAAACGGCTGACGTACTTGTTGAAAAAGTGCCAAAAGAAGGTTTTGCGGTTGCATCAAACGGCACGTATACTGCGGTGTTGGATACGGCGTTAACCGAAGAACTCGTGCAGGAAGGAGTCGCTCGTGAAGTAATTCGAGCGGTTCAAGATTATCGCAAAAAGCTGGATTTACCCGTGAATTTACGTATTGATTTAGAGCTTAGCGGAGACAAAGAAGTGCAGAAAGCCGTGGCGAAGTTTGAAACGCTGCTTCAAGAAAATCTTTTGCTGCACAGTCTTCATGTGACAGAAACTATTAAAAACGGAGAGACGGTAAAAGTCGGAACAAAGCAAGTTACGCTTCGTGTTTTAAATCAGAGCTGATAAAGAGAGGCAAGGATAAGTTGAATTAATGTACGAACGGTTTATCTATTAACCGTTCGTTTTTTCTGTTTTTATAGTGAACGTAGCAGCTTCTAGCTGTGGATTGGAGGGCAAGACGAAGACTCCTGCGGGAAAAGCGGAACAGGTGAGACCCCGCAGGAGCGAAAGCGACGAGGAGGCTCACCGGCCGCCCGCGGAAAGCGAAGTCTTGCACGGAAATCAACAGCGGGGTAACAAACAATTCATACTAATCGTTCACCCGATTTGCTCGTCTTTAGGTGAGATGAATTTCGGTATTTCTAACTCTCTCTTTTACCTTTAATCAAACTGCCCGAGAACGTTCTTAAGACTCGGCCAGACAATTTCAAAAGGAGCCGCTAATACATACTCTTTGCCATTTTCATCTTTAAAGTGCTGCACAAAACGATATTTTCCTACCTTGTAGTTAGGAGTTGCGATATCTTGTTTGAAGGATTTCCCTGGCTTCAGCGTGACATTTTTATCAGGAAACTCTAATCCGTTTAGCATAACTTCGTACCACTTTCCGTCTTTTAAGTGATCCGCCGTATTTTCATAAGGAATCGTTAAGGTATGCGTCGAATTGTTTTGAATAACAAAAAAGCCAAACTGCGTTTTATCGTATTTTTTACTGACAGCAGATAGCGTAATGGTTCCTCCGTCAGTGTTAATGGAAGAAGGAATATTTTTTTCTTGTTTGGCTCCTAGCTCCATTTTTTGACCGTTATAATCGATATAGCCAAAGATACAAAACAAGATAATAAAAATGCCTAGTATTAGTAAAAGTGTTCGTACTATTTTCAAAAGCTTTACACCACCTTTTTTTTACTCTTCCATTATACGGAAAACTATCTATTGGAAATAGTATGAATTTCCATTTTTTATATCACTTTTTTGAAAGGGAGAATTGAAATGAGACAAATTATAGCCATGGGCGGCGGAGGCTTTTCAATGGAGCCAGATAACCTGCTGCTGGATCAATACATACTTTCACAAGCTCATACGGACGTACCGAAGATCTGCTTTATCCCTACAGCAAGCGGAGATGCGGATAATTATATAGAAAGGTTTTATGAAGCGTTTGGGAAGTTAGAATGCAGACCGGCTCATTTATCGCTGTTTTCTCAAAACTTTATGAATTTAAAAGCATATGTGTTGCAGCAGGATATTTTGTATGTAGGCGGCGGTAATACAAGGAATATGCTTCTTTTATGGAAAGAATGGGGACTGGATACGATTTTAAAAGCGGCTTATAAAAAAGGAATTATTTTGGCAGGAATAAGCGCAGGTTCACTTTGCTGGTTTGAAGAAGGCGTCACTGATTCAATGAATAACAAACTGTCTAAACTAGATTGTTTAGGGTTTTTAACGGGGAGCAACTGCCCTCACTATGACGGAGAAAGCAATCGCAGACCCTCGTATCATGAATTAATTGCAAGCGGGGAAATGAAAGAAGGTTACGCTGTAGATGACGGAGTCGCGCTGCATTTTAAAGACGAAAAGCTGTCTGCATCACTTAGCTCAAGACCTACAGCAAAAGCGTATGTTGTTAATCGGAAAGCGGAAGACGTAATTGAACGTGAGCTTCCGGTGACCTATTTGGGTGATCGCAAGCAATAAATGGCCGCTTCTCATGTTTCTCTGTATAAATCTCTGTATAAAATGGAGCTTATTTGTACATACATAAGCAGAGATTCTATCTAGGAGGGTACTTCAGTGAGCTATAAACAATACTGGGGAAACATACATGAACAAAGCGATAAGCTGCAGGAGTTATTATCTTCGTATTGGCATCAGTATTCAGATTTTGGGAACTGGCAGTTTTGGGTGGTACTTGCTTCGCTCGTTCTTCCTCTTGTGTTGTTGTATTTTACCGCAGACCGAACACGGATCTTTGAGGTGTTTTTCTTTGGGTATACGGTGCATGTGCTTTGGGCATATACGGATATTGCACTGGGAAGAACCGGTTATTTAACACACACATTTTTCTTAACGCCGCAGCTTCCAAACGCAACGAATATTACAGCTTCTATTTTGCCAGTAGGTTTTCTCCTGCTTTATCAATATTGCACGAATCATCAAAAGAGCTTCTATCTGTATACCATTCTGTTAAGCGCTGTTTTTTCATTTGGATTGGCGCCTCTTGAAGACTATTTTGGGTTTATTGATTCAGGAAAAGGAATGAGTTTGTTTTATATTTTTCTTATTGATATAGGAATAACGCTAGTAGCGTACTGGTTTACAAGGCTGCTTGTAAAAGCAAAAGCCGCGGCCTATCGTAAAGCGGAAAAAGAACGTTGAAAAAATGTTTGAAGGTTATTAGTTAGGGGTATACATATATTTAAGATAAATTGAGGTGAAAAAATTGTATTACTACCGCATTTCAGAAGGACAAGATGAAACGTACTCTGAGACAATTGTTGTTCATGAAGAACAGTTTGATCAAGGTACATTTGAAAAAATGGTGAAAGAAGCGATGGTCGATAAGCCTGGAAAAATTGATCAAGTGGATATTGTGAAATATTTAATTGGACATTATCATTTCCAAGTTGCATATATTGAAGCAGCCTTTCATAGTACATATACAGACTAATAATGTTATGTATTCAACAAAAAACCGTTGCGTTGGCAGCGGTTTTTTTGTTTCTACCAGTACCGATAGTGATAGGGGCTTTGAGGGTGATAGTAGGGATTCTGAGGCGGAGGATACATATAAGGAGACGTATGATAGTAGGCTGAGCCAACTTGTTTTTCCTTTTTATAGTGTTCTTTTTCTCCGCATTCGTCTGTTGGTCCAATCACGATGGTTTGATTTTTTAACGGAGCCAGCGTTTTCTTTAGTTGCTCCGGATCTAAGCAGTACGTGTGAGCAAGGACTTCAATAGGCGTCTTATTTAAAATGTCCGATCCAAAAATGTATTCCGGGTAAGGGGCGTCAAAAATGGCAAGTAAATGCGTATTGTCTTCAGACGCAATCTCCCAGTGCCACCAGCCTTGAGGGATATTGGCTACTTGACCGGGAGTAATTGGAATATTTGTGACTTCGTTGTTAAACGGATTGATTAATGAAACGACGGCTGAGCCTGAAATGCAGTAAACAAGCTCAGCGGCATTTTGATGATAGTGCGGTTCGACCACGCGGCTTTTGCTTAAGTAAATATCGAGTAACGATACGTTTCCAAGAGTATTTAGCACATCTCTTCCTAGCCGGTTAATATAGTTTTCATCATTGCGCGTATTAAGTCTGTTTTTGTTCAAATCGGAAAAGTATTGTACGTTTGGGTTATTGTAATCCATATAAGACGTTGACAAGGGTCTTCAGCTCCGATCCTTGAATTTTTATGATGCTGTATCGTATGTGAAGCGTTGTATTTCGTGACAGAAGCCTAGAAGGATATATAGGTAAGGGCCTCTTTTTGATAAGGTGTACAATCATTTGTCCACTGATTTTCATATACTGTAACAGGTTCTTTTTTTACAGAGCCATGATCAATGTCAGACACATATGACGGATCATTTTAAGGAAAGTGGGTTGCAGAGCTGTTGCTTGATCAATATGAAAAAATAACTAGTACGTATGAGAAGCTGGACGAACTTCAGCTGCCGTTTAATAAGCCCGTTTTAGTCGCGGTTGAGTGGAACGGAGTGCTGTTTGAGTTTTTAGTGAGATTAAAAAAAGAGTCTTCTCATTTGCTTGTGTTTGGTTCAGGAGGAGGGGCAAGTCAGGAAATGCCTGCAGGCCCTCCATATTTTCAGCGCCATTCGTGGATGAATGAATTCCAAGATTCCATTATTTATTACAACGACCCCACGCTTTATTTAGGAAAAGTGTCGCTTGCGTGGGGACAAGGGACAAGCGATCGTTTTTATTTAAAAGACATTGCGGTTGTAATTGAAAAGTTCATGAAAAAAGTACAGGTGAGTTCGTCTAATGTGCTATTTTACGGATCATCGGGCGGCGGCTTTATGTCGATGTTTTTAGCGGGGTACGTAAAAGGAGCAAAAGCGCTTGTCAACAATCCGCAGACTTGCTTGACCAAGTGGCTGAAAACGCCGGTTCGGCAAGTGTTTAATTTATCTTATCCGAACTTGACAGAAGATGAAGTGATAGCCTTATACGGTGAGCGAATTAACGTAGTGAAGTTTTTTCGCCATATTAACTATGTGCCGAAGGTGTATTACTTGCAAAACGGGGCGTTTGAATACGATATGAACAATCACTTGCTGCCATTTTTAATGGATTTGCAGGATATGCCAGATGACTGTGAAATCAATAATATAAAAGTCGAGCTCTATTATAATCCAAAGCTGAAGCACGCGGCTGTTAGCAAGCAAGAAACGATTGATTATGTAAATATGGCAAAGAAGATATAATAAAAAAGGCAAGAGTTCAAGCTTAAAGGAACTCTTGCCTTTTTTATGTCGAATTTTCTAACTCAATAGATACAAGTAGGAAGTTATGTTGCTTTTTCTTTTGAATATGATAGTGAAGATGAGGTGTAAGGAGGGAAAGTATGGCCGATCAAGATGAGAGAAAAAGATACTTGATGGAAGTTCAGACCTGGCTTGAACAAGTATGTGATCCTGTATTTGAAGAAGCCATTACAGAAGTAGATATAACGTCATATATAACGCGCACGCAAGAAGACGTTCTTGAATATTTAAGCGAAGAAGATGTCAACGAATATACGTTAGAAGAAATCAATAATGCAGTGCGGCATATTGATAAAGTTTTAAAAGAGCGGCTTGGAGACGACGGAAGGGAGCGAGAATCAATAGCGCCAGGACAGCACGAGCTGCCGCCGCTTGGCTATAGCTATTCAGCTCTCGAACCGTATATTAACCGGGAGATCATGCGTCTTCATCACAGCAAGCATCATCAAAGCTATGTAGATGGATTAAATAAAGCAGAGCTCATGCTGCAGCAAGCCCGTAACACAAACAATTTTGACCTCATAAAACATTGGGAACGGGAAGCTTCTTTTCATGGCTCGGGTCATTATTTGCATACAATTTTTTGGGAAATTATGAGTCCAGAAGGAGGAGGGAGGCCGAGACGACAGCTGCTGCAGCAGCTTCAAAAAGACTTTGGCAGCTATGAGAAATTTATGATGCACTTTTCTCAAGCTGCAAAAAAAGTGGAAGGTGTGGGCTGGGCTATCTTAGTATGGTCGCCGCGTTCGCGAAAGCTTGAAGTCTTGCAGGCTGAGCGTCATCAGCTTCTCACGCAGTGGGATACGATTCCGCTGCTCGTATTAGACGTATGGGAACACGCCTATTATTTGCAGTACAAAAATGAACGTGATCCGTACGTTGATAATTGGTGGAAAATAGTTTACTGGCCCAATGTAGAAAAAAGGTTCGAGGCAGCTAAAATGCTTCAGTGGCAGCCATATTAACAAGGAATGCAGGCATTTTAATTTCAAATAAAAAGGCTATGATAAAAGTATTTTAGTTGAAGAAAGATCCGAACGATGAATTGAGATTCTTGATGGAGAATCCAACTCGTTCGGATTTTTTTATTGTTATGGCGATCATGTATGTATGCGTTTCTAGCAGTTAATTGGAGAGCAAGACGAAGATTCCTGAGGAAATAGTGGAATAGATGAGACCCCGCAGGAGCGCAAGCGACAAGGAGGCTCATCGGCCACCCGCCGAAAGCGAAGTCTTGCACGGAAATCAACAGCGGTGTAAAAAGTGAGGTATATTAAGCTCCTTTAACGCATTTATTAATTTTAAATAAACTATGTTCTAAATAACCAATATAAAACAAAGTATAAGCCTCTAGAACCAGTGAAATGTTACAAATGAAATAATCCAGTGTAAATGTGTGTAAAAGCACCGTCATATACCTAAATATGTATGTTTTTGAAGAGTAAAGGTGATTAATTTACTAGTTTAAAAGGAAGAATCTTTATTTTTACTGTAACTAAACTATCAAACTATTGACATGATACTGAAATATAACTGTAATATTCATGTGTTATTTTTTATGTATTGGTAGATAAAGGGGAAATCAATTACATGAAAAAGACAATGATTACGTTCAGTTTAGTTCTAATGTCACTGTTCGGAGTGGCAAGTGGTGCATCAGCTGCAACAAATACATATACAGTAAAAAGCGGAGATTCGCTATACAAAATTGCAAAGACATATAAAGTATCGGTTAGTCAGCTGAAACAGTGGAATAACTTAAAGTCAGACAGCATTCATCCGAAACAAGTATTAAAAGTATCTCAAGTAAAATCAAGCACGCCTGCTAAAGCAGCGCCTGCGAAGTCTTCAAACGTTGTGAAAGAATTTAAAGTAACAGCAACAGCGTACACAGCGAACTGCAAAGGCTGCAGCGGAAAAACAGCGATTGGAATTGACTTGAAAAAGAATCCAAATCAAAAAGTGATTTCTGTCGATCCAAAAGTGATTAAGCTTGGTTCAAAAGTATACGTAGAGGGTTACGGCACGGCAATCGCAGCTGATACGGGCGGCGCAATTAAAGGAAATAAAATTGACGTTCTTCTTCCTTCTCAAAAAGAAGCGTTAAAATGGGGAAGAAAAACAGTAAAAGTTCAAATCTTAAAATAAGTATTTCTTAAGGAAATGAGAGCCTTCGTTGAAGGGCTCTCATTTTTTTCTTCATTAAAGGGCATGCTACTTTATATATACTGATGGAAAAGTTTTACGAAAATGATCATATTTGTTGACAAATATTTCGGAAACGGATATATTTATCCGGTATATAATTAAGTTCATTAAATATTCGTGACATAAATTAATAGAATGAACACATAAAATATATTCTTAACCTGTTTGTCATCTGAAGATTTACATACAGATAATTTTAAAGGGAAAGGTCTTGTTAAAATGAATACACTAACACCACAGTCCGATCAAGCCCGAACTCGGTCTATTTTTGGCGTAATGATAATGGGAGCGCTCGTCGCTTTTTTAAATCAAACGCTGATTAACATTGCGCTTCCGCAAATGATGGATCATTTCCATGTAACGGCGGCTACGGGCAACTGGTTAACAACCATCTTTATGTTAGTAAACGGAATTGTTATTCCAATTACAGCATTTTTAATGAATCGATTTACTACAAGGCAGCTGTATATTACAGCAATGAGTCTGTTTACAGTAGGAACACTGCTTTGCGGTATTGCACCGACATTTTCCGTTATTTTAGTGGGACGCGTCGTGCAAGCAGCAGGAGCAGGGATTTTATTTCCGTTAATTACCAACGTTATCTTTACATTATTCCCGCCTGACCGACGCGGTTTTGCGATGGGGATTTTTGGTGTAGCGATGAACTTCGCACCGGCAGTAGGGCCGACGCTTTCTGGTTTAATAGTTGAGCACTACTCATGGCGCGTTTTATTCTTTATGATGTTTCCAATTGCACTTATTAACGTAATTGCGGCTATTATTTTAGTGAAAAACGTGACAGAAACAAGCCGACCTAAGCTAGACGTGCTTGGCGTTATTTTGTCAACAATTGGATTTGGCGGCTTGCTTTATGCGTTCGCTACGGGCGGTACAAAGGGCTGGACCAGCACTGAAGTATTAGCCATGTTCATTGTAGGCGGTATTTCAATTCTGTTCTTTATTTTCCGTCAGTTAAAAATCGATCAGCCGCTTCTTGAATTTCGTATTTTCCGTTACCGTATGTTCACATTAACAACAATCATTAACGTGATTGTGACAATGGCAATGTTTTCAGGTATGATTTTAATGCCGATTTATATGCAAAACGTACGCGGTTTTTCACCGTTTCTTTCAGGCTTGCTGTTACTGCCAGGGGGAATTGTAATGGGGATTATGTCTCCGATTACAGGACGTCTGTTTGATAAGTTTGGCGCAAGATGGCTTGCTGTTATTGGTTTAGCGATTACCGTTGTAACAACATATGAACTAACAAAACTTGAAACAACAACAACATTTATGTATGTAATGATTGTTTATACTGTTCGTATGTTTGGTATGTCGCTGCTCATGATGCCAATCTTTACAGCAGGATTAAATGAGCTTGCGCTTAGCTTAAATAAATACGGCACAGCGATGGTTAATACGCTTCGAATGGTTGCTGGAGCTGTAGGAATGGCGTTCTTTGTATCTATTATGATGAATCAAGGTGAAAAACACGTGAAAAACATCGTCACGAATCAGCAAATTTTGCCGACAGATAAAGGCAGTATGGCTGAAGCTGTGAATCAAGGTACGGCAATGGGTATTAACGATGCGTTTATGATTGCAACGATTTTAAGTGTGATCGCGTTTGTTTTAGCCTTCTTTATTCGTAAAACATCACCAAAAGAAGATACCATTACAAATCGTGTAAAAAAAGCAAGCTAATAAAAAATCCGTGCCTTTTGGTACGGATTTTTTTTATGAGTTAAATTTGTCTTTTTTATAGTCAATGTAAAGCGATCCGTCGGACTGAACCTCAGCGTAAAAGACGTCATCAATTGAGTTGACTCCCGCTTTTTCTAGCTGTTTATGCAGCCAATTATTATCTACATGCAGGTCCTTCAAGGCATCTTCATTCGCTTTTCCATCGTAAATAACGCCTGTTGAAGTGGGGAATAAAAGCGTTTTTGACCACGAGTTCGGCTTTTTATCTTGTTTTTGCATAACGGAAAGGTTTCCGTTGATTTTTAATATGGCGTATTCTACATCTTTTATGGAAAATACATTTTGCTGCCTCAGCATGCCTAAAAGAGATTCAATATCTAGCCGGACTTGTTTTAACGCCTTTTCCATCACTTTCCCTTGCTTAATCACAATTTTAGGCTCACCGGTAATAAGATGCCGCGCTTTTTTCGATTTCATTCCAAGATAGCCCATAGCGATCGTTAAAAATGTCCATCCTAGCAGAGAATACACTCCTTTATCAATCTCTACTCGCTTATCAGTGGAGAGGGAAGAAGCGATATTACCAATCGTAATCGCCGTAATGAATGTAAACACATTTAACTGGCTGATTTCTGTTTTTCCCATGAGCCGCGTTAAAAGAAGCAGCACAAAAAATGAACAGGCGATTCGAAACGTCGATTCAGCATAGCCCATACATTTCACCCTTCCTTCATTTCATTGTTTTATGTTGTGAAAAAATAGAAATTTTATGCAGTTAAAAGGATAAATTCCATGCTTGTCTCCCAATCGCTTTTGCTTTTGCGCTACAATAAAGAAGCAGCGTGTTTAACTAGACAAAAGAAGGTGAAAAGATGAAACCGTTTAAAGCATCCGCATTATTAGATGTCATCAGTGAATTGTTCTCCGATGAAGCGTCGATTGCCGTTTCAGATCTAGAAACGTACGTGTATTACCGAGCAAGCAAACGAATTAACTTAAAAATCAGCCCTGGAGATCAAATAAAAAAAGGAACGATTACATATAAAGCATTAGAACGAAAGCAAAAAGTGTCGGAATTTATTCACCGAGACGTATTCGGCACACCTTACTATGGCATGGCCGTGCCTTTTTTAGATGAAGGAGAGGTTCAAGGGTGCGTGACGGCGATTTTTCCCGCGTTAACGAGCGGAAAGTCAGTTGTGACGTTAAAGGTGAACGAGGGATGGATACCGGTTCCTTTCTCAAAAATTATCTACGTAGAAGCGCGTGACCGAAAAACATATGTGTACGCACAGAAGTATACGGGTACGCATAAATACACGTTAAATGAATTTGATTATGTGCTTCCAAAAGAAGAGTTTGTGCGCTGTCATCGTTCTTTTATCGTCAATGTGACGCAAATTCAAGAAATTTATCCTGATACACATTCAACTTTTTTATTAGTGATGAACAACGGAGAAAAAATTCCGGTCAGTCAGTCGTACGCCAGCTATTTTCGAAAACTCCTTGGGTTTTAACCGTCATTTTGCTTAATTATCATCAAATATGCTGTTTTATCGCTATTTTTGTCCATTTCATTCCAAAAACTCTTGTGTACGCTCGCTTTACAGTAAAATGGTAAAAAAGAGCAAAAACAAGGAGTGAACAGAATGGAAAACGTTTGCAGTCGAATTAAGGATGAAGCACTAAAGAATCGAGTTGTCTCTGCTGAAGAAGCAGCGTCTTGGATTCAAGATGGAATGACTCTTGGTCTAAGCGGTTTTACACGCGCGGGGGATGTCAAAGCTGTCCCGTTTGCGCTAGCGAAACGAGCAGAAACAGAACCGATAAAAGTAAGCGTGTATACCGGTGCTTCACTTGGATCAGATGTGGATAAGCTATTTGCAGAAAAAGGCATGTTAAACAAGCGCCTGCCGTTTCAAGCGGACCCAACCATGCGTAAAAAAATTAATGAAGGTGAATTTCAGTTTATTGACCAGCATTTATCGCATACTTCTGAATGGGTGCGTTCAGGCGTGTTAGATTCAATAGATTTCGCTATTTTGGAAGCGGTTTCTATTACGGATGACGGAATGATGATTCCAACAACGTCAATTGGCAATTCAATGGTGTTTGCCGAGCATGCAAAATCTATTATTATTGAAATTAACACAGCGCAGCCAGAGCTGTTAGAAGGCATTCATGACCTATATGATCCGGGCGTTCAAGGACAAAGAGATGCAATTCCTTTGAAAAAATCTGATGATCGTATTGGTTCATTAGGCATACCAATTGATTTAGATAAAGTAAAGGGTATTGTGTTTACAAATCAGCTAGATTCACCGTCTACGATTGTAGCACCTGACGAAGAAACGGTTGTGATGGCTCAAAATCTGATTTCATTTTTACGTGAAGAAATTAAAGAAGGGCGATTAACTGAATCGCTTGCTCCTTTACAATCTGGAATTGGATCTGTGGCAAATGCCGTTTTCCACGGTTTGTTAGATTCAGAGTTTCATGATTTAGAAGTGTATTCAGAAGTATTGCAGGACGCTGTGTTTGATTTATTTGACGCAGGAAAAGTTACGTTTGCTTCCTGCTGCTCAATTACGCTTTCAGCGGATAAAATGAAACAAGTTTTCTCTAATTTTGAAGCCTATCGAGATAAGCTCATTCTTCGCCCGCAGGAAATTTCAAACCATCCAGAAATCATTCGTCGCTTAGGACTGATTTCAATTAATACTGCGCTAGAACTAGACATTTACGGAAACGTTAATTCAACGCATGTGATGGGAACAAAAATGATGAACGGAATCGGAGGCTCAGGAGATTTTGCCCGAAATGCGCGTCTCGGTATTTTTGTAACAAAATCTATTGCCAAAAACGGCGATATTTCAAGTATAGTGCCGTTTGTTTCACACGTTGATCATACGGAACACGATGTGGATGTGATTGTAACAGAGCAAGGATACGCAGACCTGCGCGGACTCGCTCCAAGAGAACGAGCAAAACGAATCATTGAAAATTGTGCACATCCAATGTACCGCGACCAGCTTATGGCGTATTACGAAGAAGCGCTCACGCGAGGCGGACAAACACCGCACGTTCTTGAAAAAGCCTTTTCTTTTCATATGTCTTATCAAAAAAATGGAACGATGCGAGAAGTTGTAGAGCAAACAAAGTAAAAGAACGCTTTATCTCCTTAGGAGACAAAGCGTTTTTCCCTTGAGTCAGAAACTTGTGTTTGTTATCTCTTTGAATTACGATGAAAGGGAATACATAAAGAAAACGAGGTAACTTATATATGAAAGCATTAGTGTTTGAAAGATTTGGAGGACCTGACGTTCTCCACTATCAAGATATACCGAACCCCTCTATTGGTCCAACAGACGTATTAGTAAGAACAAAAGCAATTGGACTTAATTTTGCTGATGTGTACCGAAGAAAAGGGAACTACCACTTAACGGGTACACCTCCGTATATTTTAGGATATGAAGGAGCAGGTGTGGTAGAAGAAGTAGGAGCAGAAGTAAGTCACGTTAACGTAGGAGACCGTATTGCGTTTGCTGACGTCCCTTTTGCAAATGCAGAGCTTGTTGCCGTGCCACAAGATAAAATCATTGCCGTACCTGACGATATTTCGTTTGACGCAGCTGCTTCTGTGCTTTTACAAGGGTTAACGGCTCACTATTTAACACAAGACAGCTACAGCATTCAGCCCGGCGATTATGTACTTGTTCACGCAGCTGCTGGAGGTGTAGGTCAGCTTTTAGTTCAAATTGCCAAGCTATTAGGCGGACAAGTCATTGGCTTAACGTCATCTTCTGAAAAAGCAAAAGCAGCGGCTCAAGTAGGTGCTGACTATGTCTTTTTATACGAAGATAACTGGGTGGAACAAGTGAAAGAAGTAACGAAGCGAGGCGCAGATGTTGCCTATGAATCTGTAGGAGTTACACTAGAAAAAAGCTTTGAAGCCGTAAAAACAGGCGGAACCGTGGTATTTTACGGAATGGCAGGAGGCGATCCGGCCCCGGTCGACCCGCGTATGCTGATGGACACCTCTAAAGCGCTTACAGGTGGAGACTTATGGAACGTGCTCGTATCTTATGAAGAACGTAAAGTACGTTCACAGCAGCTGTTTGAGTGGATCAGTAAAGATCAGCTTGTGTTAACTGATCCCGTGGTGTTCGATTTAAAAGACGGAGCAAAAGCGCATGAGCTGCTTGAAAGCCGGAAAAGTACAGGGAAAATTTTGTTAAGACCGTAAAAGAAAGGCCCTTTAGTCAAGGGCTTTTTTCTGTTAGTAAAGGATAAACTAAGGAGCTGTCTAATATATATAGTAGATAAGTAGAGTGAAAGAGGTGAAGGTAGATGAAACATGCATTGATTACAGCGGGTCATAAAGGTATTGGCAAGAAGGTAACAGAAAATTTTTTAAAAAAGCAGTATTCCGTTACCGTCCATTTTCGGAGTGATAAAAATAAAGTGCGAGAACTGCAAGAAGAATGGCATCAATATAAAGACAACGTACAGTTTGTAGAAGGGGATATAACGAATAAAGCAGATATTGAACACGTCGTTGCGCAGGCTATGGAGCGATTTGGACGTATTGATGTTTTAATTAATAATGCAGGTCCGTATGTATTTGAAAGAAAAAAATTAATAGAATACACAGACAGTGAATGGTATGAAATGCTGGAAGGAAATTTAAGCTCCGTTTTTCATTTTGTAAAAGCGGTTGTTCCAGCTATGAAAAAGCAGCAGTTTGGAAGAATTATTACATACGGTTTTCAAGATGTAGAGCACACCCCTGGATGGATGTACCGCGCGGCTTTTAGTGCCGCTAAGTCAGGACTAGCTTCTCTGACCAAATCGCTTGCTCTAGAAGTAGCCGAATACGGGATTACGGTCAATATGGTCTGTCCCGGAGATATTGTAGGGGACATGAAAGAAAGTGACATTATAAAAGCAAGATTACTAGAAGACAAGGAAACGCCTGTCGGTCGATCAGGGACAGGAGAAGACATTGCGCGTATTATTGAGTTTCTTTGTGATGAAAACTCAGATATGATTACAGGCAGCATTATATCTGCTTCGGGCGGAGTAGATGTTGTTCATAAAAGTAAAAAAACAAGCCCCTGACGTTGACGCAGGGGCTTGTACGTTACAGCAGTGATTCTCCGCCGTCGATAAACATTTCACTTCCGGTAATATGTTTGGACGCGTCAGAAGCTAAAAAGAAGATTAACTCCGCTACTTCTTCGGGCTTAGCTGAGCGCTTAGCAAGCGGCTGATTGCCATTTGGATATTCAATTGGAATCGCCACTTCTTTTAATTTGTCTTCTTGACGGAATGTATTGCTTTCAATATTTGTATCAACTGCTCCTGGACAAATGACGTTTACCCGTATTCCGTATGTAGAAAGTTCAAGGGCTGCCATTTTGCCGAACGCCATTTGGCCAGCCTTTGAGGAACTGTATGCGCTCATGCCGATATTTGAAAATGTACGGTTGCCGTTAATTGAGCTAGTAATAATAATGCTTCCTCCCTGAGCTTTCAAATAAGGAATAGAATGCTTCACAGTTAAAAAAGTGCTTGTTAAATTTGTATCAATCGTTTTTGTCCAATCTTCTGGTGATAGTTCTTCAATAGAAGAGAACGTACCGTTGATGCCTGCGTTAATAGAAACAATATGTAATTGACTCCATAAGCTGCGGATCGTTTCGATACTCTCTTTTATACTTTCAGAGTCAGATACGTCTGTTTTAATGGCTATACACTCTCCGCCGCTCGACATGATGGTCTCTTTTACTTCATGTAATTTTTCTTCCTCTAAATCTAAAAGAGCAACGCGCGCTCCTTGTTCAGCTAGTGTAATGGCTGAAGCGCGTCCAATTCCAGACGCCGCTCCCGTCACAAGCGCAACTTTTCCAGTTAATGCAATCATTTGGAACCCCTCCATATAAAAATGTTGTTTCCTTTCTTTAGCCTATACGAAGGAAATAAAAACCTCTTTTAAAATATTTGTGTTTAAATTTTCTAAAAGATGCCAAAAGGAAAAGAGAAAACAGCGGCGAATTATTAATATGACGCCAGAACATGAAAAAGCTAATGTCAAATGGGCCTACTTGAGCAGCTAAAGATTATACCCTGTCTTTTCAGAAGAATGTTTATATAAAATTTTACATCAGAGGGACTTGCAAATCGTTCCTTGAAAGCTTACACTAGTAAAGCACAGAAAAAGGACGGTGTTTTATGAAGAAGAAAGATAATGTGATTCCATTCCCGCAAAGAAGGGAAGCGGCTGCTTATGTTCCCGCTTCTATTAGTTTAGATAAGGATATTGTGGAATTTTTAGAAATTATGAATTTTGAAGATCGCAATGATTTTTTAAATGAAATGATTGATTCATTTTTTAAATATGTAAAAGGTGAAGAAGACGAAGTAAGATAAAAGGTAACGTTAAAGACATCCAACGAGATGTTTTTTATTTTGTGGCCAATTGCTTAAAAGGCATGCTTAAGCCTCGTATAGTTATTTATGGTATAGTATACATTAGATACTATCTAGCAGGTGCAAATGCGAGGAGTGATAAGATGAGTGGATTTAAAAAAGACATTCGTGCCGGATTCGAAGAACCACACTCACTAGAACAATTAAAGCATGAAATGGAGCAAAGCCTGTGGAATTTAAGAAAAGATTTGCGAAATGAAAATCGCTCGGAAACGGAAATGGCAATGATTAAAATTTCGCTGCTGTCACTATTTGAGGAACAGGCAAATAAATTGAGTAAAACTGAGCTTTCTGACTACCTTGCTGATTACCACAAAAGAGTCGAGCAGTTATTCGACAGGTATAGCTATAAATAAGACAAGCATCCTTGCGGGGATGCTTGTTTTTATTTGAGCAAAATTCGCTTGTATTCATTGCGCTTCAGAGGTTTGGATACATACCCGTCGGCTTCTAGCTGATAAATAATGGTGGCAGCTGCATACACGCTAAAGGCATGATCAAGACCAAAGTAGTCTTGCAAAGCGGCGACGCTCACTTCCTCTTGAAAGATTTTACTGCGATTTGATAAGACAATAGGGTAGACGTTTTTAACGATTTGCTTTGAAATTTCGAGTGTTAACATATAAAATCCCTCCTGTGTGAGTGTACATAACTAAAGGTATTCAGCACGGTGTACATTCATGAAAAAGGGAGCGATTACATTTTTAAAAGATAAAGAAAAGAGGAGTAAATGCCCATAAAATCAAAGGTTTTATCTCTTTGTGGGGCATGTTTGAAAAACGCAGTATTTTTAGTGTATGACAAACATTTCCAAAAGTTCTATGGAATTATTAGGAGCAATTTAACTAAATCCACATATCTTAAAGTATAGCAAATGGAGGTGAAACACATGGGATACTACGGAGGTTACGGATACGGTTGTGGTTATGGCGGCGGTGGCTGCGGCGGCGGTTTCGCTTTAATCATTGTACTTTTCATCTTATTAATCATCATCGGCGCTTCTTGCTTCGGCGGCGGCTGGTGCTAATTATTAAAAAATGATGACGACGCAACATCCACACTTTATTTCTTCAACTATTTCTTCCACAAAAGGTCTCTTCGGGATGAAGAGACTTTTTTAGTTTATTATTTATAATAACGTGTACAAACTGCGCGTTAAAAAGGTTTTATGCGTGGTTCTACATAAAAAAAAGACTCTGAAATCAGAGTCTTTTTCTACTTATGCTTTTTGAACGTTAGCAGCTTGAGGTCCGCGTTGACCTTCTTCAACGTCGAATGTTACAGCTTGACCTTCGTCTAAAGATTTGAATCCTTCGCTTTGGATTGCTGAGAAATGTACGAATACATCGTCACCGTTTTCGCGCTCGATAAATCCGAAACCTTTTTCTGCGTTAAACCATTTTACTGTACCTTTTTCCATGAATGTTGCCTCCTCGTGTGCTATGCACACATTGTATTACTATCCTTGCTCATGATCAAAATCTTTAAGACGAAAGTATTCACCTATCGATTGTTGCCGAACAAAAATAATTCTTCTTATAGAATAGCAAAAGTTAATGATAATTGCAAGGAATGAAGAAAATTTAACGAAGACGATCATTCATTTAATGAAAGAAAACGAAAATTATACGAGTGAAAATAAGTAAGAAAGAGCGTATCAGGTCACACTATCTCTATATATAAGAAGAAAGGGGTCAGTCATATGTTTAAACAAAAAGCAGGGGAAAAACTGATTGAACTGTTAATTGAATGGGGCGTTGATCATATTTACGGAATGCCAGGAGACTCCATTAATTCAATTATTGAACCGCTTCGCAAAGCCCAGGACAAAATTAAATTTATTCAAGTGAGGCATGAAGAAGCGGGAGCTCTCGCAGCGGCTGCATATGCAAAGCTAACGGGTAAAATCGGTGTATGCACGGCTATTGCCGGACCGGGAGCGATTCATTTATTGAATGGTTTGTATGATGCAAAGTTAGACAAAGCTCCCGTTTTAGCACTTACGGGGCAAGTGGAGTCTGATCTTATCGGAAGCGATGCGTTTCAAGAAATTAATTTAGAGCGAATGTTCGATGACGTGGCTGTATATAACCAGCGAATCATGTCCGCTGAACAGCTTCCCACTGTTGTCAATCAAGCGATTCGAACAGCTTATGCTAAAAAAGGTGTGGCTGTGTTAACCATTCCCGATGATATCCCTCGTTTTGAAGTCGGATCAGAGGCACGAGAAACATCAAGCATAATCGTTAAACAAGACGTCTTTCCTCACAGAGAAGACCTTGAAAAAGCAAAAGATTTGATTGGTAAAGCAGAAAGTCCGGTTATTTTAGCCGGTCGAGGCACACATGAAATGAGAGAAGAGCTGCTTGCGTTTGCCGAAAAGATCGCAGCACCTATTGTTCTTACGCTTCCTGGAAAAGGCGCAATACCGGATGAACATCCATATTGTCTCGGAGGACTTGGATTAATCGGTACAAAGCCAGCGTATGAAGCGATGCAAGAAGCGGATACGCTCATCATGATTGGAACGTCCTATCCGTTTACAGGATTTTTGCCAGACCATGCGAAAACGATTCATATTGATATTGATCCTGCACAAATTGGTAAAAGATATCCTGTAGATGCAGGGCTTGCAGGAGAAGCAAAAACAACCATTCAGTGGTTCTTAGAAAACGTTGGCCGCTCAGAACATCGCCAGTTTTTAGAGCAAAGTCAAGAACGTATGAAAAAGTGGTGGAGCCAGCTTGATACCCAAGAAGCAAAAGAAAGTCTACCTATCAAGCCACAGCGAGTGATTCGAGCGCTTCAGCACGTAGCGGCTGATAACGCGGTCTTGTCCGTAGATGTAGGAAACGTCACAGTATGGATGGCGCGTCATTTTCGTATGACAAATCAGCAGTTTGTGATTTCAAGCTGGCTAGCGACTCTTGGATGCGGGCTGCCGGGCGCACTTGCTGGAAAAATTGCTTATCCCGAGAAGCAGGTGTTTGCGGTCTGTGGAGACGGCGGCTTTGCGATGACGATGGCAGATTTTATTACAGCTGTTAAATACAATCTTCCGCTAGTTGTGGTGCTATTTAATAACCATAAAATCGGTATGATTAAATTTGAACAAGAAGTAATGGGAAATGCTGAATTCGGAACAGACTTAACAAATCCGAACTTTGCCAGGTATGCAGATATTTGCGGAGGTGTTGGCTACCGAGTAGAAAAAGAAGAAGAGCTGCTGCCTGCTTTTGAAAGTGCTGTTAGGCAAAACAAGCCGTGTATTATCGATGTAATCGTTGATGCAAACGAAGCGCCTATGCCAGCTAAGATTACGCTAGGACAAGCAACGGGTTATGCCAAGCATATGGTGAAAGAATTATTTCAAGAAGGCAAGCTAGATTTACCGCCTCTATAAAAAATAGGCTGTGACAAAAGTACTTTAGTAAAGATCCAAACGATGAATTGAGACTCTTAATAGAGAATCAACTTCGTTTGGATTTTTTTGTTGGAATGGTGAAGGTAATTTGATTAACTATAAAATTATTATGTAAACTTAAATGTCGGCAAGTAACAAAGAGGTGATATTATTTATTTTATAAAGTGGATGAGCAAAAAAACACCAAATTGGATGGTCTTTTTTTATAAAACTGCTTTAAGATAAGAGAGATAAAGGATAAACTACTAATAAGAAAGTTTAAACGTAAGGACTGACGCCGCATGAACTGGAGACCAGATCGCGCTAGCAAAAAAGCGATTTATAAACAAATTGCAGAATATATTGAAAGCTGTATTTCATCGGGAGCGTTTCCGCCGGATTCTATGCTGCCATCAGAACGAACGCTTGCTGCTGAGCTAAACGTGAACAGAAGCACGGTAGTAGCTGCTTATGAAGAACTGCAGGCACTTGGAATCGTAGAACGTAAAAAAGGAAGCGGCACGCGAGTTAGTTCGAGCATCTGGGGAATTTCCCGTAAACGTATTCCAAACTGGGGAAGATATGTAGAAGACGGTTCATTTTTGCCTAATTTACCGCTCGTACAGCGAATAAGAAGCGAAGCTTTGCGAACAGACTTTGTAAACTTAGCGAGCGGAGAATTAGCGCCTAGCTTATTTCCAAGTGAAGATTTTCAGCGAATATTAGCGGGCATGCCGTTTAATGAGCATTTAGGCTATGATCATCCTCACGGCAATGAACGTCTGCGTGACGCTATTGCTGCTCATGTTCATGAGTACCGGAAAATCTCCACCGATGCTAATTCCATTTTAATCACATCAGGTGCACAGCAAGCACTTCATTTGATTGTGCAGTGTTTGTTAAAACCAGGAGATGCAGTAGCGATTGAAGATCCGTCCTATAGCTATTCACTGCCGCTTTTTCAATCAGCAGGTTTACGAACGTTTTTGCTGCCTGTAGATAAAAATGGAGCCAACCCGGACGACTTAGTAGAATTACATAAAAAGCATCGCATTCGTATGGTTTTTTTAAATCCGTATTATCAAAACCCGACCGGTATTGTGTTATCAGAAGCGCGTCGAAAGCGGTTTTTAGAGCTTTCTTCAGAATACGGCATTCCGCTTATTGAAGATGATCCTTATTCACTCACGGCATTTGACGGAAATGTACATCAAACGCTGAAATCGATGGACGAGAACGGAAATGTCCTCTATATCAGCTCGCTTTCTAAAATTGTGGCATCGGGCCTTCGAATTGGCTGGATAGTGGGGCCAGAGCAAGTGATTCAGCGCCTGGCAGACGCTAAGCAGCAAATTGACTTTGGCCACAGCATCTTTCCGCAGTGGATTGCTTATCAATTCTTAGATTCTCCTACGTTTTCTTCGCATATTGAAAAGCTTAGACAAGAGCTCAAAAAGCAAGAGTATGCCCTGTCGTCGAGTCTGAACGAATTGCTCGGATCAAAAGTATCTTTCGATTCGCCTCAAGGCGGGATTCACTTATGGTGCAAAGTGAATCAGCCGGTCGATGACTATCGTCTATTGGAAGAATCGCTTAAAAGAGGAGTGGCTTTTGTACCAGGAAGCGTGCTGAGTTCTCAAAGCGGAGCTATTCGCTTTACGTTTGGCAGAGGGGAAGAAGAGGTCATTCGAGAAGGAATCAAACGATTTGCGAGCGCCCTAGAGAGTCTGGAATAGCTATAATCATAGGTAAACGTGCCGGATGAAAGTTTTATTTTATTATTTCGTATAGATTGTTATGATCTTGTGCTATACTAAGAGTACCATTAACTTTACTTCTGTATTTGTACCGACTGGCCCTGTTGAAAAACGGGGCTTTTTTTATGTTTGTACACAAAAAAACAGATCCTTTAAAGGATCTGTTTCTGATATGTTGTGTTTCTTATGCTTTTTGAACGTTAGCAGCTTGAGGTCCGCGTTGACCTTGTTCTACGTCAAATGTTACAGCTTGACCTTCGTCTAAAGATTTGAAGCCTTCGCTTTGGATTGCTGAGAAGTGTACGAATACATCGTCTCCACCTTCGCGCTCGATGAATCCAAAACCTTTTTCTGCGTTAAACCATTTTACTTTACCTTGTTCCATAATTGTTGCCTCCTCGTGCGGACTCGCACATTGTGGTACTATTCTTGCTCAAATCTAAAGACGAAAAGTGACAATACTCATACATCCCCACCGAACAAAAATAATTCTCTTACATCTTAGCAGAAATTTCCTATGTTTGCAAGCGCTTTATTTAAAAACCATTCGTATTTTTTAGACAAGTTTTTTATAAATCATGTCTAAAAAATGTCACATTTTGAACATTATAGAAAGGCTATTCTTTGTATTCGCTTTTACTGTAGTTATATAATAATGAAAATATGCTTTTTCTAAAGATAGACGACAAGCATAAGAAACGTACATACTGAGTGCTGAAATGGAGTGGTAAAGATGAAGGTGGGTTTAATTGGTTTAGGAAATATGGGATTACCGATGGCGGAAAATATGATAAAGGCGGGTCATGAACTTGTTATTTATAACCGCACTGCTTCGAAGGCGGAAAGTCTTGTGAAAAAAGGAGCAAAGGTTGTGGAGACACCTGCTCAAGCAGCACAAGAAGCGAATCTTGTCTTTACGATTCTTTCAAATGATGAGGCTTTAGAAGAAGTAACGCTTTCAGAAGCCGGTGTACTTGCAGGCCTTCAAGAAGGTGGTATTCACGTCTCTGTGAGTACTATTAGCGTAGATTTATCGGAAAAATTAACAAGCGCACATGCTGCATCAGGACAGCATTTTGTTGCAGCGACTGTTTTAGGTCGACCCGACGCAGCAGCAGCCGCGGCTCTCAAAGTAATAGTTGCAGGTAATAAAGAAGCAAGAGAGCACGTTTGGCCGCTGTTTGAAGCGATTGGTCAAACTATTTTCACTGTAGGAGACGAGCTTACTTATCAAATGTAGCTAAGCTTGGCAATAATTTTTTATTAGTATCGATGTTAGAAGCTGTTTCTGAAGCAGTAGTCATGGTAGAACAGTATGGCATGCAAGCGGAGGAGTTTCTTGAAGTGGTTAATAGCTTATTTGCATCTCCTGTGTATAAAAATTACGGCAATTTAATTGCTAAAAGAGACTTTGATCCGGCCGGGTTCAAGCTGGAGCTTGGACTAAAGGATGTAAACCTGGCTATTGATGCAGCCAAAAAAGTGTCCGCTCCGCTTCCGTTAGGAGAGCTTGTGAAAGGTCATTATGAACAAGGAATCGAAAATGGCTGGGGTCATTTAGACTGGTCCGCTTTACTAAAAACAGTTGAAGCTCTAAAAAAAGATAACTAAAAAGACGAAAAGGAGTGCAGCCAGTGAAAGCGAAAGGAAAGTGGGTATGGATTGTATCCTTGATTTCGATTATTTCGTGTCTGCTGTTTGCAGTGGGGCTTGGAATGTCTATTTATGATTATGTTAGCGCCTCAAAAGCTACTGTAAAAGAAATGCCAAAGCCGAAGCAAGAAACAAGCAGCAGTAACAAAAGTACAAAGAATTATACGATTGTCGCTTTAGGTGATTCCCTGACAAGAGGAACAGGAGACGCAGCGGGAAAAGGGTACGTTGGGTATTTAAAAGATAATCTTGAAGAAAAAACGAAGAAGAAAATTCTCTTAAGTAACTTTGGAATAAAAGGTCAAACGTCTTCGCAGCTGGCAAGTCAAGTAAAGCAGCAGGAAATTCAGCGGCAGGTTAAGTCGGCAGATACCGTGCTGATCACCATTGGAGGAAATGACTTATTTCAAGGCGGACAAACGCTGCAGAACTTAAATAAAAACAATATTCAAAAGCTAGAAAATGACTATTTAAAAAACGTAGACAGCATCTTAAAAAGCATCCGGTCGGCAAATAAAGACGCGACGATTTTTTTAATTGGTTTATATAATCCGTTTAGTAACCTGCAAGATGCAAAAACGACAACGGCTATTGTACGAGAATGGAATTACAAAAGCAGTGAATTAAGTGCTAATTATAAGCAAACTGTTTTTGTTCCGACCTTTGATTTGTTTCAGCTAAAGGTAGATGACTACTTATATACTGATAAGTTTCATCCTAATGCAAAAGGCTACAAGCTGATCGCAGAACGTGTAGCATCGCTTATTACGTGGTAAGGGAGGGAATGATATGAGTGAAGTAACGCTTTCAGTAAAAGGACTGAAAAAAGTAATAGGAAAACGAGAGATTATCAAAAATATTGATTTTGAACTAAAAAGAGGCGAAGTGTTCGGCTTTTTAGGACCCAATGGAGCCGGTAAAACGACAACGATCCGAATGCTTGTCGGTCTGATTCGCCCGACGGCTGGTTCCATTTATATTTGTGGATACAGCGTATCAAAGCAGTTTACAAAAGCGATGGAGCATATCGGCTGTATTGTTGAAAATCCTGAGCTGTATCCATACTTAAGCGGCTGGGAAAATCTGCAGCACTTTTCACGCATGATTCCTTCTATGACAGAAGAACGCATTCATGAAGTGGTGGAATTAGTTGGCTTGCAAGAGCGTATCCACGATTTAGTTCGCACGTATTCGTTAGGTATGAGGCAGCGTTTAGGAATTGCGCAAGCGCTTCTCGGAAAACCAAAAGTGCTTATTTTAGACGAGCCAACGAACGGACTAGACCCTTCTGGAATTCGGGATATGCGTAAATTTATTCGCTTTTTAGCTGAAAGTGAAGGTCTAAGCGTCTTAGTATCGAGTCATTTACTGAGCGAGATTCAGCTAATGTGTGACCGAGTAGCGATTATCGCAAAAGGAGAAGTTATTCACACAGAATCGGTGAAGACCCTGTTAACTCAGCAAGAGCGTTTACTGTGGAAGCTAGATCCGCAGCCTGCAGGAATAGACATTTTAAAACAAGTGACGGACTTTGTGCAAGTGCAGGGGGAGTATGTCACGACGTTTTATGAAGAAGCTGAAGTGGGAGAGTGGAACAAACAGCTCATTCAAGCAGGAGTAACGGTAAAAGAAATGAATCGAAAGCTTCCAACTCTTGAAGATTTATTTATCGAAATGACAGGAGGCGAATCGATTGATTAGTTTGGTTCAAAATGAAATGATCAAGCTCGTTCGAAAAAAGCGCCTGTTAATCGTTACCCTTATTATGGGCGTTTTGATTTCTATGTTCACCTACGCTCAGCTTCGCGAAACACAGCGCCTTCAAGAAAAGCTAGGAACGACCGATTGGCGCAGTACGCTGCAGCAAGAAATTATCGATACGCAAAACCGGCTGAGCGGAAGCCAAATTTCAGATGATTGGCGCAAGCAGCTTGAAATTCGCGTGGCGCAGCAACAGTATTATTTAGATAATGATATCAATCCTTCGGAACCAGGGGCACCAACGTTTGTGCGAGGGTTCATTGAAAACGCCATTCAGCTTTTGCTGCCGCTGATGATTATGATTATTGCAGCGGATTTAGTGTCTTCAGAGTACAGCTTGGGATCCATCAAGGTATTGTTGACGAGGCCTGTGAAACGGTGGAAAATCCTGCTTAGTAAATATATCACGCTCGTCATGTCCGTCTCGTTTTTAATTTTAATGTTTGGCGTTTTGTCGTACCTCATTTCTGGCGTTGTATTTGGATTTAAAGGCTGGACAGCCCCTATTCTTACGGGATTTAGCGTGCAGGGAAATGACTTAAATACAGCTGACGTTCATTTAATTTCGCAGTGGAGATATATTTTAATGGAGTTTGGTCTTGCTTGGTTTGTCTCACTTGTTGTTGGAACGCTTGCTTTTATGCTATCTGTTTTAATTAAAAGTACAGCTGCGGGTATGGGTGTGATGCTTGCTTGTTTGATTGCAGGTACGATTTTAAGCAGCATGGTTTCTTCATGGCATTCGGCTAAGTATTTGTTTATGGTTAATTTAAATTTAACTTCTTATCTGCAAGGCACAGCTCCTCCGACTGAAGGAATGACATTAGGGTTTTCCTTGGGTGTTTTAACCATTTGGGGACTTGCGGGGCTGCTCGTGTCGTTTCTGGTATTTACCAAAAAAGACGTGTACTAATTTCGTATAAGTTGACGATAATCAGGAACGTGCGTTATGATTGTGTTAACAAAAAATGCTGTTTTGCTCAAAGGGGAGTAGCTCTTGCAGTAAAGTCGTCATTTCGAGATTATTATCTCCGGCTTTATTGACAATGCAAATTGTTAGCGAGACCTTTGCCAATGTTGCCATTGGTAAAGGTCTGGATACAAACACCTTTACCACATGTGGTAAAGGTGTTTTTTGTTATTTCAAAATGAGAGAGGAGCTTAAAAATGTCAAAACTATCGAGACTGTTAAAAAGCCCCGCTGTAAAAAAAGGAATAAAAAAAGCTGTACCCATTATTATGAAAGAGTTAAAGAAACGAAAATCGAAAAGAAGATAGCAGAAAAGAAAATAAGAAAGGTTGAGTGCTAAGTGAAAAAGTGGATGCTAGTCATATCAACTGCTGTTCTTTTTATGGTCGGCGGCTGTTCTTTTCTTGAAGATACAAGCAGTACGTTGAACTATGCAAACGATGCGAAAGATTACGTGAGTGAAGCACAAAAGTTTGCTGAAGAAATACCGCCTCTAGCGGAAAAAGCTGTTAATGACGACGAGGCAATAAAGAAGCTAGAGCAAAAGTTGCAGGAAATGAAAGGAAGAGCTGAAGAATTTAATCAAACAAAAGCTCCTGACATCGCTTCTGATGTGCACGATCAGCTTGTTCAACAAAACGAAAAAATCATTAGTGGAATTGAAGCGTATGAAGCCAATATAAAGGATGGCAGCTTCAATCCAGAAGCGCTAAAAAACAGTGAATTGTTTCAATCAATTCAAGATGTATCAAGTATTATGAAACAAATTAAAGAATTAGGTCAGTAAGAAAACGCGGCTGAGAAAAAAGTATGTTAACTAAAGAACATCCGAACGATGAATCAAGATTCTTGATGGAGAATCAACTTCGTTCGGATTTTTTTATTTGTAGGTGAACGTAGGTTTCATGTAGGTATGTCTTATGACTCAACCTCGTTTCCTTGTTGTAAATGTAAAATTATATAAATATATCTATTTATTAGAAGACAAAAACCTTCTCTTTCTTTTTTATATCTACGAAATTTTGTTAGAAGCTGTGACAAACTTAATGTCTGTTTTTCATATCCTATGTATAGTACATATATACACACCGCTTGAAATAAATTTTTTTTGAATTAATAGAGGGTGTGGGAACGTTGATTTATTAGGTAATAAGACTCATTTAAAAAGGAGGGTTCATCCAATTAATAAAAACTATAGTCCTTGATTTTGAAGAGGAAAACTAAAAAAATTTTTTCGGTTTACAAAAAGTTAATAAAACGCATACAAATGGTTTACTAAAAAATCAAAAAATTTACATCCTTTATAAATCTTTTCTGCTATACTATTTTTGAACAGTTGCTAGATTTATAGCGATGATAACTTACTTGAAAGGTGAATGGTAGATGAAAAAGAACAAAAGTAGTAAAACGAAAAAAATCCTATCCACATCACTGGCACTTTCTCTATTATCTATGCCTTTTTTAACTACACAGGCAGGAGCGGAAGAACGTCATCCTGGACAAAGCTCACAGCAAAGCAAGCATCAAGGCCATAATAAAAAAGATGCGCTTGTGAACATACGCCTGATGGAAACAACCGATGTTCATACGAATCTATTAAACTATGATTACTTCAAAGATGCCTCTTATGAAAAAGTGGGTTTAGCTAAAACCGCTACCTTAATCAAAAACGCTCGAAAAGAAGTGAAAAACAGCTTATTAGTAGATAACGGAGACCTCATTCAAGGAACGCCTCTAGGCACGTATAAAGCTAAGATTAATCCGCTAAAAAAAGGGGAAGTTCATCCTGTATTTAAAGCAATGAATCAGCTGGATTATGATATTGCAACACTTGGAAATCATGAGTTCAACTATGGATTAGACTTCTTAACAGAAGCGTATAACGACGCGAACTTTCCTTACATAAATGCTAATGTCTACGTTGATGATCATGACAACAACCCGAAAAACGATAAAAATAAATTTACGCCTTATAAAATTATGAATAAAAAAGTCGTCGATGAAAATGGAAAGAAACGGACGATTAAAGTTGGTTTCATTGGCTTTGTGCCCCCTCAAATTAACGATTGGGATAAAGCAAACCTTGATGGGAAAGTCATTACAAAAGGCATTGTGGAAACAGCCAACAAATACATTCCAGAAATGAAGAAAAAAGGTGCAGACGTAGTTGTTGCAATGGCTCACTCTGGATTTAGCAGCAACAAGCAAAACACGGAAGATGTTATTTATTCATTAAGTGAAGTAAAAGGCGTTGACGCTATTACGTTTTCACACACGCATAAAGTCTTCCCTGCTAAAACGGAAGCTTCATTAGACGGTTTGTTCCTCGGAGCAGATAAAAAGCCTCTTCCTGGAGTTGATAATGCAAAAGGAACGATCAACGGCGTTCCGGCTGTTCAAGCAGGTTACGGCGGAGGGTCACTTGGTTTAATCGACTTAACGTTAAAAGAAGAAAAAGGAAAATGGAAAGTAGTAAGCTCTCAATCGTCCACGCGTGAAACGTATAAAGACGTAAAAGATGCATCAGGGAAAACGGTTACGCAAAGTACGGTAGAACCGGATAAAGGCGTTATTAAAGCGGTTCAAAAAGATCACGATGCAACGGTTAAATACGTGAACACACCAATCGGTAAAACGACCGATGATATCCACAGCTATTTTTCTCTTGTGCAAGATGACCCGTCTATTCAAGTTGTGACAAACGCACAAAAAGATTACGTAGAAAAATATGTTTCTCAAAACAAGCCGCAATACAAAGACCTTCCAATTTTATCAGTTGGAGCACCTTTTAAAGCAGGAAGGAACGGCGTGGATGAATATACTGAAATTAAAAAAGGTGACTTAACGATCCGAAGCGCTGGCGACCTGTATCTATATGACAACACATTAAAAGCGGTTAAAGTAAAAGGTTCTGTTGTAAAAGACTGGATTGATATGTCTGCGGGTAAGTTTAATCAAATTACACCGAATAAAACAGAAGAGCAGGAATTATTAAACCCAAGCTTCCCTGTTTATAACTTCGACGTAATTGACGGCGTTCAATACCAAATCGACGTCACAAAACCAGCAAAATACGATGTGAATGGAAACGTGATTCACGGAGATTCAAGCCGCGTTGTTAACTTAACGTATAACGGCAAGCCGGTTGATCCGAACCAAGAGTTTATCGTTGTGACAAATAACTACCGAGCTGGCGGAGGCGGAAACTTCCCTGGTCTAAAAGGAAGCGAGCTTGTGGTGGATTCAGCGGATGAAAACCGTCAAATTCTAATGGACTACATCACTGAGCAAAAAGAAATTACACCAACAGCTGACGATAACTGGTCCATTGCACCAATTAACGGAACGGCTAACGTGACGTTCACAAGCTCACCGCGCGGAGAAAGCTATTTAACTGAAGGAAGCAACATTACGTATACAAATAAAACGGATGACAAAGGGTTCGGCATTTACAAAATTAATTTAAACGGCGAATCAAAAGATAATACAAAGGTTCAGCTTTTAGGCATGAACGACCTGCACGGTCAGCTCGATACAGATACAAAAATCAATTCAAATGGCCAAGCGCTTTTAGCTGGAAATATGAAATATACAGCAGCAGCTATTCGTAAACAAGAAGCTGAAAATCCGAATACGCTTTTAGTTCATGCTGGAGATATGATTGGCGGAAGCCCGTTAGTTTCAGCGCTGTTTCAAGATGAGCCAACGGTTGAAGTGATGGAATCACTTGGATTTGATGTAGGTACGCTTGGAAATCATGAGTTTGATGAAGGCATTGCTGAGCTTCACCGTATGATTGAAGGCGGCGATCATCCAAAAGGAACAAAAGGATACGACGGCATGAATTTCCCGGTTGTAGCGGCAAATGCTTATGATACTTCAACTAATAAATTAATTACGGAGCCTTATGCAATAAAAGAAGTAGGCGGCAAGAAGATCGGCTTTATCGGCGTTGTCACACAAGAAACACCAAGCATGATCGTTCGTAAAGGAAATGAAAACTTAAAAATTACGGACGAAGCAGAAGCAATTGATAAATATACGGCAGAGTTGAAAAAGCAAGGTATTAAAGCCATTGTGGTACTTGCTCATAATCCATCTAATCAAAATGGAACTTCTACCGAGTTTGATGCAGCAGATATTGCTAAAAAAGTTGACGATGAAGTTGACGTTATCTTTTCAGCTCACAATCACGTATACAACAACAAAGTAGTAGATAACAAACTAATTGTTCAAGCTTATTCATACGGCTCAGCGTTTTCTGACGTAGACGTTGAAATCGATAATACGGGTGACATCGTGAAAAAAGATGCCAAAATTGTGACCGTATATCAAAAAGACTACACGCCAGATCCTGAAGTTTCAAGCATTATGAAAAAGTACGAAGACTTAGCAGCACCTATTAAAGCAGAAGTGGTTGGGAAGTCATCTACAGATTTGGCAAAAGGCTATCCGTCTAGCGGACCAACAGGCGATATCGCGCTTGGAAACTTAATTGCTGACGGCATGAAAGCAGAAATGAACGCTGACTTTGCTTTAATGAATGGCGGAGGCGTTCGTTCACAGCTTGATGCAGGTGACGTAACATACGGTGATTTGTTTGCGATTCAGCCGTTTGGCAACGTCTTAAATAAAGTAAAGCTAAGCGGAGCGGATTTAGAAACGGTGTTAAACAATCAAATTACATCATCCGGACTAGATTTCCATGTTGCAGGCTTTAACTATACGTGGGATGGAAGCACGAATAAAGTAGTCGATATCACGCTTCCAGATGGAAGTAAAATTGACAAAGAAAAAGAATACACGGTAGTAGTCAATAACTATATGTATGGAAACGAAAAATACGGTATTGGTGCACTTTCTTCAGATATGGAAGTGGGACCAGAAGATTTACAAGCAACGGTAAACTATATTAAAACCCTTAACAGCCCGTTTGAATACAAAGCTGAAGGCCGTATTCAAAACGTGGCAGCTGCTAAAACAGCTGAACAGCAAGAACCTACTTTAAAAATAGCTCAATAAGCCAAAAAAGACTGTCTCATAACTCGGATTTCCGGTTTAGAGACAGTCTTTTTTAGTAGAATATCTTTACTTTCAAACTTTAAATCAATTAATTTACCCTATAACAGACCGCTTAATTTTTGAAACAATCACCAGATTGTGGTATTCTTTCCATGGAAAGAAGATTTACGTAAACGTTAAAAGTGGTATAAAAATTTCACTATTTTTTCATTTATCTGCGCTATGATATAGAGCTATATAGAACCTGAAATAGAATATGTTCGTTACAGTAAAGGAGTAAATAAAAGTGGCTATTAATCTACAAAAAGGTCAAAAAATTGATTTAACAAAAGGAAGAGAAGGCCTATCTTCTATTACAGTTGGATTAGGATGGGATCCTGTAAAAAAACGCAGCTTTTTTGGTTTCGGAGGAAACGGACCAAGTATTGACTGTGATGCATCTGTTCTTATGCTAAATTCAAACGATAAGCTTGTAAGTAACTCAGCCGTTGTGTATTTTGGAAATCGTCACAGTAACTGCGGGAGCGTTAAGCATTCAGGCGATAACCTTACCGGAGCAGGTGAAGGAGACGATGAACAAATTTTTGTTGATTTAAAAAAGGTTCCTGGAAACGTACATAAACTTGTGTTTGTAGTCAACATCTATCAGTGTGTTGAGCGAAACCAAGATTTCGGTATGATTAAAAATGCGTTTATTCGCGTTGTAGACAGCGCTAAAAACGAAGAGCTTGTCTACTTTAATCTATCTGAAGACCATTCAGGAGCAACCGCTCTATTTGCAGGTGAAATTTACCGAGACGGGAATGAATGGAAGTTTTCAGCAACTGGAGATGCAACGAGAGATACTGGATTAGGAGAAATTGCAAATAAATATACAAAATAAACAACTTGAAAAGAGGGAAACGAAATGGCTATTAATCTTTCAAAAGGACAAAAAGTAGATTTAACAAAAACGAATCCAGGATTAACAAACGTAGTAGTAGGTCTTGGATGGGATGTAAATAAGTATGACGGTGGAAACGATTTTGATTTAGATTCATCTGTCTTTTTATTAAACGGAGCGGGAAAATGCGCTTCAGAATCTGATTTTATTTTTTACAACAATACGACGGGTGCAAACGGAGCGGTTGAGCATACAGGAGATAACCGTACAGGCGTAGGTGAAGGAGACGATGAGCAGGTTCAAGTAGATTTGAAAAATGTGCCTCAATCTATTGAACGTATCGCATTCACCATTACGATTCATGAAGCGGAAGCGCGCGGTCAAAACTTTGGCCAAGTAAGCAATGCTTACGTTCGTATTTTAAATGCAACAAATGACGAAGAGCTAATTCGCTATGATTTAGGTGAAGACTTCTCGATCGAAACAGCCGTTGTAGTAGGAGAGCTGTATCGACACGGCGGAGAATGGAAGTTTAATGCTATTGGCAGCGGCTATCAGGGCGGTTTAGCAGCACTTGTAAACGACTTTGGTTTAAACGCCTAATCATTAAAGTAAGAAAACGTACGGAGGATGTTTTTATGTCAATTTCTTTATCAAAAGGTCAGCGCATTGACCTAACGAAAACCAACCCAGGATTAACAAAAGTAATAGTAGGCCTTGGATGGGATACAAACAAATATGCTGGATCTCAGGATTTCGATTTAGATGCATGTGCATTTTTAGCCAATAAATCAAGTCAGGTTGTAAATGACGAGGAGTTTGTTTTTTACAACAATTTAAAAAGTCCAAATGGAGCTGTGGAGCATACCGGTGACAACCGTACGGGTGCAGGAGATGGAGACGATGAGCAAATAGCCGTTGATTTTTCCCTTCTTCCTGACCACGTTGAAAAAATCGGAATTAGCGTCACGATTCACGATGCAGATGCTCGCGGACAAAACTTTGGACAAGTATCCAACGCGTTTGTTCGTCTGATTGATGCTGAAACAAATGAAGAAGTACTGCGCTATGATTTAGGTGAAGATTTTTCAATCGAAACAGCTGTCGTTGTATGCGAGCTATACAAGCACGGAAACGACTGGAAGTTTAATGCCATTGGCAGCGGATTTTCCGGTGGCTTGGCCGACCTTTGCCGCAACTACGGATTATCCGTATAAAAAAGGCATGGGATAAATGAAAAAGAAAGGGTGCTTTAACGAGTACCCTTTCTTTTTAGCATGTATATGTCTGAAAAGAAAGGAGCTGTAAGGCGTGAGTAAACTAATTGATCCTCATATCATTAATCTTAACGAGCAAAATGGAACTTCTCTTTTTTCTCAAGATGTTTCTCTGCGAGGTGACTTTATACAAAATGAGCAGCAAACTTCCTACAAACAAGTGGCGGGAAGATATGTAGGCACCCATCTTGATGCGGACGAGTACGCAGCTTTTCTTTATGAACTTGCGCATTCATCATCATCGATCCTTGTCCTGCACGATAAGCTTGATAAGTCCATTTCAAATGATAGATTAAAAGAAGTACAAACGATTCTTAAAATTAATCAAGAAGAACGCGGCCTTTCTGTCAATCGACTGTTTGCTTTTTTAGAAGGAAAAAAGCTGATCGTGAAGTCAGAAAATCCCGCTATACATAGAAGAATACGCGAAAAATTTATTGAAACGTTAACGTGTTTTAAAGAACAGCACGCAGACGGTTTTATGGACGGGCAGTTTCAACGTGTATTAATCGATTTAATAAAGTGGCAGTGGAATCATGTGAAGTCTTGGATGGTCGATCAAGCATTTCCTGAACACGCGCCTCGCATCATGTGGTATGGAGATGCGAATAAAAGCGAGCGGTATTTTCTCTATTATTTAATTTTACTAGGTTTTGACGTCCTTACCTTTCATCCAGAGGGAAAGGATCATTTAAAAGAAGTAGATGAGAATCAGCGCTTAACAACTGTTTATACGTTTCCTTCTACTAGCGCGCTTTTACCTTTTCCAACGGATAAACCGGTTCGAAAAGGTACGGTAGCATTTCGAGCTTCTCAAGAAATTGAGCAAGTGCTTCATTCAGAGGAGTCTATGCTGTATAAACCGTGGCAATTTCGTTCGTATTTTCCAACTTCAGTTACTCTTAAAACGACGTATGATGAGATTTTTTTATTAATGAGAGAACGGGCGTTTATTCGTCCTAATTTTGAAGTGTCAAAGCCATATGTACAAGTGCCGGTTCTGTTTTCAAAAGTGCTTGGCATTTCCAAAAACCGAAAAGAGTACTGGAGTAAAGTGCATGAGCTCATGCAAACAGAAAATGAGTTAGCTCTGACTGTTGATTGTGTTCCTTTTGCTAAAAAAATAGAAGGAAATAATCACTTTCACTACCAAGGCGCTCTCGGAAGTGATGGGACGCTCAGTCCTGATAAAATGATTGAAAGCAACTGGTGGCGCTATAAAGAACTGCCTATCGGGCTTCAGCAAGGGCTAGCTGCAGCTATTTCCAGATACTGTGCACATTCAAAGCTCCTTCGGTTGGATCATGAAGATGCGTATCAGCATCAAATGTACTTGTTTAATCAGTCTTTGAAGCTTCCAAACAACGTGCTTCGCATGCTTCAAAAATTTGATTATACGCAGCACGTCCCTCGGCTCATTATCTATCACGGAAATGAACATGAAACGTTTACGCGTGAAGATGCAGCTTTACTGCTTCTGTTAAATGAATTTGGCGTTGATATTGTTCTTTTTAATCCGACCGGTCAAATAGATATAGAAGCGTTTGTCGAAGAAAAATATTTCGATATACATTGGCTAGAAGATATTAGCTTTAATGAAGAATTCAAAGAGCCGTCGCTCATTCAAAAATGGTTAAAACGAATCTTTTAAAGAAAGAAGGGTTTTTAAATGGCAACAAACGAATTACAGCCTTTAGATGTAAACGAAGCCGAAGAAGTTTTAGAAACAAAGCCTAATGAAGTAAAAGCAAAACTGCGAGAAGAGCCGGAAGTACGTCGCTTAGCAGAACAAATTGATTATAAAAATCAGCTGGCTTTACTTGAGTATGGGAAAGAAACAGCCAATGAAATTTCCTCGTTTTCCGGAAAAGTGCTTAGTACAATTAAATCGTCTAGCATGGAAGAGTCAAGTCAATTATTAAAGCAGCTTGGAAAGATTATGGACAAATTTGACGCAAAGGATTTTGTTGAAGATAAAGGGTTTTTCTCTAAGCTTTTTAAACGCGGTCAAAAAATAGTGGATAAGCTGTTTCAAAAATATGAAACAATGGGCTCTGAAATTGATAAAGTATATGTAGAGATTACAAAATATGAAACTGAAATGAAGCATTCAACCACGACGCTTGAACAGCTTTACGAGCAAAACTATCAGTATTATATGGAGCTTGAAAAATACATTGTAGCGGGCGAAGTGAAAGTAGAAGAGTTAAAACAAGAGCTAAAGGTGCTTGAAGAAAGAGCGTCGAGTGGAAATCAGCTGGCGGCAATGGAGCTTCAAACCTTAAAAAATGCGGTTGAGCTGATGGAGCAGCGATTATATGATTTAGAAATGGCAAAACAAGTATCTTATCAATCCGCTCCTCAAATCCGTATGCTGCAGCGAGGAAATACAAAGCTGATTGGCAAAATCAATTCTGCGTTTATTACAACGATTCCTATTTTTAAAAATGGGCTCATTAACGCAATCGCAGCAAAACGTCAAAATTTAGTAGCGGAGTCTATGAACGAATTAGACAAACGCACAAATGAGCTGCTTATTCAAAATGCAGAAAATATTTCACAGCAAAGCGTTAAAATTGCCAAAATGTCGGGTGCGCCCAGCGTAAAAGTAGAAACGATGGAGCAAACGTGGAATATTATTATGAAAGGAATGCAGGAAACAAAAGCGATCGAAGAAGAAAACAAACGCCTTCGTGAAGAAGGACTTGTTCGCTTGGAGCAATTTCAAGAAAACTTCAAGGCGCTTGAACATAAGATGTAACGAAAAAGTGGGAATCTTTACGATTCCCGCTTTTTTTGCCTATACGTTTGCCGGAAGTCTGAACCGTAAGCGATTAGTGAAAAGCGTGAAAGGGTATCAGATATAAAACAAGTATTATCCAAAATAAGATAGTTATTTCCAGAAAGCGTTTGTACACTTTTATGCTTTTTTTCGAATTTGTTTAAACAATCTTTTATAATTTAAGTTAAAAACTTAAAAAAATTAATCTTTTTAAGTTTTTTAGTGGTTTTTAGTTTTTCTTTGCGCTACAATTAGCTCATATCAAAGTAAAAAAGGAGGGTATTTCAATGTATCAAGAACAGCGCATGAGTGCGATTGTTGAATACCTTCATACACACCGTACGATTACGTTAGACGAAATTTGCGATATGTTTACCGTTTCAAAAGATACGGCGAGGCGTGATTTAGTCAAGCTTGAAGAAAACGGCGAGGTTATGAGAGTTAAAGGCGGAGCGACGCTATCGTCAAGTCATATCATTGATTACAGTGAACGAACGCCTACCAAAGCGAAAGAACAAATTGCTAAAGAAGCAGCTTCGTTAATGTCGGAGGGGTATGACGTGCTTTTAGATACGTCTTCTACCATCTCACTGATGGCGAAGTATATGGATTTAAAGCATGTAACCGTTATTACAAATTCCATTGATAATGTGGATTTGCTCGATCAATATACGCCGTGTGATACGTTTTTGCTGCCGGGCAAGTTTAACGGGAAAAACCGTAACGTCACCGGGCCAAGAACGATTTCTACGTTGCAGGAATACAAAGTAGATCAGCTGTTTTTAGGTACGTGCGGGGTTGGTGCAGATGGTATTACATCTCCAAGTGAAGAAGAAGCATTTTTAAAAAGACAGATGATTCAATGTGCAAGACAAGTTATTATGCTTGCGGATCATACGAAGTTTGAACGTGAATTTTTACATCGAGTATGTGATATGAGCGATATTGATATCTTAATCACAAATAAAGAGCCAGAAGCGGATGTAAAAGAAAAAATAGAACAAAATCAAGTGCGGCTTATCGTAACAGATTTTGATAAAGGAGAGGAAACACAATGAAGAAAATAAAAGTAGGATTAGTAGGATACGGATTTTCAGCAACGGTCTTTCACACGCCGCTTTTAAGCGTGTTAGACGAATTTCATATTTCAAAGGTAATGAGCTCAAATCCTGAAAAAGTAAAGAGTGACTTAGAAGATGTTGAAGTAGTGAGCACTCTATCTGAACTTCTAGAAGATGACAGCATTGATTTAGTTATTATTACAACGCCTAGCGGCATGCACTATGAAATGGTGAAAGACGCACTACGCGCAGGCAAGCATGTAATTGTTGAAAAGCCAATGGTTGTATCAGAAAAAGAAGCAAATGAATTAATTCAATTAGCAAAAGAACAAGATGTTCAACTAAGCGTCTATCATAACCGCAGATGGGATAATGATTATTTGACGGTGAAACAGCTGATTGAAGAAGGGAAATTAGGCGACGTTAAAATTTATGAAGCGCATTTTGACCGCTATCGTCCAGCTGTTCGAGACCGCTGGAGAGAAAATGAAGGACCTGGGTCAGGAGCGCTTTACGATTTAGGCTCTCATTTAATAGACCAAGCCTTACACCTTTTTGGAATGCCTGAATTTGTTCAAGCTGATGTATTTGGTCAGCGAGATCATGCACGTACGGATGATTACTTCCACGTAGTGCTTGGATACGGTTCTCTTCGCGTTATTTTACATTCAAGTGCCATTGTGCCAAGCAACGGGCCGCGCTTTCAAGTTCACGGAACAAAAGCAAGCTATATTAAATACGGCATTGACGGCCAAGAAGATATGCTAAGAGCCGGCAAGAAGCCTGTGGACGATACGTGGGGAGCCGACAGCCCTGAACACTACGGGAAGCTGACAACTGGCGAAGGCGAAACGAAAGAAATTCAAACACTGCACGGTTCTTATGTGACGTATTATCAAAAAATTGCCGACAGCCTGCTTCGAGGAGAAGAGCTTCCGGTTTCAGCAGAAGAAGCTCGTGACGTAGTTAAAGTTATCGAAGCGGCATTTGAAAGCAGCAAAGAAAAACGAGCGGTTTATTTTAACTAAGGAGCGAGAAACAGTGAGTAATCATTCGACAGAGAAACTGCTTGAAAAAGTAGTTCAGCAGGAAAAAGAACTGATCTTTCATCAATTTACAAATGACCAAGCGTTACAGATAGGAACAGCAATTATTAATGAAGCAAAAAATAAGGGGAAAGCCGTTACAGTAAGCATAAAACGAAATGGTCAAACTCTCTTTCAACATGCGATGGAAGGGGCCATTCCCGACCATGAAGAATGGATTAAACGAAAATCAAATACCGTTCTTCGCCACCATCACAGCTCGTATTATATGAAGCTGTACTGCGAGCTAAAAGATCGTTCTTACGCGCAGTTTTATGCAGCGAATCCTCAGGAATTCGAAGCGGTAGGCGGGTCATTTCCGATTTCGGTTAAAAACGTTGGCGTAATTGGAACCATTACTGTATCAGGCATGTCGCAAGAAGAAGATCATGAACTTGTGACAGATACGATTCGTAGCTTTTTGCAATAAAAATAAGCGGACTTCGTTGGAAGTCCGCTTATTTCATTAAAGGATGAGTGGTGATAAGGCGTGTGTTTTTTCTACATAAATAAAAGCATCATATCGTTTTGACAAGCGAGAAGGAACATAATTTCCGTATTGTTCAATCTCTGGGTCGTAGACAACACCAATGGCGCGGTGGCCTATCGTTGAATGAAAAAATGTTCGGTTTTCCTCTGTGAACATGAGATATTGATCAAAAGCACCTGCTCGGTGAATGGCATCTTCCCAGCTTCCTTCTATAGCTGGAGGAACGGTTAATTCCTGATGAGGATTACCCCAGCTATCAGAAGCAATGACCGTGCCGTGATGAGTTCCAAATCCGACGGCGTAAACATGCTTCTGTCCGTATTCTTCACGGGTAAGCTGACCTACATTCACCATGCCGCTGCTTTTCATGTCCGTTGCTCTTGCATCTCCGATGTGAGTGTTATGCTCCCATACAATTCCTTTAGCGCTATCTTTGTAGTAAGATTGAATATATTTTAAAGCTTCTACCATATGACGATCGCGAATATTCCACGATTCATTGTCGTTGGTAATCATCGTATGATAATAAGCTTCAGCATTGCTTGCTACCAGCGCATTTACCTGCATACTAAGCGAAGCCTCAGGCTCATGAGTATAGGTATCTTTTTTTTGCTGAATGGTTTGTAAAAGCTCTAAGATTTCTACCATGCAGTTTTTTCCGTAAAGGGCAGAAGAAATTCCGTACATCTGTGCTTCGCGATGAAAAGGTTCAAAGCATTCAAAGGCTTTTTTCGCTTTCTTTGCATCAGGAGCGTGGTTGTTTTCTAAGTACTCAATAATAGCTTCTATCGATTCCCACAGGCTGTATACATCTAAGCCGTAAAAACCTACTTTTGGCTGATGTGCTGGCAAGTTGTTGTTATAATCACGAAGCCATTCAATCAATTCTTTTATTTCTTGATTGGCCCATATCCATGAAGGCCAGCGGCTAAAAGATCTTAAGACATCTTCGGCATTCGCGTATTGAGTTGTATATCCTTTAATATAGCGATTAACTTCAAAACACGAAGGCCAGTCTCCTTCCACTGCTATAAAGGAAAAATCATGATGCTGAATTAATTCTTTCGTAATAGCTGCTCGAATTTCGTAAAATTCAGATGTGCCGTGAGAGGCTTCTCCGAGAAGTACGTATTGAGCGCGGCTTGCTGTGTTAATAAGCGGCAGTAAGTCATCGACATCAGCAAAAGGCATAGAATGTTTTTTAATGGCTTCTATCATTTGAATAGTTTTTAGCATACGACCACCTTATGTTTAAGAAATGGATAGCAAGAGCTTGAGACAGCGAGTCTTGCTACCAGTTAACGCGTTTTTATTTTTATGAATTACCTGCTAAAGTGCTTAATGGCAGAATCATTTAAAGAAAAATCTTCTTTAGTAAGCGCTGTTTGATTCTGTGTTTCGCATTCTTTAGTAGGGTGCTCTTCTTTTTTAGAAACAGCAGAAACTTCTTCGTTATTTTCATACGTGTGGTTTGTTGACATTATGTTTCACCTCTTATATCTAGTGTTTGAGGTACAGAAAATAAAATAAGAAGAAATATCAGGAATACCTTGAAAAGAAAAGTATACGCTTTAAATTATTTGAACTCATGCAAGAAATTGTCTACACTAAACACTGATACATAAATCGAGTGAGGAGAACGTGAAGAGTTTATGAAGTTGATTTCGTGGAACGTAAATGGCATTCGCGCTTGTGTGCGAAAAGGATTTTTAGATTATTTTCAAGAAGTGAATGCGGATGTATTTTGTATTCAAGAGACGAAGCTGCAGGAAGGCCAAATTGATTTGCAGCTAGAAGGATATTATCAGTACTGGAATTATGCCGTGAAAAAAGGGTATTCCGGAACGGCTGTTTTTACAAAGCAAAAGCCTTTATCCGTTTCATACGGTGTGGATAAAGAATCAGAAGACGAAGGACGTATTATTACGCTCGAGTTTGAACAATGCTATGTAGTAAATGTGTATACGCCAAATTCTAAAAGAGACTTAGCAAGGCTTGAAGAAAGGCTTCAATGGGAAGATGATCTGCTCGTGTACTTAAAAAAATTAAATAGCCGTAAAGCGGTAGTTTTATGCGGAGACTTAAATGTAGCACACGAAGAAATTGACTTGCGTAATCCGAAGCCAAACCGAGGAAATTCTGGTTTTACCATAGAAGAGCGAGGGAAAATGACGACGCTTCTTGCTAGCGGATTTCTTGATACATTCCGCTATTTATATCCGAATCAAGAAGGATCCTATACCTGGTGGTCATATATGAACAAAGTGCGAGAACGAAATATCGGGTGGCGCATTGATTATTTTATCGTATCGGAGAGAATGAAAGACGTTACTCAAGAAGCTGCTATTCATCCGCATGTAATGGGAAGCGACCACTGTCCTGTGATGCTAGAATTAAATGTACCCCATCTATGATATCTTTCTATATAATAGAAGAAAAACGGAAAAAAGGTTGGTTCACGCGAACGGTTGCGGTATAGTAAACATATTAAAAAATACAGAATGTTTTATGAGATAAAGGGGGAGACAGAGGTGAAGCGAGACTCGCTGCAAACCATTGAGCACGAAATTGCGCTGCTTGTTCGTCTAACAACGACGCACAGTCCTAAGCTTGGAAGCTTGGACCGTTCTGAATATTTACTGTTAAGCGAGCTAGATCAGCGCAGTCCGCTCGGGATTAATGCATTAGCTGAAAATTTAAAGCTAAGCTTATCTACAGCTAGCCGGCAAGTATCTGCGCTTGAAACCAAACAGTTTGTTCGCCGCTTTCCAAGTCCAGAAAACGGGCGAATTAGTTTAATTGAAATGACGGATTCAGGAAAAGATATTTTGCAGCATGTACAAAACAAGCGTAAACAAGCCTATGCTGAAGTATTGGAAGACTGGTCGGAAGAAGAGATTTTAGCACTGGAAAAAAGCTTATCCCGCTTGAATCTCGATTTTAAAAAATGGCGCAGTAATGGATGTTAAAGCGAATACATATAGATGAACAAAAAGGCTATTGAAAAATAGTCTTTTTAAGTTGAAACAAAGAAGTTGATTTCTTCTTTAAAAGATGTATAATATGTAGTGCTGCTATAACTTGCATGATACAACTTGTACAATAAAATATGTAAGGAATTGTTAGTCATATGAAAAGAATTTAATAAAAGGAGGAATAAATATGAGTCAGAATAATCCAGCAGTAGCCTCCGACAAACAAGGTTTAAGCGTACCTAAATACTTGATTATGGCGATTTTAACGCTATTTTCAATTGGTCCTCAGTATTTTTTGAATTTATCTTACACGGTCAATCAAGTATTGATTCAAAATCGATTTGATGCGAGTACACAAAGCTTACTATTGCCATCTATTATTTCTAACTTGGCATTTGGACTTGGGGTACCGATTGGTCCGATGCTCACGAAAAAATATGGCGTGCGTAAAGCATACTTAACGTTCGTTTTGGTCTTTTTAGCGGGTTCAATTATCAATGTTTTTTCAGAAAACGTTGCGTTTTTATCCCTTGGTCGTTTGATTCAAGGCTTAAGTTCAGGAATGCTGTTTTTAACCATTATTCCAGCTGCGCTGATCTCGTTTCCGAATAAAATCCGAAACTTCTTTTTAGTGTTAGCAATCGGCGGACTGTTCGGTTCAACGGCGATTGGAGCCTTTTTAGGTGCTGTATCTCTTAGTATGGATAATTGGCGCTGGGTTTTTGTTTTAGGAATAATAGCTTCTCTTGTCTGTCTGTTTATTGGATATAAGGTATTACCTGCTCATGATCCAACTCAGCAAGAAGATCGATCAGTGGATAAGAAAAGTATCTTTATTCTTAGTCTTATTATGATTTTATTGGTGTATCCACTGTATGAACTAAGATACGAAGGATTTGCTTCTATTCAAGTGTGGCCGTTCTTACTAGCTGCAGCAGGATTAGTTGTCATTTTTGTCTTAGTTGATTTAGCGGCTGAAAATCCGTTAGTACCATTAAAATCGCTGCTAGCCGTAAAACCAGTTGCAGGTACAATTATGGCAATTGGCGGTCATATGGCGTATATTCTAGCCATTGCAGGTATTAATGGCGTCATGCAAAATGTGCAAAATGCATCGTACACCACGCTTTCTTATTTTTATTTGTACTTCTTTATTGGGGTACTGATTTCAGCATTTGCGACGACATTTTTGTATGACAAGTTTGGCCCAGGCTACCTTGGAGCGATTGGATCACTTCTTATTGTCATTGTGGGATTCAGCTGGGTGAACGTATCAGCTGATACATCACTAGTGAGCTTGTATATTCACATTATGCTCTTTGGTATGGGTGTTAGTATGGCACTGGTATCTGGCGCGCTAGGAGCGGCACTAGCCGGAGATTTACATCAAGCTTCCATGCGTTCGATTTCACTGCACTCCATTCGAAATTTACTAGGAGCCATTATAGCACCTGTAATAGGATGGTTTGTTGTTCGACAAAACGCGATTTATTATGAAGATTTTCGAGGTCAAATTAGCTCAGTAGATCCTCAGGTGAAGCTGCAGCTGTCTGAAATGATTAAACGCTATATGGGTATGGGAATGAGTCAAGCGGATGCAAAAACATCGGCTGTGACGGCTGTTGTAGCAGGCGCTAAAAAAGCGTCGATTTTACATGCGTATCACAACTTATTTTTCATGCTTGGTATTTTAGGCGTAATTATGCTCATTGCTTCACTAAGTAAAGCGTGGAGCGGTAAAAATAGAATTCTTGTTCAAAAAGAAGAGGTGCAAGAAAAAGCTGAGCCGCAAGAAGAAAGAAAAATGCTGCCGGCACCTCAAACAGAAGAAGCATCTGTATAATATACTAACTATAGAAAGAAGGAATTCCTATGAGTAAAAGTCGTTTATTGGTTACTAACATTGTTGGAATCATTGTGATTTTATTACTAGTAGGCTTTGGTGGATATTATTTCTACGAAAAAGCAAATTATGTTAAAATCGATGAAGCGCAGGTAGAAGCACCGCTTTCACAAGTTATGGCTTCAGCTAACGGTCAGTTAAGCGAATGGAATGTAAAAGAAGGAGATAGCGTTTCTCAAGGTGACTCTGTTGGAAGCTTAAAAGAAGCCGACAAATCAACAGACGTAACGTCTATGATTGACGGAACAATTATTAAAAACAACGCATCTCAAAATCAATTAGTAAAAGCTGGCGATGTGTTAGCACAAACAGCTGATTTATCTAAAATCTACATCAATGCAAACATTAAAGAAACAGACCTAGGTGACTTAGAAGAAGGAGACAGCGTCGACATTACAGTGGACGGAGATTCAGGTAAAGTCTTTAAAGGCCATGTTGAAGCAATCGGTCGCGCAACAAACTCAGTGTCTTCTATGCTTCCTGCTCAAAATACAGGAAACTACACAAAGGTAACGCAAAAAGTACCGGTGAAAATTTCAATTGATGACGCATCAGATAAAGTTCTTCCAGGTATGAATGCGGAAGTGAAAATTTCAATTTAATAACGGAAAAAAAGCTGCTTCCTCTAAGGGAGCGGCTTTTTTTATGCCTAAACAAATAAAATAAAAAATGTGCTAAAAAGGGGATGTATACAAAGGAAATGTGTGGTAAGATACTTCTTGTTTGAAATTGGATATCGGTAAAGAAGGTGATGGGATGACCGCGGTCGAAACAAAAAAAGGGCCAAAAGAAAAGCTGAATTTGTTTTTCTTAACGTGGCCGATCTTTTTAGAAGTGTTTCTTTTTATGTTAATGGGGATTGCTGATACCTTTATGCTAAGTGCGCTGTCGGATGATGCCGTATCAGGAGTCGGAGCAGCCAATCAATACCTTCACATTGCGATTTTGGTGTTAGAGGTCATTGGTAACGGGGCGGCAATTGTTGTCTCTCAGTATTTAGGATCAAAACGGTATATGGAAGCGTCAAAGATTTCTGCTTTGGCCGTTACGTTAAATTTAGGAGTCGGGCTAGTCATTAGCGCGGGTTTTCTTTTGTTTTCAAGACATATGATGGAAGCGATGAACTTACAAGGTGACGTGCTGATGTATGCACAAAGCTATTTATCCATCGTTGGAGGAGCTATTTTTCTTCAAGCGATTATTAACTCTCTTGCAGCGATTATTCGCGTACACGGCTTTACGAAGCAGGCAATGTTTGTTTCACTTGGAATGAACATTTTTCATATTGCAGGAAACTATGCTTTAATCTTCGGGAAGTTCGGCTTTCCGGAAATGGGCGTGCAAGGAGCAGCAATTTCATCTGCGTTCAGCCGATTTGTTGCCCTTATTGTGTTCTTTTGGCTGCTGTATCAAGTGATGGAATATAGAGTGAAATTTCAATACTACATTACGCTTTCAAAAGAATATATCGGTAAAATTTTAAAAATTGGTATTCCGTCGGCTTTTGAACAAGTGATGTATCAAGGCTGTCAAATTGTCTTTTTATACTATGCAACCTACCTAGGAGCAGAATCACTTGCTGCGAGACAGTACGCGATGAATATTTCAATGTTCATTTACTTATTTGCCATTGCAATTGGAATGGGTACAGCGATTATTGTCGGCCGTTTAGTAGGCGGAAACGAAAAAGATGAAGCGTACCATCGCGTATGGAAAAGCGTCAAATGGGCCAGTGCCGTAACGATGATGATGGTTGTTCTTGTGATGACATTCAGAACACAGCTGATCAGCGTGTTTACAGACAATCCGCATATCATTGAGCTTGGGGCGACGGTGCTGCTTCTGAGCATTGTGCTTGAAACGGGAAGAACGATGAACATTGTGCTGATTAACTCGCTGCGGGCAGCGGGAGATGCCAAATATCCGGTGTTAATTGGTGCGATGTCGATGGTCATGATGAGCTTGCCGCTCGGTTATTTCTTCGTTTTCCATTTAGACATGGGGCTCGCTGGCATTTGGCTTGCCATCGCAGCCGATGAATGGACGCGCGCAGTTATTATGTTTTTCCGCTGGAAAAGCCGAGCATGGGAAAACTACGGACTTATACAGCACGAACAAACAGCTGAAGAACCAACGCCGGTTCAAGTATAAAACAAAACCTCTGCAGGATGTGCAGAGGTTTTTTGCTGTGTAAAAAAACGAAGTGAAGCTGGTCTTTTTACGCAAAAAGCTTTAATTTGTGGGGAAAAACGGGTATGGGTACAAAGGAATGGTTTTATTCTGCTTATTCTTTGTTTTAGATAACGGTATATGGTTGGATAACGTATTTAGACATGAGTCTTTTTTCTCTGATTTTTCATTTTTATCTCAATTCATGAAACTAGAAGCATAAAAAAGAGAGTTTTTTCCTATTTAGCTATAATGAGACAAATTTTATACTTATAATTATTGGATTAAACTCGAAATGTGCGGAACAGGAGGAACGATATGGGGTTAGGAAGCGTATTAGACGGACTGCTGGGTGAAGTATCTGGAAGAGTCTCAGATGTAGAAGGGAAAATTTCTAAGCTAAGAACGGCTAAAAGTAAAATTGAGCATGAACAAGCTGTTTCATTAAAAGAAATTGAACACATCAAAAAGCCTGAGCTGGGAGACAAATGGACGGGTACGTTATCGGATGATTTTGACGAAAAACGTACGGCAGCCTACGACAACATAACAGGCATTTTAGACGGTGATTACGATGGATACATTCGTGAAATTGAAACAAAGATATGGGCGCTAGAAGCTGAAAAAGGAGCTTTGAGCGGCTTGAACGCCGTTATTGGAGAAGCGGATTCTTTATTAGCTAAAGGTGAAGAAGCCTATGACGCAGTAGAAAACAAGATTAGTGAAATTAGAAGGGGGCTGTTTTCATGACAATTAAGCTTGATCACGCTGACGTTATCAAAAAGCTTGAAGCAGTCAGCACAGCGATTGGAAATTTATCCATTAGCAAAATGCCTGACCTTGGAAAAAACAGCCTTGATACTACAGAGAAATGGGAAGCGCGCGAAGAAGAAATTCAAACGCTTATTTCTACTTATATAAAAGCACTAAACAAAAACGTAAAAGATACAAAATCTAATGTAGACTTACTAAAAGAACAAGACGAATCTATTATCCATTCGTAGCAGCAAAGGGGGATGACTGTGGGAAAGGTATACGATGCAAAAGCGCTGTTTGATGTAGCAAAAGACAGGGAAAAAGCCTACGATGAGTTACTCAGCCAGCTGGGTGAATTGAAAAAAGCGCTGCAGGGCGTAGCAGACTTAGAAGGCAGCTTAGAAGGAAAAGGCGCTGACAATATAAAATCTTTTTATAAGCAGCACGTCGATACGGCCGGACAGTGGGAAAACTTAATTAAAATGCAGCAAAGCTATTTTTCAACGCTTCACGTCAAAGCTGAAAAAGCAAAGCTATCAGGAAGCACGATTGTAACTGAATCATTTTTAGAAACAGAGCTAAAAAACGCCAACAGCAATGCTAAAGAAATGGTTGCGCAGCAGCACGACGATCTGCAGAGTATTTTAAACGGTATTGACGATATCGTCTCTATTTCAGCGTTTTCAACGAGTGAGTTTAACGATAAAATAGAAGAAGCAGAGAAAAAACGCACCGATACAATTGAAGCAGTGAACCAGCTTGACGCTGAATGGTCAAAAGAATACAGCGAAATGGACGATTTCTATGCGGTAGTGGATACGCTAGTAAGCGGCTTAGAGCTTGCTACGAGTCAAGGAGGAAGTGTCTATCAGCTTGCCTTTGACGAAAAAGCCTATCACGACAGCGAGCTTTATAAAGTTCAAACAAAGCTAAACGACTATGCCACTTCATATGTTGACTACAACAAGCAGCAAGAAGAAGTATACGAGCTGGAAAAAAAGCAAGAAGAAGAAGCAAACAAGCCGTGGTATGAAAAAACGTGGGACGCGGTTTCTACCTTTACAGGAGAGGTCAGCGGATATTATGATTATAAGCGAGCAGCAGAAGGCGTGGACCCTGTTACGGGTGAAAAACTTTCCACCTCACAGCGCGTCGCAGCAGGAGCCATGGCAGCAGCCGGCTTCATTCCGGTTGTCGGCTGGGTAGGAAGAGCCGCAAAAGGCGGAAAAGCAATCTACAAAACAGCTAAAGGCCTAAGCGCAGCGGATCACGCCCTAGACGCCTATAAATCCGCCAAATCCTTCAAAGTCCTGGAGCAAACCGAAAAAGGGCTCTACGGTCTTGTGGCTGCAAACGGACTAGGCGAATACATGACCGGACGCGACATGTTCGGGAATAAAATCAGTGAAGAGCAGCGTAAAGCAAGTCTTCTGCAAGCATTAGGAATTGCTGGAGCTGGAGCGCTTTCTACGAAGGTAGCGGGGAAAATGGGACAAAGCCTTGCGACCAAAGGAACCGAAAAGCTCAATAACATGCGCAACACGCTTCGGACAAGCGCCGTTGCCAACGTCACAAAGCAAGCCTATCAAAGCGTCAAAAACGCACCGGCCTCTTGGACGCAGTCGCTACATAAAACGTATAACAACATCCTAGACAGCAGTATGCCGAGACTTGTGCCAGAACTTGTGCCGGCTGGTCCAGCGCTTGCCCAGCAGACGGTGAGGGAGACCTTGCAGAATGTGAAGAAACAGACGATGCAGATGATTGGTAAGGTGACCTACGATCCTGTTCATAATCGCTATCGCAGAGCTGATGGAAGGTTTATGTCCAAGCGTGATGTGGAGAAGCTGGGTGATTCGGTTAAGGTAGAGACGGTTCGGAGAGTTGATAAGCCTGTAAAAGTAGAGCGTGTGAGTGAGCCTCAAATCTCAAAGGCTACAAGCCAACGTATTCCTAGGTCTAGTGGATCTAAAAGGTTAATTGCATCAGGAGAACATTTTACAAATGGGAGAAGAAATAGGTTAAAGCCCGACGTTAGGTATAAAACGGGGGAGCATGACTACTTTTACGAAACAGATAGCATGGGTAGAATTGTAAAATTCGAAACAGAAAATTTACAGTTAACAACAAGAACCGAGAGGTTATCACATAGTAAAAACACACCAGGTAAAATAAAAGGCCAAGACCACGCAGGACATTTGGCAGCAGATAGGTTTGGTGGTTCACCTAAAATCGATAATTTGGTTTCGCAGTTGTCTGATGTAAATTTAATTGAATATAAGAAAATTGAAGAGGAATGGGCCACAGCTTTGAAGAAAAACCCTCCCCAAAAAGTAACAGTTGATGTTGAAGTTATTTATGCGGAAAACGATATGCGCCCAGATAAATTTGTAGTGAGGTATACTATTGATGGTGACCTCGTTTCTAAAACGATTAAAAATGAACCTAAGGAGTAAAAAATGCGATGAAAGAATTTGAAGATTTATTTAGTGAATTGCAGGCAGATATGATTTCCATCTGTATGGAATATGTTGAGGACAGAGCAGACAAAGTTTATGTGTATGCTTCGTGTGAAGGAAATATTATTTCAAGTAAGTTCTTTTATCTCATCAACAATCAGTACGTAAAATCTCATCAAGTGAACGATGCATTGGAGGATGGAGAGGAAAGGTATGATGCATCCCCGCAAAGAGGATTTATGGTATTAGATATTTTAAATGAAGACATTGAAAAAATCGAAGCGTTGTGTGAAGAATATAAGCGAGACGTGCCGACAGAGATGAAATTAATTTATGATGTGAAGAGTGGTCATTTTAAAGCTGAATATAATTACGAGTTGGTTTACACAAATGATGATAGTAAAACATCTAATTATATTGCTAATGAATGGTATGAAGAAGTGAAAAATAATAAGCTTTAATTTCGTATGGATGTGTGAGTTTAGTAGAATTCATTTTGGTTTGAATCAATAGATCATCATATTTGATATTCTTTTGAAGTTTTTTTGTATATAACGACTGATTATACAGATTGGTTGAATACAGATTACGGATTTGTAGCACAGAAAAAGATTTGGAAGTACAAATATTTAGATGAAGTACCAACAGATGAAAAAACTAAGAATTTAATAGATCAATATTTAAAAGAGTATCCCAGTAATCCCATTTAAATAATTATTAAAGTTATAAGTAAACACACTGTATTTTATGAAAATCAGTGTGTTTTTATATTATAGAACAACTAAGACTTTTAATTTAAGCCTTTCTCACTGATGTAAAACTCTTCAAATCTCAACTCACTATAGCAACCGCCTTGATAAGGAATAAGGAAGAGTTGCAAACGGACTAGGAGAATACATGACCGGACGCGACATGTTCGGGAATAAAATCAGTGAAGAGCAGCGTAAAGCAAGTCTTCTGCAAGCATTAGGAATTGCTGGAGCTGGGGCGCTTTCTACGAAGGTAGCGGGGAAAATGGGACAAAGCCTTGCGACCAAAGGAACCGAAAAGCTCAACAACATGCGCAACACGCTTCGCACAAGCGCCGTTGCCAACGTCACAAAGCAAGCCTACCAAAGCGTCAAAAATGCACCGGCCTCTTGGACACAGTCGCTACATAAAACGTATAACAACATCCTAGACAGCAGTATGCCACGACTCATGCCAGATCTTGTGCCGGCAGGTCCAGCGCTTGCCCAGCAGACGGTGAGGGAGACCTTGCAGAATGTGAAGCAGCAGACGATGCAGATGATTGAAAAGCCTGTAAAAGCAGAGCGTGTGAATGAACGTCAAATTCAAAAGGGTACGGGTGAAGTCAAGCATTTAGATAATATACCTAGAACAAAAGAAATTGAAGTGAAATGTAAATACAAAACTAAATTCGATTCAGAAGAATTTGCAAGACAGTTAAAGGATCAAGAAAAAGGTATGAATGAATTAACCGTACATGAATACCAGGAAAATCGAGAGCGATTTATTGATAAAGGCAGGGCAATAGAGGGAAATGTTGCTCAACAAACAGCTAGAGAAGAAGCTTTATCTGACAAAATTACCGAATTTATGGATAAAGGAAAATCATTTGATGAAGCAGAGGAAGAGGCGAAAAAATGGCTGAAAACCCAAGCGGCACTTCATAATCCAGATCAGGTTGCGGGAGGAAGGCCTGAAATAATAGGAGGAATGGGAGATAAGAGGGTTAATTTCTCTATAGGTAGTCAATGGAGGTCTAGAATCAAAATTGTTGATAAACAAATCGAGGGAATGGCAAACAACATGACACCAGAACAACTAAAAAATACGTATTTGAATATAAAGTTAACACATTAGAGGAGGAGTTTAAATGGAGCAATATTTAAAAGATTTTAAGTTACATAGTAAAGTTCCGAGTGAAATTATTGAAAAGTATAAAGAATTAGTACCAAATGAAGTAATAAATTTTTGGGGTAATTATGGATTTGGTACATTTATGCAAGGATATTTTAAAAGCGTAAATCCAGAGGAATTTAAAGACATTTTAGAGGAGAGTTATCCAAGATTTAAGGATTCAATCGTATTGTTTGCTACAAGTATGGGAGACTTGATTATTTGGGCGGATGGATATGTTGGATTACTTAATTACAGGTATGGCATAGTAAAGATCATTATGTTTACATTTGAATTTTTCTTTCAAAATATTGCTAATTTAGAATTCAGGGATGAAGATTTATCTTGGCAGCCTTATCCCGAAGCGCTTAAACAATACAATGAGTTAGAGTATGATGAGTGTTTTGGTTATACACCTCTATTAGGGTTAGGTGGAGCAGAAAAAGTAGAGAACTTAAAAAAGGTCAAATTGAAGGAACATATTCTTATTATTACTGGTTTTATGGGGCCAGTAGAGGTATAAGGTTCGTTCTAATGAAGTAGACTTACTACTTATTTTATATTTTACAAGCAGATCGTATAGGAAACACAATAACGAATATATAAATAAAAAAACAAAGTACGTGTGAAATGAGTAGAAAAAGAATTACGAGTCTAGGTGAGATGACATTTTATCATGTTAGGATTTGAAGTGCCAACAGTTATTCTAGAAAATGCAGCTTGTGATTTTGGAACAGGTTTACTGATGTTTCATTATGCAGACGGGTATCGTATGTTAGAAGATCCTGGTGAGGTTTTAAATTCTCCCTTGGAAAATTGGAAAAAATTTTTAGAGGAAGTTTACAACAAACTCATAAACTTAGAGTTTACATCTCAGGATATTTCTTTCAATCCTGAATTAACAAATATTCGAAAATATAAATTAAAGAAGAGTAATCCAAACATTCCTGAACTCCTTATTAATAAATCTCCAGGAGATGTGGTTGATATTTTTAAAATATAATGAATTAGTAACTAACCTTAGGGAGTAATAAACGCGTTATAACAAGAGAAAAGAGTTAGGTCTAAATCCGAAATACATAAGGGAAGTTAGATATACATATCAAGCAGCTGAATCTGGAAGAATGGCAGGTATAGAATTTGAGCGAACTGAAGTCATGAAAAGAGTGGCAGATGAGACCGTTTTTGTTGGCGTTTCATTAAGGTCAAATGTATCGGAGGTTGCTAAAAGTGGAAAATGAAATGAAGCAATTACATAAAGAAATAGCTGAAACAGTGAATAAAATGATACCAGAAGAATGGGGAAAGTTTTATTTTTATGCTCAAATATAAGAAACTGGGGGAGGTACTTATTTTTTTTATAATACACCTCAGAATACACAAAGTTTTACGTATAGCTTGAAAATCCCGTTTGAGTATCATGTGGATCAACAAGAATTTAAAAAATGTAAAAGAAAACTGTTTGAATTGAGCAATCAATTAAGAAGCAGTTTTGAAAATAATCATCAAGAGCTTTGGTATTCATTTACAATGTCTGTAGATAGTAACAGGAAGTTGAACATACACTATGATTATACGAATTGGTTCGATACAAAGTATAGTTTTAGTGACCAAATGATAATTTGGAAACGTAAATATCTAGGTGAAGAAGCAAGTGAAGAAAAAGATAGAGCATTAATTGCAAAGTACGATAGTGAATTTCCGAATGATCCTATTCGAGTAGATGATAATGAAGGAGTTTGCATAGTGGACCGAAACCATAGTAAGAAATTGATAAGAAATGCCATTAAAACTGGCGATATCAACGCAGTGAAAAAACTAATAGGTGATGATATAGAGGTTTTAAATACTTTGACTGTATTTGGTACGTGGTTACATGTAGCGGTTAAAAAGGAGAACCTTCAAATCGTCCGATATTTAGTTGAAAAAGGAATTGACGTTAATACGCAAGGCGGGACATTTGATGCTTCTGCGTTAAATCTAGCAGCTGGGTCCGGTAATTTAGAGATAGTAAAGTATTTAATAGAATCTGGAGCAGAACTAGATGTGAGCTTAGCGAAGAGAAATCCATTGTTCGCAGCAATTTATGGGGGGCATCAAGAAGTAGTTAAATATTTAGTACAAAAAGGAATAGATGTGTCCATTAGATACATGGGAGAAAATATCAAAAATATGAATGCCTATGAATATGCAAGAGAGTTTGGGCAGACTGAGATTGCTGAATATTTAAAGCAAAGGATGACTGAAAATTGATTGGGTTTAGATTGTCTCTCAGGCAGGTGGTACAAATTGCTTAAGAGCAAAAAAATGAGGAAATAAGTTGTTAAATTGGGAAAAGGATTCGAAAACAGTCGAATTCTTTTTTATGTTGGAGTAAAAAGTTAGTATTTGAAGTGTAAAGAATGCAATGCAGGAAGTAGAGAGAAAGTATTTAGTACTTTAGTATTTTATGATAAGAGTAATGATGAGTTTATTGTAGTGGTTTATAATAGTTATAGAGAAACATTAATGGATGGTACAGTAAGGAACGCGTTATAAACTGGAAAAACAGTTAGGTGGTCGAACATATTGAGTATGGAAACAGAAATAAATCAAATTTATAGAGAAATTTCTGAAACAGTGAATGAAATGATTCCTACCAAATGGACAAAGATTTATTTTTACGCTCAAATATCCGAAACGGGCGGAGGCACTTACTTTTTTTATAATACCCTTGAGAATGAAAAGAACTATAAATATAGTTTAGAAATTCCTTGTGAATACGATATTGATAAAGGATTCTATAAAGTAAAGGATCGAACTTTATTTGAGTTAAGTAATAGATTAAGAAACGTTTTTAAAGATAATCAGCAAGAACTTTGGTACTCTTTTACGCTATCTGTTAATAGGGATGGCAAATTGAAGGTGCATTATGATTATACAAATTGGTTTGACACGGATTATAGCTTTGATGACCAGCTAGTGATTTGGGAATATAAATATTTAGGAACAGAACCAGATGATAGCGAAAGCAAGATTTTAATCAATAAGTATTTAAATGAGTATCCCAATAATCCAATTTAGCATAAATCCAGTATTTGTGGTTAAATTCCCACCTCATGAAGGTACTAAATTAACCCTGGAAAAATTACATCAAGAGGACTTTTTATAAGTGTATAAATAAACATTTATTACCAATTTTTATTTTATTTGCAGGAGATTTTGTGTGTTTAGATTATAGAGGTTCAAGAGATGACCCTAGCGTTTGCGTAGTGATTACGGTCAAATAGTAAACGTTGATTCAATTAATTATAAAAAGGGGATACGAATGAAGAAGATCGTAGAATTATTTCATGATATAGATTGTACGTTGTCTCCCATGATAAGTTTTTATAGCGCTTTATCAGATCAAAAATTTTTAAAAGTCTTACACTATTTTTTAGAGGAAACTGGTTATGGAAATGAGTACCACATTTGTACATTTTCAGGCGACTTAGAGCCGTGGGAAGAGGACCATGTTGAAAACGGTATTGAATTTCTAGACGGTACGGGTGACACTGACAAAAGTGTTATTGTCGATTATGAAACGTTTTTAACTTACTTGCACAAAATCTGCCGCGTATATATTGAAGATCATGCCCATGATAAAGAAAAAGTGATGGCTCTTTTACATAAAATCAAACAAAATTATAGTATTGAAGACTAGTAGGAGTATATGAAGAAGCAACGAATCGAGTCTTGCTATAGACAATAAGCTCCCGACACTACAGCGCATTACACCAAGCAGAGAGACGATATATTTTGGAGAGAATTCTACAAGGTAGAAAGTAGAGGGAAAACGAAAAATGGAAATAACTCAAATGACAAAAGCTATTAGAGACGCTATAAAAGGTGGTCACTTAAATAAGGTAAGAGACTTATTGGAGAAAAATCCAGAAATGTTAACATGGATTACACCTTTTGGCACATGGCTACATGTAGCGACAGCTCATGGTCATTTAGAAATCGTACAATACCTTATTCGTGCTGGAATAGATGTTAGTGCACAAGGAGGAACTTTTTCTACCAATTCCTTAGAAAGAGCGGCTGCAAAAGGACATATAGATATTGCTAAGTATCTTATTAACCATAATATTGAACTTGATATCAGTGAACCAGATAGAAATCCGCTGTTTGCTGCCATATATAACGGTCATTTTGAGATGGTTAAACTGTTAGTTGAGAATCATATCAATATATCGATTACATACTCTGGTGAAAATATGAAAGAGATGGATGCTTACGCATTTGCGATTGAACGAGGACAAATAGAAATTGCTGAATATTTAAAGGGAAAGTTGAAATAGATAATTTACTTAGCGAAAGCAGGTGTAATGATGGTAGGCTCAAGAAACCTTATGAATAGTATATGCTTTGGTGAAAAAACCACTTTATCTCAAGCTGAAATAAAAGAACATCTATTGAAAAGCCATACAGAAAGGGACATTTTATTTAATTTAATAGAGTTATATAAAATAGGGGATTTTACTCAAAAGCCGCTATTAATTCAATTGATGAACGGGACTAAAGATGAAGCAGTTTTGAATTTGTGTATAAGGGTCTTTTTCGCTATCGCAACACATGACGACTTAAGAGATTCAAACAACCTGCGATTTCTTAGTGAAGGTACTGAAGAAACGATTGATACGTTTGCATCCGCAGCGACAACATCATTTTCTCTTGAAGTAGTTCCGTATTTATTGGCTTTACTTGAAGACTGGAATGAAATTGACGATACGGCTATTATCATAAAGGATTCGCTTGATTTTTTCCTTGACTATGAAGCAAAAATCGGAGAAGAGGCGACTGTCGAGGGAATAGGAGACTATTATGTTGAGTATTACAATGAGAATGATACAGAAAGTTATTACTTTCAACAAAATTTAGCTTTTCCCGGAGACTTAGCAAAAAAATTAGTCCAAAGAGCGATGATTGCAGCACATAACGAAGAACCATTAAAAATGGAGTTGATTCCATCTTTATTATCCATTTTGACTGGTGAAAAAGTACCTGGAGATTACCACATAATTATGAATGCAAGCCATTATAAAAAAGTGATGGAGTATATTAATAATCTTTCCATTAAAAACTGGGAAAAAGGACAAAAGTATTTTTATGGGTATAAGCTATAGAAAGAAACCTTACGTACTGTCCAAACGCAATATATTTGGTAACAAAATTAGTGAAAAAAGAAAGGGAAGAATAATTGAAAAAATTCATTAAAAATATAGGAGATAAAGTAGTCGTAGTTCAAGCAGAACATGAATTAAAAATGCAGGTTGAGAGCCTATTTCGTATCTTTGAAACGATAGAAAAAGAAAAATGGACTGACGGCTTTTCGATACAAATAGGGTGGTCGAACTTTATTGTTTCTGTAAAGGGTGAAGAGTATTACATTCTTTCACCGGACTATTCAGGGAATCCCTTTGAGGATTATACAGAAGATTTAACGCTTGCTCTATGGGTGCAGTTGGAACAAGTTCACTTTTTGCGCAAGTTAAACATGAAAAACGGTAAAGATGTAAGCTTCAGAGATAAAGTCGTGATAGCTAAAAATATACTAGAAGTAGATAGTATTTACTTACAAAGAAGCGGCGGAGCTGAACGAGGAGATTCTGGCTGGTACATAGGGCCGGTACATGAAGAAGATGATACAGAAGAGCTTGAGGCTTTTTATGTCTATCAATTATTAAAGATTCGTCCATCCTTTATTCAAGTCTTAGCTTTACCATATGAATATATGGTGATTTTTGAAAGAGATAAAGTGAAGGCAGTATTAAATGAAAGAGATGAAGATATTTTTAGTGGAGGAAGAAATTCGAGTATTCAAGACTGACATGAGAAAGAGATGCTGTAAATAGCATCCCTTTTTTTAAAAAGTTACAATGTCTTTTCGGCAGCTTTTTGATGTACAAGAGAGGAAGATTTCATTATTTCCTCTTCATCGAAGTCCATTTCTGGAGGAGAAAGCTTAAATCCTTTTGTAAGAAAGGTTAAGTACACAAGTCCTATGGCAGTCCAGATGCTTCCTAGCACTAAGGCGTGTTTATCTAGATTAATAAAGAGATAGAAATCAAGGGCTGCTCCGATAGCTGGTATAAGAAAGTAAAGAAGAAAACGATTTTTTCTTTCATTTTTTAACGTGAAGTAATAGTGAAAAATGACCGAAAGATTTACAAAAATAAATGTTAAAAATGCTCCAAAGTTAATAAAAGAAGTAGATGTACTTACATCAAGCTTAACGGCCAGTAATGAAATGCCTCCTATGAGTAAAATATTCAATAGGGGTGTTTTCGACTTTCGATGAAGATAACCAAATATTTTAGCAGGAAGTACGCCGTCCCTTCCCATTGCAAATAATAAACGGGCTCCGCTTGTTTGAGCAGATAAGCCAGATGCGAATTGAGCAATAATTAATCCAGCTAGAAAAATAGAGCTAAATAAATTGCCGCCGATCTGTACGGCAATTTCAAATGCTGCTGAATCAATATTTTTAAAAGATGTATAGTCAGGATGAACAAGCTGTAGAAAATAAGAAGCTCCAATAAAAATGGTGCCTCCAATTAATGTAATAAGAAAGATAGCTCTTGGCATGGTTTTTTCAGGATTAATGGTTTCTTCAGATAGAGTTGTAACAGCATCAAATCCTAAAAAAGAATAACAAGCAATGGAAGCGCCAGCGGCTACAAACGAAAAGGAAAAATGCTCGTTCAAGAATGGGTTAAAGCTAAAGAGTGCAAAAGGTGATGAGCCTTTTATAAGGTATATAATGCTTAGTGAAATAAAAATACCGACTACGAGCAATTGAAAAATCATCATTAATGTATTGACGCTCGCCGCTGCTTTTAAGCCAATCATGTTGATAACAGTTGTAATAAAAATAAAGGCTAGTACAAATGTCCAAAGAGGAATGTTAGGGAAAGCTGTATGTAAATAAACAGCTCCTATCAGCCAAATAACCATAGGAAGAAACAGATAGTCTAGTAAAACAGCCCATCCAATCATAAATCCGACATATGGATTTATGGATTTTCTTGTATACGTATAAGCAGACCCTGCAATAGGAAAAGCTTTAGTCATTTTACCGTAGCTATAAGCCGTAAATAGCATAGCAGCTAAAGCCACTATGTAAGCAGTGGAAACTAGTCCATGAGTGGTTTCAGCCAACAAGCCATAAATACCAAATACAATCATTGGAGTCATATAAGCAAGTCCAAACAAAACAATATGTGACAACTTCAAAGTTGGAACTGCTTGATTTCTTTTTGTTTCCATCTTTGTGCCTCCCTTAAAAATTGTTTTTAATCTTCTTATGTCTATTTGTACAAACCCGATCTTCTGTGCATAAGGTAATTAAGCTTCTGATCTTTTGATTCCTCTAAAGAAATAGCTACTGTTGAGATTTGTTCCTTGCTACCCATTTTTAAAAGAACTTCTCCTTTACTGTTCACCACTGAACTGTGTCCAAAAAAGAATGTATCTTCTTCATTGCCGATTCGGTTGCATAGAGCAATCGGAAGCTCATTTTCCATAGCACGGCTTTTTAAATAGGTTATTTGATAGTCTTCGTAAGGGCTCATGTTAGCAAGCGGGATGATGAGTAAATCCGCTCCTTTTATTTTTAAAGTTCGGGCCACTTCAGGGAATTCAAGGTCATAGCAAATCATTAATCCAATGGTTCCGAATTTGGTTTTGAAAACAGGTAAAGTGTTGCCTGGGTGAAAGATTTCAGCTTCCCTGTCAAAAAGATGTGTTTTTTGATACGTACCAATCACAGTTCCGGTATCATCTATAAGAGCGGATGTAATATGATAATGCCCGTTAGCTGTTACTTCAGGAAAAGATATAACGGCGTGGATGCTGTGATCGCTGCAGCTTTGTTGGAAAAGCTGTAAGCTGTCACCACTGACGGATTCAGCTAGCTCCTCAATATCATCCCAAATAAAATAACCTGTTAAACAAAGTTCCGGAAAGACAATAAGGTCAGCCTCTTCGCTTGCAGCTTGCTTGATACATTCATTTATTTTCCGAATGTTTTCTTTTTTATTGCCTAGTACAGGACAAAACTGAGCAATTGTAATATTCACTGTAAAATACCTCCTTATAATCGTTTTCACTATAAATACAAGCAAGAAGTGTGCCAACGTATTTTTTTCAGTTAATTCTGATTTTTGAGCTTTAAAAAGATGAATTTTTTCATTATACTAATAGGGATAAAAAGAGAATAAATCATATTTTTTGTATCTAGTTATTTAAAAAGCTAAGATGATGATTTTTATCATCAATGATGCAATTTTTCATTAGGAACAATAGAAAGGAGGGAATGCATAGTGAATAATTCTTTAATAGATACCTGTGAATCAATAGTAGTCGTCACAAATCATGAAGGCCGCATTGATACCGTATCTATCAATAATAAACAAACCAGTCACTTATCGTTGTTTCAAAAAAATATGTTACTTGAAGAAGTTCAGTGGAAAAAGGTCTTTACTGCTGCTCCAAGTGACTCTACTCAGTTATTAAGCACCTATGAAGGAAGAACCTATCTGTTTACTCTTCACCTTGTCCAAGCGAACGCTTACATAAATCAAATCGTGACATTAGCGAATATATCTCAAAGTATGTTTAATCCTTATTCCAATGAAGATCAGCATAAAACCGATGAGTTAATTATGGAATCATCTGCTATGAAAAGAATTAGTAAAATTATAAAAACAATTGCTCATGTAGGCTCCACTGTTCTTCTACTAGGTGAATCGGGAGTGGGAAAAAGTCAAATTGCTAAATTTATTCATAGTACTAGTACACGTTCAACGCAGCCTTTTATTTCTGTTAATTGTGGTGCTATTCCAGAAAGTTTGATTGAATCAGAGCTATTTGGGTATGAAGAAGGAACTTTTACAGGCGGAAAAAAAGGAGGAAAGGTCGGCTTATTTGAAGCTGCTCATAAGGGAACAATTTTTCTAGATGAAATTGCGGAATTTCCTTTAAACCTACAAGCAAAACTGCTAGGTGTTTTGCAAGAAAACGCGGTGCGAAAAGTAGGAAGTACAGAGGAAAAGAAAGTAGATGTACGAGTAATTGCTGCAACAAATAAAAATCTACAGGAGCTTGTTGAGAAAAAATTATTTCGTGAAGATTTGTTCTATAGGCTTAATGTCGTACCGCTCACTATACCGCCTCTTAGAGAGCGAGAAAAGGACATACATATCTTAATTGATCATTTTCTGTTTAAATATAATACAAAATATCATCTTCGAAAAGAAATTAATGATGAAGTAAAACAAGAGCTTATCCAATATAAATGGCCAGGAAACATAAGGGAATTGGAAAACACGATAGAAAGAATTGTCGTAACAAATATGACTGAAAAAGAAGTGCTAGAAGAAAAAAGTATACGTGAAAACGTTTGGTCATTTTCTCCTAAAGCACCAATATCTTTGAAAGAAGCTAAAAGACAAGTAGAAAAGGAATTAATCTTAAAAGCTTACGGTGAATACAAAAGTACTTACAAAGTAGCAGAAGTATTGCAGGTTGACCAGTCTACTATTTCAAAAAAATTAAAAGTATACAAAAAAGAAGGTTTTTAAAGAGGTGAAGGGATGCGTCTATTAAAAATTGCATTAGCCCAGCTTAGAAGCAATTTGCATGATAAAAATAAAAATTTAAAGAGAGTTTTTGGAACGATGGAAGCGGCTAAAAATCAAGGTGCGGATTTTGTGTTATTCCCTGAATTATTTTTGACTGGTTTTTTGTTAAATGAACATGTGGAGGAATTAGCTGAATCAGTAGAAGGAGAATTAATCACGAAAGTAAAAAAGTATGCGAAAGAATTACAAATAGGAGTTATTCTTGGTTTTCCAGAAAGGCATCACTTTAAAATATATAATTCCGCTGTATTTATTAATAAGGAAGGTGAGATAGTAGGAACTTATCGTAAAATTCACCTTTTTGATCATGAACATTCATATTTTACTTCTGGAGATAGTATACCAGTCTTTGATACACCTCAAGGAAAGTTTGGAGTAATGATTACATATGATATGGAATTCCCTGAAGTGGCGCGAATTCTGGCGTTAAAAGGAGCTGAAGTTGTCTTTGTGCTTTGTGCGAACATGATTCCTTACGAGCATCATCAGCACATTTATTTGAGGTCAAGAGCTTTAGAAAATCATATTTTTATTGCAGCTGCTAATAAAGTTGGATTAGAAGACGACTATGTCTATTTTGGTGAAAGTGAAGTTATTAATCCTAATGGGCACTGTGTGTTTAAATCTCTTAATAATGAGGACCTTGCGATTGTTGACATAGACCTATCATCTTCGGCAAGTTCAAAGGGAATTTTGAACTATTTGGATAATCGAAAGTCAGAGTTATACAGAAGAGAAGGGTTATAAGAGCTCTTTATTAAAGAAAGCTGCTATTATCTTTTCAGGCCAACTAAGCGGGCAGTGTGACTCGCGGAGCTTGCGTGAATGGTCTTCCCTATTTTTGCTGATGTTTGCACCCAATTCACTTCATCCGGATAATTCGTAATCACTCCGTCACTTTTTGTTTTCCACAAAAATGAAGCGGGAAGCCGCTTGGTTCCAGACCACGGCGATATTTTCATTCCGGCAGAATGGACTTGGTGGATGAGAGCAGGCGTTAGGATGTCATAGGAAGGGTTAAAGTAAGTGGCAAAGTCAGCAAATTGCCGGATTGAGTTTGGGTTTGTATCTCGCTCTGAAGAAGTTAGTATGCCTATAGGAACGTTTGGGAGAAGCTCATGCATCTTTTTCATGGATGAAACGTTAAAAGACTGAATGATAACGTGATCGAGCTTTCGCTTGTTGATTTCAAAAGCTACTTTTTTTTCAATTCCAGGATAAAGTTCCGGGGCTTTTAACTCTATTAATATACCGATTTTTCCTTGAAATTCATCTAACACTCGTGAAAGAGTTGGAATTTTTTCATTCGCAAATGAATTGTCTTTCCAGCTTCCTGCATCCAAGCGCTGAAGCTCCGCGTACGTTAACTCTCGAATGTGTCCGCTTCCGTTTGTCGTTCGGTCTACGGTACGGTCATGCATAATAACGAGTACACCGTCTTTGCTTTGCTGCACGTCAAGTTCAATGTAATCCGCATTCATTTCTAGGGCTTGGTGAAAAGCAGCCATTGTATTTTCAGGTGCGTAAGCGGAGGCTCCTCGGTGCGCGATATTTGTGAGTTTTTCTTCCGTGCGTGCAAAAGCAGAAGAAGCAATCGAACAGCATAACAAGGCGACTGCACTTAGCCCAGCTAAATATTTTTTCATCACGTTTCCCTCCTATGCGTTGGTATAGAAACAGCATAACGAAAAAATGTGATGCTGATATAGAGAAAGTGTGTAGAAAGCGTTGACATTTCGTAAAGAAAACTAGGGATTTTTTCATGGCGATGTTTACAAAAAATGCGTAAACGAATAGGGATTTTAATCAAACGTTAAGGAAACAGCGCTATAATAAAAGGTGTGAAAAAAAGAATAGGAATTTCTTAGAAAATAGTTGTATAATAGGTGAGTCAGTCAATGAAAGGAATGGAACATGGATATTCAGTACATACATACGTTTACGATGCAAACGAAAGAGGAGTGCCGGACGCTTCAGCAAAAGCTAAAAGCACAAATTGATTTAACATCAGGCGTCAAAATGACGCATATACATAACTGTGCTGGTGTTGATGTTGCGTATTGGGAAGAAAACGGCATATCTTACGGAGCTTGCAGCATTGTAGTGGTTGATTATCAGACGAAAAACGTTGTAGAAAAAGTGCACAGTGTAGGAGAAGTAACCGTTCCTTATCTTCCTGGATTCCTAGCTTTTCGAGAGCTTCCTTTAATTCTTGAAGCGGCTAAAAAACTTCAAATAGAGCCCGACGTGTTTTTATTTGATGGCAACGGATATTTGCACTACGAGCACATGGGAGTAGCCACACATGCTTCGTTTTTTCTCAATAAACCTACCGTTGGAATTGGGAAAAGCTATTTGAAAATCAAGGGACATGATTACGTTATGCCTGAAGATACAGCAGGCGCTTATGAAGATATTGTGATTGATGATGAAGTTTATGGTAGAGTAGTAAGGACAGCCAAAGGGGTAAAGCCTATTTTTCTGTCGTGCGGAAACTATATTGATTTGGACATGTCGTATCAGTTTATGATGCATTTTATTTCAAAAGAAAGTAAGCTTCCGATTCCGGTCCGCCTAGCGGATCTGCATACGCATGAGCTGCGGAAAAGGTACCGGCAGTCAACAGGGAAGTAAGCTGTTCATAGTGAGTTCATAGTTTCCTTTTATACTGATGGTTGGAATATGGTAGTAGTGTAAAATTATTAAAGAATGAGTAAGGTGATTAAAGGTGAGTTCATTTGTTGCGAGTATTTTGGATTTTTTAACGAGCCTTGGCTATTTAGGTATTGCGCTCGGCTTAATGATTGAAATCATTCCAAGTGAAATTGTACTAGCCTACGGGGGGTATATGATTTCTCAAGGCATGATTAGTTTTCCTGGAGCAGTCATTGCCGGAATTATTGGCGGAACGATTGCACAGTGGTTTTTATATTGGATTGGAGCCTACGGAGGACGTCCGTTTCTTCAAAAATACGGCAAGTACTTATTCATTCATGATAAGCATATTGATCTTGCGGAAAACTGGTTTAATAAATACGGCGCGGGCGTTGTTTTCTCCGCTCGTTTTGTCCCGGTTGTTCGACATGCAATTTCGATCCCTGCAGGTATTGCTAAAATGCCGTTTTGGAAGTTTACGTCTTTAACCGTGTTAGCGATGATTCCTTGGTCGATTTTATTTATTTACTTAGGCGGAAAGCTAGGGGAGAACTGGGCGAACATTGAAGACGTAGCAAGCAAATATACGCTTCCGTTTGTGGTTGCGGCATTTGTTATTATTGTTCTTTATTTCGTATTCAAACGCACGCGTACAAAGCGCGTATAAGATCGTTTTTGGACTACAAGCATGGCAAAAAGCCATGCTTTTTTTTGCATGAACAAAAACAAGCTCTTTTATTTGCTCATGACTTCTTCAAGTGCTATTATTTTTCATACGCACTAAAAAAGGAGACGATTTAACGTGGTACAAGAAATTGTATTAAATGATACGCCTATTCAAATTTACAGCTATGAACAAGAGATTGTAAAAGGCAAAACAAAAGTTTCAGTTGATTTTAAAGTAACAAGTGAGGAATATCATGATATTACTACACTTTTATATAAAGGTACTTTTCATGTAAATGTCCCGGAAGAAGATCTCGATTTCCAAGGAACGATTCACCAGTACTCTACGTCTTTTACCAATTTATATGAAAAAGGCCAGGTAGGGGATTTTTCATTAAGTTTAATTGAAGTGAACGAATAAGGAGCAGATGCGTGATGAAAGTAAGTATACTTGACCAATCGCCCGTTTCATCCCATCAGACCCCAGCGGAAGCGTTAGAAGCATCAATGCAGCTAGCTAAAGCGGGTGACAAGCTTGGCTATGAACGCTACTGGATTGCAGAGCATCATGATTTGTCTGGACTTGCCTGTTCGGCTCCTGAAGTGATGCTTGGCTATATCGGCGCACAGACTAATAGAATTCGAATTGGATCGGGAGCGGTGCTGCTGCCTCACTACAAGCCGTATAAAGTAGCTGAAACGTATAACATGCTCGCAACGCTGTTTCCAGGGCGCGTTGATTTAGGGATTGGGCGCGCGCCGGGTGGATCGGCTGAAGCAACAAATGCGCTGTCGGATAATTTTTTACAGCAAGTATTTAAAATGCCTGAACTTGTTGAAGAGCTTCTGCAGTTTTTAGACGATAAATTTCCGGCTGAACATGAATACGCAAAGCTTTCAGCTTCGCCGCTGCCTCCTATCTCTCCGGAACCTTGGCTGCTTGGCACAAGTAAGAAAAGTGCCGAGCTCGCCGCTAGAAACGGAATGGCCTATACGTTTGGACAGTTTATGAGTGAACAAGACGGTTCAGCTATTATTGATCAGTACAAACAGGCATTTCAGCCAAGACGGACCGGTGATCAGCCCTATGCCATTGTCACTGTATCGGTCATTTGCGCTGAAACAACGGAGCAAGCCCATCGCATCGCAACGAGCTCACTCGTATGGAAAATTCAGCAGGATAAAATGGAAGCAAAAGGTGTGCCTTCTATTGAAGAAGCGGCCAGCTATCCGCTGACGGAAGAAGAAGAGAAAAAAATGAAGAAGATGAAAGAAGCTATGATTATCGGAAACCCGGAAGAAGTACACGTCCGTCTTCAAGAAGTTCAAGCACGCTACGGAGCGGATGAACTCATGCTTGTCACCATTACACACGATCCGGCTGACAGATTAAAATCATATGAGCTTGTCGCAGAGAAATGCAAAAAATAAGAGCCAAATGTCGGCTCTTATTTTTTATGCCCGTAATAGTACTCAAATAAGTGCTGAAATGCTTCTATAGCACGTAAAAAAGAAGCGGCATCTTGGCGGTCCTCTATTAACCAGCACGTGGCTAGTACAGAATGAGCGTATCCCCACAGTAAAATGCGTTTTTTACTTACGTTCAGTTCTTTTACAAATATATTGATTCGATAGTCAATTGTCTCTGCCACGTTTGTCTTAGGCAGGTGATTTAAAAGAAAAGGGATAATTTCGTACTCTTTTTCTCCAATTAACCCTTTTGGATCAATTATTTTCCACGCCTCACCAGACTGTAAGATGTTATCATGATGCAAGTCGCCGTGAAGCAAAAAAAGCTGCTGAGAAGTGCGGTTTAATTCAGAGAAAACGGCTAGTGCGTGTTGAAGCGTTTCAGAAGAAAGAAAATCAATACCGCTTGGATACATTTGTGTATACTCTCGAAGCTGTTTCTCTCTTTTAACGGCTGTTTCGATAGTGGAGTCCGAGTGAGGCACGCGCCATAGAGATTTCATGAGCCTAGCAGCGATTAACGCAGCTTCTTCTTTAGTTGATAAAGAGGAAAGCGGCCATCCGGGAGATAGCTTTTCAAGCAGTAGAATGCCTTTTTCAGCATCGCTGTCCACTATTTTTACCGTGTTCTCACCAGCTAGTGCTGTCAGTGCTTCTTGCTCATGAAGCAGCTCTGAAGGCTCTACAAAGAGTTTTACAACTAGTTCGCTACCATCTGCTTTGCGCGCAGGGGCAACAAAGTGGTAAGAAAGGGGAAAGTGACTGTGAATGTTGATACGCCAGCGCTCTTCACAGTAGCGAATAAGCTGAGGAAAGCCAGTTAGCCACTTTTGACCTTTATGAGAGTGAAGGTGAGTAATCGTATCACAAAACGTTTGAGGCAACGTATGCATGCGTTTGTCTCCTTTGTTGTTTCCAATTTTTTCTGATAAACTCATCATATACGGTTTATATAGAATCTGTAAAGAAGGAGGAGATCCTACATATGAAGAAAAAGAAGGTGAAATCCCCTTGGGCTCTTGCGGGGTTCCCAGTTTATATCATTGGGTTTTCACTTTTACTTGCTGGAAGCGCACCGGAGTGGCTAGAAACGGTGAGTAAAATCATGATTGTTCTTGGAGTCATTTTGCTTATAATCGCAGAAATTGATCTTAAAAAACGAAAAAAATCAGTACAAGCCTAAAAAACTGCCGTTCGGCAGTTTTTTTATTTGGAGAAAGGGTAACAAGATAACTAGATAAAAATGTTGAATTATTATTCTGTTTGATGTATAAATATAATATATAAACAACGGTATTGAGAGGAGAATGAACGTGTCTTACGTAATAAAAAAAGAGGTTCCGTCATTTGAGCAGTTTGCAGCTTTGCATGAAGCGAGCGGATTACATAAAAGTAAAAAAGGCAATTATACAAAAGAACAGCTGTTTGAAGCCGCAGCCAACAGCTGGTTTAGAGTCGGTATTTACGACCATGAACAATTAATTGCATTTGGCCGTATGATTTCAGACGGAATTTACCAAGCGCTTATTTGCGACGTGATGGTAGATCCCACATACCAAAACAAAGGGCTTGGAAAGCAAATTATTCAAGAGCTGTTGACGAAATGCGAAGAAAGCGGAATTGAATCGATTCAGCTGTTTGCAGCAAAAGGAAAGCATCATTTTTATAAAAAATTAGGGTTTCAAGAAAGAGAAGAAGACGCGCCAGGCATGTCGCTTGTTATATAAAAAAGCTCAGTGATCAGTCATACTCACTGAGCTTTTTGTATTATGCAGTTTTTAAAACCGTACTTTTTTGAACTAAATTCCAAGCAACTTTTACTAAATAAACAACAAGCAAAACGTTTAGCATAGACGTAGCAAACATAGAAAACGGATAGGACGTACTGTTTTGCATATTGCTGTCACCGTATAAAACAAAAAAAGTGTTCATAAAAATACTGATGCTAAATCCAAGGGATAAGTAAAGCAAGTTTTTGTCTTTTAAATAAATATAAGCGAGCAAAGCAAGAGCTGCTGCTGGAAATAAGTAGCGTTCATGCATGCTTGAAGAAAACGTAAATACCCCGGAAATTTGAATAAGTGCTGCAAGAGCGGCGTATTTAAAGCTGCGCCCTTTTATATAAATAAGCCATGAAAAAACAGTTGTTGCGACGATAAAAATAAGTCCCCACGTATGATAGCTGAAAAACAGCATCGTTGCAGAGCTGTCTTTATAGTTTGCGCCTATTAAACTAAAAAAGTTATAGGCGTTAACAGAAGCATACGGGTACTCTCCAATGGTGGATGAGAATAAATCAATAATCCACGTAGGACTTTTTCCTGCTGAAAAAGGCAATAAAATCACAGCAGCAGTGAAAGCCGCCGTTAAAGCAATGCCGAAGAAATGTTTCACTTGCTTTAGGCGGATGAGCTCGAAAAACAAAATAGGCAGGATAATAATCGCCTGCGGCTTCATTAAGACCGCTGCTGTAAAAATAACGGCCGACGCATAAATTCTTTTTTCCGTAATCATTACAATTGCTAGGACAATAAGTAAAGTGAAAAATGAATCGACTTGTCCCCAAAACGTTGAATTAACTAAAATGGCCGGATTAAATAAATACCCAATTGCTAACAGATAGGCAAAAGAAGGTGCCAAGTATTTACGAGCTAAACGATAGAGTAAATAAGATGTGACGACATCTGCTAAAATAGGCGGGATTTTAATCAACAGCGAAAAATACTGCTGAAAATCCGGTAAACTGCCAACTTTCCCAACGATAAACAAGATATAAATATAAAACGGCGGATAATCGCTTCCGCTTTTAGCATAGAAATTTGAAAAATGATTAGCCGCAACCGATGCCCAGTTTTTGAAAAGAGACGCATCCATATGAGAGCCTACCCACGGAATCAGCGCAATCCGGATAAATAGTCCAGTGCCAAGTAATGACCATAAAATAACGCGGGAATGCCCTATTGAATGATGCCATTTCTTTTTCTTTAATAATCCGTAAACGAAAGCTGCTGCTATAAAAAAGCCCACCGTATAAAGAGCGAGCGGCGTTTCATAGTCTTTATTAGCTCCTTGACCTCCGGCACCGTTATCCATAGATAGATTATGAAAAGGCGTTACGTGTTCTCCGGAATTGCTAGACGAAGCGGAACCGTTTCCTGAAGGAAGACGATGATCCCTCGAATTATTATCAGGAGCAGATATACCATTCGTAATCTTTTTTAACTGATGACTTTCTTGAATCGAAAATAAATGTTCTTCTCCTTTATAGTGTGATAGTGAAACGATACTGAAAACAAATGCTAAAAGAAAAGCAGCCATTACGATAAAAGCCGTTCTTTTTTGTAGTATGTTCATATAAAATCCTCCGATGACAATGTATCGAATAAGTAGTAGTGTGTCTCCATACTATAAGGGGAGTTGGTGAAAATAAAGTGAAACTTCTTTAATAAAGAGCGGAAGAGAGAGCATAAAAAAACAAGGCCTTAGAAGACCTTGTTTTTTATATTGCTTATAGTACAGCATCAAACTTATTTACTTTCCACTGTGAACCAGATTTATAAAATGTAACGGTGCGTTTTACACTTCCTCCGTCAACTGTTGGAACCGTAAATTGATAAGAGCGGACATCGGCACGTTGATAAGTTAGTTTTGCTTTTGCTTTGTTCCACTCTAGCATGCTGAATCCGTCACCGACAGGACGAGCAAGCTTTCCGTTATATGTGATGTAGCGATAATTTGTTAATCCTTTTTGAATAGCACTGTTTGTAAAAGTTTCAGATAAGTAGCTTACTAGTTTGCTTTTTGTATTAAAATCTTGACAAAGATATGAGTACTGAGTGCCTTTATAATTAAATGTTTTTTGAGTACATAAATTACCTTTAGATCCATGAAGTGCATTCCAGAAATGGTTGCTTGCGTTTGCTGCAATTTTTACCGCATTAGTCGTTGATAGATTTTGTGATGCTGCTTGAGCTGTAACTCCTGTGCTTAGTGAAAAGAAAAGAGCAAGTGATGCTAAGATTATTCCAAATTTTTTCATTTCCATTTCCCTCCTACTCATTCATTGAAATATATGTAACATTCATGCTGTTAATATTACAATTGTTACATTTATATTACAATACTTCTTTAAAGAAATAAAGAGTATTTCTTATATATGTTTGAATTATTCCCGTATTTTCTTAAATAAAACGTAGAATTAAAAGAAAACATATAAACAGTATGTCAATTATGTGTCACATATTTCGTCGCTTTACAAGTTCGTATATAATAGGAATAAACCGACCAGTATGCTGATGTAGGTAAATAGGTCAGGCACAAAAGGAGAACGTAGACTAATGGGTGTTTCAGAAGTAACATCAGGAATTATTATTACCACTGCTGTAATTGCTATTGTGATTATTACAGTCGGTGTTTTAGCTACAATGATTGCGATTGCGAAGAAAGCAAATAAAAAGTAAGTATGTAGAGGAGAGTTAGTATAATAACTAATTCTCTTTTTTTTGAAAAAAACCTATCGCTATTTTTATAATAAAAATGCATAAATAACGCGTGCATTATTCATAGAAAAAAGCAGGAAATTTACGTTTTGAAGCTAATAGATACATAAGGCAAACTGCGCACTTTCATTATAAAAATAATGGAAGGGGTTCTAACAGACTTCAAGTGATATCGCCTATTTTATGTCATAATGAATGATATTCATTAACACAGCATCTTAGACGCACTTTATAACCAAATAATGAGGAGAGTGGTTGAGTTGCAACGACAAAAAGTAGCAGTGAATGGAGAAAGGTTAAAAAATACGCTTGAACGATTTGCCGATTATGGACGAACACCTAATAACGGTGTAACCCGCCTAGCGCTGTCAGAAGAAGATCGCCTAGCACGAGATTATTTTTGCTCATGCTGCCGGGATCTTGGAATGGATATTAAAATCGATGACCTTGGATGTATTTACGCCACGCTTGAAGGACTAGAAGATAAGCCGCCTGTTGTGATTGGCTCACACATGGACAGCGTAAAAAAAGGCGGAAGGTTTGATGGAATCCTCGGTGTAGTTGCAGGGTTAGAGTTAGTAAGGACGCTGGTTGAACATAATATTAAGCCGAAGGTGCCGATTATGATTGTTAACTTTACGAATGAAGAAGGAGCGCGTTTTGAGCCTTCTATGATGGCTTCAGGTATTTTATCGGGCAAGTTTCAAAAAGACGTTATGATGAAGAAGACAGATGTTGACGGCGTGACGTTTAAGCAAGCCCTTCAATCATGCGGATATGAAGGCGATACGAGTAACCGTCTTACTGAAGCATCGGCATTTGTAGAATTACATATTGAGCAAGGGCCTATTCTAGAACGAGAAGCCAAATCAATCGGTGTAGTCGAGTGCGTGCTCGGAATGGTATGCTATGAAATTGAAGTTACCGGGGAGTCAGATCACGCCGGGACGACGCCGATGGACATGCGGAAAGACGCGCTTTTTGCAACTAATAATTTAATTGCTGAAGCTCGTCATGAGCTCGGCAGATTAGATTCAAATTTAGTCTATACAATGGGTCGTATGAACGTACTGCCTAATATTCATACCGTTATTCCAAATAAAGTTATTTTTTCGCTTGAAGCGAGACATACGGATGAAGATGTCATTGCATCTGTGGAAAAAATTATTCAATCACTGCCTGATCAAGCGGAGCTGTTAGAAGGCTGCGAAGTGCGGGTGACCAAGCTTTGGGGTCGCGATACCGTGTGGTTTGATAAAACGGTTTGCGATGAAGTGGAAGAGTCGGTTCGTTCCCTTGGCTATTCCTACAAGCGAATGGTAAGCGGAGCTGGACATGACGCACAGTTTTTAGCTAGCTATATTCCGACGGCTATGATTTTTATACCGAGCGTAAACGGAAAAAGTCATTGTGAGGAAGAGTTCACTCCTTGGGAAGAATGTGAAAAAGGTGTAAACGTACTTTTAGAAACAGTGATTAAGTTAGCTCAGAAGTAATGAGATAAAAGAGTAAACCTGCGGAGGTTTGCTCTTTTTTAGTGCTTAGAAAGACTGTGAACTATCGCATTGAACTTTTGGTTTATTATGGCTACAATAAATGAGAAGCATCCGGATGGATGTGAAAAAAGGATGTGAAAAAAGTGAGGTCTTCTCACTTACAGAAATGAAAATTACTATTATTATTGCAGATGATAATTCATTTATTCGAGAAGGAATGAAAATTATATTAAATACATACGAGGAATTCGACGTTGTTGCTACTTTAAAAGATGGTCAGGAAGCCGTTCAATATTGCAAGAATCATTCCGTTGATATTGCATTGTTAGATGTAAGAATGCCTGTTATGGACGGTGTAGAGGCTACAAAGCTTATTTCAGAGTCAACGAAAGCAAAGCCACTTATTTTAACTACGTTTGATGACGATGAATATATAATTGATGCCGTAAAAAACGGAGCTAAAGGCTACTTGTTAAAAAATACAGAACCAGAGCGCATTCGAGACGCAATCAAAAGCGTGTTCAACGGACATACGGTTCTTCAAGATGTTGTGCTAGATAAGATTAAATCAAGTTTAAACGCTGTAACTGAGCGCGAGTCAAAAGCGGATATGACCCAGTTTACAGAGCGCGAAACGAGCATTATGACGCTGATTGCCAAGGGGCTTTCAAATAAAGAAATTTCTAAAACACTTTTTATTTCAGAGGGTACCGTAGCAAACTATATTAGTTCGATTTTAAGTAAAACGGGACTTGAGCATCGCACTCAAATTGCTATTTATTACTTAACGGGTAAAGGGAAGTAGGGCTATGGAAGTCGGATTAATGATGACTAAGCTCATCCTTATACTGTTTTTGGCTATTACGTACATTCAGTTTAATTATGTACACTCGATTTCAGCTATTGTGTTAGCACTGCTTCTTTACAGCTGTGTTAATATTGCAGCGTCCATTGTGAAAAAGAGCGCGTTCAAGCGCATGTTTATTGTTAGTTCAATTGTCCTTATTCTATATTGTGCGTATAAACTTCATCCTTTGTTTTTTCTTCTTTTGCCGCTAAACCTTTGTGAGCTTATTGGAGAATCAGTCGTGAAAAAATGGATGGTGCTGCTGATTGTTTTGCTTCCAATGCTGCTTGTTCCCTCTGACATTAGCGCGCTGTATGTGTTAGTCGCTGCGCTTACTTTCTTTATTTATACAGGAGCAGCTCGCTATCAAAAGAGGACAATCAATTATGAACAAAAGCTCGATGAAATGAGAGTAAGTATGCAAAAGCTGCAAAAGCATGTGAATGAAAATAAAGAGTATGTGAGACAGTCTCAATATGCTTCAAAATTAGAAGAGCGAAATCGATTATCGCAGGAAATTCACGATAAGATTGGTCATTCAATGACAGGAGCGCTTATTCAAATGGAGGCAGCAAAGCATGTAATGAAGCAAGATGAAGAAAAAGCGCTGTCTCTTCTTCAAAATGCAATTACAATTTCGAAAGAAGGCATTGAAGAAATCAGGTTAACGTTAAAAAGTATAAAGCCTCCCGCTGAGCAAATAGGAATCAGCAGGCTTAAATTATTTATTGGTGAATTTGAGGCTAAACATAGTATCGCAATGCCTCTTGTATACAAAGGTAATTTGGATCTTATCACCCCTCTTCAGTGGAAAATTATCCATGAAAATATAACGGAAGCTATTACGAATGCCTTAAAATATGCAGAAGCAACGATGATTGCCATTGAGCTTCATGTACTAAATAAAATGGTTAAAGTAGAAGTCAAAGACAATGGAAAAGGGGCTCACTTGTTTCAAAAAGGCCTTGGCATTGCAGGAATGGAAGAGCGAGCTGCTTCCATTAACGGAACGGTGATCGTTGACGGGGCAAACGGGTTTTCTGTTACCACACTGCTGCCGATAGGTGAGAAACTTCATACATAAATAATGAGATTTCTCATGGAGAAAAGGTGAACTTATGCACTGACGTAAGTTTGCCTTTTTTTCATAAAATAAGGATATACCAACACACTAGAGGTGAAATGATGAACGTATTATCAATTCAAAAATTAACAAAGAAATTTGGAGATTTTATTGCGGTAGATAATTTGTCTTTACAAGTAGAAGAAGGAGATATATTCGGCTTTTTAGGAACAAACGGAGCAGGAAAAAGCACAACGATTCATATGGTAGCTAGTCTGCTTCAAAGCAACAGCGGCGATATTGAAGTACTTGGGAAAAATATAAAGAAACACCGAAATTTTGCAAAGATGAACATTGGAATTGTTCCGCAGGACTTAGCGATTTATGAAGATTTGACAGCCTATGAAAATGTGAAGTTTTTTGCAGGTCTCTACGGATTAAGAGGGTCACTTCTTAACGAACGAGTCGAAGAAGCTTTAGCGTTTGTAGGGCTTTTAGATAAACAAAAGGCGTATCCGAAAAGCTTTTCAGGAGGAATGAAAAGAAGGTTAAATATCGCATGCGCAATTGCTCATCGCCCGAAGCTTATCATTATGGATGAACCGACGGTTGGCATTGATCCTCAGTCGCGAAATTATATTTTAACATCTGTAAAAAAGCTAAATGAAATGGGAAGCACAATCATTTATACCAGTCACTATATGGAAGAAGTAGAAGAGGTATGTACAAAAATTGCGATTATTGATCATGGCAAGATTATTGCTGAAGGAACAAAAGAGCAGCTGAAAGCTATTATCACTGATACAAAAGATATTTGGATTGAAGTAAAAGAAGCGGACGATATAGATTGCAGCGGTCTAAAAGAAATTCCGGGCGTAACAGCCGTTACGTATGAAGATGGAATCATTAAAATTAATTCAAGCGCCGAAGTGAATAACTTGAACAAAGTCATTCATTATTTAATGACGCATCATATCGAAATTAAAGCAGTTAAAGAACAAGCCCCTAATTTAGAGACGGTCTTTCTCACGCTGACAGGGCGCAGTTTAAGAGATCTATAAAAGAAAGGAGGAATAACGAATGAATATTATTGCAATTGCTTTGAAAGAAATGAAAAGTGATCTGCGAGATAAGCGTGCATTTATCTTTATGATTCTCTTTCCGCTGGTTCTTGTCCTTATTTTAGGAACAGCTTTGTCTCAAGCCTTTAATAACGATATGAAGATAGACGACAGTTATGTTCTCTATAAAATCGACACAAGTAATGAAGAATCTGCTGCTTTTAAGCAGTTTGCTGCCCATGCAGAAAAATCGGGCATTCACTTTAAAGCGCTGAAAAAAGATCAGAATGGAAAAAAAGAAGTAAAAGAGCAGCGCTATACAGCTTATGTAGAAATGAAAGACGGAGACATTCATCTCTACGGAAATGAAGAAAACAGCATTGAATTCAACATGGTCCAAGGTATGTTAAGCACTTTTGTGGATAAGTACAATGTGGCTATGGAAGTGGCTAAAGTAAACCCTCAGCAAGTGGATAATCTGCTCCGTGCGTCTAAGCATGACTATATTCAAGAAACATCTCTTCATTCTCAAAAACAGCCAAATTCAATAGACTACTACGCCATTTCAATGACAACTATGATTGTTTTGTACGGATCTATCTCAGCGAGTTATTTAATTAGAGGAGAGCGTATGCGAAATACAGCTAGTCGATTAGTAGCCGCGCCGGTTAAAACCGCTGAAATTTTTGTCGGAAAAATTTTAGGTACTGTTTTGGTTCACGCCATTTGTGTGTTAGTCGTCATTATGTCGACTAAATATTTTTTTGATGCCAACTGGGGAGATCATTTACTCTTAGTACTCGTAATGTTAGTATCTCAGATTCTTTTTGCCATTAGCTTTGGGTTAGGAGTGAGCTACCTTACGAAGACGGAAGCGGCGTCAAGAGCAATTATTATGGTTGTTATTCAAGTGTCGTGTATTGTGGGAGGAACCTATTTTCAAAATGAATCTGGAGAGGGATTCGTCAATGTATCACCTTTAACCTGGATGAATAATGGACTTATTAAATTGATTTATACAAATGATATCGGCGCTTCTCTTTCAGTTATCGGGTTGAACGTAGGCTTCTCTATTTTATTCCTGGGCATAGCAATTGTGCTTTTGAGAAAAAGAGAGGGGTTATAACATGAAAAATATCATGTGGCTTGTCACAAATATGCTAAGAAATATGCTGCTTAGAAACAAAAGGACGCTTGTGCTTGTTATTGGTTTGCCTATTGCAGGGGTTTTAATGTCCGTTCTTATTTATGGAAATGCAGGAGGGACTTCGGTGAATATCGGAGTTGTCAATCACGACTCAACGGATATTACAAAAGATACCGTTCAGTTTTTAAAAGGGCTGCATAAAACAAATGTTAAAATACTCACTGACAAAGAAGTGGATCATGAGATTACGTCAAAGAAAGTTGATGCGGTTATTACCTTTGAAAAAGGGTTTTCTGACAGCGTCAAAGCGAACAAACCAGATCATATTACAATCACTTCAATAAAAGGAGCAGAAGTAACGAGCTTTATTAAGTCTTATTTGTATCAATATATTGACAATATTTCTTCGCTGAATCAAGCTGCTGAAGGCGACGATGCGGCGTTTAAACAAATGTATGAGAATTATCAAAAAGCGCCATTCCACGTCTCGACGCATGCCCTTAAAGACAAAGGAACCGATCAAAACATTGTCAAGCAGACAATTGGATATTTAATCATGTTTATGCTTTTTTCTGCGGTGAATTTATCGGCTCTTATCACAAAAGAAAAAGAGCAGCGAACGTATTTTAGACTGTTAGCTTCGCCAGTTAGCGCAAGGCAATACATGATATCCAATGTTATTACAAATATGATTTTATTAACTCTGCAAGTAATGATTACACTTGTTTGTATTATGACTCTTTTTCACGTAGATATGAACATTCCCGTATGGCAGCTGTTTTTCATTTTAGTTTTGTTTGGTCTAGTAGCCATCGGCTTGTCTCTTGTAATTATCGCTTTTACAGAAAGTTCAAAAGCAGCGAATGGTCTTCAGACGCTTATCATCACGCCAACTTGTTTACTGTCCGGCTGCTTTTTTCCGCCTGAATTTATGCCGGATGTGATGCAGAAAATAGCCGACTTTCTTCCTCAAACGTGGGTATTAAGTACGTTAAAAAGTGTTCAACAAGGAGCTGATTTAAGCAGCCTATGGTTAAATATCAGCATTTTACTAGCTTTTGCACTTGTTTTTTTCCTGCTGTCTATTTATAAATTAAATCGAAATAATACTGTTCAAAAGTTTATTTAAATGGTAAAGTCAGAGAATACCTCTGGCTTTTTTTGTAATTTTTAAAAAGTTACAAAAAAAGATTGAAAAATATAAGATGAAATTTTAGAATGAAAGAGGAAAGGGGTATACAAAAAGAGAATAAATAGGGGAGAAAAACGAAGTTCATGTTGGTTTTTTGCACAAATAAATGAAATCGCTTACATAAGTCAGCATGAAAGTACGGAAGGAGAGATTGTCAGCGAGATAACAAAGGGGGAAAAACAGTGGGAATTTATGAACTACTTGTACCACGCACGGTTTTATATGGAGAAGGATCATTTTCTAAAATTGGAGAACAGGCTGCACTGCTTGGGACAAAGGCATTGCTTATAAGTGATGACGTTATGGTGAAAGCAGGCAATGTAGAAACTTGCCGTCGTTACTTAGCAGAGGCTGGCATGGACTGTGCCGTGTATACAGGCGTAAATTCAGAGCCGACAGATATTCATCTAGATGAAGCGCTTGTTATATGTAAAACGGAGCAGTGCGATGTGGTTATTGCCTTAGGGGGAGGCAGCTGTATCGATACTGGAAAAGCGGTTGCCATTATGATGACAAATGAAGGGCATCTACGAACGTATTTTCAAAATCAACAAGAGTTTCAAGATAGTCCTCTTCCTTTGGTTGCCGTGCCTACGACTGCTGGAACAGGCTCAGAAGTGACGAAAGCGACGGTTATTACAGACACGGCGTATGATGTAAAAATGATGCTCGCAAGGCCTCAATTATTGCCTGATACAGCCATTGTTGATCCGTTATTAACGCTATCATGTCCGAAACACGTAACGGCAGCTACAGGAATTGATGCACTCAGTCATGCAGTGGAAGCGTATTTGTCTAAAAAAGCACATCCTTTTACAGATTCACTTGCGCTTCAAGCAATTGAGTTAATCATGAAAAATATCCGTCTTGTGTATAGAAATGGAGAAAATGTTCAAGCAAGAAACGAAATGGCCTATGCATCTATGCTGGCAGGAATGGCATTTTCAAATTCATCTGTTGCTCTAGTGCACGGTATGTCAAGACCTATTGGCGCGTTATTCCATGTGCCGCACGGTATTTCTAATGCGATGCTCCTGCCTGCGGTTTTGGACTATACAAAAGAGGCTTCAATCGATCGTTTAGGTGAAATAGGACAAGCTCTTTTTCCGAACGTATCATATACAAAAAAAGAGGGAGCAGATGTGTTAATTGAAGCCATCAAGCAGCTTTGTATCGACTTAGAGATTCCTAATCTTCAATCGTGGGGCATTGATCGCCAGCTATTTTACGCGGCGGTTGAGAAAATGGCAGCGGATGCGATTCAAAGCGGAAGTCCTGCTAACCATCCGGTTGTACCGACGGCAGAAGAAATTATCCAGCTGTATTACACGTGCTATGAATATGAGTTTGAGTCTGCACTTTATAAAAAATAAGATAAATTCAAAACAAATTGAATGAGGGATGAAAGGGGAAACGTTATGGATTTGCTGATTATTTTGCTGTCTCTGGGGCTTTTAATGCTGGTTGCTTACCGCGGATTTTCAGTTATTTTGTTTGCTCCATTGTGTGCGCTGCTAGCTGTTATTTTAACGGAACCAAGCTATGCACTCCCGTTTTTCTCAAACGTTTTTATGGAGAAAATGGTTGGGTTTATTAAAAACTACTTCCCTGTCTTTCTATTAGGAGCAGTCTTCGGGAAAATGGTAGAAATGTCTGGAGTCGCTGAATCGATTGCGAAAACAATTGTTAAAGTAGTAGGGGCTAAACGCGCCATCTTGGCTATTGTTTTAATGGGAGCAATCTTAACTTACAGCGGGGTAAGTTTATTCGTTGTTGCGTTTGCAGTTTATCCGTTTGCGGCTAACTTATTCCGCGAAGCGAATATTCCAAAACGATTAGTACCGGGAACGATTGCATTAGGAGCTATTTCGTTCACCATGGATGCACTTCCGGGTACACCGCAAATTCAAAACGTTATTCCAACGACTTTTTTTAAAACAGACATCTATGCTGCTCCGACACTGGGGATTATCGGATCGGTGATTGTCTTTAGCTTAGGTCTTTGGTATTTAGAAAGCCGAAGCAAAAAAGCAAGAAAAGCTGGAGAAGGCTACTATGGGTTTAATAATGAACTAGCGGCTGCTGCAGAGCTAGAAAAAGAGTCTGTACCTTCTACAGAACCTAAATATGAACCTAGCGTAGCAAGACAGATTCTTGCATTTGTTCCGCTCGTGCTTGTAGGGGTGGCAAACAAATTTTTTACTGTTTCTATTCCAAAGTGGTACCCAGACGGTTTTGATTTTGCCAAAATTGGTCTTGAAGCGTTCGGAAAAGTAGATTTAACCGCAGTTGTTGGTATTTGGTCAGTGGAATTGGCACTTGTTATTGGAATTATCACAACGATTGCGTATGACTGGAAGAGAGTGACCACCGGTTTCCAAGCTGGTCTTAACGCAAGTATTGGCGGAGCGCTTCTCGCTGCGATGAACACGGGAGCTGAGTATGGCTTTGGAGGCGTCATTTCATCTCTTCCTGGCTTTGCAACCGTTCGTGATGGTATTTCACATACCTTTACAAATCCGCTTGTCAATGGAGCCGTTACGACAAACATTTTAGCCGGTATTACAGGCTCTGCTTCTGGAGGTATGGGAATTGCGCTTAGTGCGATGGGAGATAAGTATGTAGAAGCTATTAATCAGTACAACATTCCTCCTGAAGTTATGCACAGAGTTGTAGCGATGGCATCAGGCGGTATGGATACGCTTCCTCATAACGGAGCTGTTATTACCCTACTTGCTATTACCGGGTTAACCCACAAGCAGTCTTACCGAGATATTTTTGCCATCACTGTTATAAAAACGCTTGCATGTTTCTTAATTATTGGAATCTACAGCTTAACTGGACTCGTCTAACAAATAAAGAGGCTGAGTTTAGTTAAAGAAAAATCCGAACGATGAATCGTTCGGATTTTTTTATTGTTGTGGTGAACATAGATTTCATGTATATAGGTGCTTTTAGCGGTTGATTGGAGCGGAGCCTTGCACGGAAATCAGTAGCGGTTTCACAAGGAATCTTTATCTCCTTTGTTTGTCTATAGGTTGCAGTGATTTAGTTGTATATCAAGCTTTTGGCTCTAAAACAGATTCTTTGACTTTCTAAACTGTAAGTATTATGATTACACTACTTTCTGCAGTACTATATGCCGTTACATTAATTCTTAGCATGTTTATGAAGAAAGGAGAATGACTGTGAAGCTATTTGAAGGAAATTTAAAAGTAGGCGATTGGGTCAAAGGAAAGTCTCGCGACGGTGAACTTATATACGGATATATTAAAACGATTAATCCATCTAAAAAAGCAGCACTAATTAACGTTGTAAAAAGTGATGATGAAAAAATGGTCGGCACAACCATTGGCATGATGGATGAAAAAATAGAGAAGCTGCCCCTTCAAAAAACAGCGCACGAAGAGCAGATTCTTTCATTGATTGATCTTGCGCTGCTAACGAAAGACAAGGCTTGGTTTAGTGAATTAACAGCTGAATTAAAAAGATTACAAGATAAAAAGCAAGGCTGACATTCCTGATAAGGAATGAAGGCCCTGCTTTTTTTATTATTCATAGGGGAAAAGCAGGAATGGAAAGCAGCTTGCGAGAAGAAGTAAGTGACAATATTAAGAAAGAAAAGGTGATAAAAGATGAGTAAACGTGTCTTGATTTTAACAGGAGATGCCGTGGAGGCTTTAGAAGTTTTTTATCCGTATTATCGCTGTTTAGAAGAAGATATTCAGTGTACCATTGCTTCTCCCGTGAAAAAGAAGCTTCAAACGGTTGTTCATGATTTCCTTCCAGAAATGGAAACATTCACTGAGAAAACGGGATATAAAATTGATTCTCACGCTTCTGTTGATGAAGTGGATCCTGCCGATTATGATGGTCTTATTATTCCTGGAGGACGGGCGCCTGAATACATTCGAATGAACACAAAAGTTCAGGAAATTGCTGCGCATTTTTTAAAAGAAAATAAACCTTTAGGCGTTATTTGTCATGGTCAGCTCGTGTTAACGACGGTTAGAGAGTATATGCAGGACAGAGAAGTGACAGCGTATCCTGCTTGCCGACCGGAAGTAGAAGCGGCGGGTGCTGTATTTGTTGAACAGACGCTTCACGTAGACAGAAACCTAGTAACCGGGCAAGCTTGGCCGGATTTACCTAAATTTATGAAAGAGTTTTTTAACGTGCTAAAAAAAGCTGAAAAAGTGAACGCATAATAAAAAAAGCGGGCTGAGAGAAAACCATTCTTTCAGCTCTTTTAATTGATGATAGGTGAGGTGTAAACAACGTGCAGCTAGTGTCTGAACTGTCGAAGAAAATTATAAAAGAAGTACAGCTTGTGATAAAAGAACATGTAATTGTAACGGATACACGCGGAATTATTATTGCGTCTACAGAAGAAAAGCGGGTTGGTTCTTTTCATGAAGGCGCGTGGAACGTGATGCAAAAAAAGAAAAAACTATATATATCTAAAAAAGAAGCAGCTGATTTAAAAGGAGTTAAGCCAGGAATTAATTTGCCTATCAGTTATCAAGGAGACGTTATTGGCGTTATTGGCATTACAGGTATTCCAGAAGCTGTTGAGCCTTTTGCAGACATTATTCGAAGATTAACAGAGCTAATTATTCGCGAGGCATATTACATAGAAACAAAGGAATGGGAAAATAAAGGAGTAGAAGCTTTTTTTCGTGAATGGATTTATAGCCAGCAGGTAGATGCAGAATTTATTGAACGAGGCCATATTTTAGGAGTACAAGTAGACAGCTCTTATTGCTGCACGCTGTTTCAAATTGATTCATCTCTTTCTAAAAAGAAGCAGCAGCAGGTACAGGAAATGATTCGCTACTGGTTTGAAAGTCATAAAGGTCAAGGAGATTATATCGCAAATTGGGGGTACGATCGCTTGCTTTTACTTAAAGAGGTTGTAGGTGAAAAGGCAAGGCAAGGATTTAAAGAAGAATTAATAAAATGTCAGCAGTATATTCAAGCAAACAACCAAGTTATGATCACTATTGGTATAGGAAAGCCAGCGGAGCAATTTAATTTGCATGCTTCATATGAAGAAGCGAAAAAAGCGCTTAAAGTGGCTTCAAAACGTCAAACCGTTGTTTTTTATGAGGAGCTGCTGATGGACATGATGTTAGAAGACGTTTCTGAACCTGTAAAAAAGGAATTCTTGAGTCGAGTGCTTTCTTCCATTCAAAAAGAAAAAGAGCTTCTCGAAACGCTGAAATGCTATTTAGCCAACGATCAATCGTTGAAAAAAACGGCGTTTGATTTACATATTCATATTAATACGCTTCATTACCGCTTGAAGCAAATGAAAGAACTAACAGACATTGATCCAAAAAGCGTAAAGGGTATCACGCTTTTTTACCTTGCGCTGTCTCTATTGGAGTAAGTGCGCCCTTCATTAGATAAACATACAAAAAATGAGTTTTTAAAGCGCTTTTTTTTAGTTTTTTATCCATAGTCCCTCGTGGCTTCTGCAACTATAATAAGATTAAGAGATATATAAGGAGGAACGTTATGCTTAATGAACGAACAAAAGCAAAGCTCATTGAAGTTGTAGGATCAGCCAATTTTCAAGATAGCAGTGAAGCAAGACTCGTGTACTCTTATGACGCAACACCTAACTTTCAGTCGCTTCCTGATGCGGTTATTATGCCTGAAAACAAAGATCAAGTGAAAAGAATTTTAACGATATGCAACGAAGATCATGTTCCTATTGTGCCAAGAGGTTCAGGTACAAATTTAAGCGCAGGAACGTGTCCAACGCAAGGCGGAATTGTTCTTACATTTAACCGAATGAATAACATTTTGGAAATTGATGAAGAAAATTTAACCGCTACCGTGCAGCCGGGTGTTATCACGTTAGACTTAATTAACGCCGTAGAGGCAAAAGGTTTATTTTATCCTCCTGATCCAAGCTCTATGAAAATATCAACCATCGGAGGGAACATCAATGAGTGCTCAGGAGGATTACGAGGCTTAAAATACGGCGTAACAAAAGATTACGTTCTTGGTCTTGAAGTAGTTCTTGCAAACGGAGACTGCATTAAGACAGGAGGCAAGCTGGCTAAAGATGTAGCTGGCTACGATTTAACGAACTTGTTTGTCGGTTCTGAAGGAACGCTTGGCGTCGTGACAGAAGCCATTTTAAAGCTCATTCCAATACCTGAAACAAAACAAACTCTGCTCGCGCTGTTTGAAGACATGGACGCAGCTGCTAAGACGGTTTCAGCAATTATCGCCAATAAGATTATTCCAGCCACGCTTGAATTTTTAGATCAGCCGACGTGCGAAGTAGTAGAAGATTTTGCGCAAGTTGGTCTACCAACAGATGTAAACGCTGTCTTATTGATTGAACAAGACGGTCCCCCGGAAGTGGTGAGTCGGGATATTGAAATGATCTCACGCATCTGCAGCGAAGGAAATGCTGTATCTGTAAAAGTAGCGGCTTCGCAAGCAGAAGCAGAAGCGTTAAGTACAGCAAGAAGATCAGCTCTTTCTGCTTTAGCACGGATGAAGCCAACGACGATTTTAGAAGACGCAACCGTCCCGCGGTCTAAAATTAGCGAAATGGTCAAAGCGATTAATGAAATTGCTGTAACATATAACGTTAAGATCTGTACGTTTGGTCATGCAGGAGACGGAAATCTGCATCCGACTTGTTTAACAGATGCGCGCGACAAAGAAGAGCTTCACCGCGTCGAACAAGCTTTTGAAGCGATTTTTCATAAAGCCATTGAGCTTGGAGGAACGATTACAGGTGAACACGGAGTAGGAGAAATGAAAGCACCGTATTTGGCATTGAAGATGGGCGGAGAAGGAGTAGCTGCGATGAAAGCAATTAAGTATGCTTTGGACCCGCAAGGAATTATGAATCCAGGGAAAATTTTTGCTAAAGACACGAGAAAAAGAGTGGTGGTTCGTTCATGACGGCAACAAAAGACATTCAGCAAGCATTCAAAGAACGGTTAGATTATGACGAGTTAATGAATTGTATGAGATGCGGTTTTTGTTTGCCAAGCTGTCCGACGTATGGACAAACGAATCAATATGAAGCAGCGTCACCGCGCGGAAGAATTGCTTTGATGAAAGGAGTTGTAGACGGACTTATTGAACCTGATGAATCTGTTGAAAAGCAATTGAATCTTTGTCTTGGCTGCCGAGCGTGTGAGCCTGTTTGTCCTTCGGGTGTGAAGTACGGACACTTATTAGAAGAAGCGCGTGATATTATTCAGCAGAAAAAAAGGCATAAATGGCCGGTAAAAGCGCTCAGGAATATGGTGTTTGAACAGCTTTTTCCTCATAAAGAACGATTAAAAAATGTACATTCTCTGCTTGCTTTCTATCAAAGAAGCGGCTTGCAAAAAGCTGTTCAAAAAACAAACGTACTAAACGTCCTTCCTGGTAATCTAGCACAAATGGAAAAAACGCTTCCGCTTGTGCCAACCAAAAAAGAAATGAAGAAACGGCCGTTTTTATTTGAAGCAGAAGGAACAAGAGAGCGTACGGTTGCTTTTTTTACAGGGTGTTTAATGGATACGATGTTTATGGAAACAAACAACGCGACGATTGCACTTTTACAAAAAGCGGGGTGTAAGGTCGTTATACCAGAAGTGCAGACGTGCTGCGGCGCACTGCATGCGCATGGAGGAGAAAAAGATCAGGCAAAGAAGTTAGCGAAGCAAAATATCATGGCGTTTGAATCCATTCAAGCGGATGATATTGTTCTTAATGCAGGAGGCTGCGGTGCGCTGTTGGTAGAATACGATCATTTATTAAAAGAGGAACCGGAATGGAAAGAAAGAGCAGAGGCCTTTTCTGCAAAAGTGAAAGATTTTTCAGAGATTCTAGTGCAGCAACAGTTTGTGGAAAAACAAAAGTTATCGCTGCCAAGTCAAATTATTACGTATCAAGACTCGTGTCATTTAAGAAACGTGATGAAAACGTCCAGCGCACCGAGAAAACTGATCCAAGCGATTAACGGAACGGTGTTTAATGAAATGGAAAATGCGGATCATTGCTGTGGCTCAGCTGGTATTTATAATCTAACGGAACAAGAGATGTCTATGCAAATTTTAGATTATAAAATGGAAAAAGTGAAAGAAGCCCATGCACATACGATTGTAACAGCAAACCCGGGCTGTCTCATTCAAATGAAGCTAGGGGTAGTCAGAGAAGGAGTAGAAGAAAGTGTAAGGGCCGTTCATCTTGCAGATTTACTTCTTGAAGCAGTAGAAAGCAAATAAAAAGGCCGGACGTGTCCGGCCTTTTTTATTATTTGAACAGCTGAGAAACAATTTCGTACGAACGAAGGCGAGCTTTGTGATCGTAAATTTGAGCGTTAATCATCAGTTCATCTGCTTCTGTTTCTTCAATAAACTGTTCCAGCTTGACTTTAATCGTCTCAGGACTTCCGACAATAGAAGAGCCCAGCTGCTGTTGAAGAGAAGCTTTTTCAAAGTCAGTCCATAGTTCATCCATATTATCCACAGGAGCTTTTAGTTTACCCGGTGTGTTTCGAATTAAATTTAGAAACTGCTGCTGCATAGAAGTAGCCAAACGTTCAGCTTCTCTATCTGTATCAGCAGCGATTACGTTTACACCTAACATTGCATATGGTTTGTCTAACACGTCGGACGGCTTAAAATAACGGCGATACATGTTAAGAGCTGTCATTGTATTATTAGGCGAAAAGTGACTTGCAAATGAAAATGGCAAGCCTAGCTGTGCAGAAAGCTGTGCGCTAAAACCGCTTGAGCCAAGCAGCCAAATCGGAATATTTAAACCTTGACCGGGAACAGCTTTAACGCGCATCTGACTTTCTGAAGCCGGTTTAAAGTATTCTTGCAGTTCAGCCAGCTGTTCTGGGAAGTCACTGCCGTCGCTTCTGCGGTCGCGTCGCAGAGCTTGTGCTGTCAGCTGATCTGTCCCTGGGGCTCTTCCTAAGCCTAAATCAATACGTCCTGGAAATAGTGATTCAAGCGTGCCAAAATGCTCAGCAATAACAAGCGGAGAATGGTTAGGAAGCATAATACCTCCAGAGCCTACGCGAATGCGTGACGTGCCTGCAGCTACATGACCAATTACAACGGATGTAGCGGAGCTTGCGATACCTGTCATATTATGATGTTCAGCTAGCCAGTAGCGGTTATACCCCCATTTTTCAGCGTGCTGAGCTAAATCTAATGTATTTCTAAGTGAGTCAGATACAGCTCCTCCTTCAACTACAGGAGAAAGATCCAATACGGAAATCGGAATATCTTTTAATGCTTTACTCATCAATTTCATCTTCTTTCTTTAAAGACTTCATAGGCCTTGTTATTTCAATGGAATACAAGTATTTTAACAATAATCTTTCGAGTTCCAAAATATTTTGCTTCGGTTATTTTCCTTTACGTTATTGTTCTTTATTTATACAAGCTTTTGAGAAACAAAAAGCTTGTACGGTATAAGGCAGAAGCCGCCTCTTTCTATAAAAAGCTGTCATATTTTATAGTAGAAGGGAGGATGAATATGGTTACTTTAAATGAACTAAAAAGCAAGCAGTACGATATGATATACAGTTTAGGCTATAACTGTTTTCCAGGGATATACATGAAAAAATATTCTTTGCGAAAACAAGCCGGCGTGATTGATTGGTGTATTAGCATTTCTCTTTCTCACGTCAATCAGCTGTTGAAAAATCGCTGTAAAGACTTATTTGTATATGAACACTTAACCTATATCAGTTCTTTCGGAGATGGTTCCACGCTTAGACTGCGTGATAAGGTGTATCAAATTGATTCTGCTCATGATTTTCCGTCGTCTATTAATACGGATACTAACTGGCTTTCATATAATGAAGTCAAAGAAAAATATGAACGGAGAACGGAGCGATTTTTAACGTCGATGGAGACCAGTTCTTGTATATTGTTTATTCGCATGGGCGGAACGTATGAAGAAGCGAAAGAATTAGAGCATATTTTAAAGGGAATGGTCAAAAACGATTTCTATATACTGCTGCTGACAAACAGTGAAAAAAAACTTTTGTCAGAAGCTAACTGGGACTTGTCTTATACATGTGTCTTACATGCACCTATTTTTTCAATGGACGTGCTGCGCGATGATACAGTATGGGAAGAGCTCTTAAGCGGGCTTGTTATAAAATAAAAGAAACTCTTTTTGTTTAATACGGGAATGAAAAAGCTCGTTTTTTTCATAGACTTTGTTATATCTGTGTATCAAAGGAGATGAAAAGATGGAGTCCAATGTGCGGAAGGCAATAAAAGAAATTGTATGGCTGCTGCTAGAACAAGACCAGCGCTGGAATGAGTATCTAGTACAGCTGGAGGATTTGAAAATACAAGTGGATTTGAATAGTTCCGCATATGAAGTTCTGAGAAAGATGACAGGGAATTACGAAGTGCTGCTTGAACATATGGATCTCATTCAGCAGTTTGAAAATCATTCTAAAAGTGAAACAGCGCTGAATGACTTAGTTACCATCGTTATGAAGCATTACTCATTAAAAAATTCATAAGCCTGCTTTGTGCAGGTTTATGGAGTTTAAGCTCTCAATGGAATTCGGTAGAGATAATCGTTTATAATAAGTACATATGGTGATGAAAGGGTGATCGATATGGAAGAAAAACAAGAAATTGTACCCGTTCGTACAGAGGAAACAGCCAAATATTATTCGGAAGAAAAATTTTGGGACAAGCTTAAAAAGTTTGGTAAAAAAGCGGGAGCAAACGTTGTTTATGCCGTATTGCTTTTATACTACACGCTACAAAAACCTGATATTCCCCCAAAAGCAAAAGCAGTCATTATAGGAGCGTTAGGTTATTTTATTCTTCCTTTAGATTTAATTCCGGACTTTGCAGCAGGAGTTGGATTTACAGATGATTTAGGAGCTCTCGGGCTTGCATTGATTCAAGTTGCCATGTACATTGATGAAGGTGTTAAACTGAAAGCAAAAGAAAAAATTAAAGCGTGGTTTTCAGAAGAACACAATTTTTCCATTATTGATGCTAAAATAAAGTAACGTTATGATCGAAATGTAATTATTAAATAAAGTGAGCAAAAGAAGGTGATAGATGAATCATCTTCTTTTTAAGCGATAATATATAGGCTTTTATGACTACTTTAATCCGTTTTGTGTAAAAAAAACAGGATTAAAATATTTTTTTCATTAAAATTTTAAGCAATGTAATTGAATAATTGCCCTACAAATGTTAAGTTAAAACATGTTCATAAATTCGTCACAGAAAGCAGTATACAAATAAGTAAGATTGTTTGTAAAAACTTTGTGAAATTATGGAACTTTTTAACTGAGAGTTTCAAACTCTTAGAGATTCTTCCTCATCAATCAGAAGTCGCTTTCTTTCGTTCCAAGATTAAGCATCTTTCATTTGAAGGTGTTTTTTTTCAGCTTAAGTAAGCCAACAACATGATTGTATGACAAGTTTTTGCTAAGGTTGTAGAGTTACTGTATTGTATGACAAATTTTGTGTGATTTGATTTAACTAAATGAACAGCTTCGAAGTAAATAAATGATTGCAGAAAAACAAAGTCCATGCGTTTTCATGAACCATTATACGTTACTTCATATTTGTAGAGATGTTTAGCAAAAAGGGAGATGAATGGCCTGACGTAAACAATATCCATAGACAAGCCTTAGAAGATAATTATCTTTCTAAGAAAGCAAATTTATATGATTGATTCTAATCTAAACAATGGAGTGTTCAAAAATGGAAATTAGTCAAATCTTTATTATTTTAACCCCAATCTTTTTCGTTATTTTGCTAGGTTATTTAGCAGGGTACTTTAAAAAGTTTGATGCAACAACATCTAAAGGGTTAAATACGCTTGTAACAAAATTTGCGTTACCTGCACATCTATTCGTTGGTATTACAACAACATCAAAACAAACGCTTATTGAAAAATGGCCGTTTTTACTAGCATTAGTTCTTGGTATTATTGGATTTTATGTTCTTTTCTTACTTGTGGCAAAATATGTATTCAAATACTCACTAACAGGCGCGTCTATGTTCTCTTTAAACTCTACGCAGCCAACGTTTGCGTTTATGGGTATTCCCGTATTAGGTAGCTTGTTTGGCGCGGATGTAGTAGCAATTCCAATCGCCATTACTGGTATCGTAGTAAATGCGATGCTTGATCCTTTAGCAACTATTATTGGTACGGTTGGACAACGCGAAAGAAGTGAAGGGGATTCAGAAGAAAGCTTATTTAAAGTAACCATTAAATCAATCTTACACGGTCTTTCTGAGCCGTTAGCTTGTGTTCCGTTAATCGCAGTAGTATTAGTATTATGTGGATTCCAATCTCCAGATTTATTATCAAGCAGTTTAAATCAAATTGGCTCAATTACATCAGGTGCGGCTCTATTCGCAGTTGGGGTAACAATTGGTATTCGTAAAATTCAATTTAGCCCATCGGCATTTGGTATTGCAATTTTGAAAGTGGCTATTCAGCCGCTTGTAATGTTAGGAATTGCAACAGCAATGGGTCTATCATCAGCTGATATCGTAAAATTAGTATTATTAGTAGCGTTCCCAGGTTCAGCTGTAGCAGCGATGATTTCAGTTCGCTTTGACAGCCTAGCTGGTGAAACAGCTTCAGCATTCGTACTTAGTGCCATTATGTCACTTGTTACATTACCATTGTTAATTTCTTGGTTAATGTAATCACATGCATGGATATAGAACAAAAAAGGCTTTGCTATTTTAGCAAAGTCTTTTTTTGTATATCTATACTTAAAAAAGCTTTAAAAATTCTTGAGCGATTTTGGGAAGATAACTGTCGGTACGCCACGTAACTAAAGGCTCAATTACAAATGGATTATCTTCTATGTTTAAAATTTTAATACGTTCTAGTGAAAAAGAGGAAAGCATTGAATAAGGAACAATGGCAGCACCAAGGCCACGACATACTAAATTAAGAAGCATCGCTGAGTCATGGCATTCGCATAAAATATTAGGTGTTATATCCATCTTTTTAAATTCCTTCACAATGCGATTATATATGCTTATTTCCCGGTTTGAGCGAAGAAGAATAAGAGGGAGAGAAGCAATTTCGACGACTGAAATCTTTTCTGTTGCATAACCACTTTCTTTAGGAACAGCTACAACAAAAACATCTGGTGCAAGTGTTTTTGTTTTGACATGTTTATAAGGTAAGTCAGTAGTAGTGACTGCTACATCGATTTTTCCTTCTGTTAATAATTCGTTTAAGTGAGCTGGTTCGTTTTCATAGATGTTAAAGGTGCTGTTTGGGTACTGTTTTTGAATAATAGTTAGCTTATCGAGAACCGTTGATGCACAGTAGATTGTGCATCCAATTTCAAGTTTTTCATTTGTTACGTTTTTACATTCCTGTACTTCCAATACTGATTTTTCGACCCTTTGCACAATTTCTTTCGCTCGTTTTAAAAAAAGCTCTCCTTCTACCGTTAACAATAAGCGCTTGTTATTATTTCGTTCAAAAAGCAAAAGCCCTAGCTCATTTTCGAGCTGTTTTAGCTGCCTGCTTAAAGGAGGCTGAGCCATATGCAGGCGCTTTGCTGCTTTGGTCACATTTAATTCTTCAGCTATGACAATAAAATAATGCAGCTGTCTTAATTCCACTGTATTCAACTCCATACTTTAAAGGTATTATTATATATTTTATCAATATTTTAATTGTATGGAAAATGAGTGTAAAGTTAAATGTGTAACCAACGCAGAGAGGAGGAAGAGAAATGAAAATAGCTGTAGGAATCACAGGAGCCACGGGAGCTATTCTAGGTATTCGAATTTTAGAGCTTTTGAAGAAGTCTTCTGTTGAAACGCATTTAGTCATGTCGACTTGGGCTCATGCCACAATTAAGTTAGAAACACCGTATAGCGTTCAGCAAGTAGAAGCACTAGCAGATTATTGTTATTCATATCAAGACCAAGCAGCGAAAATTTCGAGCGGTTCTTTTCGTATAGATGGAATGATTGTTAGTCCTTGCAGTATGAAAACATTAGCATCTATTCGAATGGGACTAGCAGATAACTTAATAGCGAGAACGGCAGATGTGATGTTAAAAGAAAGAAAGCCACTTGTGTTACTTCCTCGAGAAACGCCTTTGAATACGATTCACTTAGAAAACATGCTGGATCTTTCAAAAATGGGCGCTATCCTTGTGCCTCCTATGCCGGCATTTTATAACAAGCCTGAAACGATTGATGATATTGTCACTCATATTGCTGTTCGAACGTTAGATCAATTAGGAATTGAGCTTCCTGAGGCAAAAAGATGGAATGGAATTAAACATTTATCACAAGGAGGAAAATAAACATGGCTTATAAAGACTTTAGAGATTTCCTTAATACGCTACATAAAGAAGGGCAGCTACTGACGATTACAGATGAAGTGCAGCCTGATCCAGATTTAGGTTCAGCAGGTCAAGCCATCAGTAATTTAGGAGATCAAACGCCGGGATTATTATTTACCAATATTTATGGGTACAACGATGCCAAGGTAGCCCTAAACGTAATGGGTTCCTGGTCAAATCACGCGTTAATGATGGGAATGCCTAAATCAACTCCTGTAAAAGAACAGTTCTTTGAGTTTGCTCGGAGATATGAAAAATTTCCTGTCAAAGTAAAAAGAGAAGAAACGTCGCCATTTCATGAGTGTGAGATTAAAGATGATATTAACTTATTCGACCTTTTGCCGTTGTTTCGCTTGAATCAAGGAGACGGAGGCTACTATCTAGATAAAGCGTGCGTTATTTCTCGTGATCAGCATGATAAAGAGAACTTTGGCAAGCAAAACGTAGGTATATATCGTATGCAGGTCAAAGGGAAAGACCGTCTAGGCATTCAACCTGTGCCGCAGCATGATATTGCCATTCACTTGAAACAAGCCGAAGAAAAAGGTGAAAACCTCCCTGTATCAATTGCTTTAGGATGTGAGCCTGCGATTGTCACAGCAGCCGCTACGCCGCTTCATTACGATCAATCAGAGTATGAAATGGCAGGAGCTATTCAAGGTGAGCCATACAGAATTGTGAAGTCTCAGCTTTCTGATTTAGATGTACCTTGGGGAGCAGAAGTGATTTTAGAGGGAGAAATTTTAGCTGGTGAACGTGAATATGAAGGTCCTTTTGGCGAATTTACAGGTCATTACTCCGGCGGCAGAAGCATGCCTGTTATCAAAATAAATCGTGTATACCATCGCAAAGATCCTATTTTTGAAAGTTTATATATCGGTATGCCTTGGACAGAAACAGATTATTTAATTGGAATTAATACAAGCGTTCCTTTATATCAGCAGCTAAAAGAAGCATATCCTGAAGAGATTGAAGCTGTGAACGCGATGTATACTCATGGTCTCGTTGCTATCGTTTCAACAAAAAGCCGATACGGAGGATTTGCTAAGGCGGTTGGTATGAGGGCATTGACTACGCCCCATGGATTAGGATATTGCAAGCTAGTTATTTTAGTAGATGAAGATGTGGATCCGTTTAATTTACCGCAAGTCATGTGGGCGCTATCGACAAAAATGCACCCAAAACACGATGTTATAACAGTGCCTAATCTTTCAGTTCTGCCACTTGATCCAGGATCTGAGCCGGCTGGTATTACAGATAAAATGATTTTGGATGCTACAACACCGGTTGCACCGGAAACAAGAGGCCACTATTCTCAGCCTTTAGATACACCACTTGAAACTGAGAAATGGGAAAAAATCTTAACGAATATGATGCAAAAATAAACAAGGAGGAATCGACATGCATACTTGTCCAAGATGTGAAGCCAAACAAGCGAACTTAGTATCTAAATCACCAGTTGAAGGAGCCTGGGAGATTTACTTATGCAGCGTGTGTTTGTTTACCTGGCGTTCTTCTGAACCTGAGACCATCACCAATCCTGAAAAATACCCTCGACCATTTAAAGTCAATCCAAAAGACGTACCGCTGGCAACGCACGTGCCTCCTGTGCCACCCCGATCTTAATCAGCAAAGGTGGTAAGTAAAATGAATAAAGCAGAGCTGCCAAAAGCCGTGCGCGTATTTTTAAATGGAAAAGACTTAGAAAGAAAGCAGCATGATGCAATGCTGCTATCTACAGTGACATCCGAGGGTTTTCCTCATGTAGCCATGATTAGCGCAGGAGAGCTGGTAGCTATTAGCTCTTCACGCGTCAAGCTGTTAGTATGGAAAGATACAACGTCTTCAACAAACATGATACAGAATCATAAGACAACCGTTACATTAGTTGTTGAAGGAAAAGCTTATTACATTAAATTTTGGCTAAAAAAAGAAGCTTCTGTGTTATCAGGCTATGAGCTATTTACGGGAGAAGTAGCCGCTGTTAAAGAAGATTACGCAAAATATGCAGTTTTAACATCAGGAATTCAATTTCAGCTTCATGATTCCAAAGAGGTACTGAGCCGCTGGAAGCAATCAATTGAGGCTGTTCTTTCTACTGAAAAAACCGATTCTTAAAAATAAGAATCGGTTTTTTAGCTGTAGTGAAATTTTTTTAAATAGCATGCTAGCTGAACTTTTAATAGGTGTTCACTGTTTGTAAATGATATGTTCATTTTTTCTTCAATTTTTTTCAACCGCTGATAGAGTGTATTAACATGAATATGAAGCTGCTTAGCTGTAAGTGAAGCAGAGCGGTTATTATCTAAATACGCTTCTAGCGTTTGCTCTAAAGGTTCATCGTTTGAATGATTGTTTTTAAGAGGGAGAAATACTTCATCAATAAAGGTTTTGACTTCTTCTTTCGATTGATTAATAAATAGCCGGTTAATTCCTATTTCCTCATACAACATGCATCCATCTTGCTGCTGAGACAAAAGGTAAGAGACAGCTTTTTCAGCTTCACTATAACTTTTTCCTATTTGAGTAAAGTGAGAATACCGACTTCCAATCCCTGTTTTTACACGACATTCATTGTAGTAACGCCATTTTGAGAGTAAATCTTCTAATTGTTTGATAATAGCATGATGTTTTTCATAAGGGTCAAGCGTAAATACAATGGTTACTTTGGTGTCGAATCCGTATACGACCGGTGCTTTTGAGCTGAAAACCGATTTGATGTCAGATACAAGGCGATGAAGGTGTAAGTTTAAGAGCTGCAGGTCCGCTTGTGAACGAATGGTAATGAGAGCGACCAGAATATGCTTTTTTGTATCAATGTTTAACTCAGCCGCTTTTTGATACAGCAAAGTGGTGTCATAACACGATAAGTATTCACTAAATAATTCATGTGTTCGCTTGTAAAATAAATCAACTAACGTTTGTTTTTTCAGCATTTCTAATGCAATAACAGAGCTGCTTTGTTCGAGTGCCACTTGATCTAGAGAGGAAAGATTTCCTAGATTTGCTTGCATAATAAGTAACCCTAAGAGCGTGTCAATGCCGTGTATGGGGTGAATGTACACACTGTGTGCCTCATTGTTTGCCTCAATAGTATAAAAACAAGGCTTTGTATGTAAAAGAAAATGCGTGTGAAATTCAGCTGCTTTTGTGTCTATATCAAAGAATTTTAAAAAGCCATAGGTCTTATTATCAACAAAATCTACAATGGTGACAGGAGATGTAACCATTCGGCGCAATTCGGTAAGTATCGGTTCAATTCCTTTACTTTGAAGTGAAACATTCATGAATGTACGATGAATTTGATCGCGGCGTATTAAAAGTTCATTTTGGTTTTTTACATCTTCAAAAAGCGCTGAGTTTAAGAGAGCAATCGATACTTGATCGGAAAAGCTTTCTAACAATTCTTTATCCTCTTCATTTAAAAGAGGGGTTGTACCGTTTTGATAAATAATGAGTACGCATACCGTTTGTTCTTCCATACAAATTGGGACAGAAATAATAGATTGAATGTTTGTAAACGTATAGGACTGATTAAGATAATGAATATTGTCGTCAGTCATAGTAGAAGAATCGCGTAATATAGCCTTTAAGTTTGTATACATATAGCTTTTATTATGCTGAAATGTCTTTCCGATAATTCCTTCGCCAACTTTCATTTTCATGTTTTGAATTTCATTGTTTGGCCCCCCGGACCAGGCGCGAGGCAAAAGAAATTGAGTGGAAGAATCAAACATCCACAGCACGCCCATATCCGCAACAGAAATAACTGAAAGAGCATTTTCAAGAATTCTTGTTAATAGAAAATCTGAGTCTTGTAAAAGTGAGATTTCCTTAATGCTTTTCATAAGCACGTTTAAAATGTGCTCATGCCGCTCTAGCTTTTTTTGCAGCATATAAGGAGAAAAGGTAGCTGATAGCTGTTTTATTTGTGGGGGTGTCCAGTCATGCTTAGCAAGTATGCGAACAACAAACGCATAGCGATTTGGAAAGGATAAATAAATTTCCTCGAACTCTTCATATGCCGTATGCTTTTGAAAGGAATCACTGCCGTTATGTAGGCTAGTGGGAGGAGTGTAAGTCAGGGATGAGCATGAAGAACTGGAAAAAATCACGTTAAAATTTGCAGAATCAATACTTGCCCAAATCTGATAAGGACTATTTTTGATAATAGATGTAAGATAACCTTTCATATTAGCTAATAAATCACTCATGTTAACAACCCCTTATAGACTACTTAATGTAAAAAAATACATAGTTATAGTTCTTATTATATAGAAATACACATTGAAAAAATAGTCAGAATTTTTTAATATTTATATAACGAATTGATTTGTTACAAAACATTACATTAAATGGAATAAAAAGGAGATGAGTGCATTTATGTTAGTAAGGTCGAACTGGAAATACGTCATTTTATTTTTATTATTTTTAGGCTGGTCGCTTGGAAACTTAGATCGTTTTATTATTAATTACGCTATTTTAGATATTTCGAAAGATCTACATCTGAATGCTTCTTCTACAGGCATCATCTTAAGCAGCTTTTTTGCAGGATACGCACTGATGCAAATACCTGGGGGGTGGCTAGCAGACCGCTTTGGATTTAAAAAAGTCATTACAATCGCCGTTCTTTTATGGTCTTTGTTTACGGTTTTTACCGGAATGGCCTGGTCTTTTGCTTCTATTATTATCATTCGCTTTTTATTTGGTTTAGGGGAAGGAAGTTATTTTCCATCTGCATCAAAAGGAATCGCAGGGTGGTTTCCTCAGCAAGAACGCAGTAGAGCCATGTCCTTTTTGTTATCGTCAGGTACGATTATGGGCGTGGTTACACCAATTCTAGCGACGCAGCTGATGCAAACGATAAGCTGGAGAAGTATCTTTTATATCATAGGAGCCATCGGACTCGTTATTACAGTTCTGTTTGTTTTTTTACTGAAAGAAAAGCAGCAGAGAGAAAAAACAGAGACTTCTGCTATTCCTGCTAAGCAGATGACATTAAAAGAAATTATCAAAACTCCGATGATTTGGAATTTATTTATTGCATACTTCAGTATCTACGCCATTAACTGGGGGCTCATGTCGTGGATGCCTACATATTTAGCCGAAGTAAGACATCTGAATTTAACGGACATCGGTTTTCTTTCCGCTATCCCAGCATTTGTAGGCATTATAGGAATGTTTGTTAGCGGCTTTGTTTTAGACAAGCTTCCGGACGGAAAAGACAAGACGATAGCGGCGGTGTTTGGTTTACTGATGGGTATTTTTCTTTGCTTTATGGCCATTTCACCTAGCGTAGGCATGTTTATCGTTTTTCAAAGTGCCGTCACCTTACTGTTTTCGTTTAATGTGATTTTAATCGCTTCAGCTCCTTTAAAAATGCTGCCTGAATCAGTGGTCGGTTCAGCAAATGGTTTTATTAATACAGGGGCTCAAGCAGCCGGCGTATTAACCCCGATGCTTATTGGTTTTTTAGTACAGTCGTTTGGCGGGTCGTATAATGCAGCGTTTGCTTTATTAATTATCTGCGCTCTTGTCTGTGCTATTTCGTTATTTTCGATTCGACCTGCAAAAGTGGTAGTGGACGCACAAAATGCTGTTAAATAATGAGGAAAAAGGAGAGTGTCTCATGGATATTATTAAAGAAGTCGAACAACTTATTGAAAAAAAGCGAAACGAGCTAACTCAAATCAGTGATCAAATATGGGAATATGCAGAAACGAGGTTTGAAGAGTATAAGTCGGCACAGCTAATTTGCGACATGTTAGAAAAAGAAGAGTTTACGCTTCGTACACATATCGCTAACCTTGAAACAGGTTTTATTGGAAGTTACGGGAACGGTTATCCGATCATCGCTATTCTCGGTGAATACGATGCGCTTACGGGGCTGAGTCAAAAAGATAAGTGCGCAGTAGCAGATCCGGTCAAAAAAAACGGAAATGGCCATGGGTGTGGACATAACCTACTTGGCGTAGGCTCACTAGCAGCTGCGCTTGCTGTCAAAGAATATTTAAAAGAAAAAAATGTTCCGGGGACCGTTCGATACTATGGATGTCCAGCCGAAGAAAGTGGTTACGGAAAGACGTATATGGTACGAGAAGGAATTTTTCACGATGTAGACGTCGCGTTGTCATGGCATCCCGCTACCGTTAATGGTGTTATGCATACGTCATCAAATGCGGTTTTGCAAGCAACTTTTAAATTTAAAGGAAGAAGCAGTCATGCAGCTGCTAGTCCTCATCTTGGCAGAAGCGCTTTAGACGCTGTAGAGTTGATGAACATTGGTGTAAATTATATGCGTGAACATATGATTGATGAAGCGCGCGTACACTATGCGATTACAAACAGCGGAGGCATCTCTCCTAATGTTGTTCAAGCAGAAGCGGAAGTCATGTACTTAATTCGTGCTCCGAAGCCATCTCAAGTAAAAGAACTTTTTAAACGCGTTGTGAAAATTGCAAATGGAGCAGCTTTAATGACTGAAACACAAATGGAACAGGAAATTCAAGGAGCCTGTGCTAATCTAATTCCAAATCAAACAATGGAGCAGCTGATGCATAAACAAATGATGCAGATAAATTTGGCTGAGGTGAAACATGAAGAAATAGCTTTTGCCAAAGCTATTTACGAGTCTACATCCGCTGAAGATAAAGAAGCAGCAAAAAAACAAGTGGGTTCACTGCTAGACAAAGCTTTAGCGGATCATCCAGTCTTCAATCAAATTGCTCCTATGTCTAAAAATGTTTCCTTCATGACAGGATCAACTGATGTCGCAGACGTTAGCTGGAATGTTCCAACTGCACAGTGCGTGACCGCAACGTGGGCTTATGCTACGCCGTTTCATACATGGCAAGCTGTTGCTCAAGGGAAAACGGAGTATGCGCACGATGCGATGTTATTGGCTGGAAAAGCCATCGCGGCTACGGCGATTGAAATGATAGAAAATCAAGAGCTGATTAGTCAAGCCAAACAAGAGCTGGAGGATAGACTAGAAGGGGAAAGCTATGAATGTCTTGTGCCTTCCCATATACAGCCGCCTAATTACTCAGAAAGTGAGCAAGAAGACTATAGCGTAGTATAAAAAACGAAGCGGGGAAAAACGTATTTTCGTGTAAGGAAGATCCGAACGATGAATCGTTCGGATTTTTTATTGTTAGGTTGAACACAGGTTTCATTTATCCCGTTTGTTCGTCTTTAGATTGGATTGATGTAGTTATGGCTCAATCTCTTTTTTGTTTTCATTAAAAATAAATGGTTAAAAATATATCTCTTTGCTGAACCTAACCCTATCTAATTGTTCAAGAAAAGAGGTAAAAACATGAGAGCATATAAAGTAGAAAAAGATGGGTCAATTTCAACTTCACTAAAAGGAAAATCAGTTTTATCTACTTCTTATTTAAATAAAGGTTCTGCTTTTACTGAAGAAGAAAGAGAAGAGCTTCATCTGCAGGGACTTCTCCCTCCAACGGTTTTAACGTTAGAAGAACAGGCAAAAAGAGCATATGAACAGTTCAAAAAAGCACCGAATGATCTTCAAAAAAATAATTCGTTGAATGATCTACATAACCGGAACGTTGTCTTATTTTATCGTTTATTAACCGATCATTTAAGTGAAATGCTTCCCATTATTTACACACCTACTGTAGGTCAATCCATCCAAGAATACAGCCATGAATACCATCGACCTGACGGACTATATTTATCCGTAAATGAAGCGGATCGATTAAGTGATGCGATTGAAAACTTAGGACTCGACGGCGAAGATATTGATTTGCTTGTTGTAACGGATTCAGAAAGTATTTTAGGAATTGGGGACTGGGGTGTAGGAGGAATAAATATTGCCGTTGGAAAGTTAGCGGTCTACACAGCTGCAGCGGGAATTGACCCAAGCCGCGTACTGCCTGTTGTTCTTGACATGGGAACCAATAACAAAAAGCTTCTTGAAGATCCTTTGTATTTAGGAAATCGTCATGAACGAGTAAAAGGAGAAGACTATAATCGTTTTATTGCTCAATTTGTAAAAGAAATAACGACCAAGTTTCCTAAAGCGCTTCTTCATTGGGAGGATCTTGGGAATATTAACGCGCGTCACATTATGAAAGAATACGGCGATAAAATTTTAACGTTTAATGATGATATTCAAGGAACCGGAGTAATTACTCTTGCAGCCGTTTTAACAGCGGTGCGCATTACAGGAACGCCCCTAAAAGATCAGAGGGTTGTTGTATTTGGACCGGGATCTGCTGGAATCGGGAATGCTGATCGTATTCATAGTTCGATGATGCTTGAAGGGCTGTCTGAAGAAGAAGCATATGATCGTTTTTGGGCATATGATTACAGAGGTCTGTTAACCGAAGATATGGAAGATTTAGCTCCTTTTCAACAGCCATATGTTCGCCAAAATGAAGAGATTAAAGAATGGGAAAAAGACGATGAAAATAAAATTTCACTGTTGGAGCTTGTTAAGCAAGTGAAGCCAACGATTTTAATTGGAACGTCAGGCGTCACGGATGCTTTTACTGAAAAAATTATTAAAGAAATGGCAAAGCATGTAGAGCGCCCGGTGATTATGCCGCTTTCAAACCCAACTAAACTTGCTGAAGCTGTTCCGGAAAATATTATAAAATGGACGGAAGGAAAAGCCCTTATTGCAACGGGAAGTCCATTTGAACCCGTTGAATATAACGGGCACACTTATGAAATCGGACAGGCTAATAATGCGTTTGTGTTTCCGGGTCTTGGTTTAGGTGCAATTGTCGTTCGCGCTCAAAAGTTTACTGAATCTATGTTTGCAGAAGCAGCCAATGCAGTAGCGCGTATAGCAGAAACAGATACAAAAGGAGATACGCTTCTTCCCAACATTAAAGATCTTCAAAAAGTATCAAAGGCGGTTGCTGTAGCAGTTGCTGATGCTGCTGTAAAAGATAACGTAGCAACTGTTACGGAGCAAAATGTAAATAAACTTGTAGAAGCAGCGGTATGGCAGCCTGCTTATAAACCGGTTAAGGCAAAAAATGAATGAGGTGATGATAAATGAGCATAGGTCAAATTTTTCTCATTCTCGCGCCTATCTTTTTTGTCATTTTGCTTGGTTATTTAGCAGGGCACTTTAAAAAATTTGATAAGCAAACGTCTAAGGGGCTCAACACATTAGTAACGAAGTTTGCGCTTCCTGCACACTTATTTGTAGGTGTAACGACAACCCCAAGAAAAACACTCATAGACGAATGGCCGTTTTTAGTAACGCTGATTTTAGGAATCGTCGGGTTTTACCTCATTATATTGCTCGTCGTGAAGTATGCAGGGAAGCATACGTTAACTTCTTCTTCTATGTTTGCCCTAAACTCAGCTCAGCCAACGTTTGCTTTTATGGGCATTCCAGTACTCGGAGGATTGTTCGGTGCAGGCGCCGTAGCGATTCCAATTGCCATAACAGGCATCGTAGTAAACGCGATTTTAGATCCGCTGGCAACGATTTTAGGAACCGTTGGACAACGGGGGCGAAAAGAAGGGGAAGAGAAAACAAGTTTATTCAAAGTAACGGTTCATTCCATTTTGCATGGTTTATCTGAGCCTTTGGCATGTGTACCGTTAATTGGAGTGATTTTAACGCTTTGCGGCTTTCAGTCACCTAAACTTTTACAGGATATGCTTGATCAAATCGGAAGTATCACATCGGGAGCAGCTTTGTTTGCGGTAGGAGTAACGATTGGAATTGGAAAAATTAACTTCAGTAAAGGTGCGCTTGGGATCGCTGTCTTAAAAGTAGCGGTTCAACCCATCGTTATGCTCGGAATTGCAGTATGGATAGGATTATCTTCAGATGAAGTGACAAAAGCTATTTTGCTGGTAGCTTTTCCTGGGTCTGCTGTAGCTGCGATGATTGCTTTGCGGTTTGAAAGCTTGGAAAATGAAACGGCGTCTGCTTTTGTCATTAGTGCTATTTTATCGTTGATTACGCTGCCGCTTCTTATTTCTTGGCTTATGTAAATAAAAAAACGAAAGAGGAGAATTCCTCTTTCGTTTTAAGACGGATTAATAAGCTAATGCAAATAATCCTTTGATATGAGATAAGTAACGAACGTTACTTGCTTCTTTCATAAGTGATGCTGGTAAACCTTTTAATTGCGTTTTGTTTCCGCCGATTGTACCAATTGCATCTTTGCGTCCAAGACTTCCTAGTGTACCAGAGAAGACAGGAACGAATGATTCCATTGCTCCGCCGCGAATAGCTACTGCTAAGTTCACGCCTACAACTTCACCCATTTGCCAAGCTAATTGAGCAGTAGGTGGGTAAGGGCGACCTTCTGGACCCATTACAACCGCTGAGTCACCAGCAAGGAATACATCTTTATGAGATGTAGATTGTAAGAATTCATTTACAAGTGCACGACCGCGGTTTACTTCGATACCTGAGTTAGCAACTACAGAGTTACCTTGAACTCCGCCAGTCCATACCATTGTTTTTGTTTCAATTTTGCTGCCGTCTTTAAGTTCAACAGTTGTAGCATCCATTTTTGTTACAGGTGTACCAGTAACAAATGTAACGCCACGTTTTGTTAAGCTTGATTGAGCGCGCTCTACTAATTCAGCAGGGAAGCCTGGAAGAACTGTAGGAGCTGCTTCTACACAGTATAGAGAAATTTCTTTCGGATCAACACCGTGTTTTAGACATAGGCTTGGCATTAAGTCAGCGTATTCACCAACAAGTTCGATACCTGTTAATCCGCCACCACCAACTACGATTGTACCGTCAGCTTTATTTTTTGTTTTGCTGTATTCAGCGATACAAGCTTCTACGTGTGCACGTAAACGGTTTGCATCATTTACTGATTTAAGAACGAAGCTGTGCTCTTCTAAACCAGGGATACCGAAGTAAGCAGTTTCACTACCTAAAGCTGTAACAAGGTAGTCGTAGCTTAATTTTGTACCATCTTCAAGAGATACTTCACGTTGATCTGGTGAGATTTCTTTTACCGTTGCAATTTTTAAATCAACGTTGTAGTTTTTAAGTAATTTATCAAGTGGTAAAGCTACCGCTTGTTCAGAAACGCCGCCTACAGCTAGACGGTGTAATTCTGTAATGATTTGGTGAGTAGCAAAACGGTTCACTACTGTAATTTTTGCTTCATCCGCACTTAGGTGTTGGCGAGCTGTCATTGCAGTTAATAAACCACCGTAACCGCCGCCTAAAATTAAAATATGTTTTGACATAGTCGATCCTCCGTCCACACTTTTTAATGAAAATTATTTTTGTTTTTCGTTTGTAATGTCTAAATACGCTTGTGCAAAGCGGAATAGTTTTTGAGCTTGTGGATCTTTAAGCATGCGTAATAAACCGAATAAACCGATTGAATTAGAAGCATTTGCTTCTGCACGATCGTTTGCTTCGATTGCAGTAGCTGCAAGACCTTTTACTGTTCCTTCTACCGGCTCGATAAATTCTTTTACTCCACCAAGTAGATCTTCTTTTAATACGTCGTCAGTTAATAATGATTGCGCAACGTCGTAAGTTTTTGTAAGCACCGTTACCATTTCAGATAATTTTGGTAAATTATCTACAAGAACAGTAAGAGCTTCTTGTACTTCAGGCTTTAACAATTGATCTAACACATCCGCTTGACCTTTGTTAACTGCCGCTTCTGTTTGTACAGCAGCATTTTCCTCTGCAGCTGATTTTTGAATAGTTGATTGAGACATGAAAAGTCCTCCTTTGCTGGATACTGTTGCATATGTAGTTCCTAGTTATCTGCTAGACTTTCAAACTACATTGTGAAGTTGTGAAATCTTGCACATAATTCTATTTTAATTTTAATACGAGATAAAATCAACTCATTTCGTTGAAAAAATAAGTGAAGAACCTCGTAACCCTTTGTTTAATAAAAGTTTATAAGAAATAAAGCCAATAATTGCCTAGGTAAATAAAATTAAAATAGGGAACTAACATGATTCCTCTTCCTACGATAAAACAAATAACGTCATATTTCAACACATACGAACTTAATATTCTATAAGTAGTAAAAAGATAGGGCGCATTTACTATTTAAAGAGTTTTCAAAAAATTACATTGACTTACTATAGCGTTCTACATATAATCAGAATATAACATCTTATGTAAGGAGATATAACATGGTTATAGTGGATGAACTTTATCATAATGTGATCATTACATTGCCTCAATTAAAATTAATTGAATTTATAATGAAGTTAAAAGAAGCTAAAGCACAAGAAATAGAAGATATAAAAACGAAAATTAGTAAATACGAAGAGAAGAAACGTGCTGAAGAAGCTTGGTATCAATCACTATCACCGTTTCGTAAATTTTTTACCGGGCGTCCTTTAAGTCAGCATCAAGCGGTCGAGTATATGGTATACGTAAAGGAACGCTTTAAAAAAATTGATCACCTTAAAGCACAAATGCGAGAACTTCATGAAGTTCTTGAATTAATAAAAGCGGAAAATGAAGAAACAAGTGAAATTACGCTTTCGCCTGCTATTGTACAAGAAATAAAACGATTAAAAAGCAGTGGAGGCGTTGGGATATGAGTGTTAATGAACTAAGTTTAGGGATAAATACAACGTGGGTCGTGTTAACAGCGGCGATGATTTTGTTAATGGAAGGCGGCTTTGCCTTGTTAGAGGCAGGTTTTGTCCGCTATAAAAATAGCGTGAATATTATTATGAAAGTATTCGCTGATATTACAATAGGAACGCTTTGTTTCTATTTAATTGGTTTTGGATTAATGTACGGTGATGATTTAGGTGGAGTTGTTGGTAAAAGCGGTTTTGCGCTCTCGGGTAATTTATCGCACCTTGACATTCCAATTGGACTTGAAACGTTTTGGCTGTTTCAATGTGCGTTTGTTATTGCGGTCATTTCTATCGTTTCTGGAGCGGTAGCAGAACGAATTAATTTCCGCGCATATCTTTTATATGCGATTTTGATGACTACATTTATTTATCCTATAGCCGGCCACTGGATTTGGGGAGGCGGATGGATTAGTAAGTTAGGGATGCTTGATTTTGCCGGTTCGGCAGTTATCCATGCTCTTGGCGGTTTTTCAGCTTTAGCAGCTGCAATAATGATTGGACCGAGGAAAGGGAAGTTCACGAAAAATGGAATCAGTTCTGTTTCTCTTCCAAGCAATTTGCCGCTTGCATCAGTGGGTGCTTTTTTATTATGGTTTGGATGGTTCGGGTTTAATGCAGGAAGTACGCTAAGTGCCACTGACGTTAGAATTGGTCACATTGCTATTGTCACAATGTTATCAGCAGCAGCAGGCGGAGCAGCTACTTTATTTTATACTTTATTTCGCTACAACCGTTCAGATGCACCTTCTGTAATAAATGGATCGCTTGCCGGACTGGTTGGCATTACGGCCGGGTGCGCTTTTGTTAACACACCATCTGCTATTTTTATTGGAGCTGTATCTGGCTTATTAATGATGGCAGCTACAAACTGGCTCGAAGCACGTCAAATCGACGATCCTGTAGGAGCTTTTCCTGTACACGCTGCTTCGGGAATATGGGGTACGTTGGCTGTAGGCTTGTTTTCTACAGACGGCGGTGTGTTTACCGGAGGAGGCTGGACGTTACTTGGCGTTCAACTTCTTGGGTTAATCGCTCTATGCGCTTGGGGATTTGTTACGACGTGGATAGGGTTAAAGGTTATTTCCTTGGTGGTTCCGCTTCGATCTACGGAAGAAGAAGAAGAAGTGGGCTTAGATATCAGCTACCACGGTATCATGGCAGCTCATCAGGCTCCTGAATTTATTGAATATGAAAACTACTATGCGGAAGTAAAAGAAAAAGCCGCAGATTCGTAATAAAAGGCCGCGCTTTATAACAAAAGGGCGGCCTTTTTATATGAAAAAAATAGATTTAAAATACTTGGTTTAAATGATTGAAAAGTCAGAATATTTGTGTTATATTATAAAAAAGCCAAGGAGTTGATTTCTTATGAAAAAGAATTTACTTAATTCACCGCAAAAATCCAACGGAAAGGTGCTTGATGCATTATTCGCTGAGATGATTTTAGACAAGGCGATTGCAGAATTTCGTAAAGCACAGCTAAAAGAAGAAATCGACCGCACGCTATTGATGAAAAATAAAGAAGAGTTTTTGAAACTCTCATCAGAACTTAAACAAATTTCTTAATTACTTACTATACTTCACACACCATCTATTTTTAGGTGGTGTGTTTTATTTTTGAGACCTACTAAAAGGGATTAATTAGTAATAATTATGAATATATTCCTATTTAAAACTTTATTTACATTAATTGTATTGACTTCTTTTATGGATTTTTTTAACATAAACAAGAATTAAAGAGGAGGGGTTTGGTTGGGACATCTATTATTAGTAGATAGCTTGATTGCGGGTATTGTTTGCATTGTGTTAGGAATTTTATTTAGAGCTCATAAAACAAGCAAATTTTTGTATGGCATAGGGATTGTATTTGGTCTTATTTTTGTCATTGGGACGGTCACTCATTCTCCATCTAATACAGAAACTTCATCAGTTACAGCTGAGAAAGTAGAAGCAAATCAAAAAGACAGTAAAGACACATCAGAACTTAAAGCTCTCGTTACTAAGGGAATGACAGATAAGGAATTTCAAAAAGAAAAAGAGAAAGCCGCTTTTCAACAGTCAGACTTAATTGCGTTAGGTAACGGAGAAGTCGGATATGTGATCAAAGCTGAAGACGGTTACGTTGTAGCTGATACGAATGGCGAAACCATTTCAAGCGTTGAAACGTTTAAAACGGCTGATGAAGTAGAACAGTATGAATTAAATGAAGTTAAAAAAGTACATAAAGATGTAAGGACAGTTGATGCTCATTATACAGCTTCAGATTTAGAAAGCTTAGAAGATTTTGATCAAAAAATTAATGAAGTGCTGAAGCGCGTTAATCTTACAAAAAAGGAGTTTAATGAACTAAAATTAAAGGATGTTAAAACATTAACTTCTCATGAAATAGAAGTAATGAAGGCTATACGTGACTCTGTTTCACCCCTTACAAAAGATACGCTGCTGCAAAAAACGATCCCTGCTAAAGATATTGAAAAGTATGTAGATGGATCTTATACAGCAGTGGGAGGATATGTAGCTAAAGCTGAAGATGTTCATGATATTACTTCGTACAAAGATTTTGTTGAAAGCTTACGTTTAGATTACACCGATGGTTCAGGCAAAAGGCCGTTTCCTGAAGAAGGATCGACATACGGCGTAATCAAATTCAAATCGCAAGCGGTAAGCCATGTTGATATTCCCTACGGGACTGTGTTCGGAGGAAAAACAACAGACGGACCTCCATGTACGCTTAATGGGTTTACAGGATCTCGAAACGGGGAAACCGTTCCAGAGTTCAAATTTGATAACTATTATCCACCAGCAAACGGAGCGGAACTATACCAAGTGGTAAATGGGGAAGAAGTACTTTTAGCTACCTATGTGGTAGAAGAAAAACGATTTGTGCCAGCGGTTGCTAATCCAATGTAAAGGACTGGTTTTTTGTGATTCGAAAAGGTTTGTATGCAGCATATAATGAACGAGATTACGAATGTTATGAAACGGAAAACGGGTGTGTAAAGCTGATTAGCTATGATAAAGGCGATGTAGCAAATGGATTCATTCCATACAATGACACTACTTTCACAAAAGAAGTTCCTCGTGATGCTGTTGAAGAAGTGTTTTTTGTAGCTCCGTATGCTACTTATCAAAATGAAACGTTTGGTGTGTCAGATGCTTCTGATCGTCGAGTGCTTTTGACCACATCTGAAAAAGAAAAAGCTGATAAATATCATTTTCAACGAACGGATAAATATCTATACGAAAAACATGTGTTAAAAGAAGAAGTAAAGTTAATGGAGAAAAAAACTCCTTATTCATAAGACCCCATAATAAAAAGAGGATGCACTCGCATCCTCTTTTTATTTAATCAATTTTCTTGAAGTGTTTCTGTTCGTATTATCATTTGTACGAAGGAAGGTAATGCCAAGACCGATTAATCCTCCTACGATAGCAGGAACTACCCAGCCGAGACCCACTCCATACATAGGTAGAATGGATGTAAACAGATCGTTTACTGCCGCAATTTTGAATCCAGCAGCATTTAAGCCATCAAATAAACTAACGATAAACGTGAACAGAAGGCTTACTTGGTAAACTTCAGAACGTCCTTTAAATAAAGGATGTAAGAATGTTAAAGCAATTAACACAATAGCTAACGGATAAATAGCTGTTAAGACGGGAACCGAAATAGCGATTAATTCCGTTAAACCAAAGTTTGCTACAACGGCGCTGAATGCTGATAAAATGACAGCAATCAACTTATAAGAAACCCTTGGAAACAGCTTATGGAAGAAAGATGAACAAGATGTTACAAGGCCTACACTTGTTGTTAAACAAGCAACGGTAATCATCAGACCTAAAAGAATTCCTCCGTAAGAGCCGAAGTAGTAATTTGATACTTCAGCCAAAACCGTACCTCCATTATCAAGACGTCCAAGCTCTGATACGCTTGAAGCACCCATATAAGACAATGCACTATAAATAAGAGCTAAAATAACGGCAGCGATAGCCGTAGCTTTTGCACAAATTGTGATGATTTGTCGGTTGGTTTTTGCTCCTTTTTCTTTAATTGCATTAATAATAATAATTCCAAAAACAAATGATGCTAGGGTATCCATTGTTAAGTAGCCTTCTTGGAAGCCTTTAAAAAATGAGTGTGTTGTATAAGCTTCGCTTGGTGCTTCAAATTTTCCAATTGGGTTCACAACGGCTACAACTACCAATATTCCAATAAACGTTAATTTAATAGGTGTTAAAACTTTTCCTACTAAATCGACAATTTTCGCAGGATTTAGCGAAAAAAAGCAGGTAATAGTAAAGAAAATTACCGTGAAAATGATAAGGGGAAGATGCCCTGGATTTTCTGATAAAAAAGGCTTAACGCCAATTTCGAACGAAACGCTTCCCGTTCTTGGCATCGCAAAAAGCGGTCCGATTGCCAAGTATAAAATCGTAGTAAAGATAATACCGAACGCTGGGTGTACGCGACTAGCTAAAGACTGCAAATCCTCTTTTCCGGAAAAACCAAATGCGAGAACGCCTAGAAGAGGCAGACCTACACCCGTTACTAAAAATCCAGCGTTTGCTGACCAAATATTGCTTCCAGCAGACTGACCTAACATTGCAGGGAAGATTAAATTACCTGCGCCGAAGAATAGGGCAAAAAGCATAAAGCCAATAACCACTATAAATGAAAAAGGAACTTTGTTTGACACGTTAAAACCTCCAAAATTATAAATGCTTTTTATTATCGCGTTGAATAATTAAAATTTTCAGAATTTTATATTCGAATAATAAAAATAAACATGTATCGTATTATACTAACCTAAAATGCATATTTCAATATAAAATTTTATTTTTTTAATTTATTCGCTGAAATAGCAAAAATAGAAAAATACTTAGCAAAAAAATCTCAATATACAACAATTATTTGATATGATAAAACAGAACCGTGGCTTTTAAAAATTCGCATGTGCGGCCTTACATCCTTTTAGTAAAGAACTGTTTACATAAGGTGCTGTAAGGATGTATATTTATACACGGTTCGCGGAACCGCATATGCTCGATGGATGAAAGTCAACTGTGCGAAAGGAGCAAGAAAGTGAAAAGGTTAGGTCTAGCAACTCAGATTCTAATTGGACTGATTTTAGGCGTAGCTGTAGGTGCTATTTTTTATGGAAGCGATACAGCCATTTCTATTTTACAGCCGGTTGGAGACATATTTATTCATTTAATTAAGATGATTGTCGTACCGATTGTGATTTCAGCATTAATCGTAGCGGTCGCAGGAGTAGGCGATATCAAAAAATTAGGTAAGCTTGGCGGAAAAACAATTCTTTATTTTGAAATTGTTACAACCATTGCTATTGTAGTGGGGATTATTGCCGCGAACTTATTCCACCCTGGTGCAGGGGTTGATATGGGACATATTGAAAAAAGCGATATTTCTCAATATGAGGCAACGGCAAAAACGTCTGAAAGTACAGGCATTGCTCAAGAGCTTCTTCATATTGTTCCAACAAACGTCTTTCAATCGGTAGCAGAGGGCGATCTTTTACCAATCATTTTATTTTCCGTACTGTTTGGTGTAGGCGTAGCTTCGATTGGAGAGAGAGGAAAACCTGTTTTAGCCTTTTTTGAAGGCGTCTTGGATGCAATGTTTTGGGTAACTAATTTGGTGATGAAATTTGCTCCAGTAGGTGTATTTGCACTTATTGGTGTTAATATTATAAAGTTTGGTGTCGGATCACTTATTCCATTAGGAAAATTAGTGTTCGCCGTTTACTTCACCATGATTTTCTTTGTGCTTGTGGTTCTTGGAATTATTGCTAAAATGGCTGGAACAAGCATGTTTACGCTGATAAAAGTGTTAAAAGACGAGCTGCTTCTTGCTTTTACAACGGCAAGTTCAGAAGCCGTTTTACCATCTCTTATCAAAAAGATGGAAGACTTCGGTTGTTCTAAATCGGTTACATCGTTTGTTATTCCAACAGGCTACACGTTTAACTTAGATGGTTCAACCATTTATCAGGCGCTGGCATCGCTGTTTATTGCTCAAATGTACGGCATCGACCTTTCCATTATGGATCAAATTCAGCTCCTTCTTGTGCTAATGTTAACCTCAAAAGGAATGGCTGGTGTACCGGGAGCATCGTTTGTAGTTGTACTTGCTACACTTGAATCTATGGGCTTCCCTCTTGAAGGCATGGCATTTATTGCAGGAATTGACCGCATTCTTGATATGATGCGTACCACAGTTAACGTAGTAGGAAATGCTTTAGCTGCAATTGTGATGTCAAAGTCTGAAGGCGAATTTGATAAGCAAAAATCATTAAATTATACAAATGAATTAAAGAAATCAAACATAGCTTAAAACAAAACAAGCCGGGCAGCTGCCCGGCTTGTTTTGTTTGGAGCTGACTATTATCTTTTTTGAAACATATGGTAAAATAAAAGAAATGAGAGACAAAGGAAGTGTCATAATGACGGAAACTGTTCAGTTAATTAAAAAGCTTGTTTCGATTCCCAGTCCTTCTGGAAATACAGAAAAGGTAATTTCATTTGTCGAAGACTATATAAAAAAGCTAAATATTCAAACGTATCGCAATCGAAAAGGAGGCTTAGTCGCTACTATTCCCGGTAAAGATACAGATCACCACCGCATGCTGACGGCTCATGTCGATACTTTGGGTGCTATGGTAAAAGAAATCAAACCGAGTGGACGTCTGAAAATCGACTTGATTGGAGGGTTTCGCTACAATTCTATTGAAGGAGAATATTGTGAAATTGAAACTTCATCAGGAGAAGTATTTACAGGAACCATCCTTATGCATCAAACATCCGTTCATGTGTATAAAGATGCAGGTAAAGCTGAGCGAAATCAAGAAAATATAGAAATTCGATTGGATGAAAAAGTACATAGCGCAGAAGATGTTCGCAGCCTTGGAATTGAAGTAGGCGACTTTGTTTCGTTTGATCCTCGTGTAGAAATAACAAAAAGCGGTTTTATTAAATCTCGTCATCTCGATGATAAAGCAAGCGTAGCTTTATTGCTTCAGCTCATAAAAACAATTCAAGAAGAACAGATCGAACTGCCATACACTACGCATTTTCTCATTTCAAATAATGAAGAAATTGGATACGGAGGGAATTCGAACATTACGCCTCAAACAGTAGAATACTTAGCGGTTGATATGGGTGCTATGGGAGATGGACAATCTACCGATGAATACACCGTGTCTATTTGTGTAAAAGATTCAAGCGGCCCATATCATTACGGTTTGAGAAAGCATTTGGTGGAGCTAGCTAAGCAGCATGATATTCAGTACAAATTAGATATTTATCCGTTTTACGGATCAGATGCTTCTGCTGCTATTCGTGCCGGACACGATATCGTACACGGCTTAATTGGTCCAGGAATTGATTCTTCTCATGCGTTTGAGAGAACGCATCAAGATTCATTAAACCATACGTATAAGCTTCTTTATCACTATGTGCAATCGAACATGGTTCTGCTTTAAGAAAGCAATATTTAATTAGTGTATTTTTATGCAAAATAAAGAGCAGGATGAGATTGTGATGTCTGTACTTTCCTTTCCTAAAAAAGAAGCCGGCTGTCCGGCTTCTTTTTTTAATAAATACTATATATTTTTTACTGGTGAAGCAACAGTTGGTTAAAAAAGCACCTTTTTAAAGAGGTATAATATTGCTTAAACCTTTTGTACATTTTGTTCATTTACAGAAGTTAAAATGTTTTTAAATTTTTAAAAGTTTCTTGTGACAAGTTTTGTAGAATGGGTTTTCAAAAGGAAATGGTTTCGGCATAATGTGGATATAGCGATCACTACAATAATCGGAGGCGAATCTTTTCATGTGGGTACTGACGGTATATGCTGGAAAAGAAATGAAAATGTTTGAATTTGAAACTGAAAAGCAGGCGAGAGAAGCTTTTGCCAAAACAAATGGCTGTAAAGTTCTTTCAGAAGTGGTGTATTATAATGATCCTCATTTAACATTAGTAGCTATATAATGAAAAAACAAGAGCTGACTTTATGCTCTTGTTTTTTTATAGGTGCTTGTATCTTCCGAAAAGAATAGAGTTGAAATAAAAAAAAATGTACGCTATGATATGGTAGTTACTTCTATTATTCTGATAGTTTAAAAGGTTCATATATATCAAACAGCAACAGTAAAGATGCCAAGAAGGCTTAATAGGGAAACTGGTGAAAGACCAGTACTGCCCCCGCAACTGTAAGTGTGGACGAACGAGTATAACCACTGTGAAAAAATCACGGGAAGGTTCTCAAGTAGAATGATACACAAGTCAGGAGACCTGTCTTTATTGTGAAGTTTCTATTTCTCCGGGGAGCGGGAAGGGAAACGTTGGCTTAAAGTGGCATTCGTGTACACTCTTATTCTGACGTTTTACCCGCTCGCATATTAGCGAAGCGGGTTTTTCTCGTATCGAAAAACTACATATCGTGCAAAAAAGGTGCGCAATGTTCACATTGCGTTAAATGGGAAGTCTGGTGTGAAGCCAGCGCGGTACCCGCCACTGTGAAGAGGAGCTGATTGCATATGCCACTGTATTTGGGAAGGCGCAATCAAGTGATGAATCGAAGTCAGGAAACCAGCCTTTTTCTAATGCGAAGCTTACCCTACGGGATATAGGTGGAAGTGCAAAAACTTAGTTTGAATTTTCTGCGCCTCTATCATTGATAGAGGCGCTTTTTTTAGTAAAGGAGCGAATGAGTGTGACGACGTGGAACTTAAACGGAACAAAACATCACGTATTGATTTGTAATGGAAGCAGCTGTATGAGAAAAGGTGGAGAAGAAGCCACACAAGCTATTCGAAATAAAGTGACGGAACTGGATTTGGATGAAACGGTTCATACAACGCGTACGCGCTGTAACGGACGATGCAAAGATGCTCCTGTAGCTATCGTCTATCCTTCAGGAGATTGGTACAAGCAGGTCACTGAAACCGTGGCTCACCGGATTGTCGAAGAGCATTTAGCAGGAGGCTGCAGTGTAAAGGAATCGCTTATTTATGAATATGATCAAAATGGTTTCGTTTCTCCGGAAAACAGTGACTCCATAGAAGGAATTGACAAAGTAAAAAGTAACGCATAAAGGAGGAGCTAGCATGAAAGGTAAACTGTTAGTTATTGGATTTGGGCCGGGGAGCTTTGAACATATTACACAGCGAGCAAGAGAAGCCATTCAAGAAAGTGATATGATCATCGGTTACAAAACCTATGTGGAATTAATTCAAGGACTGTTAACGAATCAGCAAATTATTAGTACGGGAATGACCGAAGAAGTAAGCCGTGCACAGGAAGCTGTAAAGCAAGCCGAAGCAGGAAAAACCGTAGCTGTCATTTCGAGCGGAGATGCAGGAGTATACGGAATGGCAGGCCTTGTATATGAAGTGTTGATTGAAAAAGGCTGGAAAAAAGAAACGGGCGTAGAGCTGGAAGTAATTCCTGGCATTTCGGCTATCAATTCATGCGCATCTCTCCTTGGAGCGCCCGTGATGCACGATGCTTGTACGATTAGTTTAAGTGACCACCTTACGCCGTGGGATCTAATCGAAAAAAGAATTGAAGCAGCTGCACAAGCAGATTTTGTAGTGGCTTTTTACAACCCAAAGAGCGGAAGACGAACAAGACAAATTGTTGAAGCGCAAAGGATTCTATTAAAGTACCGTTCTCCTGATACGCCTGTTGGTCTTGTGAAAAGCGCTTATCGTGACCGTGAAGAAATCGTAATGACTAACTTAAAAGACATGTTAAACCATGAAATAGGCATGCTGACTACCGTTGTTGTCGGAAATTCATCTACGTTCTTTTACGACGATTTAATGATTACACCACGCGGGTATCAGCGGAAATATACCCTCAACCAAACGGAGCAGCCGCTAAGACCGCATCAGCGACTTCGAAAAGAAGCAGAACCATGGGCTCTCGATCAAGAAGAGACTGTAGAGCAAACAGCTTCAGCAATTGAAGCAGTTCAGACCAAACCAGAAGAAACAGCAACTTCACGAGCTCTTGCAGAAGAAGCGCTTCAAGCAATTTTAGGTGAAACCACTTCTGGGGTCGTACACCAGCCAATACAGTCAATTTTCGAAGTCGCGGTTAGTCCAGGACTTGCCAATAAGAAATTCACGCCTGTTCAAATGACAACACTAGCAGAAGTTGTTGGTGAAAAAGGTACGATGGAGTATACACCTGACCATCAAATCAAACTTCAAATTCCAACAGCCCAGCCAGATGTGATTATTAAAAAGCTCCAAGCAGCTTCCTTTTTACTATCTCCGGTCGGAGACGTGTTCACAATTAAAGCGTGTGATTTTTGTGATGGAGAAAAAAGCGATGCTATTCCACATACGGAAGAATTACAAAAACGCCTCGGGGGAATGGACATGCCAAAAGAGCTGAAGCTTGGTATTAATGGATGCGGTATGGCCTGTTATGGCGCAGTTCAAGAAGATATCGGCATTGTCTATAGAAAAGGTGCGTTTGATTTATTTTTAGGAGCTAAAACGGTTGGACGAAATGCGCATTCAGGTCAAATTGTGGCGGAAGGCATAGCACCCGATGACATTGTTGAAATAGTGGAGAACATTGTCCATGAATATAAAGAAAAAGGTCATCCTAATGAGCGATTTCATAAATTCTTTAAGCGTGTGAAGAACGTTTATGGATTCGACTATCAAGATATAACACCAAAAATAAAAGTAGAACCAGCTCCGTGTGGAGATTAAAAAATGGGAGGGCATTATATGAAATCAGTTTTATTTGTCGGTCATGGAAGCAGAGATCCTGAAGGGAACGATCAAATTCGCGAATTTATTTCGACTATGAAGCATGATTGGGACGCATCTATCTTAATAGAAACGTGTTTTCTAGAATTTGAACGCCCAAATGTAAGTCAAGGCATTGATACATGTGTGGCAAAAGGAGCAAAAGATGTAGTTGTAATTCCAATTATGCTCTTGCCTGCTGGCCACTCTAAAATACATATTCCGGCGGCTATAGATGAAGCTAAGGAAAAATATCCACACGTAAACTTCGTATACGGACGTCCCATTGGCGTTCATGAAGAAGCCCTTGAAATTTTAAAAACGAGATTACAAGAATCAGGAGAGAATTTAGAAACTCCAGCTGAAGACACGGCTGTTATCGTCTTAGGGCGAGGGGGAAGTGATCCTGATGCAAACAGTGATTTATATAAAATTACGCGCCTTCTTTGGGAAAAAACAAATTATAAAATCGTTGAAACTTCTTTTATGGGCGTGACCGCTCCACTGATTGATGAAGGCGTGGAGCGATGTTTGAAATTGGGCGCTAAAAAAGTGGTTATTCTCCCGTATTTCTTATTTACAGGAGTATTAATTAAGCGATTAGAAGAAATGGTGAAGCAGTATAAAATGCAGCATGAAAACATTGAGTTTAAGCTCGCCGGCTATTTCGGTTTTCACCCAAAACTGCAGACAATTTTAAAAGAACGTGCTGAAGAAGGATTAGAAGGTGAAGTGAAAATGAACTGCGATACGTGTCAATATCGCCTTGGCATTATGGAGCATATTGATCACCATCATCATCACGATCATGACCATGATCACGGACACCATCACCACGATCACCATCATGACCACGATCATCATGAAGATAAGGTCGGCGAGCTAAAATGATTTTATTGTTAGCCGGAACTAGCGATGCACGTGCATTAGCCGTGCAAGTGAAAAAAGCAGGTCATGAGGTTACGGCAACGGTTGTAACCGAAAACGCAGCTATCGAATTACAGCGTGCAGAAGTGAAAGTGAAAATTGGACGTCTCACAAAAGAAGATATGATGGATTTTGTAAACGAACATCGTGTAAAAGCTATTGTGGATGCAAGTCATCCTTTTGCAGAAGAAGCATCTAAAAATGCTATCGGCGCGGCTGCTGAAACAGCGATTCCTTACATACGCTATGAGCGGGCTTCGCAGGCTTTTACCTATGATAATATGACAATGGTTTCTACGTATGAAGAAGCAGCAGAAGTAGCAGCTGAGAAAAAAGGAGTTATTATGCTGACAACAGGCAGCAAAACGCTGCAGGTTTTTACAGAAAAGCTGCTTCCTCTTTCAGATGTACGGCTTGTTGCTCGTATGCTTCCAAGGCTGGATAATATGGAAAAGTGCCAGCAATTGGGATTTTCGCAAAAAAATATTATTGCTATTCAAGGGCCGTTTACAAAAGAGTTTGATCGAGCGCTGTATAAGCAATACGGAGTGACGGTCATGGTCACAAAAGAAAGCGGAAAAGTTGGATCTGTGGATGAAAAAGTGGAAGCAGCTAAAGAGTTAGGCTTAGATATTATTATGATTGGGCGACCGGAAATTGAGTATGGAACCGTGTATTCCACTTTTGAAGAAGTGGTTCATGCTTTAGTAAACCAAAATAGGAGTTGATTGAGATGGATTTTCGTACAGAATTTAAACCGTTAACTGTTCAGCCTCAGCAAATAGAAGGAAAAAGTTTTGAGATGATTACAGAAGAGCTTGGGCCTCATCCGTTTACAGACGAACAGTACCCAATTGTTCAGCGCGTAATTCATGCGTCTGCAGACTTTGAGCTTGGACGCAGCATGCTGTTTCATCCGGATGCGATTCAAGCAGGAATTAAAGCTATTCGCAGCGGCAAGCAAGTGGTTGCAGATGTACAAATGGTGCAAGTAGGAACAAACAAGCAGCGAATTGAAAAACACGGCGGTGAAATCAAAGTTTATATTTCGGATCCGGACGTAATGGAAGAAGCAAAGCGCTTAAATACAACGCGTGCAATTATTTCTATGCGAAAAGCCATCAAAGAAGCAGACGGTGGAATTTTTGCAATTGGGAACGCACCCACAGCTTTACTTGAATTAATTCGTTTGATTAAAGAAGGAGAAGCGAAGCCTGGGCTTGTTATTGGTCTGCCGGTAGGATTTGTTTCAGCAGCTGAATCTAAAGAAGAACTTGCAAAACTTGACGTGCCGTTTATTACAAACATCGGGCGAAAAGGCGGCAGTACGGTAACGGTTGCTGCATTAAATGCAATTTCAATTCTTGCAGATCAGGTGTAACGCATGAAGGAAGTACCAAAAGAACCTAAGAAACTCAGAGAAGGCTATACGACGGGCGCTTGTGCAACGGCAGCTACGAGAGCAGCTCTGCTTACGCTAATTTCAGGAGAAGTGCAAGATGAGTCAACGATTTACCTACCTGTCGGCCGCTTTGCTACGTTTCATCTTGAAGAATGCGAGTATCGCACAAGCAGCGCTGTAGCTAGCATCATTAAAGATGCTGGAGATGATCCCGATGCCACGCACGGAGCGCTGATTATTTCTGAAGTTTCGTGGTGTAATGGTGCAGGCATTATCATTGATGGAGGAGTGGGAGTAGGGCGTGTAACAAAGCCCGGCCTCCCGGTTCCTGTCGGTGAAGCAGCCATTAACCCTGTTCCAAGAAAGATGCTGAAAGAAACGGCTGAACAGCTTCTAGCTGAATACAATATACAAAAAGGCGTTAAGATTGTCATCTCGGTTCCTGAAGGAGAAGAAATGGCGAAAAAGACATTAAATGCGCGTCTAGGTATTTTAGGAGGCATTTCGATACTGGGGACGCGGGGAATTGTCGTTCCGTTCTCAACAGCTGCTTATAAAGCAAGTATCGTGCAGGCAATCAGCGTTGCTAAAGCGAGTAATTGTGAGCACGTTGTCATTACGACAGGGGGCCGAAGCGAAAAGTATGGAATGAAACAGTTCCCTGAACTTCCGGAAGAAGCATTTATCGAAATGGGAGATTTTGTTGGATTTACGTTAAAACAATGTAAAAAGCAAGGAATGAAAAAAGTATCGCTCGTAGGCATGATGGGAAAGTTTTCAAAAGTCGCGCAAGGCGTTATGATGGTTCATTCAAAAAGTGCACCCATTGATTTTAATTTTTTAGCAAAAGCAGCTTCTGAGTCAGGCGCTTCTGCTGAACTGGTAGAGGAAATAAAAGGTGCAAACACAGCTTCTCAAGTGGGGGATTTAATGACGCAAAGCGGTCATCATAAGTTTTTTGAAAAACTGTGCGAGTACTGCTGTTTATCAGCATTAAAGGAAGTAGGGGACGGAATCGATGTCGATACGTCTCTTTACACATTAAAAGGAGATTTTTTAGGACAGGCGGTGCAACATGGCAATTAAAATTATTGGAATTGGTGACGATGGGAAGTTAAGCTTGCTTCCTATGTATGAACAGTGGGTGTATGAAAGTGATGTGCTAATTGGAGGAAAGCGTCACCTGGATTTTTTTCAAGATTTCGAAGGAGAAAAAGTAGCGATTGAAGGGGGTCTTTCTCCTCTTGTTGAACGTTTAAAAAACGAAGAAGGAAATGTGGTTGTGTTAGCGTCAGGCGACCCGTTATTTTACGGAATAGGAAGCTATCTTTCTACGAAGCTAGACGTTGAAATATATCCTTATTTAAGTTCTATTCAGCTTGCATTCTCACGTTTAAAAGAGCGATGGCAAGACGCTTATTTTACAAGCGTGCACGGCAGGAGCATAAAAGGGCTGGCTCAGCGCATTGACGGCTATAAAACAGTGGCGATTTTAACCGATGAGCAAAATTCTCCTAGTGCTCTGGCAAACTACTTATTATCATTCGGCATGACGGAATACAAGATGTTTGTAGCAGAGAATTTAGGAGGAGAAACGGAGCGCTGTCAGCTGCTTTCGCTGGAAGAAGCGGCGAATCAACTGTTTTCTCCGCTTAATGTCGTGATATTAAAACAGGTAGAAAAAACCCCAGTCTGGCCTCTCGGAATAGAGGACGATGAATTTATTCAACGCAAGCCGGACAAGGGGCTTATTACTAAAAAAGAAGTTCGCACACTTAGTATTAGCGCCCTGCAGCTAAAGAGAGACAGCGTCGTATGGGATATCGGAACATGTACGGGTTCAGTCGCAATTGAAGCGGCTAAAATTGCGCGTGAAGGACAAATTTTTGCCGTGGAAAAAAACGAAGCAGACTTAGAAAACTGCAGGGAAAATCTATTGAAATTTCGAGTAGACGCCCACACTGTGCACGGGAAGGCACCGGAAGGGTTAAGTGAGTTTGCTGATCCTGACGCGGTGTTTATTGGAGGCACAGCAGGAGGCATGGAAACCATTTTAGACGTGTGCTGCAGCCGGTTAAATGCAGGAGGGCGCATCGTATTAAATGCCGTAACGATTGAAAATTTAGCAGAAGCAATGAAAGCTTTTAAAGAGCGAGGATTCGAGACTGCTGTTACCCTTGCACAAATTTCAAGAAGCAAGCCCATTTTACATTTAACGCGATTTGACGCTTTAAACCCCATTTATATTATTACAGCCAAAAGAGGAGAATGAATATGATTGGAACATTGTACGGACTTGGAGTTGGACCGGGAGATCCAGAACTTATTACAGTAAAAGCATTTCGTAAATTAAAAGAATCACCCGTTATTGCGTACCCGAAAAAACAAAAAGGAAGCAAAAGCTACGCCCAAAAAATTATTGATGTCTATTTCAGTGCAAATGAAAAAGATATGCTGGGCCTTGTGTTTCCAATGACAAAAGATCCTGCTATTTTGGAAAGAAAATGGACCGAAACGGTAGAACGAGTATGGGAAAAGCTCCAGGAAGGAAAAGATGTAGCATTTGTCACAGAGGGAGACCCTATGCTTTACAGTACGTTTATTCACATGATGCGTCTAATGCAAGAACGTCATCCTGAAGCTCCGATTCAAGTAATTCCTGGTATTTCATCCATTAATGGAGCTGCATCTCGTTTAGGTATTCCGTTAGCAGACGGTGATGAACATGTAGCAATTGTTCCTGCTCGTGAAGATTATGAAACAATGAAAAAAGTATTAATGGAAAACGACTGCGTCATTTTTATTAAAGTGGCCAAAGTCATCGATTTTATGGTCGGTCTTTTAAAAGAGCTTGATCTGCTTGAAAAAGCGTCAGTGGTGACAAAAGTAACGTCAGATGAAGAAATTATCTGGAAAGCTTCAGAACTAGAAGGAGCCGATTTACAATACTTAACGCTAATGGTGGTGCGAAAATGAAGTTATACATAATCGGAGCTGGACCCGGAGATCCAGATTTAATTACCGTAAAAGGCTTAAAATTACTTCAGCAAGCAGATGTTGTCTTGTACGCTGACTCACTGGTAAGTCAAGAGCTAGTTGCTAAGTCTAAACCAGGAGCTGAAGTGTTAAAAACAGCGGGTATGCATCTAGAAGAAATGGTCGGTACGATGCTTGAACGCATGCGTGAAGGAAAAATGGTTGTAAGAGTACATACCGGAGATCCTGCTATGTACGGAGCCATTATGGAACAAATGGTGCTTTTAAAAAGAGAAGGCGTTGATATTGAAATCGTTCCGGGCGTCAGCTCCGTATTCGCTGCTGCTGCAGCGGCTGAAGCAGAATTAACCATTCCAGATTTGACTCAAACGGTTATTTTAACTCGTGCTGAAGGAAGAACGCCTGTACCTGAGTTTGAAAAATTAACTGATTTAGCAAAACATAAATGTACCATTGCGTTATTTTTAAGCGCGACGCTCACAAAAAAAGTAATGAAAGAATTTATAAGCGCGGGTTGGAGTGAAGACACGCCGGTTGTAGTAGTCTATAAAGCAACGTGGCCAGATGAAAAAATTGTTCGCACAACGGTAAAAGACCTAGATGATGCTATGCGAACAAACGGCATTCGCAAGCAGGCGATGATTTTGGCAGGCTGGGCACTTGATCCACACATTCATGACAAAGATTATCGTTCAAAACTTTATGACAAAACATTTACCCATGGCTTTCGAAGAGGAGTGAAGTCGGAATGATTCAACTCCAAGAAGGAAAAAAAGCCTTCATTACACAGCGCGGAGATTATGCCGTTGTAGCTATCACAAAACACGGCGTAGAAATTGCAAGAAATCTAGGCCGCACTTTTCAGCAGTCTGATGTGTATTACATGAGCAAGTTTGAAAAAGGAGACGAACAAGAGCAGAACATCCAGCTGTTTTCAGGAAGCGTTCGGATGCTTTTGCCTTCTCTTTTTGAATCGTATAAAGGACTTATTATTATTATCTCACTGGGAGCAGTTGTGCGTATGATTGCCCCTATTTTAAAAGATAAGAAAACCGATCCTGCGGTTGTTGTCATTGATGATAAAGGTGAAAATGTCATTAGCGTGCTTTCGGGTCATATCGGAGGAGCAAATGAGCTTACGCGTGAAGTTGCGGCAGCTCTTGAAGCTCATCCTGTCATTACAACAGCATCCGATGTGCAAAAAACAATTCCGGTTGATTTATTTGGTAAGCGCTTTGGATGGGTGTGGGAATCAGCAGAAAAACTAACGCCTGTCAGCGCTTCTGTGGTGAATGAAGAAGAAATAGCAGTGGTTCAAGAATCAGGTGAAAAGAACTGGTGGCATTATGAGCACCCTGTTCCAGCTAACATTAAAACATATTCATCGATTCAGACAGCTCTTGAAGCATTGCCACATGCAGCTTTGGTCGTAACGCATCGCAATTTAAAAAAAGAGGAAGAAGCAATCTTAGAAAACGGTGTTCTTTACCGTCCAAAAGTACTAGCGATTGGGATGGGGTGCAACAGAGGAACAAGTGCAGCGGAAATTGAAACCGTTATTGAAAAAACGCTTGCTGAACTTCAGTTTTCAATGAAAAGTGTAAAAGCATTATGTACAATAGAGATAAAGAAAGATGAAGAAGGGCTATTAGAAGTGGCGTCTAAGTACGGCTGGGAGTTTGTCTATTATTCGCCCCAAGAGCTAAACAGCATAAGTATCCAACAGCCTTCAGATACTGTCTTTAAATATACAGGTGCATATGGCGTGAGTGAACCTGCTGCTATGTTATACAGCGGTGCTGATAAGCTTGAACTTGTGAAGAAAAAGTCAGGGAATGTCACCATTTCAGTGGCGCTTATTCCCTATGACTAAAGGAGAGAACAACATGTCAAACAGAAGACTCGTCATTGCCGGTACTGGAAGTGGCGTAGGGAAAACAACACTTACAATCGGGCTGATGGCAGCATTAAGACAAGCTGGTTACAGAGTTCAAGGGTTTAAATGCGGACCCGATTATATTGATCCAACGTATCATACGGCTGTTACAGAACGAACGTCTCGAAATATAGACAGCTGGATGCTTGAACACGATATGGTTAGAGAAATTGTCGCTCGTGCTAGTGAAGATGCTGATATTTCCATCATGGAAGGAGTTATGGGATTTTTCGATGGGAAAAACCCGTTAACGAACGAAGGAACAACAGCAGAAATCAGCTTAATCACCAATAGCCCTGTCCTTTTAGTTGTCAATTGTGCTAGTATGGCTAGAAGTGCAGCGGCGATTGTAAAAGGGTTTCAGCAATTTTTACCGGAAGCTAACATCGTTGGTGTAATTGCTAACCGGGTTGGAAGTGAAGGACATTATAAACTTGTTAAGGCAGCGATTGAGCAGGAATGTCATATCCCTGTAGTAGGCTACTTGAAAAGAAACGATGATCTTACGATTCCTGAACGTCACCTCGGGCTCATTCCGTCGATTGAACGAGGAGAGTTAACACCGTTTTTTGAACAGTTAGGAAAGCTTGTTCATGATACAATTGATATCGAAAAAGTATATGAACTGGCTTTAGCTCCTAAAATAGAAATTAATGATCCTATCTTTACAAAGCCGTCCGTACCTCAAGTGAAAATTGCTGTAGCGAGAGATGCCGCTTTTAACTTTTATTATGAAGAAAATTTCGAATTGTTAAAAGCTTACGGAGCAGAGCTTGTAGAATTTTCGCCTTTAAAAGGAGAAGTGGTTCCACAAGATGCTGACGGTCTTTATATAGGAGGCGGATTTCCAGAAGAATTTGCTGAAACGCTGGCTCAGCAAATCGACGTTAAAAATTCTGTTCGAGCAGCTATTCAAAAAGGGATTCCTACGCTTGCTGAGTGCGGAGGGTTTATGTTCTTAACAGATGCTATTGTCACGACAGATGATACATGCCATGAAATGGTGGGGCTTATTCCCGGACAAGTAAGAATGCAGACAAAATTAGCTGCTTTAGGGTACCGAGAAGTGACGGGAAAGCAGGGGAATTTTTTATTTAAAGGCGATATACAAGCTAAAGGCCATGAATTTCATTATTCAACCTTTCATTCAGAGAAAGAGTTTTCGCCTGCCTATGATACAAAAGGGATGCGAGGAATGAAAGAAGAAGGCTATATGAACAATAATTTAATTGCCGGCTATACGCACTTTCATTTCGGCTCTTCTATGAAGATGGTAGAAAACTGGGTGGAACAGTGTAAAGCGGTAAAAAAAGAAAGAAGAGATGCCGTGTGACAGTTGGAAAAGTATATTTAGTAGGAGCTGGACCAGGAGATCCGAAGCTAATAACCGTATATGGAATGGAGTGTATTCAAGAAGCGGATGTTATTTTATATGACCGCTTAGCCAACGAACAGTTGTTAAACTATGCTAAAAAAGACGCGGAGCTTATTTTTTGCGGGAAATTACCGGGTAAGCACGGAGTCATCCAAGATCGTATTCACGAACTGCTTGTTGAAAAAGCGCTTCAAGGAAAAGTAGTGACGCGCTTAAAAGGAGGCGATCCTTTTGTGTTTGGCCGCGGAGCAGAGGAAGCGGAAGTGCTTGCTACTCAAGGAATTCCTTACGAAGTCGTGCCTGGTATAACGTCAGGAATTGCAGCTCCAGCTTATGCAGGAATTCCTGTTACCCATAGAGATCATGCCACTTCTTTTGCGATTGTAACGGGTCATGGAAGAGAAGAAAAAGGAAAAGATTATTTAAATTGGTCAGCGCTTGCTCAAGGAATAGATACAATTGCGTTTTATATGGGCGTTGGAAATTTACCTCATATATGCAAGCAGTTGATGGACCATGGACGAGATAAACATACGCCAGTAGCGCTTGTTCAATGGGGCACAACGAAGTATCAGCGCACCGTAACAGGAACGCTTGCCACAATCGAAGAAATAGCAAAAAAAGCAGAAATTGCTCATCCTGCCATTGTGCTTGTAGGTGAAGTTGTGACAATTAGAGAAAAAATAAAATGGTTCGAAGAAAGAGCGGAAAATATTCTGCTTTAACGTTAAAAGGAGGAGACAATATGACGATTATTTCACAGCTAAAAGAACGAAGAGCGGTACGAGATCATGAAGCGCGTGAAGTGGAAAAAGAGAAAATCGAACAGCTGCTTGAAGCAGCGACGTGGGCTCCAAATGACCGAATGAGAGAGCCTTGGAGCTTTTATGTGATTCAAGGAGAAGCAAAAAAGAAGTATGAAGAACTGGCTGAAGCTTATTTAAAGGAGCGCTTTCCTACAAAGCCTCATTTAGTAGAAAGTTCGTTAAAAGCAGTAAAAAATACGCCTGTACATATCGTCGTAACAGCTGACACAGTTGAAGGAGACGATGAAGCCACTGAAGACAACAAATATGCGGTTTCATGCGCGATTCATTCCATGTGGCTAGCGGCTAAAGAACTAGGTCTTGGATTCGTTTGGAGAACAAGAGGCGTTGGTCTTGTTCGAGACGAGAGATTACATGAGTTTATTGGCAACCCTTCAGGTAAAGTCGTAGTAGGAAACGTATTTCTAGGCTATCCAAATGAAGAGTCTCTTACAAAAATGAAAGAGCCTGCTAGAACACCGTTTACAGAAAAAACAACATGGCTGTAAACTGAAATTCGAAGAAAAAGAGGTTTTTAGATTGAAAGACAAACGGGGTCTTACGTTAATTTATACCGGAGACGGTAAAGGAAAAACAACCGCTGCTTTAGGTCTTGCGTTGCGCGCTACGGGACGCGGACAAAAAGTATTAATGATTCAATTTATTAAATCTCCTCAGCGTACATATGGCGAAAAGCTGATGTTTGACAGAATAGGAATTGAAATGATTCAAACAGGAGTCGGCTTCACGTGGACAAAAACACCGCCTGAACATCGTGAAGCTTTGCAAAAAGCTTGGGCGCTAACGAAGGAAAAAGTCTTCTCGAATGAATATGATGTAGTTATTTTAGACGAGTTAAATAATGCACTGGCTATCGAGAAATTTCCTATTGATGATGTGCTACCGCTACACGAAGTAATTGACCTTATTCAAAAGCGCCCTGAGCATATGCATTTGGTCATTACCGGGCGTTCTGCCAAAAAAGAAGTGATGGATGCAGCAGATCTTGTGACGGAAATGAAGCCTCATAAACATTATTATGATGAAGGAATTCCTGCTGTAAAAGGAATTGAATTTTAAAAAGCCCTCTTCACTGAGGGCTTTTTTTATTGAGCAGGGGCATCTACTTTTTCAGCTTGCCAGTAAAATTGGCTAATGACATCAGACAGTGCTTTTGTTGTGTTGGTTAGTTCATCAAAGTTATTATCAACTCCGCCCACTTCAATTAAAATCGCATTTTTAGAAACATCTTGGTTATATACACCGTTACCGCTGGATTTGTTTTTGCCAATAACTCCGCGGCTTAACCCAGGATATTTCTTTTCAAGACCTTCATGAAGCGCTTTTGCCATTTTTAAGTTTTGTTCAAAGTTTTGATTCGCTTTCCCTAAAACAAACACAACTTTTGCATACGATTTATTGTTAATCTTAATGGTTGTATTATCTTTTCGAAGCGAATCTCGGTGCAAATCGATAAAGTAAGTTAAATCTCTATTCTCAGTCATCGCCGTTTCAATTACTGTGCGAGACATGGCGTACGATTGGTTGGTGTTCCAGCCTTTTTCTTTTAATTTCTGTCCAATATTGGTTTGATCCACTTCTGCCCCAATTCCCTGAGCCTCTAAATCTTTTCCTAGCATATTTGCGACTATATTAATATTGGTTTTACTATCTACAGCTTTATTAGCATCTGGATCACCTTCAAGTCCTAACAGAGGCAAGTAAGATTCCCAGCTGTGCGTATGATAAATATAAAATACCTTTTTTCCGCCAGTTGTATTATTATTTGGAGCATTCGTACCATCGTTATCTTTAGGTTGCTGAACTTTTGTAGTAGAATTTCTTTCTTTTAGCGTTTCATCTAACGGTGGTGCAGATTCTCTAGGGAAGTTTGTGAAATTTGTGCCTTCACCGGCGATGATAATATTGGAGTCGTAAATACTGAATCCAGGCAGTTCTGAACCAAACAAGCTTCTCGCGTCTTCTGCTCGAATACTTGTTGATAACTCTAGCAGTGTAGAAGAAAGACCTGGAGGCGAATAATTTTTATCAAAAGCCGTTGAAAAGTGGTGGTTTTCCTGGCTCATCAAATAATAAAGGCTTTCTGCTTTATGCTTCGATAACGTTTGATAGACAATAGAAGAATTGAACTGTTCTTTAAATGCTGAGTAACTTACTAGAACAATGATAGATGATGTCATTAAAACAATGGATAAAATAACAAGAACCATCTTATATGTTAACACTACAAAATTGGCGCGATTACTAGATTTCAATGGCGAAATCTCCTCTCTATGTCAGCATCAGGCTAATAGGTATGAAGGACTTTGCTAATCTAGTAATGATTATATGAATGGAGATTTCTAATTATGATAAGCATTTAATAGAGAAAGTAGTCTTCAAAATCAAAAAAGAAGAATCACGCGAGATATAATCTCATATTCTCCGTGATTCTTCTTCAAATAGACGTCGGATGGCTTCGCCTTTTGGAGTGAGGCTGAATCCTTTTTTCTCTTTTTTAAGCAGCTGATAGTTTTGTAATTCTTGTAAATACGTAACAATGCGCTTGCGCTTCACGGAACTTAATAATCCAAATGCGGGTGTTTTATCGAGCTCTTTTTGACGAATACTGTTAGTAGAAACACCTTCTAAAATTTGTACGTAACTCTGCTGAGTTTCCGTGTTCTTTAAGGTATCTATAAGCGTTAGTAACCGTAGCATTTGGTTTGAATCAAAAGTTATTTGACCGATTTCTAGCGGAGTCGAAAGCAGGTCCTGACGCTGCTTATGAAGTTCATTTTCTATCTTAGCGCCTATTTCTGTCAGTTTCTTTTCTATTTCGTTTGGGTCCATATAACATGTAAATTTGTTTGTTTCCTGCAGCAGGGTGACATCTGGAAAATCCCATTGTGAAAACCATTGAATGGAACCAACTTCGAGATTTGCATTCGGTGTTTTTACTTGTAATACCTTTTGAATGAAAGAAAGAAAGGGCTCGTTTTCCTGTAAAACTTGTCTTTGATTAAGTTGATAAGTGGTTAGGCTGCACAATTTGTCTTGGATTTCTTTGATGTGCACTTCATGATGCTTTAAAAGACTTTTCCATTTAAAAAAGACCAGTAGTTTTTGAATCACTTCTTCATTTTCATCTATAATCTCTTCGAACTGCCGCTGAGTTGTAGCTAAGCGTTTCGCTGCTAGCACTACATTATACTCATCATCGAGTGAAATAGCATTATTTGTAACATCATATGTTACGGAGAGACCTCTGTTTTCTGAAGTTAAGCGAATGATCTCGTTTTCTCCGTGAACAGTTAATACCGTATCTTCCGTATCTGAAAATCCTCTCTCAAAGGCGGTGAAAGGAAGAGATCGAAAAGGTCTCATAATGATTTCAATCCGATTGCGCCAAAAAGCAATTTGCTCAGGGTTTTTCATAATAAAAAGCAAAGGTGATTTTTTTGATTGTTCAATTGCTTCAATCACATCTGCATTTCGATGATAAAGGGAAATGAGCGGATGTTTGAAGAAATACTTATTAATATGTTGAATCCATTCTTCTTTGGAAGAATCATGTATCCTAGCACAAAACATGTAATCTTTCATAATACTTCCGAGGTAGTTTTCCAACTCATTTTTAGTTAAAACCGTAAAATCTTGAGAATAAAACTCATCATGATGAATAGGAATGCCGCGATTCTTATTATATTCTTTCCATAGAAATGAAGTCGGTTTCCAAAAGTGAGGATAAACGTCTTCATTTTTATCAATTGCGACAGGAAAACCGCCCCTATGACTTCCATATAAGAACGTTTGAAAAAGGACTATATCTTCTTGAGATAACTCATTCATTGCTCGCTCAAAGTAGTCATTTAAACGTCCAAGCAGCCCTTTAGTATGTTTACTTCCTACGGACCGAATCGATTTATTTTTGCGTCCGAGCGGAAGGAATGTTAAGTGGTTGTAAGCTGTAAAATCAACAGGCAAATTTTCTGGTAAAGTCATTTGTCTAACTCCTTTCATTTATTGAGTATTTTACCTATTAAAGAAGAGAAGAAAAAGTTTTAGTGTGTCTTGAATATAAGAGTTATTTTTAAAAATTTTCTGTTAATTAATCTGTAGAAATCAAGAAAAGGGATTCAAAGTAATTTTGAATGGGTATAGTAATAAAAATTTTGACACATATTATCGAATATATATGAATGTTGTCAAAAAAAACAACAAAAGTGATGATTCATCCAAAGGAGGAAGCTTATGGATAATAAAGGTCCGTTTAAAAAGACGATATCCCTATTAGATTTAACATTGATTGGATTGGGGGCTATTTTTGGCTCCGCTTGGCTGTTTGCCGTTAGTAATGTGGCTACGCAAGCCGGTCCTGCAGGAAGTTTTTCTTGGGTTATTGGTGGAGTTATTATTTTATTAATAGGCCTTGTATACGCTGAGCTAGGGGCTGCCTTGCCTCGTACAGGAGGAATTATTCGGTATCCTGTTTATTCACACGGTCATCTTGTAGGCTATATGATTTCATTTATTACTATTGTAGCGTACACTAGCTTAATCGCTATCGAAGTAACAGCTGTGAGACAGTATGTGGCCTACTGGTTTCCAGGTTTAACAAAATCCGGATCTGATTCACCGACGATATCTGGATGGATTCTACAATTTGTGTTGCTTTGCTTATTCTTTTTACTCAATTACTGGAGTGTAAAAGCATTTGCAAAATCGAATATTATCATTTCTATTTTTAAATATTTTGTACCGCTTACAGTAATCGTAACGCTGGCATTTTATTTTAAGTCAGGAAACTTTACGATGGGAGAGTTTGCTCCCGGGGGGTTTGATGGTATCCAGGCCGCCATTGCCACAGGCGGGGTTATGTTTGCCTACTTAGGCCTTCATCCAATTGTATCTGTAGCTGGAGAGGTAAAAAATCCTCAGCGTAATATTCCAATTGCTCTTGTGATTTGTATCATTCTAGCAGCTCTCATTTATACTGCCCTACAAGTATTGTTTATCGGAGCTATTCCATCTGACATGATTAAAGGCGGTTGGTCCGGCATTCAAGATAAATTCTCACTGCCATTTAAAGACATCGCTGTTGTTCTTGGCCTTGGCTGGCTAGCAACACTTGTTATTTTAGACGCTATTTTATCACCGGGTGGTAACGGTAATATTTTTATGAATACAACATCTAGACTTATCTATGCTTGGTCTCGTAACGGTACTTTATTTAAAACGTTTGCTCATGTGGATAAAAAAACAGGGATTCCTCGATCATCTCTATGGCTCTCATTAGGACTTTCGATTTTTTGGACACTGCCATTTCCTTCATGGAATGCACTCGTAAACGTATGCTCTGTTGCGCTTATTCTTTCTTACGCGATTGCACCAATTTCATCAGCGGCCTTTATGGTGAACGCAAAAGATTTGGAAAAGCCTTTTAAATTAAGAGGAATGAGTATAATTGGTCCATTATCCTTTATTTTTGCTTCCTTTATTGTCTACTGGTCAGGATGGAAGACTATTTCATGGCTGTTAACTTCTCAATTGGTTATGTTTGTTATATATTTGATTTTTGCTAAATATGTGCCTAAAAACGAAGTAAGTCTTCGTCAGCAGATTAAATCAACTTGGTGGTTAGTTGCTTATTATATCATCATGCTCTTTATTTCTTATATTGGCTCGTTCGGCGGAGGAAAGGGTTTGATCGATACGCCTGTAGACTTAATTATCATAGCGGTCGTATCTCTTGGGATTTATTATTGGGCTAAATATACGGGCCTTCCAAAAGCGCTTATTGATTACGATCACCATCCTGAACAGGAAGAAAAAGCACCTGTATAACCTGTAAAGCAGCGATATTCGCTGCTTTTTTCTATGTTATTTGAACATGAAATTCTAAAGTTTGTCGTATAATTTAGTAGGAAAGAAGGAATTAGCACATTATTGTTTAATTAATGTAATGTAACCGTTTTAAATCCAACGCTTGGAGGAAGAGTATGATTGAAAAAATAATAAATTCACTTCGAAAGCGGCTGTGGGAAAACAATAATGTTATAGAAGTGTGTAAAAATGAAGGAGAAGTATACAGAACCACATGTACTTTTTTTGATGGAGTAAGCAAGAATCAACTGAATGTTTTTGAAGAAGAAATGCATGTATCACTTCCTGAAGACTACAAGCAGTTTTTGCAGCTAACAAATGGGTGTAATTTGTTCATTGATGCTGACAAAAAAATAGCAGGGAATCTTTATAGCTTAGAAGATGTAAGAGAAACAGCTTATAAAAGTCAGAGTCTCTATATGACAATTGGGTCTGTTGGAGAAGAAGAGATTATCATTGACTCCAAAAAATCAGCGCACTCTGCATATATAATAGTAAAAAAGCGGAACGCATCGTTTCAAGATGCACATGTATTACATATGAATTTTCAGAAATGGCTGGATTGTTTTATAGTGAGTCAAGGGAATTGTTTTTGGCACTGGAATGAGCTTTGTAATAAAGTTCATTCAACGGACAAAAAGACGACCGCTCAATAATATTATCTTCTCGAACTTAAAAGCAGAGCGTATAATCGTTCTGCTTTTTGTATAGTCATTATAAGCTAGAACAGCGAAGCGATTCTAAAAGGTTATGAGTATGATTGTATAGAAATTGTCTAATGTCTGAGTTGTGAATAAGTTTGGTCCTAAAGCATTAGTCACTCCAGGTCTTGTGCTCGTTATCCTATCTCTTGTACTTTTTAGTCAACTTTCTACTTCTACGAGTGCAGCTTATATCGTTGCGCTGCAATTGGTATTTCGATGGTGTTGCTGCCTGCATAGACTACCGGGGTATATCAGCTCTCTAAGCAGCTGTATCCCTATGGCACAGCAATAATGAATACATTACAACAAGTGCTGGAGCAATTGGAACTGCGCTATTTGTGGGTATTATGTCTTCTGGAAAAGAGAGGTACGTAAAAGGGGTAAATGAATCAAATACAGCTTTAGCAAAAGTGAATGGACTGATTTCTGGATTGCAGCAAGCATTTTTTATTACTGCTATCGTTGAAGTGATTGTCCTGATCTTATCTTTTTTTCTAAAACGAACTCAAGCTCCAGAAAATTCTTCGGCAGGAGTTCCTATCAAATAAACGAGCACACTAGTGTGCTCGTTTATTTATATAGAAGGAAGACGTTCCCAACCGTATGCTTCGTCTTCAACTTTAGTTTCTCCAAACTGACTTGTGCGATTCAAGATTTTTTTGCCGCCTGATTTTTTATAAAACTGAACGGCTTTCTTATTTTTCTTCATAGCCCAAATAATCATAGACGTATATTGCTGATCAGCAAATTCTTTTACTGAATGAGAAAATAGAAGGTGACCAATTCCTTGGTTTTGCACTTCCTTGCAAACGTATAGCGCGTATATTTCAGCACGGGACAAATGAGGCTTACCTGCTGAAAAGCCGACAATCTTTTCTCGTTCATCGATAGCGAGCAAAATAAAATGAGAAGGCTCGGTAAGAAAAAGGGACCATTTTTCTCTACTTTGTTCATAAGATAAGCTTTTTAAATAAGCATCAGGTACTAATCCTTTGTATGTAATGCGCCAGCTGTCAACGTACAGACGGGCAACAGAAGGGATGTGAGAGGAAGTAGCTTTAATAATTTTCATTAAAAAATCTCCTTTTTTAAAATATTAAGGCATATAGTATACCTTTCAGCCTAAGAATATTATGAAAAATAGATCATAATTTTCCAGTAATTCATAAAATGGTAAAAAAGGTGGTGTTCATTCTCACTCTATCACGGTAAAGTGAGAATATACATTTGTTTTGTTGTTTTAATTTTTGCTATATGTATAATGTCTAACGATCTATTTGTTATTCACCTTTACTAGTCTATCAAATAGTTTTGTTAAAGCCAAAGGGGCATAGGGTAAGTAATGTCAATTCAGCTTCGTTTTATTTTAACGTATATCAGTATTGTGTTTGTCTTTATTATTTTGCTTTTTTTATCGGGCTTTCTCATTTTCTTCTCCATTACTGGAGACGCCGATTTTGTAAGAAAACTGTACAGTCACTCCTATGAGTATAAATTGTTAACGCCAGAAGAAGAAAATGCATTCTTGGATTTAAAGTTATTGAGTGAAGAAAAACCGGAGCAGCTGCTGCGGCCGGAGACGGTTAAAAAATATGAATTTGAAAATATTGATATTGTGATTCAAAAAAACACAGAGGTTGTATATGCTTCAGAATCCATTAAAGGAGAAAACCTCCGTAAATACTTGCCAAAGCATCAAAAAAGTAAAGGAAATCATTCGTATCAGCAGGACATGCTGCGCGTAGGCAAGCAGTACTTTACATATATCAACCTTGATTTTCCTTTCTCGAATCAAGAAAAAGGAAGCATATACGTTTTGCGAAAAATCAGCCCTTATGTAGGCATTATTAATCGAATTTTCCCTTTTTTAATCTTTCTACTATTAATTTTAGTAATTGTGATTATTGGATTTTTAAACTATCTTGTTTCAAGAAGCATTATTAAACCCATTCGTGAATTAAAAGAAGCGGCTGAAAAAATAAAACAAGGTGATCTTCACTTTGAGATCTCTGCTAATTCAAAGGATGAAATAGGCGAATTAACGCAAGCTTTTGAAGAAATGAGGCAAAAACTAAAATCTTCTGTTGAACTGCAAATTCAGTATGAAGATAACCGTAAACAGCTGCTTTCAAGTATTTCACACGATCTGCGAACTCCTATTACTTCCATTGTAGGATATGTAGAAGGAATTCAAGATGGAGTAGCTAACACGCCAGATAAGCTTTCTAAATATTTGTTAACGATTTCAACGAAAGCAAAAGACATGAATGCGTTAATCGATGAGCTGTTTTTATTTTCTAAATTGGATTTGCACGAAATTCCATTTGTGTTTAAAAAACTTAATATTTCTGCATTTATGGAAAGTTATGTGCAAGAGCTTCAGTTTGAAATGAGCGAACATGATATTGATGTTTTATTTTCTAATGATTCTCTAACGACACTGTATGCAAAGGCAGATGCTGAGCAGCTGCGAAGAGTTTTAATAAATTTAACAACCAATAGTATTAAATTTATGGATAAAGAAAGAAAAAGAATCGATATCGTTCTTTCTGCTACCGAAAGTGAACTCATTATTGAAGTGAAAGACAATGGCGCAGGGATTTCACCGGAAGCATTAGCGCATATTTTTGACCGGTTTTATCGAGCAGAACAGTCCCGCAACAGCAATACTGGAGGAAGTGGACTTGGATTGGCCATTGCAAAACAAATTGTTGAACGCCACGGGGGAGACATCTGGGCACTAAGTAAGCTTGGCGAAGGAACAAGTATTTTCTTTTCTTTGCAAAAAATGAATGAAAATGGTGATACATATGAAGAAGATATTGTTAGTTGAAGATGAAGTAAGTATTGCTGAATTGCAAAGAGATTATTTAGAAATTAACGATTTTGAAATAGACGTTCAATATAGCGGTGATAAGGGATTAGAAAAAGCGTTAAATGAACATTTTGATCTGGTTATTTTGGATATTATGCTCCCTAAAGTGAGCGGATTTGAAGTGTGCAAGCAAATTCGAGCTGCAAAAGATATACCAATCATTTTAGTTTCAGCTAAAAAAGAAGAAATCGATAAAATTAGAGGGCTCGGGCTAGGTGCAGATGACTATATTACCAAGCCATTCAGCCCTGGGGAGCTGGTTGCAAGAGTCAAAGCGCATTTAGCGAGATATGAAAGACTCTCTGATAAGCAGGAAAAGCGTATGATTCGTATTCATGGTTTAGCGATTGACACGCTCGCTAGAAGAGTATTTGTGAATGACAAAGAAGTGTTTTTTACAGCGAAGGAATTCGATTTGCTGAAGTTTATCGTTTCTCATCCAAATCAAGTATTAAGTAAAGAACATCTATTTGAAAAAATTTGGGGATTTGATTCTTCAGGAGATATTTCAACCGTAACAGTTCACATTCGAAAACTAAGAGAAAAGTTAGAAGAAAACCCAGCAGATCCTCAGTACCTAGAAACGGTTTGGGGAGCAGGGTACCGGTTTAATATTTAAAAAAAAGAGATCCGAACGATTAATCGTTCGGATCTCTTTTTTATTACGTAGTAACGATTCTATGACGAGCTTTAATCTTACTCACGGGAGGTTCGGAAGAAAATATATTTTTTTCACCGATTTTATCATATAGACCGGTTGACTTTAACATTTCTTTCGGCTGGTGCTGTAAGCCAGAAATAACGACTTGGCTATGCGAATCTTTCAAACGTTCGACCACCTTCGATAGTAAAGCTTCTCCAGATGTATCAATAAAGGAGACTTGGCTCATTCGAAGCAATAAAACTTTCGGTTTCGCTTCAGCGATCTTATCGAAGGAATCTTCTAATACTTCAGCTGATCCAAAGAAAAGAGATCCTTGCATGGTATATTCCATCAAATCAGATTTGTGAGCGTTTTCAGATGTTTCCGCTAAAACCTTTGAAATCTTCAGTGATCCGCTCATTCGTTTCACAAACATAACAATAGCTAAAAGTAGACCCACGCCTACACCTGTTGTTAAATCGATTGAAACTGTTAATAAAAACGTAGCTACAAGTACAAATGAATCAGCTGACTTGGTTTTTAAAATATGCGCAAATTCTTTACGCTCACTCATATTCCAAGCCACAAACATTAAAATAGGTGCCATACTTGCCAGCGGAATGTTTGATGCATAAGGAGCTAGCATCACAAGGACCAATAAAACAACTAAGCCGTGTATGACTCCTGATAACGGAGAAGCTGCGCCGTTTTTGATATTAGTAGCCGTTCTGGCAATGGCACCAGTTGCTGGAATTCCGCCAAATAGCGAGGTAGCGATATTAGCAATTCCTTGGCCGACAAGCTCTTTATTGCTATTATGCTTGGTTTTAGCCATATTATCAGCAACAACAGCCGATAGTAAAGATTCAATACCTCCAAGCATTGCAATTACGCAGGCAGCCGGAAATAGCATCACGATGTTATCCCAAGTTAAATCTGGGAAGCTAAAAGATGGTAGTTTGCTCGGAATGGCACCGTAAGTAGAGCCAATCGTTGCAACTTTTCCTGGGAACAGTGTAATGGCTACAAGTGTGGAGACAAGAAGACCTAGAAGGGCACCGGGAATTTTAGGTAAAAACTTTGGCGTTGTAATCACGATAGCTAAACAAATAGCGGCTATGATGACGCTGTAAATGTTAATCGTTGCAATTTTTCGTAGGATTTCAATCATATTTAAATGAAATTCCTCATGTTTTGCAATTCCTTTTAATCCTAGAAAATTAGCGATCTGACCTGAGAAGATAATAATCGCAATTCCTGCTGTAAATCCAATCGTTACAGGGCGCGGAATAAACTTTATAAATTTCCCTAGCTTAAATATTCCGAGAAGCGTAATCATAATTCCAGCCATAAAGCCGGCAATAATGAGGTTCTCATAACCATACTGCATGACAACTCCAAGCAGCACCGGAACAAATGCACCTGTTGGACCTGCAATTTGAAATTTCGATCCGCCTAATATTGAAACCATAATCCCTGCGATAATGGTTGTATAAATCCCGTATTCAGGTCTTACACCAGAAGCGATGGCAAAGGCCATTGCTAAAGGAATAGCAACGACCCCAACAACCAAACCGGCGATAATGTCTTTTTGTAAATGCCCTGCTGAATAGCCTTGAAATCGGTTATCTTTTAGCATTCGATAAAATCCTCCTTCATGAGCTTACGGTTTCAGCTCGGTCTTGGGAATAGCCGTTGACAACGACGTCAAGTTTTCCTGTTGAAGGATGAATAACCATTCCAGAAACAAGCACGTCTTTCGGTAATAAAGGGTGATTTCGAATCATATCCACACTGTTTTCGACACTATCTTCTACACATTCAAACCCAGTCAGCCATGATTCTAAATCAATACCGGCATATTTTAGATTACGAATTTGTTCCGCGCTGATCCCTCTTTGTTCAGCAGAGGCTAAAATAGCTTCAGCTTTCATGCCCGTCATTCCACATTCATGATGACCGATGACACATACTTCATCAGCTTGCAAAGCGTAGACGGCAACTAATATACTTCTCATGACGCTGCCAAAGGGATGGGAGATAACAGCTCCGGCATTTTTCACTATTTTTGCATCTCCATTTTTTAGCCCCATGGCTTTAGGAAGTAATTCTAACAAACGTGTATCCATACAAGTTAAGATCACTATTTTTTTGTTAGGAAATTTGGATGTTTGAAAAGCCTCGAATTGATTATTTGTTACAAATTTTTCATTAAACTTTAAAACTTCAGATAGACAAGTCATTGTTTTCCTCCTGCGTTATTTATTTTTAACTTATTTTTTAGTCTAAAGATAAAGTTTAAAAACGAACTAAATAAAATATTAAAATTTTCTTAAAATATTCAGAAAAAACTTATAAATAAATCACATTTATATGCGTGAAATTATGTAAACGTATTCATTCTTTGTTTTCATGAAAAATAGGAATTATATGTTAAAATGGTACAAAGTTGGAATTGTCTAAAAGAATGGTAGAGAGGAGGAAGGCAAAAGTGAAGGCTCTTATAGCAATAGGCCTTATTTTTTGTTGTTTAGTAGGGTGCAGTTCTAATGCTCAAGTCACCAACGACAAAGAAATGGGGAAGAATATTCAGCAATCATTTGAAAAAAAAGGTGTAAGGTCAGTGGATGTATCGAAGTTAAGTGATTTTAAATGGGAAAAAGGATATTTATTAACAAACAAAAGCAAGAAAGCCGACGTAGAAAAACTTGTAAACGCACCGATCAGTGAAGAGGTAATGAAAAAAATATCTGCTGCTAATCAAATGCTTGTGTTTGTACACGAAGGAGAAGTTGTCCGCTATGTAGAACTACCTCAAGATTTCATAGCGCATGATAAAAACCAACTTGAATTTTCATCTTCTCATTCTGAACTAAAACTTAATAAAAAAAGGGAGGGCAAGCCTATAAAAGCAGGAGATAAAACGTTAAGTTCAGAAGATGCTTTAGCTGTAGAATCAATTATGAAACAAATTCAATGGAAAAAAGCTGATTACAGCATCGCTCTTGATCCAGATGTACAGCTTACTTATGAAGGAGTCGTATACAATGTACGATTCACCGCCGAGAGTGCGGAACTTACTTCTAAAAGAAGAGGGGTATACGGTAAAGTAACAGGAGAAACAGCACAGCAGCTATATGACCTATTGATGTAACCTATTGATTTATCAATAGGTTTTTTTGTGCACATATTTTTTAAATTTACATAAAATGTCTTACTGTTATTGACATTAACGTTAACGTTAATCTATAATAGTAATATAGAGTTGACGTTAACGTTAATGTTAAAGGGAGGTGAAGGGGAAAGCATGTATTTAATCGATGACGTGACGAAAATGACCGGTTTGACCAAGCGTGCTCTTCGGTATTATGAAGAGATTGGACTCATTTTGCCCCCGCAGCGTACAAAAGGAAATGCACGGATTTATTCCGAAGAAGAGGTAAAAGAACTAAGAAAAGTAGCAGAAGCAAAAGAAGTTCTTGGTTTTTCTTTACAGGAGCTGCAGCAGTTTATGTCGCTCAAAAGAATGATTGAAGAAAGAAGTCAGCAGCAAGGATTATCAGCGAAAGAGATAACTAAAATAGAAAATTTACTGGAAAATCAAATCAAGATGATTGAATTTAAAGTGGTTAAAATGCAGGCATTTAAAACAGAATTAAAAGAAATGCGAGAATCTGCTATGGAAATACATGAAAAAACAAAAACAAAAGGAGAGATGAAAGAGTGGAAGGACAGCATTCAAATAACCGATTAGGTCAAATTATTACGGTAGTAGCTACTTTTTTAGCATTTATGGGAATCGGGGTAGTAGATCCGATTTTACCGGAGATTGCTAAACAAATTGGAGCTTCTCATTGGCAAGTAGAAATGTTATTTACTTCCTATTTGTTAATGATGGCGATTATGATGATTCCAGCAGGCATCTTAGCATCACGTGTAGGAGACAAGCGTTTGATGGTAACAGGACTTATCATTGTGACGATTTTTGCAGCACTATGCGGGTTTTCTAACAATATTCCTCAGCTTTCTATTTTCCGAGCAGGATGGGGACTTGGTAATTCGTTTTTCTTTGCAACAGCTATGACGCTGCTTATTGCATTATCAGGTGAAGTGAAAAAAGCAGTAGGATTATATGAAGCTGCGATTGGTTTGGGAATGGCCGGAGGACCGCTTGTAGGAGGCGTGTTAGGAAATGCTTCTTGGAGATTGCCGTTTTTCGGTACAAGTGCTTTAATTTTTATCGCCTTTATTTTAGTATTAACGATTGTTAAACAGCCTGCAAGCACTAAGCCTCGTAAAGCAGCGGGTTTTAAAGACATGGTAAAACTTTATAAATTAAAACCATTTACTCAAGGCGCTGTATCAGGCATGCTTTATTACTACGGGTTTTTTACAGTGTTAGCTTATACGCCGCTTATTCTATCGATCGGAGCTCTTCAAATTGGCTTTGTTTTCTTTGGATGGGGATTATGTTTAGCTTATGGCTCAGCGGTTTTAGCACATCAGTTAGAGAAAAGATATCAGCCAAAACAAGTGTTACATGTTAGCTTAATTGTTTTTTCACTTATTTTAATTTGTTTATTTGCCTTTGATGCAACATGGTTGCGCATTGTCTTAATCATGGCAGCAGGTCTTGTATCAGGACTTAATAATGCATTATTTACGAGTCATGTAATGGAAGTATCTCCTTATGAACGAGGAATTACATCTGGAGGATATAATTTCTTAAGATGGTTAGGCGCAGCGTTTGCTCCTTTATTGTCAGGAGTTATCGGCAATGCCGTAGCGCCTCAAGCTCCTTTTCTCGTAGCGGCGATTCTTGGGTTGCTAGCTTTTGTTATTATGGTTATAAAAGTAAAAACAACTTCTCAAACGAATGAAGCTGTATCTAAATAAACGTTGAAATAAAAGGCTTTTTCTTGTGAAAAGCCTTTTATTTTGTTTTATGTTATAATAGTAAAAACGTTTTTAATCATAAAAATGAAACTCTATACCAACTTGTACGTATACTTTATATGTACATAAATCTTTTTAGGAGCGTGATGCCCATGGCCACCTGTCAAAATTGTAATCATAAATGGAACTGGAGGACAACCTTTAAACAACTGTTAACATTTAGAAACGTTTTAGAATGCCCACACTGTGACAAACAACAGTATATCTCTGCAAAATCCCAAAAGCGATTATCAATCTACTCATTTGCACCCCTTATTATTTGGCTTATTCTCTCACTATTTGACTTTTCCTTTCCATCCATTGTTGTCGCGGAGCTTATTTTCTTCATAGCAGCGGTTGTTATGATGCCACTTTCTTATGAAGTAAGCAGCGAAGAAGAACCCTTGTGGTAATAGAAAAACCTTCCGTTAAAACGGAAGGTTTTTTTATGCGGCTTTACCGTCTAGCTGTTCTCCGTGATGGCGCTGATAATACACCCACCCAGCATTCAATAGTAGAAGAACACTGGTTGTTAAGAATACGTAAGGAATTCCTTTAGCTCCGGCAATTTGTCCGCCAATGACTGGACCAGCTAAATTCCCAAAATATTGCGCTGTTTGATTATAGCCAAACATTTTGCCTGTAATCGAGTCCGGTACAATTTTCTTTAAATAAGAATTAATAGAAGGTAATAATCCTCCCATTGCAAAACCGAGTAAAAAACGAAGTAAGAATAGCTGCCAAGTACTATGCACAAAGGCCTGTAAGCCGCAAATCACCGCTACGATAAGCAGGCATATTTGAAGCACATTTTGAGGACCCACGCGATCGCTGACTTTGCCAAGTTTTGATGCAGCTAAAATATTTGAAATTCCTGTTGCCGCTACGACAAAGCCTGAAATAAGGGCAAGGTGATCGGTATGAGTAGACAGTTGTTTTACATACAGTGTAACGATTGGCTGAATAGCCATAACTGCAAGCTGCAGTAAAAAAGTTGTAACAAATACACCAATCACGGCCTTTGAATTTTTAAGAGACAGTAACCCAATGTTAGATTCTTTCGTTGTTTTCGCCGTCTCTTTTTTGTCTTCTTGAATTAAATTTACAATTAAAAAAGACAAAAACATAAATGCACCCGTCACGAAAAAGACATGGCGTAGCCCGATTGTATCTCCTAAGTAGCCGCCTACTAGCGGTCCTAATAAAGATCCTGATACAGCCCCTGTAGACAACGTACCTAATGCTTTACCGCTGTGCTCTTTAGGTGTTTGAGTCGCTACTAACGTAATGGCTGCAGAGATGAAGCCGGAAACGGCCCCCATTAAAAAGCGCAGTCCGACAAGCTGATAGACATTTTGCACAAAACCAATGGAAGTCATAACAACTGCCATACCCAAGCTTGCGCGAAGGAGCATAAGCTTTCGCCCATATTTATCGGCTAAGCTCCCCCATAAAGGAGAAACAATAGCCGCCATTAAAAAGGTAGATCCAAAGGCAATACCAGCCCATCTGCTGATGGAGCTTGTATCGTGAACTCCCAGCTTTTCAATATAAAGCGGTAAAAACGGAATAACTAAACTCATCCCGGCTGTGGTGCAAAAAGAACCGAACCAGCAAATGTACAAGTTTCGTTTCCATAATTCCATTCTATTTCCTTCTTTCGTTGTGCCGCATGGCGTGAAAACAACAAAAGAGCGAAACCATACGGCCTGCTCTTTTAGCATACATGCAGCATCTTTTTATCAGTTTAAATTATACCATATATCAGAAATATTTAAAAATAAAATGATTCACTTAGTGAACTATTAACGTGAAGTGAAAATAGAAAGGGGTACAGTTTTACGTTAGGGTTTTTTAGCCGCTTGAAGATGGTAATAATTCGTTCTTTTCGGGTATAATGTGGCGTGAAGCGTCCTCAATTTATTTTCGTTTGAGCATTTATTTATAATAGAAGACATATAAAAAGACGGTGGTATGTAAATGACTAAAAAAGAAAATGAATCCATTTATATTCAGCAGCATTTGGCAAATGAACGAACGTATTTAGCGTGGATTCGAACATCTATTGCCACACTCGGCATTGGCTTTGTTGCAGGCGGCCTACATTTCAATTCTGGAAAAACATTAAGTGAAGCAGCCGATACTCTTATTATTGCTGTTATTATCTTTTCTTTAGCTGCAAGTGCAGGTTTGCTTCTCTTCTCAACCTATCATTATTTTTCAACCCGCAAAAAAATTAACAGCCAAACGTATCAATCTTCTCACGCTTTGGTTATTTTTGTTTTAATGATTATGCTGATGCTGATCGGTGCTCTTATGTTTTACTTTTTTAACATAGCGTAAAAAAGTTTAAGAAGTAAGAAAAAAGGGAAAGCAGTCCCAAAGAATTTATGGTTTTATGAAAGGAAAAGAAGATCTATTAATATGGTGGTAATGGCAGATGTAATTATAATAATATCTTCTTTATGAACCGGCTGTATAATTTTACAGGTTAAATTCTTTGTCAACCGTGGATAATGGAAAAGGAAAGCTTTATAAGCCGAAACTTATCCAATACATGTTGAACATAAAAATTGAATATGAATTTCACTACAGAGTGAAGCGAAAGTAAAGGAGAACGCTGTTATGATTCAAACATCTAAGACCGTTGCCGCTCGTTTTTTTACGGAGCGTTTCTTTGATCAGGCTGCTCAAACAGCCTACTATTTTTTGTTATCTTTTGTACCGTTTATTATCTTTCTTTTTTCTCTGCTGAGTTTCTTTCCAATTGATACAAACAATTTGCTGGTATTTATTGAACCATTTACGCCTAAAAGCGCCTATGACGTAATTGAACGGTCAATTGAAACAGTTAACAATAGCGGGAAAAAGGTTTTATCTTTTAGTTTATTGGCGACTTTTTGGCTCGCATCTATGGCTATACAATCTTTGGTTCGCTCGTTAAATGACGCGTATCATATTCAAAGAAAACAAACGTTTTTACGCGGTTTAATCAATGATTTAATTTTAACTTTTGGTTTTATGGTTGTGGTAGCTATTTCATTATTTGTACCAATTATTGAAGAGGTCATTCGACATCTGGTACTAACAAAAGTCCATGTTCCTGACATATGGTTTCAAAGCTGGACGACAATTAGATGGGGAATTGGGACATTATTTTTATTAGGCTTTTTTATTCTTTTTTACAAACTGATGCCAAGCGCAAGAGTAACGTGGAAAGATGTACTTCCAGGAGCTGTTTTCTCCACGCTAGGATGGCAAGTTGTATCTACCGGATTTGGATACTATGTCCAGTTTGGAAGCTACTCGCAAATCTATGGTCAGCTTGGAAGTATTATCATTTTAATGGTCTGGTTTTATTTAACGGCCGCTATTTTATTAATTGGCGGTTTAATAAATGGTAATAAGTTCATCAAAGCTCACAAGACAACGTATAGAGACGCGGAAAATGACTAGGGAAACCTAGTCGTTTTTTTATATTCAGTTTTACAGTTAGAAAGTTTATCAAAAAAATATTGCGGGTAACTATTGAATATCTCGTTGCCTTCCCTTTACACACAACAAAAAAACAGTAGGAGTTCACGTTGAGATGAGGTGGAAAATTGAATAATTTTAATCGGTTTTTAATCGCAATTATTGGAATTGCAGGACTGATTTGTTCCGGTATGTTAGCACTGATGGTTTATAGGGTTCCTCACCTTTCAAACTGGTTAGAAAAGTGGCGGCATCAGGAGTGGTTTTACTACACAATTTTATCAATAAGCGCATTTTTAGCAGTTATTTTTATTATTTTTCTTTTAACAGGCATATTTAGCAGACCGCCTAAAAAGAATTTAGCAATTGTAACTGGTGAAGGCAAAATAACAATTTCTAAAGCAACGATCGAATCTACAGCTTTACGAGCAATTAGAAGCTTTCAGGGAATACGCTCTCCTGAAGTCCAGGCATCTATTCATTCTCGCAAAGAAAAAGTTAGTCTGTATATCAACTGTTCGTTGTTTGGACGAGATGGACTACCAACACTAGGAAAAGAAATGCAGCTTGAAACAAAACGCGCCGTGGAGGCCTTACTGGAGCTTCCCGTTCACTCCGTCCGTATTGACTTAACAGATACACAAACACGAAAGAAAGAGCGTGTTGTGTGATGAAGGAGGGACATAATGAGTACTCCAGATAAATTGATTCCGTACCGTGGCCGAGTACTTGGTATTCTGGCAGGTTTAGTGTTGGCAATTTTGCTATTAACAATTGGTTTTGGTCCCACGCTGCTAATTGTAGCTTTTATGGGAATTGGTTATGTAATTGGGAAGTGGCGAGACGGTCATTTAGATATAAATGCTTGGGTAGGATTCTTTATTAGAAGATAGAAAATCACTTTAAGGGAGATGTTAATTATGGCAGTTAATGAAACAAATACAGCAGTAAAATCTCAGGAAAATACACATCAAAATACACATCAAAATACATTAACATTTGAAGATCAAGTCATTAAAAAAATTGCTGGAATTGCAGCTAATGAAATTAAAGGAATTTTATCAATGAGCGGCGGATTTATGAGCGGGTTAACAGATCGCTTCCGCAGCACTGAAGATATCACAAAAGGGATTAACGCTGAAGTAGGAGAAAAGCAAGTTGCCCTTGATTTAAAAGTAATTGTCGAATACGGAAAAAATGTTCCAGCCATTTTCTCTGAAACTGTTAATAATGTGAAAAAATCAGTTCACGATATGACGGGATTAGAGGTAGTAGAAGTAAATATGCATGTAGAGGACGTAATGACTCGCTCTGAATTTGAAGCGAAAACGGATCGAGACAAAGAGCAGGAGTCAAAGAGTGATCTTGAATAAAATATAAGAGGTAAACACTTCCATTCATCATATATTCTTTGTATGATGAATGAGAAGTGTTTTTTTATGGGAGGGAGAATTCTATGATTTTGGTTAGTTCCTGCCTAGCAGGTCAAGCTTGCAGATATAATGGAAGCAGTGCCTTAGTTGAGGAAATTGAAGCGCTCGTTGAAAATAAAGAAGCGGTGATGATGTGCCCGGAACTGTTAGGTGGATTTCACACGCCTAGAGAACCGGCAGAAATTATAAAAGGAACGGGGATAGACGTAATAAACGGAAATGCGCGAGTTATTGAACGATCGGGAAAAGACGTGACAGACATATACATAGACGGGGCCTATAAGGCACTGAGCATCGCAAAAGAAATAAAAGCTACTGTTATTGTACTAAAAGAAAACAGCCCTTCATGTGGAAGTGAACATATATATAACGGGGCATTTTCAAACGTTAAAATAGCAGGTGAAGGGGTAACGACTGCATTGCTAAGAAAGCATGGTTTTATCGTCATGTCCGAATCTCAATTTGCAGCTGAAATGCATGGAGACCCATCATAATCAAAAAAAGCGTACACTATATGTGTACGCTTTTTTTATAAAAGCTTATTTACTGTGAAGCGTATCTGCTGTGCTTTCTGTTCGTGTTACCGCATAAAGAGAGCAGAAAAGACCAAGCAAAACAAAAATAGACCCGACCCAGCCGTTATAAATAACAGAGTATTGATTAACGACAATTCCTCCAACATAGGAGCCGATCGCAATTCCTACGTGTGAAATCGCTGCATTAGTGCTGATTAAAATGTCCGACGTGTCGCGTGCACTATGGATAATTAAATTGCTTTGAGCTGGTGAAACCGCCCAGCTGAGCGCACTCCAAATGATCATAAGAAGCAAGAACACAATAAATGGTAAATGAACGCCAAAAGGCATAGCAATCATGCTAACAAAAAAGAGAGCAATCATGGTGATAACAGATGAAGAAGGGTTCCATTTATCAGAAACAGCTCCTCCAAGTCCTCCTCCTGCCACGGCAGCAAGACCAAAAATACCATAAATAATGGTCACCATTGTTGTATTTAATCCTAGCGTTTCTTGTAAAAATGGTGTGAAGTACGCATAAAGCGTTAAATGGCCCGCAAGTACAAATAATGTTGCTAGGTGAATAGCGAGCATCTTTTTATTGCGTAAAGCTTTTACCTGAGTTTTTAACGGTACAATTGGAGCAGGAGCTAGACGCTCCATTGTAAACCAAACGGTAATCATAATAATGGCAGTCAAAATTGCAATCATAACAAATACTTGACGCCAGCCAAGCGCATTTCCAATCAAAATACCAAGAGGAATGCCTAAAACAAGTGAGCCGCTGATTCCCATAAATACGATGCCAATTGCTCTGCCTTGGTATTCAGGTTTTACCATTCTAGAAGCCATTGTGGTAGATAATACAATGATAAAAGAACCGCTCGCAGCAGCAAGAATACGTCCAATCAGTAGCATATAATAGCCCGAACTGTAGGCTGAAAATACATTGCTCAATAAGAAAATAAATAATGTCCACATATAAACTTTTTTACGCTCTATCTTAGCCGTCACATTTAGTAAAATCGGCGCAGACAAGGCATAAACAAACGAATAAATAGAGATTAAATAACCTGCTTTTGCTAATGATACATGAAATGCATCGGCAATTAAGTCTAAGATGCCTCCTAGAATTAATTCGACCGTTCCAACAACAAAGGAAGCAATCGCAAGTATGTAAACTTTTTTATTCATCAAAAAACCCCCTCTTTAAAAAGTTACAACTAGAATAGTAACCTTTTTTAGAAAGGATTTCAATAGGTAATATTAAAAAGGTTACTAATGAATTAGTAACCTTTTTAATATCGCAGTCGAGTAAGCAGCTCCATGATCTCAGAATCTTGAAGAAGCTGCTCTTGATATTTCTTTGTAATATGGGTAAGGGCGACGTCATGATAAAAGAAATCAGCAAAAACTTTTACAAGCGGCTGCGACATGGTTTTTATTGCTTTCCATGTCTCATGTTCAATGCCGGCAAATAAAAGGTAAGCATCGTCAACAATAATCAACTGCGACGGCTCAAGGTTTTTATGATCATCTATTGGATTTAATGTATGTAAATGTTTGAGGGCAGTCTGCAAGTTTCCTATGGTTAAGACCTCGACGTTTACGCCTTGTTTCTCTTTTTCTTCTAGCAATGAGCGGTAATGTTCTAACTCATCATTCCATGCGGATAAAATAATAGAAGATTCCGCTTCGTCAATCAATTGTTCAATGTGAGCAGAAATAGAGGATTTATCTTTTAAACTCCAAACATGATCATCTGTAAACGTTTTTTTAATTTTATATGTTTTTAATTCATTAATGTCATTTTCAAAATCAGCAGTAAGTTTTTGAATGACGGTTTGAAGGGCTACCGCTGAGTAAAGTTTCTTTTTCCCGGACAATGTATTTACTACAATACCTTTATCAATTAAACGATTAAGCACTTCATAAATTTTTGCTTTTGGAACATGCGAATACGTAACAATCGAACTAGCATCCAGCGGGCCATCATTCGCAAGCAGCGCTTCATATACTTGACTTTCATACTGAGAAAAACCAAATTTTTGCAGCATAATTTTCTATTCATCATCCTTTCTTTTATTAAGTATATCACGGTTTGTAAAAGTATTACTAATTGTATCAGATGTAATAATCTTATTAAACTATGTTCTAAATAACCATTAAAAATAAAATAAGCTATTAAAGAATCTTTATTACAGTAGAAATATTTTTAACCATATACTTTCTATACTAAAACACTCAACATTGGGTAAAGAAAAGAAAGAGGTGAAAAAAATGAAGAAAAATGAAAAACTACTGTTGAAAAAAATGAACATAAAACAGCAAAGAGAAGTAGCTGCTCAGCTTGAAGACGTACTGGATTCCTTACTGTCCCTTGAAGAAAAATTATGCTCAGCACCTGATAATAGCGAGTGGCTCTCTTTACAAGCTCAGCTTGAAAAAAGAGAACATGAGCTGAAATTCAAGCATAAAATGCTGTGCGAAGAATGGACAGCACTATAAAAGACAGGCATTTTGTCTGTCTTTTATTGCATCTAAATTTTCATCACTCGAATAGGGCTAACCATCAAAATAGCTAAAATAATCATAAGGTAAGGGTTTACGTAATAAAACATGCCAAGCAGGGCGATAATTAGAGCGGGAAAAGGAATAGGAAGCCCTATAAAATAACCCATGGTTGGATTTGCACTAAATTTAGCTAATCTTAATGCGCCCATGCTTGGATAAATCATAAAAGCGAGTACGGTTAGCCAAGAGTGGGGAGAAAGAGTATGAAATAGCATTGCAGGCGCTACGCCAAAGCTTATAATATCAGCCAAAGAATCTAGCTCTACACCAAACTCACTGTTAACTTTCAGCTTTCTCGCAATTTTGCCGTCAAATAAATCGAAAAAAGCGGCTAGAAAAATAAAAAGAGCAGCTAAGCGTTCGTAGCTATTCATATTAAAAGCTATGGAAAATACGCCGCTTAGCAAATTTCCAATCGTAAAGAGATTCGGAACCCATTTTAACAGTCGAAGAATCAATGTCATACAACCGCCTTTCACAGTGTGTACGATTAGTGTAACTGTTAAATCGTATTATTATGTGAGATGTCAGATAAAAAGAAGGTAGTATTGAAACCTGGCTGTTGTTCCTGTAATATATATCGTATAATACGATAATAACTAAAAATACGATATAAAGGAGCAGGATCATGAAAGTAGAAGAGTTAAACAGTTATTGGACGTCTATTTATTATCATTTGCACTATACGCATCAAGAGAAAATTACACACCAAACAATACGTCTTTTACAGCATATAGATAAATCATCTTCGGTTGGAATAAAAGAAATTGCGGATTATTTACACGTTTCACATAATACGGCATCTGAACACGTAAAGAGAAGTATGGATAAAGGGTATGTATATAAAAATAGAGATATACATGATGAAAGAAAAGTAATTCTGCATTTAACAGAAGCAGGAAAAGACCTATTAAAACGGAATTCAAGCTTGGATGAAGAAAAAGTATCAGCTATTTTACGTGAAATGACAGCATCTGAAAAACAGCTGATTCAACAGGCTTTTCAGTTATTGAGTGAGCGTGCAAAACATGTATAGTATCATCAAAATTTTAATGTCGGCTCTTATTATTGCAGGGGTAACAGAAATGGCCAAAAGATTTCCGACATACGGTGGAATTGTGGCTGCCCTTCCAATTGTGAGCTTACTAAGTATTATATGGTTATCAGTGCAAGGAGAAAAAAAGGAAGTGGTCAGTCAGTTTACACTAGGCGTTCTTTATGGACTGCCAGGCACTATTTTACTACTTGCTGTCGTCTATATTTGCTTAAAAAACTCTCTTCATTTGTTTATGAGTTTATCAATAGGAGTTATGTGTTGGAGCCTGTTTTTAGGCCTTCAAAAGATAGTGGTTAAACTAATTACTACATAAACTATTGGAATTTAATCCAATTTTCTGTAAAATGAAAGTCTAAGTAAAAGATAGGAGCTGAGTAGAGTTGAGTTTAGCGGAGAAAAAGTTAGGAATTGACCGAGTTGTTTTTATCGGCAGAACGTTTGAAGAGTATAGAGCTATGTTTAATTTGAATGAAAAGTATTTAAAAGGAAAAAAAGTGTTAGACTGTGCTAGCGGGGCCTGTTCTTTTACTGCTCATGCCTTGCAGCAAGGTACGGAGGCTACTAGCTGTGATATTGCCTATAAATTTACGGCAGAAGAGCTTGAAAAGAAAGGAAGCCTGGATTTAATTCATACGATGAATCAAATGCAGCACGTACAGGAACAGTATGTGTGGAAGTATTTTTCGTCTATTGATGATTTAACTGAACATCGAAAAAGAGCATTAAAAGATTGTATTGCTCATATGAAAAAGAATCCCGAAGCCTATCAGTACGGAGCACTTCCTAATTTGCCGTTTCAAAAGAACGAGTTTGATTTAACGCTTTGTGCAAACTTTTTATTTATGTACAGCGACCGGTTAGATTATACGTTTCATTTAGAAGCTTTAAAAGAACTGATACGCGTTACAAAAGAGGAAGTACGTTTATTTCCTTTAACGAATTTGAGCGGCAAGATTTCTACCTATTTGCCGCAGCTGTTAGAAGAGATTGCGCCTCTAGTAAAGGGAACAGAAATAGCAGACGTCCCGTACGAATTTCAAAAAGGTGCCAATCAAATGCTGAAAATATATGTATAACAAATATAACGAAAGCCGCTTTTAGTTAAAGCGGCTTTTTAACATTCAAACGTTTTTTGGCAGTTTGAGTATGTTTCGTTATGGTTTCAGATCCAAGCGCTTTAGCTAAACCGAACAAAGGCATATTCACGTATACTGATTCATAATTTCCTGCAGGAATGACGTACGTTTCATGATAAATGCCCACTGCATTCGTTTTTGAAGCCTGTTTATAAAAAGAATTCCAAGCTTTTAAGTGCTGAGGACCTTTGGCATAGGAGGTCAATTGCTCAACTGACTCCCAATATTGAATCAGCGTGATGGTTCTTAAATTAAAAGTTCCTTGCAAAGATAAAAAGCCAAGGTTTTTGTTTGTATACAACTCGCGAATCATAGGAGGCATTGCTTTAAATACAGGGAACCATTTGTGTACGGCTGTCCATTTATTAATGCGCATTCCTATAACAAAGACGACCAACTCCTGACTAGGCTTAGCCATCATACGATTGGAATGAATCATAAATTATGCGCCTCCTCATCATATAATTTATTAATCGTATCTTTGCACCATTCTATCGAAGCACACGTTGTTCGTTTACCGTAGTCTAGGGTAATAAGCCAATACGTTCTGTCGGGAGAAGGGCTGTTAGAAATGCTGTCTTCAATTCCGCAATACATGTGATAACGTTCAGTTAGTTTCTGCTGAGCGTTTTTTAACTGGGAAATTGTGAGCTGCTTTTCTTGCTGACTACTAAAAAAGAGTTTTAACAAAATTTCATTTCTTTCGGAAGGGAGCTGCTTAATAGGTTCACGCAGCCAATCTTGCAGAACTTCTTTTCCCTTAGTTGTTATTACATACTCTTTTTTATCTGGTTTATCAGTTTGAGCAACGGAATTGACCGTTGCTAGTTCATTATTCACAAGCTTTTGTAAAGTGGGATAAATTTGGCCATAACTGATTTTCCAAAAATGATTTAAACTTCGATCCATTAACTGCTTAATTTCATAACCAGTTCTGCATTCCGTGGTAAGCAGTCCTAAAATTGCATATGTTGTTTGATTTTCCTTCATTTATTTTCCTCACCTATATCTTTTTGATATATATATTGCCATAAACAGGATAATATTCAATAAAAAAACGCGAGAGTTATGCACTCTCGCGTCTAAAAAAAGGTTTGTATTGCTGAACCATCATTTGCGAAGCAGCAATAAATAAAAAGATAAAGCCTCCACACATTAGCAACATGACAGCACCTATTCTCCATAAAAGCTTTGGCATCAGCATATCTCCTTTTTTGAAGTTATTACCTATAGTGTAAAGAATAGCTTGCAAAAATTCTAGTCATAACTACATATAATTTTATGACTTTTTTAGACTGACTCTTCCTTTGGATCATCTTCATCAAAAATAGGAACTTCCGTATACGTGTCTTTTTTTTCGAAAGAGGAAGAAGAATTCTCTTTTTCCTCTTGTGCAGGCTTCGTTTTACCAGAAGAAATATCTGATTTAGCGTTTTTTAACTCTTCCATGTCTTTTTGGATTTGGTCCGTGAAATCCTTTGGTATAGCTCCGCTTCCGTATGTAGCTCCGATATTTAAAGTACCGCCGAGTTCTTTAATGCCCACTTGGCCAATATTGTTGTTTTGTTCGTATTTATCAAGAAAAAATTTATCAATATGAATAGGCGGAGGAGCATTTTCTAAAAGTGTGCCTTTTTGGTGAATCAATTTCACTTCTTCTTGAAGGGAAGACGTTCGTTTTAGCATGTCCACCTGTACTTCAGTTAAAAGCGACATGCTGCGTTCTAATGCTGAAACTCTGTTATCTAGTTCGGTCATTTTTTCGATATAGGGAGCCATTTGTTTTTCTACAGATTGTTCTACTAACCGAGTTATATCCATATAAGGTACAGCGTCTATCTTTTTATCGCGAGGGGGTTGCATGGAGATCACTTGTTCCAATTGCGCTACTTTTTCCTTTAAAAATTGAAGCTGGTTAGCAATCTCTTTCTTATCTTTTGCATATGCTTGTTCAGCATTTTTATGAGTGCTTCTTTGTGAAGGTGAAGAATCATTGGAGTGCGAGGGCTGAGCCTCCAGCTTTTTTTTGAGCATTATGAGAGAACCAATTTGCGGTTCGAGTTTTAAAAAACGGTTCATGTGAACTTCAAGCGTGTTAATGCGCTTGATTTGATGTTTGAAGTCCGCTAGCTCAGTATGAAGCTGTTGGTTAGTCTGTTTGGGGTTGAAAAATCCTTTCATAGACATTTCGCTTCTCCTCATCTTGGGCTTATTTCCGATGTAATAACAGTTAGATAAATATATATTGGTCTAGTTTGGAAATTCACGTTAAATTCTTTGCGTTTATAAATGCTTATGTGAACTATTGAATTTCATTCATAAAACTACTAAGCCTTATTCAATGTGAATACGTTCTTCTTGGAAAAACTGCCTGTGATAAGAAAGAATAAGCAGTCCATTTTCAAATTTCGCACGCAGATGATGCGCATCCGTAGGCTCTGGCAATTCAATAATTCGGTTAAAGTCTCCAGAAGGTCGTTCTTGTACAACCGGCTGTCCTGTAATGAGAGGGTGCGGTGAGCCTTTTAACAAAAGCCGGCTGCCTGAAACAGACACGTGCAAATTTTCTTTTAGATAGCCGGGCAAGTCAGCGATAATAATGATTTCATGTGGGGTAACGTAAATGTCAACAGGTGGAAAAGTACTTTTAGAAGCCTGAGGTGCCTGATATGAATCAGGAGCATTCATATCCATATTTTCTTTCATAAATTCGTTAAAAGCAGTTTGATCAAAAACACCGTTCCAAAAGTCATTTGTTTGATATTTTTTAGCAAATTCCATCCACTGCATAAGTTTATCAAAGTCCATATGGTTTCCTCCTTACCACACATCATAAAAAGATGGAATTTGAATATAGTTTGAAAGGGGGGTGGTTTAAATGGCAGGTGCATCTATAAATATTAATATTTTAATGCTAAAGATAAATTCCTTTGAAAATGCGTCTGCAGTAAATATCGGACAGAATTTACTAGCAGACTGGAATAATTCAGATAAAAAAACACAGGGATTTGGGCAAAATTTTGGTGATGATAGCGGCTTTATAGGAACGAGAAGCTGTGTCGATGATCGAGATCAAATTGACAGCCCATCATCTTTTCAAAAAGTGCCCATTTCATAGAAAAAGCCTAATAAATATAGCCAGTTCAGATGCAGGTTATATTTATTAGGCTTCCGATTGAATGCTAATAGACGAATAGATGAAGATATGCTGCTAGTTGTGCGCAGTAGAGGTAGAGGAGATGAAAAAATTAAATTACGCTATTTTTAACTGAGTTTGAATCATTTACATCTGAGTCTATAATCCATGAGAACGGAGTTACGTTCGGAGAAAAATCTCCGTTTGATTCTCCCAGACCTTGATTACGTTTATAAGATACGAACACATCAAGCTGCTGATTAGGTCCTATGCTTAAAACAGATGAATTATCCAAAACGTTCACTTTGAAGGCTTGTAAGTTAATGACCATAGGCGAAAAAATCATATGGTTTCCTCCTTATTTATCATTTTTTGTTGCAAATGCATCTACATAATCATTATCTACAGTTTTGTAAGCAGATCCCGCTGTAAAACATTGATCAGCGTGCTGCTGTCCGAAGGCCTGATTTTTCTTTGCTGTAACATATCTTGTAACTTTTGACGTATTTCCAATAGAAATACTGCTTGCTTGATCAGCACTGCGAACGTTCAATTTTCCTAGGTTGATTTTTGTTGAGTCGAATAGCATATTATTCTCCTTTCAAACGACAGTTCTTCTAAGTCTTTAAAAGCTTATTGTAGCTTCTTTGAAAATATGAATAATACATGGATTCATTCAGAGAGTAGAAGTGGTCTACTGTAGCGTATTGTAGTTCTGTGTAAAACGTGAAAAGATTTTAAAACCTCGACAGGAAAAGGAGGGAATAATAAAAATGCACGATATTTTACATGCTGTAAACACATCAACAGTAAAAAGTGTGTTGGCAACGATTGTTCATGTAGAAGGATCCTCATATTTAAAAGAAGGAGCGTCCATGCTGTTTCAAGAAAATGGAGAGAACATTGGGATGTTAAGCGCTGGTTGTGTAGAAGCAGATATTGCTGAGCGCGTAAAAGAGTTGTTCGACACTGAGCACGTATTAACCGTTACGTATAATTTAAAAGAAGAAAGCGACGCGGGGTGGGGACAAGGAGCAGGATGCAATGGAATTCTCTATATTCTCCTAGAACCTGTAACTGCGAGGATGAAGCAAAATCTTTTGCGGGTAAAACGTCATTTAGATAACCGAAATCCTGTTTTGCATATTAAAAAATTAGAAAAAAACTTTATTCAAACAACCTCTTTTTATGTAGAAAAGACGGGCGAAATATTTGGTGGAAATAGCGACACATCATCTTTTGCAACAGATGATTGGAATGGGGGAAAGAGCGGTATTCAACTTTCAAATTGCTCCCTGCTCACATATGCTCATCTATATAAACCAAAGCCTCGTCTAGTTATCTGGGGAGCAGGTGCCGATGCAAAATACTTAGTATCACTTGCTGCCAATACGGGGTTTTCTGTTACCTTATGCGACTGGAGACCGGCTTTATGTAATAAGGAACATTTTCCGCTAGCAGAGGAAATACATATTGGATTTCCAGAGGAAGTAGACGAACAGCTGTCCATACAAAGCGATGATTTTGTTGTGATCATGACGCATAATTTTTATCGCGATCAAGAAATTCTCTCGCTATTAAAATCAAACCCTGTGAAGTATATAGGAGTTTTAGGATCTAAAAAGCGAACACTTCGATTATTGAATACTGATATTTCTTCACGCATTCATTCGCCGGTAGGACTTTCTATAGGAGCGGTAGGACCGCAGGAAATTGCTGTTAGTATTCTTGCTGAACTAATTCAAAACCTCCGAATGTATGATGAAAAAAAGGGATGAAAATGTCCGGGTTAAATATTGTTGCTGTTTATCTTGCCGCAGGAGCTAGTAAAAGGATGGGCAGAAATAAACTGCTGCTGCCTTTAGGGAATGGATGTTTGGGAAGTAAAGCTTTACGAAAAGCTGTTTCTTCAAAAGTAAATCATACGATAGTAGTAACTAAGAAAGGAGATCATCTGGAGTGGATTGACCCTATTCTTTTTTCAGAAGCATATCAGCAGAAGTGGAGTCATACTTCTTGTAGTAGCGCCTTAAAAGATCAGTCTGCGTCTTTAAAATGCGGATTAAAAAAAGCAAAAGAATTAAACGCTGATGCTATTATTGTGCTGTTGGCAGATCAGCCTCTTATAAGCATCGTGCTGATAGATACATTTGTTTCTCTTTTTGAAAAACATTTTTCTGTTCCATTTATTTCATCTTTTTATCAAGGAATTTCCAGAGCACCGGTTTTATTTTCAAAACAAATGTTTTCAAGCTTGGATAAGCTGCAAGGAGATCAAGGGGCAAGAAAAATCATAAGACAAAGCGGACCTGAAAATGGAATATTTTACGAATGGACCGACGCTTCCCTTTTTATGGATGTTGATACAAACCAAGCGTATGAACACATTAAAAAGATATACAAAGAGAAACGTCGACTGTTTTGATTGATGGAGGTGAAAAGAGTGGAGATCATTGGAAAAAGCGTGATTCGAAAAGATGCATTGGAAAAAGTAACGGGTACGGCTCGATACACAAATGATTACATGTTTAAAGGCTCCCTGCATGCCAAAATAGTAGTCAGTCCTTACGCTCATGCAAGGATTCAAGCAATAGACGTCCAAGCGGCGATTGCTATTCCCGGTGTTCACGCGGTTGTGACGGGTGAGCATTTGCCGTTAACCGGGGAAGGAGTTCGTGACCGGCGACCGCTTGCATTTGAAAAAGTGCGGTATCACGGAGAAGCCGTAGTCCTGGTAGTAGCAGAAACTCCTGCACTCGCTGAGCGTGCGGCGAGCTCCGTTCATATTCAATATGAGCCGTTGCCTGTCGTACATTCTCCTAGCGCCGCTATTGAGCCTGATTCTCCTTTAGTGCATGAACATATGCACATCTACAAGCATGATGAAACGGTGTATCCAGAACCCGGCACCAACGTAGCAAACAGAGTTAAAATTCGAAAAGGCAATATAGAAGAAGGTTGGCAAAAAAGTGAGTTAATAGTCGAAGAAACATTTTCTCTATCTCCTTCAGATCACGCGGCAATGGAAACAAGAAGCGCCGCTGCTGAAATCCTTCCAAATGGATTAGTTAAAATTATCACTTCTTCTCAAGCTCCTTTTATGGTCAAAAAATTAATCAGTGAGTACTTTGAAATTGAAGCGGGAAAAGTGATCGTTGAAACACCGCTAGTAGGAGGAGGGTATGGAGGAAAAGCAGCTGTTCAGCTAGAGCTGCTTGCTTATCTAGCTTCAAAAGCTGTGGGTGGAAGGCTGGTTAAAATATTGAACACAAGAGAAGAAGATATGCTTACTTCGCCTGCTCACGTAGGTCTAATTAACGGATATACCTACAGTAAGACCTTCAGAGACGAGTATTTTTCTTATCGCCCTGCCGCTTATTATTTTTATCTTTTTCTTTACTCAGCCAAAAGCATCAGATGTTAAATAATCATGTAGCATAATGGGTGTTTTATCCTTGGGCACACAAGCTGCTTATTTTTCTGTTCATATCATTGCCCCTTCATTCATTAAGCCCCTAACGCTTTTCTTTTCTGTCATGTTTCATTAAAATGAACATAAACATGTATGTAGAGAAAAGAATAATGTAGTGTTTCCTAACGTTATAAAATAGCTTACTATACGAAGAAAGCGTCTATAATAAAAGAAATGAACCTTTTGCGTGGTCAGCTGACGATGCTTTTTATTTTTACAAACTGCAGTGAAGGCAGAAAGGAGAGAATTCGATGAGTTTGCGCGAGCGGCTGCTGTATGTAGCGGAACATTATAAACAAATGGGTGGAGACGTACTTGTAAAACATGAAATAGAAAATATGCTTACACGCAGGCTTCCGATTTCTCTTTATCGATTGGAGCATATAAATCGAGAAGAAATGCGTATATCGGGACACCACGCTGAAACATTTCCTTACGTGACCCTTGCGAATAAGAATATAGAGAGTGACGTGATGGTCGCGTATTTATTCAGTGAAGACGGTCAGCGTATTTACTTAGTCATGATGAGAGGAGACTCAGAAGAAGGAACAGATCTGAAAGACATTCGATTTTTTACTCCTGAACATGCCCGCGTATTGAAAGATAATCATATTGTCATTGGTACAAGCATGGAAGCGAAAAGCTTTGAGGATAGAGTAGCTCTTTACCTTCCTTACAATATAGCAGACTTACCTAGCAATGATCAGCTGCAAGAGGACTTGCATTTACTGCTAAGTATGCATGAACAGTATATAAAAACATACGGAATGAGCAAAGAGATGATTGGAGACAAAGACGCCATCGTCCATATTCATGAGTATATTAGGAAATCTGGATTTACATATGAACGACATGATATAGCCAACGCCTACTTTGCTTTAAAGACTAAACCGTTTATTGTTTTATCCGGAATGAGCGGGACAGGAAAAACAAAGCTTGCTCAGCTCTTAGCAGATAGTATCGGTGCCACGATTGAAAATGGAAGACAAGTGCTCATTCCGGTTCGACCCGATTGGCACGATAGTTCAGATTTATTAGGATATATTGATTTAAGAGGAGATTTTCGAAGAGGATCGTTTCTGTCCATTATGCAGCAAGCCATTCAGCATCCAGCTTACACATATGTTGCCATATTGGATGAAATGAACTTAGCTCGAGTTGAACATTATTTTAGCGATATTTTAAGCGTGATGGAAAGCAGGAGCTGGTCAAAAGGGAAAATCAAAACGGCTCCGTTATTCCCGGGACATAAGATGTTCCGAGATATTTATTTGCCATCTAATCTTCTCATTATCGGTACAATTAATATGGATGAAACAACTCATGGGTTTAGTCAAAAGCTGTTAGATCGTACCAACACCATTGAGTTAAATAAGATTCAACTAGATTCTTTTGATTTTTCAGATGATAAAGATCCGTCTCAGCACGGCATTCAAAATGTACAAATTCAAAGTCAATATGTTCACTTAAAAGATGCGTATGTTGAACATGCTGAGCTCATTCACGAAGTAACAAATGAACTGCTAACCATCAATGAGATGCTTATAGAAGTCGATTTACAAATAGGTTACCGCGTACGCGACGAAATATGCTTTTATTTAATTTACGCGGTGAAAAGCGGAATGTTTACATTTGATCAGGCGTTTGATTTTCAGGTTTTGCAAAAAGTTTTGCCTCGTATTTCAGGAAGCGATGGGTACACATTTGATTTATTAAAAAACCTTTATTATTACTGTACAAATACGCTGTTAGATGATGAATTTGAGACAGCTGTCGTAAATGCAGATGGAATGAGATTTCCTAAAAGCGCACGCAAAATAATGGAGATGATGAGACGTTTTGAAGTATACGGATACACGTCATTTTGGATTAATACCGTACGTTGAAATTGAAACTGACACGTGTACGGTGGTTATAAAAGGGAAAAATAAGAAAAAAATAAAATCTGCAGAAGAAGTGATGTTTTTTTCTTGTACAGGAAAAGGAATTACACATGTAAAAGTATTAAATCAAACAAAAGGCATGATGACTTCAAAACCGCCGCTTGAGCCTTTATTTTTTGAAAATGAAACCTATCAAATTACAGTTGTTTCTAAAAATCAAACAAGACTGTTTGTTAACCACGATTCAAAAGCAGTTGAACAAAGCTTTCAAAGCGTAGGATTTCCCTACATTTTGACGGGAAATATAAGCTTTCAAAATGAAGTAGGGTATTCTACGTTTCATGTTTACAGCGAAAGAGAAAAAGAGCTCTCCTTTACTCTTGAAATTTTCCCTTCAAAGATGAGCTACAAGACAGACTATGTACACATGGTCGATGAAGTGAACGGATACATTCATGATTTGGCATACGATATGCTTCGTAAAACATATATTCAAGCCAAATCTGTTTGGTCTAAGCAAGCAACATGGACGGAATTTTATCATGTTCTCTCTCACTATATGAAACCCTTTCTTCATTCTGTGCGTCAGATTGAAAATCAGCCGTTTCAATCGGTAAAAGTTGAACATGAGCTCATGAGAGGCGATCAAATAAAAAAACAAGATAGCCGTGCTATATCTTTTGTCCGAACCCACCCTACCTATCTTGCACCTTCAAGCAGGGGGATTAAAATTAATCGGAATATAAAAGTAGTACCCACAAAAGCTATTGGCACCAGGCATGTGTCTACCTATGATAATCTAGAAAACCAAAGTGTAAAATGGATGATGACGCAGCTGTATCATAAGCTAACTGCCCTAATTGACAAATTGATAGAAGATAGATATGTAAAAAAAGAAGCCGTATCGGCTCTAGAAACTAATCATGCCGAATTAAAAAGACTGTTAAATAATGCGTTTTGGCAACGGGTGAAGACCCTACAAGCTTCAACTCTTCCTCCTACACTGCGTACGGCACCCCGCTACCGGGAAGCAAGCAGATACTTTATGTTCTTAACGCGAGGGTTGGCTCTTAACGGAGAGTTTTACCACCTTTCATTAAAAGATATCGCAACTCTCTATGAATACTGGACGTATGTTAGTCTTTTAAAGAAGTTGCAAACTTACGGCAAACGGATAGAACAAAACATCATGACAACGACAGAACAAGGGTTGAACGTCAGGATGCAGCCGTCTTATCATCGTTTTCAAGTGGGGAAAGCAGAAGTCACGCTATGGTATCAGAAAGCATACCATCATACTCATACCGTTATTCAAAAGCCGGACTTACTGCTTGAAGTAAAGCAAGGGGAGAAAAAAAGTGTATATCTTTTTGACGCTAAGTATCGTATCAAACCAAATCACGATACGCCTTCACCTAGAGAAGAAGATATTAATACCATGCATCGTTACCGAGACGCTATTGTAGAGGAAAATGGAATAAAACCGGTACAAACAGCGATTGTGCTGTTTCCAGGGAAAGCAGAGGACTATAAGCAGCATCACTTTTATAAAAGTATTGAACGTGTTGGAGTTGGCGCGCTGCCTTTTTTGCCGGGAGAAGAAGGGTTAGTAGAAGAATTTATTGAAGCTATTTGTACGGTAGAACCACATTTTTTCAGCGCTGAGTAGGTGAATAGATAGAAAGTGAACAAGTCTTTTTTTATGCGTTGACATAGTGTTAAGTTTTTTATGTTTTGATGACATTTCGAGATTTTAGTTGTATTTTCCTGTTGAATTTTCTAGAATAGTAGAGAATAAAACCGTATCGAAAAGAAGTCGTATCATGTGCAGAGAACGTTTCAGGAGGACAACGAAGTGAAAAAGATTCTACTATTCACGTTAGTAGCGCTATTGGCAACTTTTTTTATTGACAGGGTATACAGCGAACGCAACCAAGCGCAACTTCAGCAAACTGTAATTAATGAAATTAAAAAAACAAATCAAAGTAAAGAAGAAGCTTCCATCCTTGATTTTAATGAATTATGTGATTTTAGATGGGATAAAGTATATGTTTTTGGACCGGAAACGACTCGCAGTGAGGTAAATGAAAAGCTGGGCTTCACGTGGTCTGAAGCAAAAGCAAAAGGTATTGGAAAAGATAAAAAAGATAACTTTATTGTCTTTGTAGAAAATAATCAAGTAACGCAATATTTAAAAATACCGGCGTCATATGGAACTATTGTTCCTAAGACTTCTGTTGCAAATGAAAGCTAACGAATTTCTTCGTTAGCTTTTTTATGCTTTCTTTTTTAAGGATGAAGTTTTTTTCTCTGCTGTTGATTTTGTCGGGTGTAAAGTAGAAGGATCTATGCTCACTTTTAACATTTCCATTAAATGTCGAATATCTCGTTCTTCGCTTCCGCTGCCTTTTGTAACTTCGCCTTGATTTATTTTTTGTTGAATGACGTTTTGTAAGGCGTCTCGGTAGTTGTTTTTGTAAATAGACGGATTAAAAGAAGTAGATAGCTTATCAATTAATTCCACCGTCACTTGTGTATCACTTTCATTAATGGAAGAAGTACTGGATAAGTTAGGCACATCTGTGACTGAACGAAGCTCTTCTTCAAAATGCATCGTGTGAAGAACAAGAGATCCGCCCACGGAACGAATAATTGCCATTTGCTGTTTGGAATATAAAAATACATCCGCAATACCGACTTTATTCGTTATTTCAAGTGCATTTAATAAAGTATAATAAGCTTTTAGGCTTGTTTCCCCAGGAGAAATATAGTAGGGCTTATCAAAAAACAGGGGATCAATGTCATCTAACGAAACAAAGTGTAACAATTCAACGGCTTTGTTTGCTGTAAAGGGCTCTTTGACACTGTCAATTTCCTGTTGTGAAAGTACAACAAACTGACCGGTCGCAGTTTCGTATCCTTTAACCAGTTCATCGGATTCTACTTCTCGTCCACACGTTTGGCAATGTTTTTCTTGATGAATAGGTGTATGGCAAACGGAGTGTAGCGTGCGCAGCTTTACATCTTTTTCTTCAATTGCTCCGTGCAGTTTAATAGGGATATCAATTAATCCAAAGCTGATTTTACCTTTCCAGGCAGTATGAAGCATAAACGTTCTCCTTTTACTCTTTTTTAGTAGTGTGCCGTAAAATAAATTAGATATCCCATTGTTTTGAAAAGAAGAATATTCTTAAAAAACTATGTGCTAAATAAACAATTAAATAGTTCCAATAAAGCTGCAGAGACAACATCTGCAGCTTTATTGGAAATCAATAGGGACTATTTGCTGATTAGATTCATTTGTCTCATGTTTAGAAATCGTAATTTCAAGGATTTCGTTACTAAATGTAGCGGTAATTTTTTTATTCATCAATGGAAATGGAAAGTCGATTGTACGTTCAACGCTTTCTTCCATTTGTTCTCTTGCAAGCGTTCCTTGCTTTTCATCATGAAATTCTCTAATGCAGTATTTTTTGGCTGTCAGCTGTAAGTGGTCAGCTTTTATCTGAACGATAATATCCTTAGGGTGATACCCTAATAATTCAGCTTCGACAATAAATGATTGTTCTGTTTCAAATAAATCTATACGAACGGAATCATAATCTAAATAACTCATAAAGGGATTTGAAAGCATGACTTCTAACAACTCTTGAAAGCCTTTTACAAACATTTGGTCTGCTGGCAGACGCTTGTTTTTCATTTCTGCGTTCCTCCATTATTTAAACTGTTTCACTTTACTATCATATGCGCGTTTATGTACTTAGTGAACTCCTGCGCAAAGAATAAGCTTGAAGTACTAGCTGTCTTTTCTACGCATAAAAAAGCAAGCTCTATAGAGAGCTTGCCGCTGTTTTACATATCATGTCCGCTATTGTGTTTTTGGCGAGAATGCTTACGGTTTTTTACTTTATGAGATCCGCTTAGCGGTTCTGGCTGTCCAGAATTGCTTTTTGGTGCATTTCTTCTGATGTCTTTGCTGCTGTTTTTGTTCATAGTTAAAGCCTCCCTTTCATTTATTAGGGTAGGATAGTGACAGGGAATTTATCCGATGAAAAATTCCCCTTTCTAAAAATAGGTTTAACAAAAACAGGAAATGGGAACAGAAAAAAAGCGTCACATATAATGACGCCTTCTCGTTAGATTTCATGGAGTTAAACGATTTTGCTTTTCTAACTAGTGATTAGTATATCCAATAAGAGATTGTTTTATTGATTTTTTTTGCGTTTTTTATTATTTTGTTTCTGTTGTTCCGTTAATGGTTCATTTGAAAACTCTTCATTATAACCCGCTCCTTTTCCTTGAGCGCTAGCCGCGTTAGCTCCAGGAATGACGTGGTTTGACTTACGTTTAGCCATGTTGAATCACCTCCGTTTCTAGCATGCGTAAAAATCAATGAAATATGAATTATTAGAAAAATAAAAGGAGAATGGAAAAAGGTTATAAGTGAAACTTATGTTAATTAATAACATTCTTTTTATTTACTTATGTATAATATTATATTAAGATAGATGGTGAAGGGAATAGAGGATGGGGTAAGTAAATCCTTTATACATAGAATTTTAAGGGGGTAAAAGCAATGACTAAAAAAGACGTTTTCAACGCTCGTTCGTCATTCGATCTTAATGGCAGCACATATAATTATTACCGCTTACAAGCTTTAGAGGAAGCAGGTTTAGGTAATGTATCTAAGCTGCCGTATTCAATTAAAGTATTATTAGAATCTGTTCTTCGTCAGGTAGATGGCCGTGTTATTACAAAAGAACACGTCGAAAACCTTGCAAAATGGGGAACAAAAGATATTAAAGATATCGATGTTCCTTTCAAACCATCTCGTGTTATTCTTCAAGATTTCACTGGAGTTCCAGCGGTTGTAGACTTAGCGTCACTTCGTAAAGCAATGGCTGATTTAGGAGGAGATCCTGACAAAATCAATCCAGAAATTCCAGTAGACCTCGTTGTCGACCACTCCGTACAAGTTGATAAAGCAGGTACAGCTGACTCATTACGAATTAATATGGACCTCGAGTTTCAACGTAATACAGAGCGCTATAATTTCTTAAGCTGGGCTCAAAAATCATTTAATAACTATCGTGCAGTGCCACCAGCTACAGGCATCGTGCACCAAGTAAATTTAGAATATTTAGCAAACGTTGTTCATGCTGTTGAAGAAGATGGTGAATTTGTAGCTTTCCCTGATTCTCTAGTAGGTACTGACTCTCATACAACGATGATTAATGGTATCGGTGTTTTAGGATGGGGTGTTGGCGGTATTGAAGCGGAAGCAGGTATGCTTGGTCAACCTTCTTATTTCCCAGTTCCTGAAGTAATCGGTGTTAAACTTGTTGGTGAATTACCAAACGGCACTACAGCTACAGACTTAGCGTTAAAAGTTACGCAAGTGCTTCGTCAAAAAGGAGTAGTCGGAAAATTCGTGGAATTCTTCGGTCCTGGCGTAGCAGAACTTCCATTAGCTGACCGTGCAACAATCGCTAATATGGCTCCTGAATACGGTGCAACATGTGGATTCTTCCCAGTTGACGCAGAAGCATTAGCATATATGCGTTTAACAGGAAGAGATGAAAAAGACATTCAGGTTGTCGAACAATATACAAAAGCAAATGGTTTATTCTTCACACCAGAAAATGAAGATCCAATTTTCACTGACGTTGTTGAGATTAACCTTGCTGAGATTGAAGCAAATCTTTCTGGTCCAAAGCGTCCGCAAGATTTAATTCCACTTTCTCAAATGCAAACAGAATTCAAGAAGGCTTTAACAGCTCCTGTTAGCAACCAAAGCTTCGGACTTGATGCTAAAGACGTGGATAAAGAAATTACGTTTAAGCTTGGAGACGGTTCAGAAACAACAATGAAAACAGGTGCCATTGCCATTGCGGCTATCACAAGCTGTACGAACACATCAAATCCTTACGTATTAGTAGCAGCTGGTTTAGTTGCGAAAAAAGCGGTAGAAAAAGGATTGGATGTTCCAGCTTACGTGAAAACTTCTTTAGCACCAGGTTCAAAAGTAGTAACGGCTTACCTGCAAAATTCAGGGCTGCTTCCATACTTAGATAAAATCGGCTTTAACATCGTAGGGTATGGCTGTACGACTTGTATCGGTAACTCTGGTCCATTAGAAGCTGAAATTGAAGAAGCGATTGCAGATAGCGACTTGCTTGTAACGTCTGTTCTTTCAGGAAACCGTAACTTTGAAGGACGTATTCATCCATTAGTAAAAGGTAACTACCTTGCTTCTCCGCCGCTTGTTGTAGCATATGCACTGGCTGGAACAGTAGATGTAGATTTACAAAAAGATCCAATCGGCATTGATACAGACGGCAATGAAGTATTCTTTAGCGACATCTGGCCTTCTCAAGATGAAATTAAAGAAGTTGTTAGCCGTACCGTAACGCCTGAATTATTCCGTAACGAGTATGAGCGCGTATTCGATGATAACGAACGCTGGAATGAAATTAAAACAAGCGAAGATGCGCTTTATACGTGGGAGAATGATTCAACGTACATTCAAAACCCACCTTTCTTTGAAGGCTTATCAGAAGAACCAGGTGAAGTAGAACCGTTAAATGATCTTCGCGTAGTAGCGAAATTTGGTGACTCAGTGACAACGGATCACATTTCACCAGCGGGTTCAATTGCAAAAACATCACCTGCAGGTCTTTACCTTCAAGAAAACGGTGTAGAGCCAAAAGACTTTAACTCATATGGTTCTCGTCGTGGTAACCATGAAGTGATGATGCGCGGTACGTTTGCAAACATCCGCATAAAAAACCAAGTAGCTCCTGGTACAGAAGGCGGCTGGACAACGTACTGGCCAACAAATGACGTAATGAGCATTTATGATGCTTGTATGAAATACAAAGAGCAAGATACAGGTCTTGTTGTACTTGCAGGCAAAGATTACGGCATGGGAAGTTCTCGTGACTGGGCAGCAAAAGGAACAAATCTTTTAGGTATTAAAACAGTAATCGCTGAAAGCTTCGAGCGTATTCACCGTTCAAACCTAGTATTAATGGGTGTTTTACCTCTTCAATTTAAAGATGGTGAAAGCGCGGATACATTAGGTTTAACTGGAAAAGAAACAATTGCAGTAGCAGTTGATGAAACAGTAAAACCACGTGATTTTATAAAAGTAACAGCAACTGATGAAGCTGGAAACAAAAAAGAATTTGAAGTACTGGTTCGTTTCGATAGTGAAGTTGAAATTGATTACTATCGCCACGGTGGTATCCTTCAAATGGTGCTTCGTGATAAATTACAATCTAAAACACATGCGTAAGTTATAAAGAAAAAGAGCGGTTCTCGTGAGCCGCTCTTTTTTTATGCAAACGCACCGTTTTCGACAAAAAGTGAGAGGGGAATATGCTATATTATAAAAGAAAATGCCCTATAAAAGGATTATTTTAGTAGATATTGCACATATCTATTAGTACATAGATTATCACTTTTTAGAAGAAATAAAGGAGCCGATCATATGGTTAAAAAAATAATTGCGGTCTTGCTTCTAGTAGGCTTTCTTAGCTACGCACTTTGGCAAGGGCTTTCTCCAAATGAAGCATCCGATAATTCTAACTTAAGCGAATACAAGGATTTAAATATCAAAAAAGGCGATAGTGCTCGTCAGGCTTCAGGTCAAGCTTATGGGTTGGAACCAAAAGATACAGCGCCTCCGTTTACACTGTCAGATACGAGCGGGAAATCTGTTCAATTATCGGACTTTAAAGGAAAAAAAGTCATTTTAAACTTTTGGGCAACATGGTGTCCGCCATGTCAAAAAGAAATGCCCGATATGCAAGCGTTTTACGAGAAATATGGAAACGATGTACAGCTGCTTGCGGTTAATTTAACTTCGTCAGAAGGCAGTAAACAGGCAGTATCTAAGTTTCTTAAAGAAAAACAGTTTACGTTTCGTGTATTATTGGACGACCAAGATAATGTAGGAAGTAAAAAATATCGAGTCTCCACCATTCCGACATCTTACTTTATAGATGAAGAAGGGAAAATTGTTCAACGAGTGAATGGTCCAATGACGCTTAAACAAATGGAAAACTTTGCTCAACAAGCAGCGAATTAACTTCGCTGCTTGTTTTATTAAACATGAAACTTATTTACTTTATCATCGTATATATAGATAAGTCATTAAACATGTCAAACTTTCTTACAACTTTTCAAAAAAGTATGTTTACTTATCTGACAAATTGGTTACAATATAGATAGTTATATGATATCAGTTTATTTAGATTTTTCAGATTTTTCATAAAAATTACATAAAGTAGGTGTTGTAATCATGAGAAAATTACGCAAACGTTCATTTGAAGAGTTAGTGCAAGAAAATAAAACGCAGCTGTTAAAAGATCAGTCAGAAATTGAACGCATTGAAATGGAAATTGAAAAGCGGTTAGAAGATCGTATGCTTGAAAGAGCTGAATAACTTTAAAGTAAGTTGGTTAGAGTAACGGTGAGGAGGGGATAAGCATGGGAAATCCTAAAAAACAAAGCAAACCTTTTGTTCCGAATCACATCGGCACTCAACCGAGAGAAGCTGGTGGAAATAACGGAAAACAAATGCAAGATAAATCCGGCAAGCATCCTCAAGTTATTCAAACCAAAGGTGAGTGAATAAAAAGTCGCTGAATTCAGCGACTTTTTATTATTTGAATTCTACCGTGAATAAATAAACGTAAGGATTGGTCGAAATAAGCTCTTTAACGACTTCTTCATCGTCGGTTGAAAGCGGAGCAACTCGTATGCCACTGCCATCGTCACCAAATAAAGCAGCAACTGGATATGTTTTATTCATTTTTACCGTTTGTTTTTTCTCTAATCCAGTAAAGGAATAGCCGTTCATTTTTTTTGGCTTTTCCGCTTCTATTCCTAGGTTTGTATCGTTGCTGCCTACATTAAACATAACTTTGTGAGTATTATCATCGATTTTATATGTAATAGCAAACATGTCAAATTCTTTTGAAACAGTCAACCCTCCTGAAAATAAAGGTTCTTTGGCTTTTCCCTTTTCGTAATAAGTAGCTTTTACATAAGCTTCTTTTGCATCACTAGGAGCTTTCACATCGTATGCAATGATATTGCTTTTGTAGTCCAGGTTTGTCACAGCTAACATTTTTTCTTCATGTTTTGAGTAATGATGAGGCTTCATAAAGGCACTTGCTGTCAATTTTGATGCCAATGAGGTTTGCGACATAAAAAATACGGCAAGCACTGCAATAAAGATGACGCTTAGTAATGTTATCATTCGTTTAGTCATAGAGATTCGCCCTTTGTATGTATATATTACCATATTATGTATGTTTTATATATACATTTTAACTTAATTATAATTATATTATGTAAACTAAAATCATTTTTTTCCACTTATAGAGATGAACAAATCCGGCATACTACAATTGTAACAAAGTTATTTTGAGGAGGAAGATACAATGGCATGGAATAAACCGAATCCAGACGATCGCAGTGATAACGTTGAAAAATTACAAACAATGGTGCAAAATACAATGAAAAACATTGAAGAAGCAGAAGAAGCTGCTGCATGCAGCAATGAAGAAGAGCGTCAGCGCATTCAGCAAAAAAATCACAATCGCGAAGTAAGTATCGAAGCAATGCGCAGCGAAATAAAAGATGAGTCAGAAGCTCGTCAAAATGGTTACGAAGGTACGATTTAATAAATAAAGCAACGACAATAAGCAGCTAAAAATAAACGGTTTTAGCTGCTTTCTTTCTATATTTTTTTAGTAAGTCAATACTAATACAAACTAGCGAAGAGGTTTATGTAGGTGAAAAAGCACGTGAAAAAGAAAGTAGTAAGGATTTTGATCAGTTTACTTGTCGTCTTGATTATTGTGGGCTCTTATCAAACACATAAGCCCTTGCCTAAAGGAGTTTCATACGAAAGTAAGCCCCACAAAGTAGAAGATGTATTTCTTTTATCAGACCTAACGTATCAAGACCAGCAGACATCTGTTTCTGAACAACATATTTTTCAAGCAGTTACGAATGCGATTGATGACGCAAAAGCTTTTATTATTATGGATATGTTTCTATTTAACGGCTACTATAACCAAGGCGAAACGTTTCCTCACCTTAGTGATACGCTTGCAAGTAAGCTGATTGAAAAGAAACGAAAACATCCTACTATCGAAATCGTCTTTATTACAGATGAAATCAATACAACCTACGGCTCACATGATTCAAAGTGGTTAGATTCACTGCGGCTAAACGGAATCAAAGTGGTGCAAACCAATTTATCTAAGCTCAGAGACTCCATTCCACTGTATTCTGCAGTGTGGAGAACTTTTATTCAGTGGTTTGGTGAAAAAGGAAACGGCTGGATAACAAATCCGTTTGGTACCAATGCGCCTAAAGCGACGGTCCGTGCTTATTTAAAGTTGTTAAATGTAAAAGCTAATCATAGAAAAGTAGTAGCAACAGATCAAAGCGTTATTATCTCCTCTGCCAATCCTCATGATGCAAGTTTTTATAATTCTAACATGGCCTTTGAAGTAAAAGGGAATATCATTGGAGATGTGGTGAAAAGTGAACAAGCGGTGTCAGATTTTTCTTACGGAGGAAAGTTACCTCGGTATAAGAAGAAAGAAAAAGAAAAGGGAGACCTCTATGTTCAGCTGTTAACAGAAGGCAAAATCTATAAGCACGTATTACATGATTTACGTCATGCTAAAAAAGGAGACGATGTATGGCTTGGCATGTTTTATCTTGGAGATCGAGACGTAATAAAGGCGCTTTTGAAAGCTTCCAAACAAGGCGCAAACGTACGATTAATTTTAGATCCTAATGAAAATGCGTTTGGAAGAAAAAAGTTCGGACTGCCTAACCGTCCAGTAGCAGCAGAACTTGTGAAAAAATCTAAAGGCGATATTAAAGTTCGCTGGTATCATACGGGAAAAGAGCAGTATCATCCTAAAACTTTATTTATTGGGAACAAAAGAAAGGCAACGATTATTGCAGGAGCAGCAAATTTCACAAAACGAAATTTAGATGACTTGAATTTAGAAACGGATATTAAAGTATCAGGACCTTCTAACAAAAAGGCTATGACCGAACTAAACGCTTATTTTGACCGTTTATGGACAAATAAAGACTACACATATACACTTCCTTATAAAAAGTATGAAAATAAGATGACGCGGCTGGAAACACTGATATATCGCATTCAAAATGTGCTTAGTCTTACAACATATTGAGTTACAACCAAACTAGTAGGAGTATATTCTCCTTATATGGTAAGATAAAACAGGAACAGTGCAAGAGGAGGTAGAATCATGCTAGTGTCGAAGAAAGAAATCGAAGTGCGCTATGCAGAAACCGATCAGATGGGCGTTGTGTATCATGCTAACTATTTAGTATGGATGGAAATAGGTCGAACGCAGTTTATTAGTGATTTAGGTTTTAGCTATGCACAAATGGAAAGAGACGGTGTGCTGTCGCCAGTTATTGATATACAGGCTTCATATAAAAAGCCGCTTCATTATGGCGAGACAGCTGTAGTACATACTTGGGTTGAGAACTATGACGGTCTACGCGTTGTGTACGGCTACGAAATTTTTAATTCAAATGAAGAACTTGCGTTAACAGGAACATCGTCACACGTATGTGTGAAAAAAGAAAACTTTAAGCCTATTTCGATTCGCCGTAATTATCCGGAATGGCATAAAGCCTATGAAGATGCCAAAAAGCAGGGTTAAGCGCAAGAATAAAAAGCATCGATAAATCGATGCTTTTTTTCTTACGCTTCGTAATGAAAGTCAGGTTCTTTTGTTTCTTCATTATAATTTACGGTCAAATCATGACCGTCAAAGTACCAAAGGTCTTCATCTTCTACGAAGAATGTTAAACCGTCAACTTTTGTTTCAACGCCAACGTTTTTAGGAGAATCTGTGTTTACACCTAAAGAAAAACCTTTTTGAACGTTGCTGCATCCGCCGTAGCGAACAAAAAAGCGAATTGTTTCGTTTCCTTCTAGCATCATTTCATCTTTGTACCACGTAGCTGCTGCTTCTGTTACTGTTAATTTCATTCATTATGCTCCTTCCAATACTGCGGATACATTTATTATAGTAGAAAGGTAGATAAATTACCAATATATACGAATCCAGCTAGGAAGGAATGTGATAAAATAAAATAAAACGATTTAATATAGAGGTGAAGGCTTCATTTCTATATTAAATCGTTTCATTCTTTCATTTGAAATCATATTGTTTTCCAATGGTTTCCCAGCAGTGAACGCAGTAGCGGCTTCCTTCTAGCTGTGAATCCATTTTCTTATTTCGTTTGCAAATGGGGCATTTTTTCTTCACATCATTCACCTCCTTATTTTAGTATCAGTATAACTAATAAATAAGAAATGTATTCGCTTACAAAGTGGTTATAAAAAAAGAAATAAGAGGAAGATCCTCTTATTTCTTTTTACCTGACAAAAATGTGACTTTCGGTTCTGTTTTGTTAAGAATTCGGGTAATGTTTGCGCGGTGTCTGTAAATGACAAAGGCTACAATTAAACCAATAATCATAATAAGCATGTAGTCTTGTTTAAATAGCGTGTAGATAAAGGTTAATACCCCGGTAACCATTGATGACAGTGATACATATTTCGTTATGTATAAGCAGATAAAAAAACATAATAGTACGAAAACAAATAAAAGAGGTTCATAACATAAAATCACTCCGGCGGACGTGGCAACAGCTTTCCCGCCTTTAAATTTCGCGAAAACAGGAAAAATATGACCAATGACAGCAAATAAACCAATGAAGAGAATGTTTTGATTCGTATTAAATAAAAGCGGTAAAGAAGCTGCTAGGGTTCCTTTTAGAATGTCTCCCAGCGTAACGATAATTCCGGCTTTTACACCCAATGTACGAAAGGAGTTGGTCCCGCCTAAATTGCCGCTTCCATGCTCTCGTATATCGATGCCGTATCCTAGTTTTCCAACAACTAGTCCAAAAGGAATAGAGCCCAAGATATAGGCAAGAATAGGTAATAAATAATTCATGTTTGAAAGCTCCTTTATTTCTATATCGTTTCTATTTTACCATGAGATACTTAAAAAAACATAGCTAGTTTTGGGTGAGAGACAATTATTTTAAAAAAAGAAGACGTTTACAAAAATAGAGAAAACGGGTACTATATGCAGGAAATCAACTGTAAATCGCGAATGTTGTTCAGTACATATTATATAGCTAAGAGAGGTAATAGACATGTCCATTAAAATTCCTTCCCGCCAAGAGCTTGGTAAAATATTAAAAAAAAGCAAGCGCATTGCTGTAGTAGGTTTATCAGATAACCCTCATCGAACGTCTTATATGGTTTCAGAAGCCATGCAGCAGCAAGGTTACGAGATTATTCCGGTGAACCCGACAATAAACTCAGCGCTTGGCGTAAAAGCTGTATCTTCATTAAAAGAAATTGAAGGACATATTGATATCGTTAATGTATTTCGCCGCTCTGAGCATTTGCTTGAAGTTGCAGAAGAGTTTTTAGAAGTAGACGCAGACGTATTTTGGGCACAATCTGGTTTAATTAATGAAGAAGCATATGACCTGCTCGCTAAAAAAGGGTATACTGTAGTTATGGATCGTTGTATAAAAGTTGAGCATGCTTTAACAAAGTAAGATCTATAAGCAGAACAACCAACCCATGCACACTGCTTGCATGGGTTTCACCATGCGTTGAAATAGTAAGAGCGTTTCCGCTACAATAGACGTTAGACAGCTAGCTTTATAATGCTTATAATCCATGAATACACAAGATATTGCTTTTATAATACGGAAATTTGTGCTAAAATCTTGTAAGTACGCAAAAATAGAAACATACGTTCTGTTGATGCGAACACTATAAAATTAAAAGATAGGATACATGATCATTTATTCTTAGACACGAAGCGCAAACGTTTGTGTTTCATACATAATGTAGTAATGTTCGTTGTGATGAAAGGGGTAGTATGAATGGCTCGGAAACAACAATTTAATTATAATGAAGACGCAATTCAAGTACTAGAAGGATTAGATGCCGTTCGTAAACGTCCTGGTATGTATATTGGAAGTACGGATACACGAGGTCTGCATCATTTAGTATATGAAATCGTCGACAACTCTGTCGATGAAGCTCTAGCAGGCTACGGAGAAGAAATTATTGTAACCATTCACAAAGATAATTCAATTTCTGTACAAGATAAAGGTCGAGGTATGCCAACGGGCATGCATAAACTAGGAAAACCAACGCCTGAAGTTATTTTAACCATCTTGCATGCAGGAGGTAAATTCGGACAGGGTGGATATAAAACAAGCGGAGGCTTACACGGAGTAGGTGCATCTGTTGTAAATGCGCTGTCTGAATGGTTGACCGTAACCATTCATAGAGATGGATTTATTTATGAACAGCGTTTTGAAAATGGAGGAAAGCCGGTTACGACGCTAGAAAAAATAGGGAAAACGAAAAAAACGGGAACAACGATTCATTTCAAACCGGATGCCACGATCTTTTCAACAACTGTGTATAATTATGATACGCTGTGTGAACGGCTCCGCGAATCGGCTTTCCTGTTAAAAGGATTCAAAATAGAGTTAATCGATAAAAGACATGATCGTCACGATATCTTTCATTATGAAACAGGTATTCAAGCCTTCGTTTCATATTTAAATGAAGAAAAAGATTCACTTCATCCAGTCGTCTTTTTTGAAGGGATTCATCATAATATTGAAGTTGAATTTGCCTTTCAATTTAATGATGGTTATTCTGAAACCATTTTATCATTTGTTAATAATGTTCGTACCAAAGATGGCGGAACGCATGAGTCCGGTGCAAAAAGCGCTATGACGCGTGCATTTAATGAATACGCCCGTAAAGTAAGCCTGCTAAAAGAAAAAGATAAAAACTTAGAAGGAACAGATATACGAGAAGGTTTGGGAGCCATCGTTTCCGTTAGAATACCTGAAGAGTTGCTTCAGTTTGAAGGACAAACAAAAGGAAAGTTAGGTACAAGTGAAGCTCGTTCGTCCGTAGATTCAGTTATTTCTGAAAAACTTGCCTATTTCTTAGAAGAAAACCCGGACGTAAGCTCTCTTCTTGTAAAAAAAGCAATCAAAGCTGCTCAAGCGCGTGAAGCAGCACGAAAGGCAAGAGAAGATGCAAGAAACGGGAAGAAACGAAAGCGTCAAGAAACCGTTCTAAGTGGAAAGTTAACGCCTGCGCAATCAAGAAATCCTCAGCGAAACGAACTGTACTTAGTCGAAGGGGATTCCGCCGGAGGTTCAGCAAAACAAGGAAGGGATCGCCGCTTTCAAGCTGTGCTGCCACTGCGAGGGAAGGTTATCAATACCGAAAAAGCCAAGCTTCAAGATATTTTTAAAAACGAAGAAATTAGTACGATCATCCACGCGATAGGCGGAGGAGTAGGAGCAGATTTCACCATCGATGATATTAACTACGATAAAATAGTCATCATGACCGATGCGGATACGGATGGCGCTCATATTCAAGTGCTTCTGCTAACGTTTTTCTACCGCTATATGAAACCGCTTGTGGAAGCAGGAAAAGTATTTATTGCTCTTCCACCGCTCTATAAAGTAAGTAAAGGGTCAGGTAAAAAAGAAGTGGTTGAATATTCATGGAGTGACGAAGAATTGCAAGGGGCTATCGATAAGGTAGGAAGAGGGTATATGATTCAACGCTATAAAGGTCTCGGTGAAATGAACGCAGATCAGCTGTGGGAAACAACAATGAACCCAGAGACGCGTACGCTGATTCGTGTTCGTATTGATGATGCTGCTCGCGCTGATCGTCGTGTGACCACTTTGATGGGCGATAAAGTAGAACCTCGCAGAAAATGGATTGAAAGCAACGTAGCGTTTGGATTAGAAGAAGATCCAAATATTTTAGATAATGAAAATGTATTAACGGTCGCAGAGGAGGACGTACAATGACACAAACAGAACGCTTTTTAGATTTACCTCTTGAGGATGTACTAGGCGACCGTTTTGGTCGATACAGTAAATATATTATTCAAGAGCGTGCACTGCCGGATGCAAGAGACGGGTTAAAACCCGTTCAGCGCCGTATTTTATATGCAATGCACGTAGATGGGAATACAGCAGAAAAAGGCTTTCGCAAGTCAGCCAAAACTGTAGGGAACGTAATTGGTAATTATCACCCTCATGGTGATTCATCTGTATATGATGCTATGGTTCGAATGAGTCAAGAATGGAAAGTTAGAAATGTATTAATCGAAATGCATGGAAACAACGGAAGTATTGATGGAGACCCCCCAGCAGCAATGCGTTATACAGAAGCTCGCCTTTCATCGATTGCTGCAGAACTTCTACGAGATATTGATAAACAAACGGTTGAGTTTGTGTCTAACTTCGATGATACAAGCAGCGAACCAACTGTGTTACCGGCTATGTTTCCTAATTTGCTAGTGAATGGATCCACGGGTATTTCAGCTGGTTACGCTACGGAACTTCCTCCTCATCATTTAGGTGAAGTAATTGACGCAACGATCATGCGAATTGATAAACCAACGTGTACAATTGAAGAGTTGATGACGGCTATTCAAGGTCCTGATTTTCCTACAGGAGGAATCATTCAAGGAGTAGACGGGATTAAGAAAGCCTACGAGACAGGTAAAGGGAAAATTATTATTCGCGGAAAAACGGAAGTGGAGTCTATTCGCGGCGGAAAACAGCAAATTGTCATTACGGAAATTCCGTTTGAAGTAAACAAAGCCAACCTTGTTAAGAAAATGGATGAGCTTCGTTTAGATAAAAAAGTGGAAGGCATTGCTGAAGTTCGCGATGAAACGGATCGTACCGGTCTGCGCATCGTAGTAGAATTAAAAAAAGATGCAAATGCTCAAGGAGTACTTCACTATCTTTATAAAAATACGGATCTGCAAGTACCTTATAATTTTAACATGGTTGCTATTGCTAAAAAGCGACCAAAGCTTATGAGTTTGGCTAACATTCTTGATGCTTATATTGATCATCAAAGAGAAGTGGTAACAAATCGTTCTAAATATGAACTGCAAAAAGCACGTGAACGTGAACATATTGTAGCGGGATTGATTAAGGCCCTGTCGATTTTAGATGAAGTTATTGCAACGATTAGAGCGTCTAAAGATAAGCGCGACGCTAAAAATAATTTAATTGCCAAATATGAATTTACAGAACCTCAAGCAGAGGCGATTGTATCGCTTCAATTATACCGTTTGACAAACACGGACATCACAGCTCTACAAGCGGAAGCCGAAGAGCTAGGTGCTAAAATTAACGAGTTAGAAGAAATCTTACATAGCGAGAAAAAACTTTTTAATGTAATCAAAAAAGAATTACGCCGTGTAAAGAAGCAATATAGTACAGAACGCCGCTCAAAAATTGAAGCGGAAATCGAAGAAATTAAGATTAATCTAGAAGTGATGGTTCCATCTGAAGAAGTGATAGTGACAGTCACAAAAGACGGATACGTAAAACGAACAAGCCTTCGTTCTTACGCCGCGTCTAACGGGCAAGACTTCGGTATGAAAGATACGGACCGAATTTTAGCGAAGTATGAAATTAATACAACCGAAACGCTACTCATCTTCACAAACAAAGGAAATTATTTATATATGCCAGTGCACGAACTTCCTGATATCAGGTGGAAAGACATGGGGCAGCATATCATGAACATTGTTCCAATTGATAAAGAAGAGCAAATTGTACGGGCGATACCGGTGAAAGAATTTAAAGAAAATCAGTATCTGCTTTTCTTTACGAAAAATGGTATGGTCAAAAAATCAGAATTACTTCAATATAAAGCACAGCGCTACTCCAAAGCTCTTGTCGCCGTTAATTTAAAAGGCGATGATGAAGTAATCGATGTATATCAAACGGATGGTAAAAAACAAGTGTTTATTGCCACTCGTTCTGGCTACGGACTGCGTTTCCGGGAAGAAGAAATCAATATTGTAGGAACTCGCGCTTCTGGTGTGAAAGGAATTAACTTAAAAGACGATGATTATGTTGTAAGCGGCGTTATCTTCGATGAAGATGAAGCTCTATCAACTGAATTATTTATCGCCACGCAGCGAGGAGCTGTGAAAAAGACAAAAATTACTGAGTTTGAAGAATCAGCACGAGCAAAACGAGGGCTAGTGATGGTCCGAGAACTAAAATCTAACCCGCATCAAATTGCAAAAGTAAAAGCAATTTCTAAAGAACATTACGTGATAGTGGAATCATCTAAAGGTCAAATCGAGCAGGTTGATCCGTCTACAATGCGAGCTAGCGACCGATACAGCAACGGTTCATTCGTATTGGACCAAAGTGAAGCTGGCAATTTAGTTGATGTGTGGCTGGAAGAAAAATAACAAAAAAAGTAGTAAAGTTTTTAACGCTTTACTACTTTTTTTGTCTAATATTTTTAAATTAAACTATGTTCTAAATAAACAATATAAAAGAATTTCCCTACTCCTTATCCCAGATAAACATTATACACCTCCTACACAAGCCTCTAAGAAACTTTTGAATGTTCCAATTGTCCTACACATATATATATAAGACCCACTAGGAGGTGTTATAGATGAACTACTTTATTCACGTAACTCCTAAGACTAAACTTTTTGTTCGAGATATTGGAAAAGGGGAACCCGTTCTTTTCCTTCACGGGTGGCCGGTTAACGCTAAAATGTACGAATACCAATTTACAACGTTGCCGGCCCGAGGTATTCGATGTATCGCTCCTGATCTTCGGGGATTCGGAAAATCAGATGCACCTTTCACCGGCTATTCTTATAATCAATTAGCGGATGATATTCGCATGTTAGTAGAAAGACTTGAGCTTAAAAATTATACGCTCGTAGGCTTTTCTATGGGGGGAGCCATTGCTATTCGATATATGAGCAGACATTTAGGATATGGCGTGAAGAAGTTAATTTTATTAGGGGCAGCGGCTCCAAGCTTTATTCAAAAAACTGATTTTCCATATGGACTTCCTTCTGAAGAAGTAAATACAATTATTCAAAATACGTATAGAGATCGTCCTAACATGCTTGAAGAGTTTGGGAAAAAGGTTTTTAATCAGCCTACCAGCTCAGCCTTTAGAGGATGGTTTCAAGATTTAGGTTTAGAGGCATCCGGTCATGGAACGATTAAAACTGCGGTGTCTTTACGAGACGAAGACTTACGGGAAGATTTGAGTCAAATTTTTACTGAGACATATATATTACACGGAAAAAAAGATCAAATTTGTCCATTTGATCTTGCAAAAGTTATGAATCGTCATATTTCATTTTCTACACTTCTTCCATTTGAAAATAGTGGACACGGTCTTTTTTATGATGAACGTGAGAAAGTAAATGACACTCTTATTGAACTCATCGCTAAAAGCTCAGCCTATAAGTAAGGATATACATTTAAAACCGAATTGGCAGCCAAATAAAAAAAGTAAAAAACCTGCACCTAACGTAATAAAGCGAAGAAGCTTAGGCGTGATAAATTTTCTTGTAAAATGAATGCTGCTGGCAATATTTAAATTCCAAAGAAGGATGCCAAAGATAATAAAGAAACTGTGAAAAAAGACAGATAGCCACGTTTGACTTTGGAGGCTTTCGCTTAAGCTTGACCCAAATACACCAAACCAAAACACAATATTTAAAGGATTCATAAGAGCAATGAAGAAACCTGTAAAAAACGACTTATCTCTTTTAATAGAGGGTTTATTTACATCTATTGAAAAGGAACGAGAAACAGCTTGTTTCATACTTTGAAAGCCAACAAATGTGAGCATGACAAAACCAGTTGCATACAGGGTAACAGTAACAGCCTGCATCTGCACAAAAGGCGTTAACCCTATTAAAATGAGGAGCATAAATAAAATGTCGGCCGTCATGCCCCCTAAACCAACTAGCCAAGAAGCCCAAAAACCTTTCGTCAGCCCTTTTTTAATCATCTCTATATTAATTGGACCTACCGGTGCTGCGAGACTAATACCTAGAATTATTTGTTTTATAGCAATCAAAAACCACTCCACAAACACAGCCTCCTTTCTAACTTGTCCAATAGTAGCTTATATATATATAGATTAGAGTTTTATAATTTAGAAGTGGCATTTAGTTAAAAATGCTCATAAACTTTCTTTTCTTTAATACACATGTAACGTTAAGTTCCATAAGGAGGGTTTTAATGGCATCAAAAATGCTTTTTCGAGCCAATGAGATTTTAGAGTCAACGCATGTCCCGTTTTGGGGAAAAGATGCTTTTCAATATTTCCAAAGCGATATATTATCAGAAGAAAATCCATTTCCTTGTATATTAGGGGTAGAAGGCTTTAAAAAAGATTTACTGCGGTTTTCATTTGTGACTACTCCTTATAACTACCAAGATATTAGGAATGCAGCGTCGGCACTTAGAGAATACATAGATACTTTTAAAACCATAGGTCGCTATACATCCTTTGTGTTATTCTTTAAGCCTGAACATAAAGAACGTTCAATGGAAGAGTACGAAACGATGTTTTGGGATACGCTGACGTTTCTTCATCAAATTGATCAAAAGACATGGCCGCAAGACATTCCAAAAGATCCAAAAGATCCATTATGGGAATTTTGCTTTCACGGAGAACCTATTTTTGTCGTCTGTAATACGCCTGCTCATTCTTTACGTAAAAGCCGTAAGAGCAGAGGATTTATGATTACATTTCAGCCTCGATGGGTGTTTGAAGGTATGACAGGAGATTCAAAAATAGGGCGGCACGTACAAAAGGTGGTCCGCGATCGGTTAAAAACATATGATGACGTATCAGCTCACCCTGAGTTAGGGTGGTATGGACAGCAGGAAAACCGAGAGTGGAAGCAATATTTTTTACACGATGATAACAACTATACTACCGGACAGTGTCCGTTTAAATTAAAAAGGAGTGAGCAGCATGGACGTAAAAAAAGCCTCTATTAAAAAAGGAGTTGGCGGAAAGTTTGAAGAAGTAATTAAAGAACTGCTTCCGGCGTATACTGGATACGTTGAAGTACAGCACGATATTGCTTTTCAAACGCACCCATCTCATACCCATCCAACTGATGAAATTCTTCATATACTTGAAGGATCTATTTACTTTACAGTTGAACATGATACGGTTCTATGTCAGGCAGGAGATCGAATACATTTACCGAAACAAACGGTTCATTCCTCAAAAGCCGGTCCTGATGGGTGCACATACGTTATTTCCATTTTAAAATAAAGACGAAAGAAGATGATGCTTATGGTACGTTCCCGGCCAGTGCTGCTGCTTATCGATGTACAAGAAGGGTTTTATTCACCACAGTGGGGGGAAAGAAATAATCTAGATGCAGAAAAACATATGCTGACGCTACTGCAAGCATGGAGGCGCCAAAATTATCCTGTCATTCACGTACAGCATGCATCAGAAAATCCAGATTCTCCTTTACACCCAAGTTCGAAGGGGTTTCAGTTCAAAGAAGGGTTTGGTCCACAAGAAGACGAATACTTCATTCGCAAACACGTGAACAGCTGCTTCATTGGAACAGAGCTAGACAGTTATTTAAAAGCAAATGGCTATGATACGCTTATCTTAATAGGACTAACTACTAATCACTGCGTTTCTACGACTGCCCGCATGGCTGGAAATCTAGGGTACAGAACGTACGTTGTAAACGATGCAACAGCTTGCTTTGATTGTATGTCATACGATGGAAAAACAAGGCTTCCTGCAGAAGATGTACATACATTCGCACTGTCTTCTTTGCATGAGGAGTTTGCAACGGTCGTTTCTACAAAAGAGACACTTCAAGTTCTTCAAACCTTTCAATATGCTCAAAATCATAACTGATGTGCATGCACACATCGGTTTTTTTTATGTAGATTATGTTTCTTAAAAGAAGTAAAATAAAGATAATTCTATACTATAAGGAGTTTGTACATATGATCATTCGTTATGCTAAAGAAGAAGATTTACCTATGCTTGTTGAAATTTATAATCAGTCCGTTCAAACAAGTGCTGCTACTTTTGACTTAACGCCTGTAACGGTAGAACAAAGAAGGGGCTGGTTTAATAATCATATTAGCAATGAACTTTTTCCGCTTATTGTCGCGGAAAAAGATGGGGTAGTAGCGGGCTATGCTTCGCTTTCTTCTTATCGAGATAAAGAAGCGTACATTCAAACGGTTGAGCTATCGATTTATATTGATAAAAATCAGCAGGGGTATGGCATTGGAAAACAGCTTATGAAGCGGATTTTGGAATTGGCTAAAGAACTCAACCATCACGTTGTCATTTCAGGGATTACAAAAGGGAATGATATCAGTATCAAAATGCATGAGCAATTTAATTTTACATTTTGCGGAGAATTTAAAGAAGTAGGCTGGAAATTCGATCAGTGGCAAGATGTGCTTTTTTATCAGCTTATTTTATAAGATGTATGACACCTTTACACATTGTAACGTTTTAGTTTCATGTGTAAAGGTTATTAAAATAATAAGTCATTTTATTATTTTAATACGAAAGGTGTTAGCTATCATGAATACACATTTTCAATATCAGCATATAAGAGCTATTCCAAAAAGATGGTCCAAAAAAGAACTGCATATCCAGCTGAATAGAATCAAACACAATTCTGAACTATCTACTATAACAGCAGATCCGCTTTTTCATCTGTTACAATGTACTCGTTCGGGCCTTCAAACTAAGCAAGAAATCATAGACTACATCCAAAGCATTCCTACTCATCAACTTCCATCTTTTGTAACCCATTTAAGCAGGTTAATTCAGCATATTTATTATATAGAAGCTGCTGATTACTGCAATCGTCCCCTCAAAGGTTATATGCTTGTTATGAAAAAACAGCCCGCCTATATATCTCTACATTTTGCTGATCAGATCACATAAAAAAAGCTCTCTATTCTTTTGAATAGAGAGCTTTTTTTATTCGTATTTTTTCACTGTTACTTGGCATTCTTTTAGCGGAATAAGTTTTGACTTTTTCGTCCATTTGTATCCTAACCAAACAATTAAGAATAAAGGAAGTCCGATATAAGAAACAAGTACACCGTACCAGTCAATCGAATCACCCATAAACGCCGAATAGTTTTGACCTAAAATAACAACAGCACATAAAATAAAGGCAAAGATAGGACCAAACGGGAAAAGTTTTGCATGATATGGAAGTTCACTCAAATCATGACCTTGGGCAACAAATGCTCTTCTAAAACGATAGTGGCTGATTGCAATTCCTAACCAAGCAATAAAACCAGACATACCAGAAGCGTTAAGTAACCATGTGTATACCGCACCGTCTCCAAAAAATGAAGCACCAAATGCAAGTGTACCGACAAGTGCCGTTGCGATTAAGGCATTAACTGGAACGCCTCGTTTATTCACTTTTGCTAAGAACCTTGGTGCTTTTCCATCTTTCGCTAAGTTCCACAGCATACGCGTAGAAGCATACATACCTGAGTTACCAGCAGATAAAACGGCTGTTAAAATAACGGCATTGATAGCCGATGCCGCAAACGCCAGACCTGCTCGTTCGAATATTAGAGTAAACGGACTTACCCGCACATCATCACTTGCTAATGAATCCGCTGTGTATGGAATAAGCATTCCAATAACAAAAATAGCTAAAATATAAAATAACAAGATGCGCCAGAAGACTTGTTTAACTGCGCGAGGAACCGTTTTTTCCGGATCTTCACTTTCTCCAGCCGCGACCCCAAGCAACTCTGTTCCTTGGAATGAAAAACCAGCAGCCATAAAAATACCTAGTACAGTAAAGAATCCACCGTGAATCGGTCCATCACCAAGCGTGAAGTTTTTAAAACCTGGTGCTTCATTGTTAAAGATACCAAAAATCATCATAATACCAATAACTAAAAAGATGATAACTGTTACTACTTTAATTAACGAAAACCAAAATTCAGATTCACCAAATCCTTTTACAGAAAGGTAGTTAAGCCCAAACATAATTAATAAAAACAGGGCACTCCATAAAATAGAAGAAGAGTTTGGGAACCAAAATTTCATAATAAGGGCTCCAGCGGATAATTCAGCTGCAATCGTAATAGCCCAGTTATACCAGTAGTTCCAGCCGAGAGCGAAACCAAAGGATGGATCTACAAAACGAGACGCATACGTACTAAATGAACCAGCTTCAGGCATATAAGCTGCGAGCTCTGCTAGGCTGGTCATCAAAAAGTAAACCATGACGCCAATGATAGCGTAAGCTAAAAGCGCTCCCCCAGGTCCTGCTGTGTGAATTGCTCCACCACTTGCTAGGAATAAGCCGGTTCCGATGGCTCCTCCTAATGAAATCATCGTTAAGTGGCGAGATTTCAACCCACGTTTTAATTCTTGCTGCTCTTGCATAGATAAATACTCCTTTCGAATGTACGGAAAGAGACGGGATAACATAAAAAAAGCCCGCAGTATATGTGCGCGCTTTTAAATCTGAAAACCGCGTCAACCTTCCGTGAAGATAGCTCTTCACATCACTCGCATGATGTGACAGTTCTGTTCCTGTTCGGAGACAGCCCCAGCTTAAATCAACCGAGAAGTGATCTAAACTTCGGCAATTTTTCCTTTCAAGCAACATCCTCAATGTTCTCTGCATTTCCGTTACTTTACTATTAAAAACTGCGACCTCTACCTCATCGATTAGGATGAGGGTTTTTTATATTCAATTGACATAAAAGAAGTATAACAAATACTAAAACGATTGTCATTATAAAAAATAGATTCAGAAAATAGAAACATCTTTGAAATCTCTCGAATCTATTTTGTTACATATGGTATAATGAATGTTGTCATAATACTACATAAATATCCGAACGTACCACAGGGGGAGCCGCCGTGCTGAGAGTGAACGAAATGTTCAGACCCTTAGAACCTGTTAGTTAACGCTAGCGTAGGAATGTGGGAATAGTAGCATATCTATTTGCTTACTCCTGTGTAAACCGTTTGATATGAATGATTCAAAAACAGGAGTGAGAAACGTGAATAAAGCATTACCTTTACAGGCTAAAATTGAAATAGCTATTTTTGCAGCATTAGCACTTCTACTTGATCTTTTGCCTTCCATTAAGATTGCAACGGCTGTGAGTATTTCGTTCTCCATGGTGCCCATTTTTATTATGTGCTTTCGCTGGGGAGTAAAAGGCGGGGCTCTATCTGGTCTATTATGGGGGCTGTTGCAGTTGGCAACAGGAACGGCTTATATTTTAACAGCGCTACAAACGTTTATTGAATATATTGTGGCTTTTGCTTTTATAGGTTTTGGAGGTGTTTTTTCGCAATCTATTAAAACAAATTTAGCTAACAATAACAGATCAAAAGCTTTTGTTTTGATTGTTTTATCCCTTGTTATCGGCAGCTTCGCACGGTATTTCTGGCACTTTATTGCGGGCATTATTTTTTGGGGATCATATGCGCCAAAGGGTATGTCCGCTCTATGGTATTCTTTTTCAATGAACGGTATTTCAATGGTAGGGTCACTAATAGCCTGCTTAATCATTCTTTCACTATTAATTCCATCCGCATCAAGAATGATTGTAACTAAATCACACTCATCATAAGCAAAAAGACTAAATCTACCAAGATTTAGTCTTTTTTGTCATTTGTCACCTTTGTTTACACAAAAGTGTGTCAGGTTTGATAACATAGTTAGTGAAATATTCAAAAAACTGTTTTATGATAATCACCATATTCAAACGAGATAAGGGATTGATAGCATGCTACAGAAATGGATAACGAGCATAGGTTTAGATATTGGAACAAGCACAACAAAATTGATTGTAAGCAAGCTGTTAATAGCAAATCAACAAAATCAATTTACGCTGCCAGGCTGTCAAATTATTGATCGTCGCGTAACGTATGTAAGTTCTATCTATACAACCCCTATGCTAAACGATGTTGAAATCGATGTTCAAAGATTAACGGTACTACTAGAACAAGAGTATAAGAACGCAGGAATCTCCTTAGATCAAGTGGAGGCAGGTGCTGTGATCATCACAGGAGAAACGGCCAGAAAGCAAAATGCAGAAAGTATCGTTCACTATCTAGCCGAACATGCTGGAGATTTTGTTGTTGCAACAGCCGGTGCTGACTTGGAAGGAATATTGGCGGCAAAAGGATCAGGAGCAATCCAACATTCCGCTGAAACAAATGCAGTAATTGCCAATATTGATGTAGGAGGAGGCACCGCTAACATCACTTTATGTCAAAACGGAAAAGTGATCGAAACGTTTACGCTGCATGTAGGTGGAAGATTAATTCGGCTGAATTCAGACGGCTTTGTTACCTACGTTTCACCTTATTTAACTGAATTTTTAAAAAATAATTCTTTAACACTGCGAGAAGGTGAAAAAGCAACATTTGAAAAACTCTCGTCTATCTGTCAATTACTAGCTGAAGAAACCGTGAATTATGTAAGAGCACTAATTCAAACCTCTTCGCTGCTCGTTTCTCCTCATACAAGATCTTCTATCCAACCAGAAACAATTATGATTTCAGGAGGGGTAGGAGCAATGATGGAGAAGCAAAAGCCGAAAACAGTGAGGGAAGTGGCCATACACGGAGACGTTGGTCCGCTTCTAGCATATCATTTTCAATCCATCCAAGTATCTCAATCCGCTGAGACAACGCGCGCTACTGTAATTGGGGCTGGTATGCAAAATACAGAAGTTAGCGGATCAACCGTATATATTGGGTCGAAGCGGCTGCCGTTAAAAAATATCCCGATTGTAGAGATACCCGTTCAGCAAGAAGAGACGTGGAATCCGCAGCTGTTTCAAGAAAGAGTTCGAGCGGCATGTATGCAGGCTTCAACTCTTTTCAGGGCAGAAGACCCCCCTGCTGCTATTGCTTTATCTCATTTTCCTTACTGCAGCTATAAGATGCTTCAAGAATTAGCAAAAATAATAAGCGATGAATTTATTGCTTGTTTTAAGGGAGCTAAGTGCCTCGTTGTTCTATGCGAACAAGATATTGCAAAAGCTTTAGGACAAGCACTAGCTAAACAGAGGAAAGAGTTAGAAATTATTTGTTTAGATCAAATTGATTTTACACACGGAGATTACATCGATCTAGGGTTACCAGTAGCCGGAGAAGCGATCTCCGTTTCCGTTAAAACGCTCGCTTTTTCATCATAATCAGCTGAACACACAAGGAGGAAACGATGTTTAAAACTACACGAATGTTAGGAGAAACATTTTCATTTTATAGCTTAAAAGAAATCATGGCCAAAGCAAACGAAGAGCGTTCTGGAGATCAGCTCGCAGGAGTTAGCGCTGAGTCAATGAAAGAACGAATGGCAGCAAAGCAAGTTCTAGCTGATATCACACTTGCTGATATTCGAAATTACCCGCTGCTCAGCGCAGATGAAGACAACGTCTCGGCATTAATCGAAAGTCAGATTGATTCCTCTGTTTACGACATTATTAAAAATTGGACAGTAGGGGATTTAAGAGAATACCTTTTATCCGATCAGCATAGCGGAGAAGACCTTCTTGCACTTAGCAAAGGATTAAGCAGCGAAATGATTGCGGCAGCTACTAAAATTATGTCCAATTTAGATTTAATTCAAGGAGCTGCCAAGATAGAAGTGCAAACTACTTGTCAAACGACTATCGGCCAAAAAGGAGTATTGGCTTCTCGGGCCCAGCCTAATCATCCTTCAGATAACTTAAAGGGAATGAGAGCATCTCTATACGAAGCGTTAAGCTATGGAATTGGAGATGCGGTTATCGGAATTAACCCTGTTATTGATACAACGGATAATATTTACGCGCTTTTAAATGAAACAAAAAATATAATCAACGAATGGTCAATTCCTACTCAAAACTGTGTATTATCACACGTAACGAGTCAAATAAGAGCAATTGAAAAAGGAGCATCAGCAGACTTGATTTTTCAAAGTTTAGCAGGTACAGAAGCTGGTAATGATTCATTTGGAATTTCACTGTCTATGCTTGATGAAGCGACAGCGCTAATTCATGAAAAAGGAACGGCAAAAGGTCCAAACCGCTGGTATTTTGAAACAGGACAAGGTTCTGAACTGTCAGCAGAAGCTCACTATAACATTGATCAATTAACGCTCGAAGCTAGATGCTACGGCTTAGCTCGTCACTACAAGCCTTTCTTAGTTAATACAGTTGTTGGATTTATTGGACCTGAATACTTATATAACAGCAAACAAGTTCTACGAGCTGGGTTAGAAGATCATTTCATGGGTAAAATGCACGGCCTGCCTATGGGAGTAGACGTATGTTACACCAACCACATGGATGCTGATCAAAATGATATGGATAATTTAAGTATGCTTCTGGGAACAGCTGGAGTGAACTTTGTCATAGGAGTGCCCATGGCTGATGACTGCATGCTAAACTACCAGTCTCTTAGTTATCATGACATTGCAACAGTACGTAATGTGTTAGGCCGTACCCCAACGCCGTTATTTCAAAAGTGGCTTGAAGATCAGCGCATTATGGACAACGGGCGCTTTACATCTAGAGCCGGAGACCCAACTATTTTTATGAATTTGATTTAAGGAAGGTGCTTACTATGATACCAAAGTCAAATCGCGATCAGCTTGAAACACTTAAACAATTTACCCCTGCCCGCATAGGTGTCGGCCGTACAGGAACAAGGCCGCTAACAAAAGACGTTTTATCTTTTCGCACGGATCATGCTGCAGCCGTAGACTCTGTATATGGAGTAGTTTCAGAAGATATTTTAGCCGAGTTTAACCTTTTCTCTGTGAATACACGCGTGGAGTCAAAAGAACATTATTTAAAACGACCGGATCAAGGAAGGTTATTAGCAGATAACGCTAAGAAAGAAATTTTCAAAAACTGCGTGCGGCAGCCTGATGTACAAGTAGTAGTCTCAGATGGACTGAGCGCCAAGGCAATCGAAGAAAACATAAGCGACGTGTATCCAGCTTTAATTGACTCCCTGCAGTCATATGGACTTCATATCGGGACTTCATTTTTTGTGAAAGGGGGACGGGTTGCGTGTATGGATGAAGTTGGCGAGATCATAAAGCCAAAAGCACTTGTGCTATTGATTGGAGAGCGACCTGGACTGGTCAGTGCTGAATCCATGAGTGCTTACATGTGCTATGAACCTAGCAAAGGCAAAAAAGAGTCTGATCGTATGGTTATTTCTAATATTCATAAAAGAGGGACGCCTCCTATTGAGGCAGCCGCACATATCGGTACCATGATTGACAAAATGATTAAGCAGCAAACAAGCGGTGTACATCTTATTGTCTAAACATCAAAAGGAGGAGAACGTATGGCGTTACAAAAACAATTGAAACCTATTCATTTATGGGCTATTTCAGTGGGCATGGTTATTTCAGGACAATACTTTGGGTGGAATTACGGGTTTGAACAAGGCGGGATTATTGGGCTTGCAATTGCAACCTTAATTGTAACTGTGTTTTACACAACGTTTATGTTCAGTTATGCAGAGCTTTCAACATCTATCCCGCAAGCCGGTGGACCTTCAGCTTATGCAAGAAGAGCACTTGGACCTTTTGGGGGATATATCGCAGGAATTGCCTGCTTGCTTGAATTTATTTTTGCTCCTCCTGCTATTGCAGTGTCAACAGGAGCATACCTGCATTTTCTCATTCCAGCCGTTAACCCTGTATACGCAACGGTAGGTGCCTTTATTTTCTTTGTTTTATTAAATTTAATCGGGGTAAAAGAAGTAGCGGTGATTGAGCTTACAGCTACCATTGTTGCACTAATTGGTTTATCTATTTTTTATGTAGCTGGTTTGCCTCATGTACAAACATCAAATATTTTTAATGATCATTCATTTATTAACGGGCCAACAGGGGTACTAGCAGCTATTCCATTCGCTGTTTGGTTCTATCTGGCAATAGAAGGTGGAGCAATGGCAGCGGAAGAAGTGGAAAATCCTAAGAAAAACATTCCTAAAGGATTTATTGGAGCGATTATTACTCTAGCAACCGCAACGTTGTTTACACTATTTGTAACAGCAGGACTTGGCGGAGGAAGCGGGAAGCTAGCCGATTATCCACTTCCGCAGGCGCTGTCTTCTGTATACGGAAACGGCATTTCAACCGTTGTTGCTATTATCGGGCTATTCGGCTTGATTGCTAGCTTAAATGGAATCATCATGGGATTTTCAAGACAAACCTATGCGCTTGCACGAGATGGTTACTTCCCTAAATTTCTTGCTAAAACGAATAAAAAAGGAGTTCCTGTCGGCGGTTTGTTGATTCCGGGAGCAATCGGCGTGATTTGTGCAGGATCTGCAACGTTTGCCAATGCACTTATTATCTTATCCGTGTTCGGAGCAATGATGATGTACTGCATCAGTTTAGTTTCTCTTTTCATTTTACGTAAAAAAGAACCTAACCTGTCCCGTCCTTTTAAAGTGAACTACCCGGTCGTGCCAAGCACTGCCTTAGTATTAGGGATTCTGTGCTTGTACAGCATCATAAAATACAGTGTTCTTACAACAAATTTAATGCTGTTTGGCGTTTCTCTACCTTTAATTTATGTGATTCTTGGAATTTTCCTTCTTTCAATTATTTACTATGTCTTTTATGGCTCTAGACAGCTCAAAAAAGAAGCAGCCAATTCATATCAAGAAGCATCCATTAAATAGGAAGGAAAACGGCTCGCTGTAAAGGCAAGCCGTTTTTCTTGCGAAATTAAAGGGTTGAGCGTTTTTTTGTAGAATGATATACTAGGTCTGTTTGTTGGAAGAATATACATACATTTATATTAGATAAAGAAGGGGCAATTATGATGAACAAACGTAATACAATCATTATCACGGTTGTTTCATCTATTCTGTTATCAGCCTGTCAGCAAGAAGAAACATTAAAAGACGGAAATACAATGATAGTAGAAAAAGATGCAAAAAAAGTACTAAACGAACCAAAAACACAGGTAGAAAGCATTCAATCGATTGATTTAAATAAAGAAGCAATGAGCGGGAAATTTATTACAGCCTGGATGACTGATTACTTTTCAGCGTTTGGAAAGGCAGCGGATCAAAACTCTTTTGATGATTTAAAACCTTTTTTGAAAGCGGACAGTTCTTTTTATAAAGAGCAAAACCTTCTTGTTGAAAATTTCACACGCCAAGGCATCGAGCAGAAGAAGCAAACGTTTCATATTGTCAATTGGTATGAAGAACCTAACCATGTGTTCAAAATACAAACCCACGAGGAAAGTTTATTAAAACAGCCGGGTAAAGATCCTTATACTAAAATTTGTGACCGCCTTTATACAGCCGTTTATCAAAACGATACGTTAAAGTTATCGAATGTAGAACCATTTGACTTTTCATCTAAACCAAATGCAAGCACTGAAACTCCCACTACACAAACAACAGATTTACACGACTACGATGGAAAATGGACCACTGGCAATGATAACGGATCTCCTATCATTCAATTTCTTGCTACATCAAACTCGGAAGCAACGATTAAAATAAATTCGTACCAGCCACCTAGCAAAATCCGCGTGTCAACCGTTGAACAAAAAAATATTCGCTTTGAAAATAACCAAGCAGCCATTGAATATGAAAATGATGGACAAGGAAATAAAGGAACCATTGTCATTACGCTCAAAGAAAATTCCATTTCATTACTTGCTAAAACAGATCAAAATAAAAAGGCAAAGTGGGGAATTCCAAGCGGTGATTACGTGCTCGATACGTTTGAGAATTAAAGATTATTTTAAAAACAGACTAAATTCGGCATTGAGGAGGACACCTTATGCATAAAAAATGGACGATTGCATTCGTTCTACTGCTGCTAATGGTTTTGACAGCCTGTGAAGAAAAAGAAACAGTTAAGTTATCCAAACCAACCGAACCTTCCTCAGATGAAGTGATCCCAAAAGATCAAGCTAAGTCATCTCTTCCGCCTGATCTTGTATCAGAAAAAAAAGCAGAAAAAACTGCGGTTGAGACGATGAACAAAATTTCAAGTACCTATAAAGAATTAGGCGAAGAGTACGAATGGGAAAATGAATCTAACCCTGCTGATTATGAAACGCTAAAAAAAGCGTTAACGCCATACGCAACTTCATCTTTAATTGCAACAAAGCTAAAAAGTATTTCTACTAATTATTACTGCAAAGAATGCAATATGAGCTTTTTTCCTGATGTAACTCATCTGATTCGATTTGAACTTATTAACAATCACGCTGGGCAATTTTCGGTCTCGGCTATTGAGCCAATTAGTAAAGAAGGAAGCGGCGGACTGACCATTTACATGAATTTTAAATACGTTAATAAGCACTGGAAATTAAACGAATGGGATGAAGTTACCTATCATCAAAAATACCTCAACATTACGGCCGATGAATATATCAAATACGTAAAGTCAATTAATCCTTCTAGTGATATTTCATATCAAGGTGAATCTACCCGCACAAATGAAAAAGGCGAAAAGGAAGAAATCTTGGTTTTCAAAGAGAATAATAAAACGTATGCCATCAGCAAAAACAGTTCTCAGCGAATCGACGATTTTAAAGAAGGTGAAAAAGAAAAAGAAGAGAAGGAAGAAAAAGATTTTAATTTAAAAAACATCCAAAAAGTTGATCAAGAAACAGCGGATATTTTCATTGAACATTATTTGCGAGATTTAACAAAGTCCATTAACACGAATAAATTTGAACACGTCCAGCCTTATATCCAGCGGGATAGTGTTTTGTGGAATGATCAAAAGCAGCTTGTGAAAATGCTGTACGAAAGAGATATTCGAGAAGAACTCGTTGATTATTCGGTATTAGACGTGGAATCTGTGAGTGAAGAAGAGAACGAAGCGGTCTATACAATCCAAACGAAAGAAGTCATTTCAATTACAACGAACGGTCAAAGTCAGGAAAAAGAGTATTATCGAACCTATACCGTTTCCTACAGCAATAAACAGCTGCACCTGACTAAAATTGAATCACTTTAAAAAACATCACGCTCTGCGTGATGTTTTTTATTTACAGGTAAGTTCGCAGGATATTAAGACAATTCTTTCCGATCATCTGCTCTTGGCAGTTTTTCGATCCATCCTTTTTTGATTATTATTCGGCCAAAAGAAGAGATGGTTTTTAAATCCCTTAAAATAGAAGCATCACAATGTCCGGCTACGTCTATTCTCATACTAGTTATCATAGCTGCAGCATAATATGTAGTAGCTAAATGAAACAAAAATCCCGCATGAAATACCATTAGTTTATCAGAAAAAGGGGCTACGTCAGAATTTGTAATTTCAGCATCCATCAAGCGTGGAGACTGCAAGTTTTCTTGTTGAAGTAAGGAAGAAAAAATGTTTATATTCTTACTGGCTGTGTGCAAACATTCCTCCATAAAGCTATGGATATCTTTATCTTTCGTTACCTGTTTGAAGCCATTCACAAGTGCTTTAGCTGCCACGCTCTTTTTTAAATTAAAGTAAATGTTTCCAGCTTCCATTGAATTTAGCTGTCTTTTATCTCCGAATAGGTCCATAACATATCCCCATTCTGTAATCGAGTGACCTCTTTCTGTTTTAGAAAAGTAGGGAGATCGTTGATAAATACCTTTCGATATAAGAATTTCAATAGATTTATTATAAAGGTCCATCGCATCAATATTGCATTGATAATAATGGTCACGTATATCTTTGCGTGCTGAAACACTAAAAGATATACTATATCCAGCCAACCCGTGCATGGTCATTTCGTGTATATACACTAACCAAAAGGTGTCCGTAAACAAAGGGGGAGCATCTAGATTTACATCTTTATCAGTAAAGCCAATCGGTAAATCTAATTTTTCAGCTTTAAAAATATCTCTAAGCACGTGCAAATGTTTTTCAGCCAGTTCTAAAGTGAATTCAAAAAGAGAATAAACCTCAGGATCTTTAACCTTTGCTAACACATATTTACTAATACAAACAGACATAGTGTCTTGGATGTATTGTACCCATAAACTTGTAATTTCTGATGACGTCAATCTATTTTTCTGATTATCCAAATCTGATTATCCAAATTCGGTACCTCCAATTATTACTTAAACTCCTACTAGTGTTCCCAAAACATTGCTGTCTAACACAATCAAAATCCTTTACCTAACTAACGCAAGATAACTCTTCCTTATCAAGCGTTCATATGATAAAGTAGAGAAATAAGCAGAAAATAGAATTAATTTTACATATAATGGATGTTTTTATTAAAATCTTTAAAAACCGGCTTTTTAAATTAGGTTTTGAGAGGTTTTTGAAGATTTTTAATGGTATTTGTTGCGAATTGATAAAAAATCGTTATATTCCATTCTGGATCACTTGAAAGGGGTACCTTTGTTTTTATTCATTAGGAGGGGTAAAATGGAAGAATTTAAATTGTCGCCTGTGAAAAATTCGTTTCGTCAGCTAAAAGAGCAGTGGGAAGAGGCAGAGCTGTTAGATGAAGATAACAATTTGAATTTGAAGCACGTTTCAGATGAAGAGTTTATTCAGCTCTTTTTTTCAATGCGTATTATCAAAAAATCACTTTCTCCTCATACGATCAGATCTTACAATCAAGACATGAAAACGATTCTGTCTTTTTTCTACGAACGAGAGATTACATTAAAATCGATTGGATTTATGGAAGTCAAATTATTTAATGAAGAAATGATGAATCAATATGCCAATCGTACCGCTGCAAGAAAGCTAGAATTTTTTAGAAGAATGCTAGAGTTTGGACACGCTACTCATTTTTATCCTTCGCTGTATACAACGTGGATTGAAAAACCATCTATTGCAAAAGGACATTACAGCGACAAGGAAAAACAAAATCGCACCGAGTACCGAGAGCTAACCGACCGGGAAGCCCAGGTGATTGTAAATGCATTAGAATCAGTCGTGCGCATTCGTCAGTATGAAAAGGAATTCAAAGCGCGCAATCGCTTAATGGGAATGCTTTTGTATATGAGTGGAATGCGTTCAAGTGAACTGCTGAGTTTAAATTGGGGAAGCTTCCGGGAAGACCGCCGGGGAAATTTGGTTGTAGATGTGATTGGTAAAGGAAAAAAAGAACGAACGATTCCCGTGTTTGATGATGTGAAAGAAACGCTTTTCACTTACCGGCAAGCGTTAAATGAAAGCACTGAACTAAGTCCTTTTGACACCGAACCGCTTTTTTACTCCATTAAAGAGTACTATCGTATCGGCGAAAAGAAGCGACTGTCCTATACAACGTTGTATCGAACGATTAAATCAGCTGTTTATAAAGTAAAAGGAAACGCGTCTATTTCTCCTCATTGGTTTCGTCATACCTTTATTACAAACAGTTTAGCTAATGACGTTCCGCTTGCGGTTGTGAAGCAAGTAGTAGGGCATTCTTCTATTGCTACAACGAACGTTTATCTTGAAAAACTTCAAGAAGATACGGTATACGACGCGTTTCGAAAATCGGGGTATCGCTAATTATTTATAATATTTTTATGTAAACTAAAAAACATATATTTTCATTTTTACTGCTTATGCGTATGAAATAAGTTGTATAAATGAATAAGTTACTTTTCCTACAATATAATGGTAGAAAGTCGATAAAGGAGGGAGCTATCTATGACGGCTAAACATCCGCTTCACTACCATTTCGGAGAAGTAACGGAGCTTTTTCATTACATATACGAAGTTTGTGAAACAGCAGGTATTTATATTGACTGGAGCGGAACAGCCCAAACCGTTCAGCTATATCGAAGCAAAGAATCTTTTTTATCCGGAGAACGCTACATCGGAGCGATTCAGTATGAGGGAAGCAATCAGTTTCAAAAAAGATGGCCTTCTACCGTCAGTTTGAGGTTTCGACGTGCGAACTTGTCGTTTATTTTAAAATATTGTTTAGAACAAATTGAAGACTACCGCAAAGACACGAACAAAGAACCCTTCATTAATCCAAATGCAGAATCCATCGCGTTTAAATTCACCTCTTTAACAGATGAAACCAAACAAGTGATTTCAAAAATCAAAGAAGTGCTATGCATCGCCAACTACGTGTAAAACCCCGCAGAATGTCAGCTGTGGGGTTTTGGGTATTTAACGCAGGTCTTCTGTGTCTTGAAGCAATTGTTCGGCGCGGTATTCAAGTTTTTGTAAAGTTTCGGTATAAATTTTCACCTGCTGCTCGTTTAATTCGGACGTTAATTCGAAAAATACCTGCTCCACAGCAGGCGTTACTTCTGTTTTTAAACGCAGGCCATCTTCTGTTATTTGAATAAAAAACGAGCGGCGATCTTCTGGATTTCTGATACGCTGAATCCAATTTTGTTTTTCTAGTAAATCTAAAATTTTAGTCAGCGTCGCTTGATCTTTATCCGCTCGTTCAGCTAATTGTTTCTGCGTACTATATTCAGCTTCTGATACGCGTTTTAAAACGGTCCACTGTTCTGGTGTAATCCCAAAAGGACGCAAGCGTGCGGCAACTACTCTGCTTAAGCGCTTACTTGTACGAACGGTGGGAATGCCGAACATTTCTTCTAACGATTCCATATAAAACCTCCTGCATACATACATGCTGTGATTATATCAGCTGTTTTTATTTCTGTAAATTTGTTTGTAAAGAGGACGCTTGATAAAAATAAATTTACAGAATAAATCGCAAATACACTAGACTTATTGTGTGTATCCTTGTAATCTAGTGTAAGAATAGTTAAACTTTTTCAAAAACAGTAGGGGGTACACACATCCATGATTAAAGCGGTATTTTTCGACTTAGATGACACGCTACTTTGGGACCAAAAAAGCGTAAAAGAAGCATTCGTTGCAACCTGTACATATGCAAGTGAGAAATATAATTTAAAACCTGAAGAACTAGAAGAAGCGGTGCGTAAGGAAGCAAGAGAATTATATGCTTCGTATGAAACCTATGAGTTTACGCAAATGATTGGCATTAATCCATTTGAAGGATTATGGGGAAATTTTTTAGACGATCATGATGAATTCCGCAAAATGAAAGATATTGTTCCTACTTATCGTAAAGAAGCTTGGACTCGAGGTCTTCGTGCTCTAGGAATTCACGATGATGCTTTTGGAGCAGAGCTAGCTGAGCGTTTTCCGTTAGAGCGCCGCAAAACACCGTTTGTATACGAAGAAACGTTTGAAGTGCTTGATCAATTAAAAGGAAAGTACAAGCTGCTGCTGTTAACAAACGGTTCACCTGACTTACAAAATACCAAATTGGATATTACATCAGAACTAGTTCCATATTTTGATGAGATTGTGATTTCAGGTGCATTCGGCCGCGGTAAACCTGATCCATCTATTTTCGACCATGCTTTATCACTTATGGATTTAAAGAAAGATGAAGCCATTATGGTTGGAGATAATTTAATGACAGATATACTGGGTTCTTCTCGCGTTGGAATGAAATCTGTATGGATTAATCGTCACGATAAAGAGCGAAATGAAGTCATTCCTACTTATGAAATTACCCATTTAAGTGAACTGCATTCAATTTTAGATGAACTAAATTCATAATACGAACAAACAAAAAAGAGGCGGAAATCGTCTCTTTTTTATTATAAAATAAGCACAGCAGTCTTTGCAGGTCCTATATCCGTTCCAAATCTCACTGATTTCATTCACATTGTACCAATCTTATCCTTGATTACCAGATAAATACCATTTAGCATAGTATATAGACTAGTCATTGGAGGAATAACATGAAGAAAATAGTTACCAGAAGCCTTGTAGCGGCTGTTTTGTTCACAGGTCTCACCGCTTGTGAAGACAAACAAGGCGATACTCACGTCACTTACAAAAACCCCTTAACCTAAACATGCCCCGGGAGCAGACACCATTTCAGCAACAGATGAAACGATGGCCCCTGTAAGTCGGGTAGCTCAAGAAGATGAAACCGATGATCGATTAGGATTTGGAGAACGATCAAAACACGGTCAATATTATGTGTCCACAACGGATGCGCAATTTTATCCTGTTAAAGGAGCTAAACAAGTAAACACCCAGTACATTGTCGTATCCGTTCAGTTTCAGCGAACACCTAATGAACATTTGACTGTAGTATTAAACGACACAACGTTTACATTACAAGACACAGCAACTTATCAAACCTACGAACCGTCTGATGGAGGAAATTTATCGACAGAAACCCCGCACACCCTGTGGACAGCTTTTTCATCACCGTCACTATCTGACGATGAACCCCTTAACCTCGATGTTGCATTTAAAATTCCAAAAAAGTCCAACCATACGTATAACCTATTAATTACACAGCAATCAGAACGAGCGGATGTGTTTAAGTTTGAAGAAGCCAAACAAGATTATTAATTACATATAGAAAAAAACGCCTGTCTTTTGTTTTATAGAAAAAGAAGGCGTTTTTTGTAAAACCATCTTGTTTCTCATAGAAAGAGCAAACGATAGACACAAAAAGAAAAAGAGAATAGACATAAAGCGCGTTAGTGTAGTCAAGTTCAAAAAGAACGTGTATCATTGTAACTGCTGGTAACAAAAGATAGACATAAAATATAAATAAAAAAGTTATGAGAAAGGAAAAGGTGCGTACATCACGTTAAAGACATATGAATCATAAACATACAAAAACAACTACTGAATTTAGTAATAAAAAAATAAACATGCATTTAAACAGAAAGCTATCAGCCGCCATTATAGCTGCGTTTCTTTTTACTTTACTTTTTTGTTTTATGCCAGGTATAAAAGAATCAATTCCTAATTTTTCTATTAAAAAAACCAGTCCGAATTTCATTGATTTATTTCCTTTATACCTTTTATTTTTTACACCCTTCTTTTTAATAATGGGGACGTTAGGCACGGTGATCGTTGATTTATTAGTCAGTGCTTTTGTAAAAGACCGTAGTAAAAAAATTGATTTTATCATGTCATTCATATTTCACGCCATTTTTGGGTTATTAATGTTTGAATTCGGAATGCTGGGCGTCATTCTTATTTTTATTGTGGATCGCCTTCTTTCAATCCGTAAAGAAAACTATTCTTATTTATATCCACTGGGTTGCTTAGTACTGTCGGCCATTATTGGAACTCTCGTCTACTTCATTTTTACTATCGTTTAATAAAAAATAATAGAAAAGAGACCCAATTGTTAGACTATATCTAACTTTTTAGGGTCTCTTTTTTTTCTTGAAAGTTTGATTTATTTACTATGCGAACGTTTGGTAAATCAAAAAGATATTTAAACAAATGACTAATGCTGCTATCACCCAAGCTACAGCCGTTGTAGCTTTATGATTAACCAATCCGCCCATGATTTTTTTGTTGCTTGTAAACATGATAAGAGGAACGAGCGCAAATGCAATTCCGAACGATAAAATAACTTGACTGACAACTAGTGCACTTGTTGGATTTACGCCAAACCCAATAATCAAAAGCGGTGGAATAATTGTAATGAGCCGGCGAAGATATAAAGGAATTCTGCGTTTAATAAATCCTTGCATGATGACATCTCCAGACATTGTTCCGACCGAAGAACTTGAAAGTCCTGAAGATAATAATCCAACTCCGAAAGCAATAGCTGCAAAGGGACCAATTAAATGTTCAAATTGTGTAAAAGCCACGTCCAAATCTTGCACGTTTAGTCCGTTTTTAAAGAATAGAGCGGCTGCGACAATCAGCATGCTTGCATTAATTGCACCAGCGATAATCATGGCAATCACAATATCAATAAATTCAAAGCGGAAAATCGCTTTTTTCTCCGATTCTGTAGTTCCTACCACGCGGCGCTGCGTAAGAGCTGAGTGCAAATAAATTGCGTGTGGCATAACTGTAGCACCTAAAATCCCAGAAGCCAACAGCACGCTGTCTGTCCCGTGAAACTGAGGGACAAATAAGCCGTGGACAACACTTGCACCGTCTGGATGCGCAAGAAACATTTGAGTCCCAAAAGCTAATACCACAATAAAAACCATCGCCGCAATCGCTGCTTCTAGCAGTCGAACACCTCGTCTTTGTAACTCTAAAATAGCAAAAGAGCCTACCGCTGCGATAAGTGCAGCTGGGAACAAAGGAATATGAAATAATAAATAAATTCCAAGAGCAGCCCCGATAAATTCTGCTAAATCCGTCGCCATAATGACCAATTCTCCTTGGATCCAAAGTCCAAAAGAAACGAAGGACGGGAAGTGTTCCTGTGCTATCTCGGGTAAATTCAAGCCCGTTGCAATCCCTAATTTAGCTGATAACGATTGAATTAAGACAGCCATTAAGTTAGAAATTAATACAACCCAAAGCAGCATGTATCCGTATTGAGAGCCTGCTGCAATGTTAGTAGCAAAATTACCTGGGTCAATATAAGCAACCGCTGCGATAAAAGCAGGCCCTAAGAAAGGCAATAATCGCTTAATTCCTTTTGTTTTACCCGACAATACGTCTTGAGCACTTAGCTGCATAGCCGATAATGCTTTACTGCCGTTTTGATCTTTCATGTCTAGTGCTCCTTTCTTTGATGAACAATAAATAGCCCAAGCTAATTTTTTTATATGAAGTATAAAATGTTTCCTTAATGCAAATTATATGCTAGCAAAGGTTCTTTTGACAATAAAAAAGTTCAGCAAAAAATATAGATCATCTTCAGCTGTTTTTTATCCCGTTTGGCACAATTCTTTAAATGCACAGCCGTGACAGGAGGCAGGCGTATCTGTTTGAGGGAAATGCTCAAGCGGAAGAGGCTGATTTACCTCTGAGTCTTCCAAAAAAGTTTTCATATAATCAATACTTGTATCAACTTGCTGAAGAACAGCTTCAATTTCATGAAGAGTAAGCTGATACGTACGCGCACTGCCTGAAAGCAAGTATTCGTTTCGGACTTTTATCTGATCAACGGAAATATTATATTCGGCTAGCACGTAGAGGGCGTATATCGCCAGTTGAAACAAATCATCTTTTGTTTGTTTACTTGTTTTCCAATCAACAATCGTAAATTCGTCTGTGACTGGGTTTTTAAAAAGAGAATGAAAAGGCGCATATACTTTATGATCATACACATTTATAGAACGAAACGACTGATGAGGCTCCACTTCTAAAAAAGGTGAAGATACGATTTCGCAAAACGATTTACTTTGTAAAAAGTGATGTACACAAATGTGTACCCGTTTTTGCATGTCTTTAAGATCTTTTTTAGAAATATAGCCGTTTTCGTAGAATTCTAAAAGCATCTTATACTGAGCAGGCTTATGATACCAAAGCTCTCCATAGTCAGTAGAATCACGCAGTGCGTTATTTAGTAGCTGCTGCGCTTTCTCCGTTAAGTTCTGTTCATTAGGGACAAGCTTTGTAGATGTATAGTCAGAAATGGCCTCTGTAATCACTTGACGCACGGCTTGTCCGGCGTACATAGATAAAGTGGAAACCTTTTTTAGACGATAAGCGCTCTGAGACTGAGCAGAAGCGCTGTCAAGCCATCCGTTATGTGAGACATAATAATGATATGCATACTTTCGTTTACACTGTGTGACCATTTTATGCCTGGAGTACGACCATGAAAATTCAGGGAAATCAGTGATTTGAAACAAGCTATTCACATCCTTTTTCAAAAACTGCGCATAGGTTGGTCTATTAGTATATTCGTACATGAGTTAAAATAGACTGAAAATGTAGAGAGTGAATAGCTACGCATGCATATTATTTTGTGGATTCTCGTGAAATATGTATAAATAGAAAAAACTATTTAAAAATTGATTGCTTTTTTCTGTGGCGGATGTTATATTAATAAAGCGATGAGCTAATTTGTGTAAGTCGAAGGACATGCTTTCGAGCTAAACGTGTGAATGTGGTCACACGGTCCCCGCCACAAACGCATCAAAGACGTCCTGCGTGGACGTCTTTTTCATTTTATAAAAAAGAGAGCGCTAGCGCTCTCTTTTTTTGTGGGATTATTTTCTGAAAGAGTTAAGGACTTTTATTTGAATGCTTTCACTATATTTCTAATACTTCTTTTTTATTCCACACATCGTTTCCTGCTTGCAACAAGAGTTTTCTTATCCGATTTTCTCGACCAAACGTAAATATATAAAAAACTTACTGTATTTGCACATTTGCCGCATATTGCATTGTTCCTCTTGTAGAGGTAATCGCAATATCAACAACGTACAAACCTTGATTTTTAGGAACCTTAAATTCATTATTTTTGACAAACAGCTTGGTTTTTTCACCGTTATCTCTCCATATATGCACACTCACACTACGAATATAAGCACCGTCTAAGTTCGAAAAATGGAGCTTAACTGATTGTTGCTGCTGCAATGGGATACTTTCTTGCTGCGATATGTATGTATATAAATCATATACATTTATTTCTTTTTTTGTTGTTGAACGGCCGTTTGACCAGTTAATAGAACCTTTGTGAAGGTGATAGGTATGTTCGTTGACCGCAAGCGCAGCTTCAGGTTTGTTTTGATTGTATTCTTCCTCTAGAAAGAAAGCACTGTTCTTAAGTAAAAGTAAGAAGAACACTATAACAGCTCCTAGACCGCTTAAGACATATACACCACATTTTGCGGGTTGTACTTTCATAATAATTTCCTTTCACAGACCAATAATTAAGGAGGATAGGTACATAAAATTTCCACTTTTTCTATTCTAAACGATTACAAGTGAAATTACATTTATTGCTTTCTTTCTTCACAAAAAACAGGATAATAGTCATGCGTTTTCTATAAAAGGTCTCCTTAGATCAAAATCAAACCTATATAAAAGGAAGATAAATGGAAATCGAAAGAGGAAACCTAAAAAATTTACAGAAGTTGATAAGTGATTTAAAATTATACAAAGGAAAAAAGCATTTCAAAAAAAAGGAGATTAGTAGGTTTTTTGTTCTACTTCCACTTCTTAAAAATTCGTATTTTTCGTAAGAAACTGTAAAGCTATATTTTATAAAGGTGAACCAATACATATACAAACAAAAGGGACACAGAAAAAGGGGGATCAGCATGGAAATTAGAGAACTAGAATTACATGATGCTGCAAACTTTGTAGATTTGCTTAAACAGATTGAAGAAGAAAGTAAGTTTATGCTGTTTGAAAGCGGAGAGCGAAAGCTGAGTACAGATCAACAGGAGAAAAACATCGAAATCTTTAAGCAGCAGCCAAACTCTACGATTATTGTCGCAGAAGAAAGCGAGATGCTTGTGGGATATATAGCTGCAACAGGGGGTGAAGTTAACCGAAACGCTCACATCGCTTCTTTGACATTAGGAATTCGAAAGACGTTTCAAAATCAAGGGATTGGGACGGCTTTAATCGGTGCACTTGAAGAATGGGCGAGAGAACACCATATTCATCGTCTTGAACTGACAGTCGCTATACAGCATGAAAAGGCTCTTTCTTTATATGATAAAGTAGGATTCGAAATTGAAGGAACAAAAAAACATTCACTCCGAATTGGCGGTTTGTTTATTGATGAGTACTATATGTCTAAATTGCTAAACTAAAAAAGAAACGACGTTTAAAGACGCCGTTTCTTTTTTAACTTCCTCTATAAATTTGGTATCCCCACGGTGACACAAGCAAAGGGACGTGATAATGTTCTTGTTCAGAAGACAATCCGACTCGAACAGAAACTTGATTTAAAAAGGGCGGATTTGTTGTTTGGACTTCTTGTTTTTTATAATATTCCCCAATATGAAACAGAAGTTCGTAATCTCCTGATTCAAACTCTTCAGAAGAGAAGAGCGGAGTTACTAACCTCCCGTCTTCATTTGTAGTACCGTGTGAAATTTTTATTCGTTTACTTTCCGACTGAATATGATAAAAATCAACTTTGACAAAAGCAGCCGGACATCCGTGGGTAAGATCTAAAATATGCGTTGTGATTTTAGTCATGCTCGTTTCTTTGCCTCCTTATCTTCAGTGATTTTATCAGTTAAGCGAAAGAAAGCAATCTTATATACTTCTTCTAATGCTGTATCAAACTCCGTTTGCTCGGTATTTAGTAAACGACTTTGCATTGCCTCGTAGATATCTTCTTTTTGTTTACCTCGTACTGCCAAAATAAAAGGAAACGGAAACTTCTCCATATACGTTCCATTAAGAGAAGAAAACTGTTCATACTCATCTTGTGTTAAGTTTTGTAAGCCTGCTTTGGTTTGTTCTTCAGTAGAAGCAGATGTCATGGCAATATTTTCACCTAGATTTGGATGAGCTTGCAGCAGCTTCAGCTGTTTTTCTATAGATGCTTGCGCTACAATTTCTTTCATCATGCCATGAAGTTGTTCAACGGAAGAGAAAGGGCCTTTAGAATAAGCCTCTTCAGCAACCCAAGGTGAATGTTCAAATATATCACCAACTAGTGAAACAAAATGCTGCTTGCTAAGCTGATTTACATACTGCACGGATACGTTATTCATACTACACCACCTTTATTTTATTTCTGAATAATCTGTCTTATCCAAAGAGACAGAAGGTACTTTTCGTTCAATTGATGCGTTAAAAAAGAGATTTAATAAAATGGCAGCCAAACTTCCCGTAATAACTCCATCACTTACAATTACGCGCAAAGCACTTGGGAGCTGAGTGAATAAATCAGGTACTACCGTTACGCCAAGGCCGAGTGAAAGAGAGCAAGCAATAATCAGCAAATTTTCTTGTTTGGCCAAATCAACAGCACTTAGCATTTTGATGCCTGATGAAATAACTAAACCAAACAACACCACCATTGCTCCTCCTAAAACAGGGGTGGGAATAATGGTTGTAAAAGCAGCTATTTTCGGAACAAGCCCCAGTAATACGAGAATGAAGCCGGCTATTACCACTACATTTTTTGTTTTTACTTTCGATAATTGAACCAGTCCTACATTCTGAGCGAATGTATTGTAAGGGAAAGCATTAAATAGCCCTCCAAGGACAATGGCGATTCCTTCTGCACGGTAGCCTTTTGTAAAATCTTTTTCTGTTAATTCTCGATCACACAGCTTTCCTAACGCTAAAAATACGCCTGTAGACTCAATGATAATGACCAAGCATACGAGAATCATTGTTAAAATAGGGCCGATTTCAAAAGTAGGCATCCCGAAATAAAAAGGAGTGGGAATGTGCAGCCAAGAAGCTTCATTAAAATTAGTAAAATCAACTTTTCCCCTTAATACAGCGGCTATTGTTCCAACTACAATTCCAATCAACACAGAAAGAGAACGAAGAAAACCGCTGAAAAATCGATTTAAAATTAAAATAAGCGCTAGAACACCAAAAGAAAGAAGAAGATTAGAAAGAGAACCAAAATCTTTGCTTCCGACTCCTCCTGCCATATTTCGGACAGCGGATGGTACAAGGGATAAACCAATCATCGTCACAACCGTTCCGGTGACAACGGGAGGGAAAAATTTAATAATTTTGCCTAAAAAACTTGCTGCCAGTACGATGAAAATACCACCGGCAATAATCGCTCCGTAAACAGCACTAATTCCATATTGAGTTCCAATTGCAATCATAGGAGTCACCGCTACAAATGAACTTCCAAGTACAACAGGAAGACCAATACCAAACCACCTGTTCGTCCATGCCTGCAGCAGCGTAGCTAGTCCGCATGTTAGTAAATCAATGGCCACAAGATAGGATAAGTCATGGGCATTTAAATTCAAGGCGCGTCCCACCATCAGCGGAACGAGAATGGCACCCGCATACATAGCAAGTACGTGCTGTAATCCCAATGAAGCTAGTCGAAACGGTCGATTTTGGTTATTCACCTAAAAACCTCCTTTAATTATATCACATGTAATGTTAATAAATATTACATTTATGATGATACATTAATAGTAAAATGTTTTTTAAGGGATGTCATTAGTCAAGTTGACCAAAAACAGAGGTTTCAATATCTACTTTTTTACAATATATAGAGAAGTAGGTAAGCTATTGTGTAAAAAGATGTTACATTTATTTTTTAGTACCAGATATTAATATCAAGTGATATAATTTTGTATATATTTTCAAACAATAGAGGGAAGAGGAAATGTTTATGTATAATCTTGCGGCTCACGTATGTAAATTTTTATTAAAAAGAAGAGGGAAGCTTCACGTAAGGAACAGAGAGTATCTGCCAGCGGATACAGGCTTTGTGATCGCTTGTTCGCATAAGGGATGGGTAGACGTTGTAGCGCTTGGTGCGGCTGTTTTGCCTCACCAAATTCATTTTATGGCAAAAAAGGAGCTTTTTAATCATATACTCACTAGTAATGTATTAAAAAAACTCAACGCATTCCCAGTAGATCGTAACAACCCGGGACCCAGCAGCATTAAAATACCTATTAAATTAGCAAAAGAAGGACAGATCGTCGGGATTTTCCCTAGTGGCACGCGAACAGAGGAAGACGTCCCCTTAAAAAAAGGAGCAGTCACTATAGCGAGCATAGCAAAGGTTCCTATTGTACCCGCAGTTTACAAAGGACCTGCCAATGTAAAAGAACTATTTTCGAAGGGTCCTATTGTTATCTCCTTTGGAAAACCTATCTACCTTGGAGAAGATAAACTGACAAAAGATCGCCTTGCTGACGTGTCAAATCATTTAACATCTTCAATTCGTGCGTTAGAGGAAACAGCAAGATAACTTCATAGCGGAGGTGCACCATGAAGGATTGGGTACAGAGAAAGCTAAACGATGTAATTAGTGATGATGTGCAGGCAAAAATGAAAGAAAAGATGGCTGAAAGCGGGGTAACCGTTCCTATATCCGCTTCTATGCTCATGCGGATTTTTCAAAAGCAAATGACAAAGCAAGATCAAATTCAGCAATTTTCTATTTCATTTCAAGACTCCTATATTCACGTGAATGGAATTATTAAAAAATTTCTAGTGAGAATTCCATTTTCCATTGTGCTAGAACCTCTTGAGGCAAAAGAACGTACGCTTCTATTCAAAATCCATGAAATGAAACCTCTTAATCAAAATTGGATCAACTATCGAATTTTTCACAAGCCGCCTGTTACTACGTATGAAGAAAAACAAATTCATATCAATCTCAATGAAATTGATAAAGTCAAGGTCATTCCAGTAGGGAAAATCAAACAATTTTCAATACAAGATGAAAAGCTTCGAGTGAAAATTGGTTTATAAATGGTTGTAAATAAAATGTAGAAATAGTTTTTTTAGAAAGAAAACCTTTTCAATTCAGCACTTAATTCGATTAGGTGCTATTTCTTTATAATTTTTATAAAATTTTTAGAATTTTTCGTCTCTAACTATTGTGACACGCTTCCCTAAAGTTGTACAATGTAACTTATATAGAGGTTTAAGCGAAAAACCCGTAAATATAAAGAGCAAGGAGAAACAACTATGACAACTTATTCAATCGATGTAACACTAAGTCAAACAAAAAAAGAAAAGCCGCAATCTGATCAATTGCAATTCGGGAAAATCTTCACGGACCATATGTTCATTATGGATTATACAGAAGGCCAAGGATGGCACGATGCTCGTATTGTACCTTATCAACCTATCACATTAGATCCGGCATCCATGATCTTTCATTACGGGCAGTCTGTTTTTGAAGGACTAAAAGCATATGTAACAAAAAAAGAGCAAGTATTATTATTTAGACCAGATGAGAACTTCAAACGTTTAAATAAATCAAACGATCGTCTTTGTATTCCTCATGTTGATGAAGACTTAGCGCTAGAAGCGTTAAAGCAGCTGATTAAAATTGACCGCGAATGGATTCCTACTGCTGAAGGTACATCATTATACATTCGCCCATTTGTCATCGCAACAGAGCCTTACTTAGGAGTAGCACCATCTGACCGCTATCAATTTATCATTATTCTTTCTCCAGTTGGTTCATATTACAAAGAAGGGATTGCTCCTGTAAAAATCGCGGTTGAAAGCGAATTTGTTCGTGCTGTAGCCGGAGGGACAGGAACAGCTAAAACAGGCGGAAACTATGCTTCAAGCTTAAAAGCTCAGCAGCTTTCTGACTCAAAAGGCTATTCACAAGTACTGTGGTTAGACGGCGTTGAACGCAAATACATTGAAGAAGTAGGAAGCATGAATATTTTCTTCAAAATCGATGGAGAAGTAGTAACGCCATCTGTGAACGGAAGCATTTTGGAAGGAATTACGCGTAAATCTATCATTGAGCTGCTAAAACACTGGGATATGCCTGTAACTGAGCGCCGTATTTCTATGGAAGAAATTAAGCAAGCTTATTCCGAAGGCAAACTAGAAGAGGCATTTGGAACAGGTACAGCTGCAGTTATTTCTCCAATTGGCGAACTATTTTGGAATAACGAGAAAATGGTCATTAACGATGGAAACACAGGAGAAGTATCACAAAAACTGTATGACACTCTAACAGGTATTCAAAATGGTACAGTGGAAGATCCATTCGGCTGGGCAGTGGAAGTAGAATAAATTTCGGCAATCGAATATCTTTTTACGTTAAAGAAGCGGGACAGCTCCCGCTTCTTTTTTTGTTTGTTGCCGAATAGTCCAAAAGAAACAAGTTATTTTTTGAATATTTCGAACTATTTATATACTTTTATTGTAAAATAAAATATAATTATCCTTATAAAAGCAATACTTTGTCTTTATTGAAATTTACAGCATTACTTATTCGTTATAAGGGGGAGAACAAGATGCTTTTTTTATCACATGATGAAAAAATTAAACAGCTGGCTTCACACTTAACTGAACGACTCAAAAGAGAATTAAACCAAGAAACCTCAGATGAACAAATGCACGTGCTCATCGGCTATTTGTTTGCTTCTCATTTAATCGAGCACCATCCTACGGGTTATTACGTAAGGTCTCAATACCCTGAGCAGCTAAAAGATTTATATGAAACTTTACACGTCCATCAATAAATTATCTCTTCCTCTTTTGTCCTATATCGTGTAGAATTTTAGAAAATATATGATTTTCTAGTTGATGGCAGAGCTAGGATATAGCGTGGTATGGCATTTACCTTTAAATGATTAAGTAATGGTTTTAGAGGTGAATAATGTTAGCGCAGATCAAAGAAATGAGTTTAGATAAAAATCGTCGTAATCCACATTACCGCGTATTGTTGCAGTGTCCAGACGGGAGTGAACTATTCATTCACTTTAATTATACATACCGATCAAAAACATATTGGTCAAGAGATGTATATTACAACAATGTTCATAAAAAATCTCAGCTTGCTTGGTATACTCAAAGCGTAGAGGAAATGACTGCTCAGCAGTTTCTTGAAGAGCTAGGAGCTAAAGTAAATGAACATTTCAACTTTACACTGCGACGATAACCCAAAAAAGCGCCCTTTAACAAGGGGGCTTTTTTGGGTTATTTTATATAAACAAGGGCAAAATAATACATATTCTCTTTAATAATAGTCACTGCTTCCTTACTTTTTCTTTATAAAAATTGGCAAGATACTGCGTTTAAGTTAGCTATCAAGTGATGAAGAGACGGGTTGTGTTTTATCACTAATTTTTATATAATGAACCTATAAAACCCTCTATTTATATCGGAAATAGAGGTGTTTTTACTATGAAAAAGATACAAAATGGCAAAATATCTGCGGATGAACATCATTTTTCGCAAAAAAATTAAAATAATGTAAAAGTTTATGTTAAAATGGCAATGTTGCGTGAACGAATTAACTAACTTTACGCAAGAATGCTATTTACATACGTAAGAAGGAGAGAGATTTAAGATGGCAAAGACGTTAATTTTTGGACATAAAAATCCTGACACAGATACAATCTGTTCTGCAATTGCATACGCTGATTTAAAGAATAAATTAGGTGTAGACGCTGAACCAATTCGATTAGGCGATATTAACGGTGAAACGCAATTTGCTCTTGAAAAGTTCAACGCTGAACTACCACGTTTCGTTGATGAAGTATCTAAAGAAACAAATGAAGTTATTTTAGTGGACCACAACGAACGCCAGCAAAGTGCAAACGATATTGATCAAGTTCGTGTGCTTGAAGTAATTGATCATCACCGTATTGCTAACTTTGAAACAGCAGATCCTTTATACTATCGTGCAGAGCCAGTTGGATGTACGGCAACGATCTTAAACAAGATGTATAAAGAAAACGGCGTAGAAATTGAACCTAACATCGCAGGTCTTATGCTATCAGCTATCATTTCTGATTCTTTATTATTCAAATCACCAACTTGCACAGACCAAGACGTTGCAGCTGCTAAAGAATTAGCGGAAATTGCAGGTGTAGATGCAGAAGAGTACGGATTAGCAATGCTGAAAGCTGGAGCTGACTTAGGCGATAAAACAGCTTCACAATTAATTTCATTAGATGCTAAAGAATTCAGCATGGGTACAAGTAAAGTAGAAATTGCACAAGTGAATGCAATTGATGTAAACGACGTTTTAGTGCGCAAAGTTGAATTGGAAGAAGCTATTACTAAAACAATCGAAGAAAAAGGATTACAATTATTCCTTTTAGTTGTTACAGATATTTTAAACAGCAACTCTACTGCATTAGCACTAGGCTCTGCTGCTTCAAAAGTAGAAGAAGCATACAACGTAACGCTTGAAAACAATACAGCTGTCTTAGAAGGCGTTGTATCACGTAAAAAGCAAGTAGTTCCTGTATTAACATCTGTATTTGCTTAATAAAAAAACGGTTCGTGTTTAGACACGAACCGTTTTTTTGTCCATATGCACGTCAAGCCAATTTAGTATATCTTCTATCACTTCATCTTTAATTAATTCATTAAGCAACTCATGACGGCACTGTGTAAAAAAGCGGTAGCTTACGTCCTGCAATCCGGCTTTTTTAAAGTCGTTATATACTTTGAGTACCCCTTTTGTATAGCTGCCTACTGGATCATGTTCTCCAGATATTAAATAAACAGGCAGGTTTGATGGTACTAGCTTTATATTAGCTAAGTTAGAGATTTGTTTGATTCCTGTTAATAAGTCATAGAAAAATCCCGCTGTGAAAACTCCTCCGCAGTAAGGGTCATTTACATATAAATCTACAGCCTCATTATCTTGACTTAACCAATCAAAAGGTGTTCGAGCAGGATGAAAGGATTTGTTATACTGTCCAAAAGAAAGTTTATCAAGCAATGGACTAGCAGATCGTAACCCTTTTCTTTTTTTCTCTATTTTCGCAGCTAATATGCCGCCCTTCAGTGAAAGAGAAGGAATGCTGCCAGTACCTGAGAGCATCACACCATGAATGTGCTCTGTATTCAATTGAATATATCTTCTCGTTAGAAAAGAACCCATGCTGTGACCGAAAAGAAAGATTGGTAAGCCGGAATGTTCCGTTGAAATGTGCTTAGTCAGAGCAATCATGTCGTAAACTACGGTGTCAAAACCATTTTCTTCAGCAAAAAAACGCTTTTCTTCATCTTTTAAAGCTGTTTGACCGTGACCGCGGTGATCATTTCCATATACGATGTAGCCATGTTGAGTTAATACACTAGCAAAGTATTCGTAGCGTCCAATATGTTCGGCCATCCCATGGGCTATTTGAACAACGCCTTTTGCAGAATTGTTTTCAACATCCCATTTTTGTGCAAATATTTCTTTTTCCTGATGACCTCTGTAGTAAAAGGATTGTTTCATGCTCAGCATCCACCTTCTGCTTTCCTGTAAAATAAGGGATATATGTATATATTATACTAATTTATGCAGGTGATTTTACTATTTTGAAATAAAAAATGATTATTTTGTCGTAAACCTTTACAAACCATTATGTGATTTGTTAAATTAGTATTTATATTAAAAATTATTAAACAATTTAAAAAGATTCAGTTTTTAATAGGTTAGATGAATACGGAGGGAATTATTGTGGCAGAATTAAGAAGTAACATGATCAAAAAAGGATTCGACAGAGCACCGCACCGCAGCCTACTGCGTGCAGCTGGTGTAAAAGAAGAGGATTTCGGCAAACCGTTTATTGCGGTTGTCAATTCATATATTGATATTGTACCAGGTCATGTTCACTTACAAGAGTTTGGTAAAATCGTAAAAGATGCGATTCGCGAAGCTGGTGGCGTACCTTTTGAAATGAACACTATCGGTGTAGATGACGGTATTGCGATGGGACATATCGGTATGCGCTATTCATTACCAAGTCGTGAAATCATTGCTGACTCAGTTGAAACGGTAGTATCTGCTCACTGGTTTGATGGAATGGTATGTATTCCAAACTGTGATAAAATCACGCCTGGGATGTTAATGGCTTCATTACGTCTGAATATTCCGACAGTTTTCGTTAGCGGCGGACCAATGAAGGCTGGCGTAACGAGCGACGGTCGTAAGATTTCTCTTTCTTCAGTATTTGAAGGCGTAGGAGCTCATCAAGCGGGTAAACTTGATGATAAAGGATTGCTTGAATTAGAACAATTCGGCTGTCCGACATGCGGATCTTGTTCAGGAATGTTTACAGCGAACTCAATGAACTGCTTAGCTGAAGCGTTAGGACTTGCTTTACCTGGAAATGGTACAATCTTAGCAGTTGCTCCTGAACGTAGAGAATTTGTTAAAAAATCAGCTAAACAGCTTATGGAATTAATTAAATTAGATTTAAAACCACGTGATATCGTAACAGAAAAAGCAATCGACAACGCATTTGCTTTAGATATGGCGTTAGGCGGTTCTACAAATACAGTTCTTCATACGCTAGCTCTTGCGAATGAAGCTGAAATTGAGTATCCATTAGAGCGTATTAATGAAGTGGCAGAACGCGTGCCTCACTTGGCAAAACTGGCTCCGGCTTCGGATGTATTTATTGAAGACTTACATGAAGCAGGAGGCGTATCGGCTGCTTTAAACGAGCTATCTAAAAAAGAAGGAGCTCTTCATTTAGATACGATGACGGTTACTGGAAAAACGCTAGGTGAAAACATTGCTGGGTGCGATGTAAAAGACTATAACGTTATTCATCCAATCGATAAGCCTTTCACAGAAAAAGGCGGACTTGCTGTATTGTTTGGCAACTTAGCTCCAGACGGCGCGATCATTAAAACAGGCGGTGTTCAAGACGGCATTACTCGCCACGAAGGACCAGCAATTGTATTTGAGTCTCAAGATGAGGCGCTGCACGGTATTGCTAACGGAAAAGTAAAAGAAGGACATGTCGTAGTCATTCGTTATGAAGGACCAAAAGGCGGACCGGGAATGCCTGAAATGCTAGCTCCAACTTCTCAAATTATGGGAATGGGACTAGGCGCAAAAGTAGCGCTATTAACGGACGGACGCTTCTCTGGGGCTTCCCGTGGATTATCAATTGGCCACGCGTCTCCAGAAGCTGCTGAAGGCGGACCACTAGCATTTGTCGAAGATGGCGACCACATCGTGATTGACATTGAAGATCGTTCGATGAATGTTCAAGTTTCTCCAGATGTTTGGGCAGAACGAAAAGCAAACTGGAAAGGCTTTGAGCCGAAAGTGAAAAAAGGCTATCTTGCAAGATATTCTAAACTTGTAACTTCTGCAAGCACGGGCGGAATTATGAAAATCTAATAGTACAAAAAAGGCTCTCTGCTGAGAGCCTTTTTCTTTATTAAAGTAACTGGGCAAAGAAGCATTTTTAACACGAAAATTCTTTTTTCATAATAACGTGTGGAATACCGTCTTCCATAAAGACATCTGAAACCGTCTTATAGCCTAATTTATGATAAAAAGGTTCAGCCTGAACTTGACCGTGAAGCTTAGCTTGAGTTAATCTTTCTTTTTTCGCTGCTTCTTCTAAGCTAGCCACCACTTCTTTTCCGAGCCCGTATTTTCTAAATTCCTTTAATACGCATATCCGCTCTATTTTGGCGTAATCGTCTACTATGCGGAATCTACCAGAAGCTGCCGGTTCATTGTTATAGTAAATCAACATATGTTTTGCCGTTTTCTCATGTTCATCAAATTCATCTTTTAATGGCACACCTTGTTCTTCAACAAACACTGTTTTACGTATATGAAATACTTCTTCAAGCTGCTCTTTTGTTGTAACTTGCTTAATTTTCATCGAAAATCCTTCCTTTGCTGCGAATTTATGCTTCTTTTTTGTATAATAAAGATATCTGATATAAAAGAGTATAAAGGAAAAACAAAATGTTGTAAATGCAACAAAAAACAAACAAGTGAAATATTACATACATGATGTTTTAATTTCTCGCTGTTTGAACTGTATCAGTAGCATTGAATTTAAGTGCTGAGCGGAGTGTGCTCAAAAAATAGTCCTTCAGCTTTTAACAAACTTTAGAAAGAATTAAAATCAACTGGAACATGTTACAAAAGGAAAGAAAATGTATTATGAAGCGCCATGGCTCTACATAACTTGTAAAAAGAGAAATATTCACAATAGTAGTAGGATGAAAAAGGGGAATGTATCATGCAAATAACCTTAGTGTATAAAGATGAGCAATCGAATAAATTTTGGAAAGTTGAAAGAAGAGACAGCAAGTTAATCATTCACTTTGGAAAAGTTGATACAGCCGGTCGCATGCAAGTGAAAGAGTTTGCTTCCGCAGAAGCTTGTGAAGCGGAAGCTGAAAAGCTGATTCGTGCAAAATTGAAGAAAGGGTATAAGCCTTTAACTTGTTCAATGCAAGTAATGAAAGACAGTACGATGTCAGAGGCTCTCTTTTGGGAACTGATAAAAAAAGCGAAGACAAAATTAGATGTCGACGAGCAAATGGAATGGCTCCGCTCCACGCTAGCAAAGCGTTCTGAAAAAGACATTTTCCGCTTTGATCAGCTATTAAATCAGCATTTTGATCAATCCTATACTTCTTCATTGTGGGCAGCAGCTTATATTGTAATGGGCGGTTGTTCAGATGATTGTTTTGATTATTTTAGAGCCTGGCTTTTATATCAAGGAAAAGACATTTATTATAAAGCAATTGAATCTCCTGAGACGATGATTTCTGTTCTTCAACCACTAGAAGCAGAAGGCTATGCTCCTCAATTAGAAGAATTACTTGCTGTAGCGTGTGAAGCTTATGAAGAAAAGACAGGTTTAGATAACGATTATTATTACGATAAATATGACCAGTTTGACCCAATATGGTACGATGAGCAAGATTTGGATCTTGATTGGGATGAAGATGATGAGGACGGTTTACAGATGCGATTCCCTGTGCTGTGGAGTCGCTATTGGAACAATCACCTCGAATACTAAAAAGAAGAGATGAAACTCTATATACAGAGTTTCATCTCTTCTTTTCTTATTTTGATAGAGTGGGTGACGGCGCGGTCTGAGATAGTTTTGTTTTTTTGTTTAACATACTATTTATGATCATTCCGATTACAATTATCATCATACCAGCTAACGCGATCCCTGTTGGCATACGCCCATTTAATAGAAACACTTCGCCAAGAACGGTAAAAATCATGCTGCCCGATTGAGTTGCTTCAACCGCTCCAAGCAAAGCTAAATTTTCTTTTGCCAAGTCTGTTGCGTGAAAGAAAGTCATCGTCGCAATTACACCTGAACTCATCGCTAATATAAAAGCTTGCGAAAATTGAGGAACTGTTGGCATACCAGTTGTATAAAATCCATATATCGCATAGATGATACTTAGCGGTATACTACCGATAGCCATACCTAAAACACGTTGAAATGTATCTAATTTTCCTTTGCAGACTTCCATCATTTTTCGATTTCCAAGCGGATATAAAAAAGCAGCCATGACGACAGGGAGAAAACCCAACACAAACTGTGAAAGCGTGATGTTTTCAGCTTCTTTAACTTGCATGAGAATCACGCCCACTAAAATAAATGTTGAAATACCAAGCGTTTTGAGTGGAATGTTTCCTCTTACTTTTTTGTTTCCATCTGCAGTTTGAATCGTTACATAGAAAAGTGGAGAAATGAGCGCACCTGCCAAGATCGTTACTTGCCACGTTCCAGCTATAAGCCATGACGGTCCAAAAAGTGAAGAAAAACTTAATAATGAATAAAATCCAATTCCTGCAAGAGTTCCCCAGCCTAACCAAGCGAAAGGATGCTTTTTCATTTCCATCCATAATGGTGTAAACTTCTTTTGTACAAGTACTAAAATGAGTAAAATAGGTAGTGCTAATAAAAAACGAAGAGATGCTGTCCAAGCCCAGCTTGTTCCAGATACATTCATGGCACGATTCACAATAAATGTAGCAGAAAAGAACATAGACGAGAGAAGCCCCCATAAAATTGCTTTCATACTTTTTCCTCCTAATTAATAAAAATACCTAAATGTATATTATAGTATACTTATATACAAAAAAAGTGTATCATAATATAAAAAAGAAAGGAAGAAAAAAATGCATTCAGAAGAAATGATGAAAAAGGTAGGCAACGAGCTTAGAAAAATAAGAACACAGCGAGAATTCACACTCGATGAATTAGCAGATAGGACAGGAGTCAGCAAACTCACGTTAGGGAAAATTGAAAGAGGGGAGACTAATCCAACCCTAGGAGTAATGTGGAAAATAACAACAGGTTTAAATATCCCTTTAACTAAATTAGTGTCAGTTGAACCTTCAGTGGCTGTATCTAAGTGCGGAGAAGGTTTTTCTCTCAAAGGACCGGACGAAGCGTGGAAAGTAGAATTTATTTTTCAAAATCAAATAGATTCAACTATTGAAATGTACCGAGCCTTTCTTTCTCCTCTCGCTACATACTATCCCGAACCTCATCATAAAGGATTAATTGAAGTAGCAACGGTAATGGAAGGCAGAATTGAAATGAAAATAGAAGAAGAGCTATACGAACTAAAACAATTTGACTCTATAAAATTTGAAGGAAGTCATGTACACTCATACAAAAATCTTGAAGAACGTCCCGCTGTTCTGCATTTACTGCTAAAATATGAGGCGTAAAACGGCAGAGCCGCAGTAAAACGAACCATAAAAAATGATTCGTTTTACTGCGGCTCTAATAGCTGTTTATTCATCAGCTTGTTTTGGTAGCTAATATACTTTTTCACTTTAATGATACTTAATGAATATTCTTCAATTAAACGGTGGATAGATTGAACCATACACTCTGGATAATGATGTTTTTTCTGTAAATATACTTTATACTTTCGAATTTGTCTTTCAAAATATAAAATAACTTGTTCAGGCGTTTTCACCAGTAAAGATTGCATGTATTCATTTACTTGCGTTTCAAGAAACGAATAGCGATTCGTGATAAAAAATGTCTTCATCTTATTTTCCTCCCTATATGTTAGTGGTACAAAAAAGAAACCCTTGTGCTAGGATTTCTTTTTTGCTTTTTATTTGAATCAGCTGTGCGCAACTTTTAGGCACTGATACTTGAAATCGAAGACTCTCTATATTTTTTTATTTTGCATTTTATATATGTAGGCGTTTCGCCGAAAAGATTTGCTACGTGTGTAATAGCTCCATAATACGTTTTAGCATCCATCATTTCTTTATTCACAATATAGTCATACAGGGATGATTCAATATCATCAACAAAAGCTAAAATGTGACGCTTTTCGAATAGGAGTTGATAAAGTTCATTAATTAAGTATGGGCTTTGATCAAATTTGTCTTGGAGCTGCTCTACTCGGTACTTTGTCATAGGCACTTCACACAAGATAATGTATCGTAACTCTTCTAAAAATAATTTATTCATCTTTCTCACATCCCTATTCTGTTAATAATTATATAATAGCACTATGCCTTCATATTTGGAAGCGTTTTCAATGTATTAATTTTAATATTTTTTTCTTCTCATTTCCTTTCGTTTTTTCTTTTCTTACGTGAATTATCTGTAGTATAGTTCGTTTTACGTAAAGACTCTAGCTACTTGTTAAACTACCTGACATACTTTTTGGGATTTTTATTATTGATGTCAAAAACTCTTGCATACCTAAGCGGAAACACCTTAAAAATAACGTCCTATGAGCCGGAATCGTCTTTAATTGTGATAAAATAAAAAATGGAAAATACATCATATAGGAGAGAGGCTATGGAAAAAGATCATATTTCAGAGCTTAAGATTTTAAAAGACATTGCCGAGATTTTAAATGAAGGTACTAATTTACATACAATGCTTCACGATGCTCTTTTAAAACTGCTGCAAATAACAGATTTACATACAGGATGGATCTTTTTTATTGATGAAAATGGAAAACATGAGATGATTGCCGCTCAGCATTTGCCGCCAGCTTTATTAAATAAAACCGCTCAGCCTATGTGTAACGGAAGCTGCTGGTGTGTTGATCGATATATGGATGGCCGGCTTCAAAAAGCGTCTAATATTATGGAGTGCAAGAGACTTGAAGATGCCGCCACTTATGAGTGGGGAGATACACACGACATTACCCATCACGCAACGGTTCCTTTACAAGCAGGAGATGAGCGCTTTGGATTATTAAATGTAGCTGCCCCTCATAAAATTCATTTTGAACAGCGAGAGCTTGATTTATTAGGATCCGTCGCTCTTCAAATTGGAACGGCTATCAAGCGGATTAAGCTGACTCAATCTCAGCAGGAAGTAAAACTTATTGAAGAAAGAAACAGACTGGCCAAAGATCTTCACGATTCTGTCAATCAGCTGTTGTTCTCAATTAATGTCACAGCCAAAGCCGGAAGCAGCTTAGCAAAAGATGTGCAGTTAAAAGAGACTTTTTCCTTAATCCAAGAAACCGCTCAGCATGCTCAAGTGGAAATGAAAGCATTAATTTGGCAGCTTCGTCCTCAAGGATTAGAAAACGGCATTGTCAGTGCGTTAAAAAGCTATGGTCAAATGTTAGGGCTTAACGTAAAAGAACAAATTAAAGGAGTGTCCGTTTTGCCTGCTGTGATTGAAGAGACACTGTGGAGAGTTGGGCAAGAAGCTTTTAATAATTGCCGAAAGCATGCGGGTACGGCAGAGGTACATTTAAACGTAAATATAAGCAAAGAACAAGTGATCATGAAAGTCCAAGATAGCGGCAATGGGTTTATGTATAGTGCTTCAGCAGAATTGCCGACGCTCGGGCTAAAAACCATGCATGAGCGAATAAACAGATTAAATGGCAATCTATCTGTTACAAGCAGCATAGGAAACGGAACGGTTGTGGAGGTATCTATTCCTCTTTCATAACAGAAAGGAGCGCACATGAAAATAAAGATTTTAATCGCAGATGATCACCACGTTGTCCGAAAAGGACTTGTCTTTTTCTTGCAAACACAGCCTGACTTAGAAATTGTAGGAGAAGCTTCTAATGGGGAAGAAGCTGTAAAGTTAGCGACATCCCTAGAACCTCATATTGTTTTAATGGATTTATCGATGCCACTTCTCGACGGAATCGAAGCAACAAAAGAATTAAAAAAACAAGCACCGCATGTACAAGTCATGATTTTAACAAGCTTTTCAGATCAAGATCACGTGATACCAGCACTAGAAGCTGGAGCTTCAGGCTATCAGTTAAAAGAAAGTAATCCAGATGAACTTGTATCCGCTATTCGAAAGCTAATGAACGGAGAAAATCAGCTTCATCCAAAAGTCACCACACACTTGCTAACACGGTTAACCAAAAGCAGCGAAAAGAAAGTCAATTTTATTGACCACTTAACGAAACGAGAAAAAGACGTATTAAAAGAAATTGCAAAAGGTAAAAGCAACAAAGAAATTGGTGCTTCCTTACATATTACAGAAAAAACAGTAAAAACACATGTATCTAATATTTTATCCAAGCTTGGGGTTCAAGACCGCACGCAAGCTGCTCTATATGCTGTGCAGCACGGCATTTCCTAACCTACGACTTTAGTTGTAGGTTTTTCTCTGTGCTTCTCCGTCTATATCGGTAGCTTTCTTTCTACCAATAGCATGACGAAAAAAAGTTCAACCATCCCTATACTATACATATAACCAAACGACAGAGGAGTAGATAAGCATGAACATACTTATTATCAATGGAAGTCCCAGAGAAACAGGTCGAACAACACAAGTGACGAGAGAGCTTCACAAAAGCTATCAAAGTTCTTTTTTAGATTTAAGCCAATTATCGCTTCCTATATTCACAGGTGAACCTCATCAGTATGAAACAGAAGAAGTGCAAGAGCTAATTGAAAAAATAGAAAAAGCGGATGGTATTTTACTTGCGACGCCCGAGTATCACGGAGCTATGAGCGGAGCGTTAAAAAACGCGTTTGACTTCTTAAACAGTGCGTATTTTGCGCATAAGCCCGTAGCACTTTTAGCAGTATCAGGAGGAGGAAAAGGAGGCATTAATGCTTTAAATAACCTTAGAACCGTTACACGCGCCTTGTATGCGAATGTTCTATCTAAGCAGTTGGTATTAGACCCTGCAGACATCGTGGAAAAAGGGACTTTACGAAAAAACGCAGCTGACGGAATTCATGAATTAGTTAATGAGCTGACTCTGTATACACAAGTGTCTAAGCAAATTTTAGAAGCTAAGCAAAATGTTTGATGAAGGCGCTTTACAAAGACCGGCGCTTTCAGGCCGTAGTAGCTGCTAATGTTTTATCCTCTATCGGCTCCGGTATTACGATGCTTGCCATTCCTTTACTGTTAGTTGCATCTCCACATGGAAATAGACTATTTGGTACGATTATGCTGATTATGACGGTGATTAGCTTTATGGCTACTCCGTATATCGGCGTTCTTATTGATCGAATGTCACGAAAGAAACTGCTGTTAACCGTAGAATTGACAGGTTTTATCACGGTCATGTTATTTGTAATCGTCGGTTTTGTTACAGACTATTCAACGATTCACTACGTCATTTTGTACGGAACCGGAAACCTTTACTACACGTTTTTTTATCCAACGATTTTCGCTTTAAATCAAGAAGTTTTTTCAAAAGATGCGTTTCAATCATTAAACAGTATCATGGAAATACAAGGGCAGCTATCGAGTATGCTTGCAGGAGCTTTGGCGAGTCTAGTCATTACTCGTTGGTCGCTTCAATGGATTTTAACAGTCGATGCCGCTACGTATATAGCTGCATTTCTTTGTCTATTGAGTATTCCATATAAACAAAACAGGGAACGAAACGACAAGAAACACACTGCTATGAAAGAAGGGTTAACATTTATAAAAGAAAATCGCTCGGTCTCTATTTTTTTACTGCTTTCTTTTATGCCTTTCATCGCTGTGATGATGACGAACTATTTATTTCCTATTTATCTGACTCAAGAATTAAACGCAAGTCCAGCAGCATATGGGATTGAAAGTGCTGTATATGGTTTCGGGGCGTTAACGGCAGGGTTATTCATCGTATCTATTATGAAAAGAATAGGCACAGAGCTAGCGATTATGCTGAATATAAGCCTTTTTGCACTCGGAATATCTATCGTCTTCTTTATGAAGCTTTTGCCGGTTTATTTTTCTATTGTGTTTCTTCTTGCTTTTGCAAATGCAGGTACAAGAGTAGCTCGAAATACGTTTATGATGCAGAAAATACCGAATATCATCGTGGGAAGAGTCGACAGCTTTTTTCGCTTTATCACGTTAGGTATTCGAATTTTACTGATTTTCTTCTTTACGTACGTTACGGCTAACGATCGTATAGGACTGGCTTTTTTAGGACTTAGTCTGCTTTTATTATCATCCGCTGGAGCTGGCTGGATACTCTACAAAAGAAAACAGCGAAAACAGTCTGCATTGCTTAAGAGTGTTTTATAATGTCTGTTGCATGTTATAATAGAGGAATTGACAAATAATGTTCAACGTTTATGACGTTGAACATTATTTGTTCTGAATAGAAATTAAACAGAAACAGCATTGACTGTTATGCGATTGGAAGATTGTGAAGCGATGATAAATAAAACATTAAACAAAGAACAATTAAAAGATTCGTACTCAAGCAGAACGTACTATAGAGGGCACACGTATTACAAGCAGGGACGTGTGCTTGATTTGGAATACAATGAACAGACCACTACGTGGACAGCATCCGTTCGAGGTGCGGAAATGTATACGGTAATGGTTGAACAAAAAGGAAATTCTTTTTATTCATTCTGCGATTGTCCTGCTTATCACGAGTTTTCAGAATGCAAACACGAAGTAGCTGTTTTATTAACCATTTGCGATGAGCGAGCAAAGCCGCAGCCAATTAAAACGAAGCCTTTTCGCCAAAGCAAAGAATACGAGAATGTAAATCACTTTATCGACTTATTTTCAAGCTATCAGCAAACAATAAGCGACCACAGAAAGTATGCAGATAAAGATCCGTTGAAAGTGGAATTTATTTGCAAGTCTTACTCAGAAGAATTTTTACGTTCAGAAGGAATGTACGTAGCGCTTGAAATGAAAGTAGGCGTCGATCGGACGTACGTAGTAAAAAACATTCAAGAATTTTTAACAGACGCTAAAGAATTCAAAACTCACGAATTTACCAAGCGCTTCGAATATGAACCGGCGGAACATTTTTTTATAGAAGAAGATAGGAAAATCATTGAGCTGCTGATGGATATTATGACAAATGAATCGTTTTATAAAAATTCTTATTCCATGTATCGTTCGTCTGCAAATAACAGAGAACTAATCATTCCCTCCATCATAGCCAAAGAGTTATTTCAATTGCTCAAAGATCGGAACTTTACATTTATTCATGACGGGCACTCATATGAAAATATTATCTTTGCTGAAAGCTCAGCTCCTTTTTCATTTCAGTTAAATAAGCACCCGGCAGCTGGATTTGAACTAGACTTTACGGAGCTTCATCAAGCTTCGTTTTTCGATCGATACGGGTGGCTATTTTTAAAGGGGACGTTTTATGAGCTATCTCAAGATCAGCGCATGCTTCTTGAAGGGCTTCGAAAAACGGCGCCTTTGAAGCCAGTCGTACCTATAGCAGAAGAGCAGATGGGCAATTTTTTATCTCACGTCGTTCCAGGACTAAAAAAAGTGGGGAAAGTGGATATCGCAAAAGAAGTATCCCATCAGATTATTGCACCTGAACTAAAAGCAAAAGTATTTATTGACCAGGAAGATGAACAGCTGTTTGTGACGCTTCGGTACCATTATGGGGAGATTTCAATTAATCCATTTTCACCTCAACCTGAAAAGTACGATAAAATCTTAATACGAGATTTAGAAAAAGAAGACCGCGTGATGGATTTAATTGAAACAGCTCCTTTAAACATTTATAAAAACCAGCTGTATTTAAATCAAGATGAATCATCTTTATATGAATTTTTGTTTCATATTGTTCCAAAGCTTGATGAAATAGCGGATGTGTATATTACGGATGAGATGAAAGATTATGCTTATACGGATTTTTCTGCGCCAGTAACAACGGTTGACATCAAAAACAGCAATGGATTATTAGAAATTAATTTTGATTTAGGAGACATTAATCATCAGACCGTTCAAGATGTTTTAAAATCTGTTTTAGAAAAGAAAAGCTATCATCGTCTAGATAACGGTGCGTTTATTCCTCTTGAAAACGAAGGATTTGAGCATATTCAAAATCTGTTTCGTGAGCTGAACGTAACCGAGAAAGACTTAAAGGATAACTCATTGCAAGTACCTTTATACAGAGGAATGCAAGTGGAAGAGATTATGAGTGCGGGTGATAAATCAGCGGCTAAGTTCGGCTCAGCATTTAAAAGATTACTTACACAGCTCAAATCTCCAGAGGAAATGGATTGGGAAGTACCGGAATCCTTGCAGGCATCACTGCGTGATTATCAGTACAATGGGTTTAAGTGGTTTAAATCTCTGGCTCACTACTCTTTAGGAGGCGTGCTGGCTGATGATATGGGGCTTGGAAAAACGCTTCAAAGCATTGCCTATATCCTATCTGAAAAAGAGCTTGATGAAGATAGCAGTGCTTTTTTAATTGTTGTGCCGGCTTCCTTGATTTATAACTGGCGAAACGAATTGGAGAAATTTGCACCGAATTTAACGGTTCAAACCATTACAGGAACGCCGAGCGAGCGTGAGGAGAAGCTAAAACGCACAGCTGACGTATGGATTACATCTTACCCAACGCTGCGTCAAGATATCGATTTGTATCAGCATCTTCATTTTCATGCTTTAATTCTAGATGAGGCTCAAAGTATTAAAAATCATACAACGAAAACAGCAGTAGCTGTTAGGACTATTTCAGCTAAAAAACGTTTTGCGCTGAGCGGTACGCCTATTGAAAACTCACTTGATGAGCTTTGGTCAATTTTTCAGACCATTCTTCCTGGCTTATTTCCAGGGCTTCGCCAGTTTAAAAACATGTCATCGGAGCAGGTCAGTCGAATTGTAAGACCATTTTTACTGCGACGAGTAAAAAAGGATGTGTTAAAAGAACTGCCTGATAAAATTGAAACAACTCATTTATCTGAGCTGACTAAAGAACAAAAAGAATTATATGTAGGGTATTTAGAACAGTTAAAATCATCTTTAGCCGGTGAAGATTTTAATAAAAACCGAATGAAGATCTTGGCAGGATTAACAAGACTTCGCCAGATTTGCTGTCATCCGTCTTTATTCGTTGAAAATTATGAAGGGGATTCAAGCAAATTAGAGCAGCTGCTTGAGATTACAAGAAATGCGGTTGCCAACGGAAAACGTTTGTTAATCTTCTCTCAGTTTACAAGCATGCTTCACATTATTCGAGAAGAGCTCCAAAAAGAAAATCTCTCATACTTTTATTTAGACGGTCAAACGCCATCAAAAGAACGAGTGGAAATGGCCGATCGGTTTAATAATGGAGAACAAGACATTTTCTTAATTTCATTAAAAGCCGGAGGTACAGGCTTAAATTTAACGGGAGCCGATACGGTTATTTTATATGACTTATGGTGGAACCCGGCGATTGAAGAACAAGCAGCAGGACGTGCACACCGCATTGGGCAAAAAAATGTTGTGCAGGTTATCAAGCTTATTTCTCAAGGAACCATCGAAGAAAAAATTTACGGCTTGCAGCAAAAGAAAAAAGAACTCATCGAACAGGTTATTCAGCCGGGAGAAACAATGCTTTCTAGTTTGACAGAAGAAGAGCTTCGAGAACTGCTTAGTATGTAGCAAAGGACGTGTAAGGAATGAAAAAATGGGCGTTTGTATCAGATTTTGATGGAACAATTTCAAAAAAAGATTTTTACTGGATTGTGATTGAAAAGTATTTTCCAGAAGGTGAAGAGCTTTTCCGCCGATGGAAAGCAGGAGAAATGAAAGATATTGATTTTTTATCTACTGTTTTTCAATCCATTCATCAAGAAGAACCGAAAATTTTAGAAGAAGTAGCGAATATTCCAATTGATGAATACGTGCCCGCTTTTATTAAAGCTGTTCAGGAAAACGGCGGAGATTTTTATATTTTAAGCGCTGGAACAACGTACTATATTAAACCGATTTTAGATAAATACGGTGTTGAAAAAGTGGAAGTTTATTCAAATGAAGGATATTTCCATCAAAACAACGTTCATCTGCGTCTAGATCCTGCTCACAGATGGCATTCAGAACGCTACGGCATTGATAAATCTGCTGTTATTCAAGAACTAAAGGAAGCATACGAAACGATTTATTTTGCTGGAGACAGCGAGCCAGATTCGCATCCGGCAAAATATGCAGATGTCACATTTGCAAAAGATTCTTTGCAAGATTTACTGCGCGAACAAAACGTTTCATTTGTTCCGGTTGAGACATTTGAAGATATTGAGCAACATTTAATACAACACAACGTGATAAGAAAAAGATAAAAACAGCGGTATTATTTGATTACTTCAAATAATACCGCTGTTCCTATTCCGCCTCCGCTTCCTAAAGACGCTATGACATATCGCACGTCACGGCGCTTGCTTTCATAAAAAAGACGCGTAGCTAAAATAGCTCCCGATGCTCCGTAAGGGTGTCCTAGCGTCAATGCGCCTCCGCGAATATTCACTTTCTCTTGTGATATTCCCAGTTCTTGCATACAAGCGACAACTTTAACGGCAAAGGCTTCATTGATTTCAAATAAGTCAATATCATCTACCGTAAGAGAATTTCGCTTCAAGATATTTTTAATCGCAGAAACTGGTGCAATAGCAGGGTAAAGAGGTGACACTCCTGAAATATCAGCGTCAATAAAACGCAAAACGGGCTGAAAGCCTAAGGCCCGTGCTTTTTGCTCTTCCATCACAAGGGCAATGCAGGCTCCGTCGTTAATTCCACAGCTGTTGGCTGCGGTGACGGTGCCTTCATTTTTTAAAAAGACGGGGCTGACTTTTTGCAGCAGCTTTGTTAGGTTTCGTTTTTTCATAAATGCTTCATCGTGCATCACGTTTGGCAGAGGAAGCGTTTCTTCTTCAAACAACCTCTTTTCAAAAGCCTCCCAGCTTCTTTCATGACTTAAAAGAGAATATCTGTCCTGCTGATCTTTAGATATATTGTATCGCTGAGCTACGTTTTCTGCTGCGATCCCCATGTCAGGGTCACCAATTTTATCAGGAGAAAAACGTGCTCTTTTTTCAAAAGGAGAAGTACTTGTACTTTCAACGCCTCCAGCTAAATAACACGTTCCAGCGCCTGCTTTTATCAAATAGCTGGCCATTCGAATGGCCTCTAAGCCAGCTCCGCACTGACGATCAATGGTCATTCCCGGGATAGAAAAAGGGAGGTCTGCTTCTAAAGCGGATAGCCTAGCTACGTTTCCTCCTGGACCTACAACATTCCCTAAAATAATGTCATCGATTTCATATTCAATTCCAGCGCTAAGGTGCTTTAATAAAGGAGCCGTTAGCTCTTGAACATGAAAATCTTTCAGTAGACCATTTTCTTTTCCAATGACCGTACGCTTCGCTTTTACAATTGCTGCTTGATAGATAAGTCATCACTTCCTTACATAGAAGCCGTGTTAGAACGACCAGGTACCGCTACTGCTTTTCGAACTTTTGTAATTAGATAAGCCGCGACCACTGCTTTTATACAGTCACCTGGAAGATAAACAAAGCTTAGTTGAAGGGACTTTAGAAATGGAATGTGAAGCTGTAGTGCCTGTATAGGAATGCCGCATGCATATACCAACCCAATCCCAAATAACACATTTACGGCAAATGCCTTTGCAACCGTTACATTTTTTAATCGTGACAGCGTCCAGCCAATAAAGAAAGCTGCAAACACATAGCCAATGATATACCCAGCACTCGGACTCAAAAATACCCCGATTCCTCCGCGTCCTCCAGCAAGTAAAGGAACGCCAGCCGCCAGCAAACATAAAAAAAGAAATTGACTTAAAGCTCCAAGTCTAGCTCCAAGAATTCCTCCTGACAGCATGACACCCATAGGCTGAAGAGTAATTGGAACGGGTGTAAAGGATAAAAAAATAGGAGGGACGAGTCCTAGAGCGCCCATTATAGCCGTGAATAATGCAACATACGTCATATCTTTTGTTTTCATCGTAAACCTCCGCTATGTATGATAAAACATGACTATCGTATCTTATAAAACTCAAATTAGTCAACTTAATTTTTATTAAAGTTTACATTTTGTTTTCTCAAACGTACATTTACGGTACACTAAAAGTAAAAGAAAAAGGGAGTTTAAGCAGTAATGAAACGAATTGAAGAACTAATTTTTTATCAGTGTCAACAAACGCCTGGCAAACTGGCACTATCGGATTCTATTAATAAGCTAAGCTACGGTCAAATGTGGGATCATGTATGCAAAGCCGAAAATCAGCTGAAAGAAAAAGGGATGGAAAAAGGAGAGCTCGTTGCGTTAAGTATGCCAAACAATGCAGATGCTGTTGTGTCATTTTTAGCGATTTTAAAAGCCGGCGGAATTGTGATGCTTTTACATAATGAGCTAACAGAGGCTGAAGTGGATACCTATTTTTCTATTCAATCCCCAAATTGGCTATGGAAAACATCTTCTTTAACTAACATAACAAAAGAAAAACCAATCCTGCCCGTACGGCAAGTGAATGCACTGTCCGATCTATTTTTATTTGGATTTACCTCTGGATCAACAGGGAGACCAAAAGGGTTTGTAAAATCGCATTATTCTTGGTCTTCATCATTTCAAGAGTGGTCGGATATATTTTCTTTAGAGCAACACGACAAGGTGCTTGTTCCTTTACATATCTCGTATTCTGCCCAGCTTTACCCAGTTTTGCATGCGCTTTGCAGCGGTATGCACGCTATCATGCTAGAAGCGTTTACACCTTCGTCTGTTTTTCACAAAGAAGCTAGCTGTATGTCCATTACACCTGCATTAATTTCGCCATTGCTTCGTTATGTACAAAGCAGACCAAAAGAAAAACGACTTCTGCCAAAAAACGTGATTTCAGTAGGCAATAAATTATCTCCTTCCGTTCGAAAGAAATTTTCACAAGCATTTCCTAATGCCTATCTGTATGAATATTACGGATCTTCTGAAATGGGATTTGTTACGGTGCTTTCACCACATACAGCGGAAACGCTGCCTCATACAGTAGGCTATCCTGTTGACAGCGTAGACGTTTTAATCCTGAACGAGCGTGGAAAAGAAGTAGAAAAAGGAGATAAAGGAACACTATTCGTGAAAACAACTCAAGCATTTGAAGGGTTTGTTAAGGACAGCGAAGAAACGAACCGCTCGTTTTTTAACGGATATGTTACGTCACACGATATTGCGGTTCAGCTTCAAGACGGAAGCATTACCATCGTAGGAAGAGACAGAAACATAATCAAAAGCAGCGGAAGTCTAGTGTATGCCGAAGAAATTGAAGAGCTGCTTTTACAAATACCGGGCGTTAGCGAAGCAGCCGTTTTTAGCGTAGTAGATGCTGAACGTTCAGAAGTAGTAGGTGCAGCAATTGTTTTAGAGAACATTTCTCTTTCTGATGTGAGACAAGCGCTGATACAACGAGTATCTGCTTATAAAATCCCGCGCGTATGGAGAGTTTTAACGTCCTTTCCGCGAATGAAAAATGGTAAAATTGATAAAGCAACGATATACAGCTACTTTACAGAGAAAGAAGGGAAGACATATGATCTCATTTGAACCTATTACAGCTGACACGATGTATATTGTGTCAGAGATTATCAATTCAAACGAAGCTTATAACGTGTTAGAAAACGGCAAAAAAGAGCGGAGTGAAGAAGAGCTTTTTAAAGAATATATGAATGGAAAAACGGACAGTTACTTTATAAAAGCCGACGATACATACGTAGGGGTTATTGATTACATGAAACAAAATCCAAACGATGACCATCCGTGGATTGGAGCTTTCATTATTCATAGCGCCTATCACAATTTCAGTTTCGGAACGCAGGCGTATCTAGCATTTGAAGACAAGCTAAAAGAAGAGGGAATTTCCGTTCTACGTCTTGGGGTTCTGTCTCAAAATCCTAGAGCTAAGCTGTTTTGGGAACGCCTTGGTTTTACACAGTATGCCACTAAGCCGCTGCATCATAACCAAGTTAACTGCTTGGAAAAAGAGCTATAAAAAAATCCGTGGGTTATATCCACGGATTTTTTACTGTACTGGAATGCAAATGGAAGAGGTCCGTATTTTCACGTGGTAGATGGGTTAAATCCTTATAAAAAAGGTAGATATGATCAAAGAAGCACCCATTACCCAGAAAATCGTTCAGGATACAAAAAGCGAGAGAAGAACAATAGATAACTATTTAAGAAAAGAAAAAATAGCTGAATTAAAGAGAAAAAACTACTTAAAAAGAGCTGAAGAAGATTTCAAAAAATGCATTCCATATATTTCATCGTTTGAGATAAATAACGAAAAAGTTTACCTGGACAAACTAGAGTTTATTTATTCGTCAAAGCTTAAACTTAAGGCATTCTTCGAACACGATGAACAAAGAATAAAAGTTGAATTAGAAGAATTTCAAAACAAAATAAAGGGTTATCTCAATCAAAAAGTTGTAATTTACAATGGTAGAAAACATGAACAATTGCCTAATTTAATAATTAAATTAAAAGATTTTTATGAAAACTTAGAAAGTGTATTAGATTATACAGAAGCTAATAATTCTGAAGCTTATTTCTGGTTCATACTTATAAATGTTGATGAGAAATTTGGCATTTTCATCAGTAAAGATGAGTATGGAATGGACTCAATTTTCTATTGGGGAATTGAATAAAGAAGATTAAATTATAATGTTTAATAAAAACTGCACCTTTGATTATTTTAAATCTAGGTGCAGTTTTTTTTGCACTTATTGGTTTCCACATGATTAAGGGTGTAAAACACCGTATGTAAATAAAGCTCTTTCAATATAAAGAAATAATGAGAGAAGATACTATTAATTAAATAAGGTGTGTTTTTTTAGATATGACTATAATCAATTATTTTTCATCTCAAGCTGGCCCCATTTCTTTTTCAAAACTTATATTAAAAGTTTGATGTGGAATCCTACTATTTTTAAGCTATTTGTTCTAAAACACTATCAAGATTTGATTTGAATCCATCATTTCTTTCTAACAAGAACGTTCGCAAAGTTTTATGTGTTTTAGAGAACGTTCGTATATTATTTCAAAACTTAAACGAACGGTGAAAATGATAGATTTTCTATATAAATCAAAAGTTCGTAAAAGTATACTTTTGCGGACGCGATATTTAAATCTATTATAAAGTGTTAAAGGAATTGAAGTATTTATACCTATTTCCCTTCTGAAATTGGTGATTATTTAAATGAAGAATAAATAAAGAAAAGCCTCTCTTTAAACAAAGAGGGCTTTTAAGTTTAATTTTGTGGAAATAAAAATGTTTGTCTAAACTTTCGTGCTGAATATTTCTGTCCATCCTTCATAACTCTAAAGGGTTCTTCTTTCCATGTCACAACTACTTCAATCTTTTTTGAGTTAACCGAAATAGGTTGATTTTGATGATGGAAGAAATTCTGTGAATCAGGTATTTTAAATGTGATTAATTCGCTTTTAGTATTTGTATTTGGCTCATCTCTATAGATTTCTACTGTAGCATCATAAACCTGTGCACCTAAGTTTCTCACATCGATACTATAGGTATTAAACTCCTCATTATCCTTCAAATTCTTAACATCGGGTTTGTCTATCATTACTTTCCAATGTTCTGACGATTGAGACGTGGGAAGCTTTTCTGGTTTATAAGCGTAAGTATTAACAGAACCAAGAATGATGGAACATAAACAACTACTAACAATTAAGATATGTGCTTTCCTCATTATAGATCCCTCCAAATCAAAAGATAATAGTATTATTCTTCCAATTAGAGGTGATATACGTAATTTTTATTTTGCTAAACAGGCTAAATGAAGAGCAGAATTTACTGATTACTGATAAAAAACACTATGTTAACTATTGTTTACACCTTATTACAAAGCGTTTATAGCTAATTTTACAGATTTGTTATAAAGTGGTTTATAGAGGTGAGTTAGTTGAGATTGGGTGATCAATTACAAAGGTTAAGAGAAGAAAAAAATATGTCTAGAGAAGAGCTTGCTCAACAGATTAATGTATCTAGACAAGCCGTTTATAAATGGGAAAATAATAAAGGATATCCTGATATTCAAAATCTTTTAAGGTTGAGCGAGATATACGAAACTACCATTGATGAACTTATTAAGAATGATCCTACATTACAAAGAAAAATCGATAACAACCAAGATGAAAGCAAAGAGCTTGACGATGAAGAAATGTTGAATCCAGGTTTTTATATAGGTATAGTCATTATCTTTCTTGGTATTTTTCTTGGTATTGCTTTAGGAAACTTAATTGTTTCTACTTTTTTAAATATTATTGGAACGCTGATTATCTGCTTCTATAAAGATATATTAAAATTTTTGAAAAACATAAAGAAAGATTTCAATGAACAGTAGTAAAAAGCTTTGATTATCCGAATCAAAGCTTTTTTGTTGCCTAGAAGCGTGTTTATGTAAACTAGATCTGCATATGATATTCATGTTATTAAATAAAATAATATGGTGAAATATTACACACGAAATGAAATTCTTGTTTAGGAAGAAGGTGTTTTCTTAATGTTGAAAGTATTGTTGGTATGTATCTTAAGTTGCTTGATTATTTATGGAGGGCAGCTTGTATGGAGAAAAGGAAAAACTACTTTTATCGCTGGATATGAAAAGATGTTTACACCTAAGAACGAAAAGCAGCTTGCTAAAGCATTTGGGATTATTATTATATTATTTGGCTTAGAATCTATTATATTTCCTATTCTCTCTCTATTTTTTGATGGACTTGGAATTTATTATGGATTTCTAGTTGTGTTAAACTTCTTTGCTTTATTTGGAGTCATGATAAAGGATCAGGTACAAGGAGAGGCTTAAATGAAATAAAGGGCATGGAAGATTTTATATTCTCAGGCCCTTTATTTGTGCCGATAAAATCCATTATGGTAACTATGGGTGTATATATTATTCATTAATGTTTAAGCTTTAACGGCATGTTAAAATGTAATTATAAGGAAATTAAAACATGTCAGAACTTATAAGGGGAAAATAATTGAATTCGTTATTGTATCTTACAATGTTATTTATATTAATACTTACAGTGGTTCCTATCATGATTGTAATCATCAAAACGGTTTTCAGAAGAAAACTACCAAGCAATTACTATACTCCATTTGATTATATTTCTGCCCAAACTACTGAGGAATTTCATGAGGAAAAAGAAGAAATTAAAAAAGAAGATGAAAATGGAGATAGTAAAAATTGAGTAAGGATATTTATTGTGGTGTCGAAAATGGACCTTATAATGTATATGATATACAGCTTAAAAATTGTCGATATAGTAAAATAATAGGTATTTACTAATAAAAGGAAGTGAGGGGATGACATGGAGGATAAAATAATATTTAATCAAATGTTATTTACTCGAAAACAAACACTTAAGCTAATTGAAGAGATACCAGATGATTTTATGGATATTATTCCGGAAAGCCATAATAACTCAATTCGTTGGAATGTAGGACATATATTTGTAGACCAAGAAATATGGCTGTATGAACGAATAAAGAATTCTTTAAAGCTTCCTCCATTTTATAAGGAGTACTTTGCTTATGGTTCCAGTCCATTTACTTGGAACGATTGTGTTCCTTTAAAAAATGAGTTAATTGATCATTTAGAGAAGCAGCCCTATCGTATCATGGAAGACTTTAGTAGAGAATTAGATCAAAATCTTGTTGATCCAGTATTATTAGGATTTGATAATACTGCACAGATATTATTACATACTTTATATCATGAAGGTTTACATGTAGGGGTAATTCAATCTATAAAGAAGATATTAACTAAAAAGATTTGAAGTCTATAACTTTTGTATTTACAAATAATATTGTTTTCGTTAATAGGACATGTAGTAGAATAAAAGATAAAAATTAATTAATGATAATCAAAGGAGAATTGTAATGGTAGAGAAATTAGAGTTAGAAAAGATTAATCTTCAGGAAATTACACAAGATATTAAAGACCAACATGTAAATTTTGCTGTATCAAATATTAATAACCATTGCCTTCGTATAGCTGTATTTTCAGGTGAATACAAATGGCACTACCATTCTAATTCAGATGAGCTATTTATGGTTTTAGAAGGAGAATTATTAATTGACTTTAAAGACAAGGATACAGTTGTTTTAAAACCAAATGATACATTACTTATTCCAGCTGGAACTATACATAGAACCAGAGCTAAACAAAGAACTGTAAATCTTTGTTTCGAGGATCAAAACGCTGATACTATCATCATTGATGAGTAAATAAAAGAAAAAGAACATAGATACTGTGAAAGCCATTTAAGATAAGGTTTAAATGGCTTTTAATATATACAAATAAATTCTGATAACGTTGATTATGGTAAGTTACATTGCAAATATACAAAAAAGAACAGGATTAGATAGTAACTAATCCTGTTCTTTTGTTAGCTTTGAGCTTTTGTGATATATGTTTTAACTGAAGGAGGTTGATATGTATTGAATTGATCTAATAAACCTTGTGGTTCTGTATCTACAAGAGCCATAGAACGATATTTTTCCTGTAGAAATTGCTCTTCTGTCATATGATTAAATAAAGAAATAAGTGGTGTGTAATAATCATTAATATTCAATAATCCGCAAGGCTTCTGATGTAACCCTAACTGAGCCCATGTGAAAATTTCAAAGAATTCCTCTAATGTACCTGGACCGCCTGGTAACGTAATGAATCCATCTACAAGTTCAGCCATCTTGGCTTTTCTCTCATGCATAGATTCAACAACAATAAGTTCTGACAGGTTTTTATGAGAAATTTCTCTTTCTTCAAGGAAAGTAGGCATGACGCCAATGACATGTCCGCCAGCTTCTAACACAGCATCAGCCACAGCACCCATTACTCCAACACTTGCTCCACCATATACAAGCGAAATATTACGTTTAGCAAGTTCTTTTCCCAGATCCTTTGCACCTTGAATATAAAGGTCAGATGCTCCATTACTTGATCCACAAAATACAGCTATTCTTTTCATAAAGATCCCCTCCTATGTAATCACCGTTATTGATTATACATAATAATGGATGATTTGGTAAACTTAGTTGAAGTTAAAAAAGGAAGGTGGAACCATTTAATGAACGTAACAGAATTTCAACAATGGGTAAAGGACTACTACAAAATGAGAGGTTGGTCAGATTTAGATATCTTTATTCGAATTGGTTTTCTTGCCGAGGAAACAGGTGAAGTAGCACGAGCTATTAGGGCTTTAGAAATCGGAAGGGATCGACCAGATGAAGTAACTGGAACTTTGGAAGAAAATAAGAAAGAATTAACGGAAGAACTAGGAGATGTGTTAGGTAACTTGATTGTTATTGCTAACAATTATGATATTTCTTTAGAAGAAATATTTAGCTCACATAAAGAGAAGCTTGCAGAGCGTTATTCTAATAGATAAATATAGATGTGATAAAAGTGAAATATACATGTACATATCTAAAATATAGTATTAGGTTATAATTTGTTTAATCAAAAGGTAAGCAAAATTAAAAGGCAACCTCTGGTCTTCAGTAGAGGTTGCCTTTTGAACATCATCATTATGGAATTATATATTAACATTTTTTCCTAAAAAAAGCTATCTCTGGTGAGATATTGCATATGTATAAAAGGAGCTCTTTTTATACATTCTCGTTTCTTTCAACTACCCAAAGAACGTAGTCATATCAACGATGTATAAAAAGACGCATACTCAAGCAAAAGAATCCTTAGCTGAACCCTACTGCCGCAAGGGTTCTTTTGCTTGCTTGGTTCCTTGAAGAGACATTATGTTAACTAGATTTGCATATCGTATACTGCCGAAAAACAGAAAAAACATCCACCTGTATGGATGTTTTTTCTCATTTCTCTTTTGCAATTTCTTTTCTGTTAGGAGCAAGTGGTGGTTGTTCTAACCATTTGTTTTTCACCATAATATTAAACCATTTTTTTGTTACCATTAGATTTTTGAGAATGGTGCCTTCGTAAGTTGTTACAAGATCTGTTCGCATGGCTGATGCTAAACCTGCTCCGTGATAGGCTTGTGCAGCTTGGAATAAGAAACCAATATGATACATCATTAATTTATCAGAAAAAGGAGAGTCTGTTGAAGTTGTTACTTCTGTCTCCCACGATTTAGGAACGGGTAAATTATCTGCGTGCATGATTTTTAAAAAGGATTGTATTTGATCATCAGCTGTTTTCTCCGACGCCTCTAAAAATTTTCTTACTTCTTTTGATTGAGCGACCTGACTAAATCCAATGGAAAGAGATTTAGCCATAATGCTTTTTTTAAGGTTGAAAGAAATACTTATGATTTCTATTGCCGTTAAACGTCTTCCTTTTCCGAAAAAACCATCCGTGAAATCCTGGCTAGAAATAAATTCTGGGTTCGTAGCAGGATAAAAATAAGGGTCCCTCTGAAACTCCCCTTTTTCAAGTAATAATTCAATCGTTTGATGATACATCCTTTTTGCATCATTATCACATGTATCGTAGAAGTGGCGTAAGTCTTCTCTGACAGAAACACCTAATGAAGTTGTATGTCCTAGCAAGCCATGTAACGTCATGATATGTAAATAATTCAAGCAGAATATATCAGTGAATAATCTTTTAGTACCTTTATTGAGGTCGGACTCAGTAAATCCAATTGGAACTGGAAACCCTTCCTTTTCTATAAAAGCTACGATTTGTTTCTTTTGTTTTGCGAAGGTCTTGATAGCATCTTCAAAAACGATCTTTATTGACTCATCCTCAATAATAGAGAACATATATCGATTTACTACATCTGTCATCGTTCCGTTTACATACTCTCCCCATAGTGTTCCTATTTCGGAAGATGTGAGTTTTAACTTATTCTTATCCAAATTATCACCTCTTGGATAATATTTACTAACTTATTAATAGATATGAATTTTTTCTTAATAAAATAAGGTTTTTAGCATGTAATTTCCGATAAAATCCATTGTGGTAACTAGAAATTCGTAGTAGATATAGTCCAAAAAGAAAAAGTTACCAGATCTAAGGTAGCTCTTTTCTATTGGTTATCCTAACTAACTGGTCTGTAAGAAAGAGAATAGCAAAGGGAATAGCAGAAATACCTAAAATTGTAAGAAAGACTTTATGAATTTTACCATTCATTTATATGAATCCACCTTTATATATAGAGTGAATATTTCAGCTTTTCTTAAGTAGAATGCTCAGATAAAGGAAAAGTATGTATAACAAATAGCAGCTTGAATTAAGCTGCTATTTGTTTATGGTTTCCTATAAAATCCATTATGGTAACTAGACTTGTATATATTCTAAAAAGAAACTAGGCTTTTTCACTGTGTTTACCTTTTGTACCAAAGTAATTTGTCCCAATAACTCCTGCAATAATGATAATGGCCCCGACTAGATGATAAAGGTGAAATTGTTCTTTCAAAAAAATTACTCCTGCCAAGATTGTAATGAGTGTAGCAAAATTACTGAAGACACTCATTTTAGATGCTTCTATTTTTGATAAGGCGTAATTAGAAAGATAGGACGTGACTAAAGATGATAATAAACCTAGATAGACAATTGCAATCACAAAATCTAGATGAACAAAAGGCTCCATAAATTGATGGATAGTGTTATTTATTAGATGATTTGTCAATGCCAAACCATTAAATGTAATAAAACCAAATAAAGTCATTATATATGTGATAGTGAATAAGGAATATCGTTGAGTTAAATTTCTAGCACATACATTGTATAGGGACGATACAAGTGCGGAAATTAAAATCAAACCACTTCCTAGTAGACTAGGATTTTTATTTCCTATATCGTTCATATA